>NZ_LEKU01000001.1:0-81289 GCF_009932355.1 Riemerella anatipestifer
CCCACGAAACTATTTGTGTGTGTGTGTGTGTGTGTGTGTGTGTGTGTGTGTGTGTGTGTTTACGAAATTATTTGGAACAGCCAAATAATTCGGGTACTTTTTTACATTTGTTTGTATGTAGTTGGTATCGTGTGTCATAAAACTGAAGCAAACTTATTACCTTTTGCGGAAGTATGCAAGTTTTTGGATATGTTTTATGTTAAAAATAAAAAAATACTACCCCAAAAGTAGGGCAGTATTCTTTGTTTAAGATGGTATAAATGTTTATTTAAAGTTAAACTTTACGGTAAACATCACTTGGCTAGGTCTTATATAAACTAAACTTCTACGGATACTGTTGTCTTGGGTACTTATGGTAACTGTTTCATAGAATTTGTTGTTGGTAATGTTAAGCCATTTTAGCTCAAAATCTATCTTCTTTTTAGCCCAAGTGTATTGGTAAGAGAGGTCGTAGAAACTGTTTCTAAAGGCACTTTCGCCCAATGTTTTATAGGTGTTGTCGTCCCAAACTAGACCTATGGTGTGGTTGTCCAGAGGATAGATATAGGCGGCTAGATTATGCGACCAGTTAGAAAACTTATAAGTAGTATTGGTCTGTGCATTTTGGTTTTTGTTCCAGCCCATAGAGATGTTGTAATCTACACTAAGCCAAGAGAAGAATGTGTTGTTAAACTTAGCTCCTAAAGATTGGCTGTTATTTTTGTTATAGATGAGGTTGCTGTTAAGCATAGAAATATTCTCAGAATCACTATTTCTAAAGCTGAAAGATAGGTTAGATTTGAACTTAGGAAAATACTTTCCTATCTCTGCACTTTGTGATTGAGAGGTCGCCGTATTATCAAACTCTTTGACTTCAGAAATAAATGAGGCTGCATTTCTAGTTACAGAAGTAATGAGATTTCTTTTAAGAGTGCCATAGCTGTATCTTAGGTTGAAAAATAAATTATTAAGTGGGTTTCTATACTCTAGTGTAGAACCGATGCTCTTGGAAAGATTTTCAGGCATTACATTAGATTGTGGCGCTCTGTTTACAAAGAAGTCAGGCGTGTTCATCATAATTCCTTCGTAAATAGACCCAAAACTTCCGAAGCTGTAATTAAGGCTTCCGTAGCCTCGAATCTTCCAAAACGAAGCAAAATCGTAGTTCATAAAGAAACTAGGCTCAAACACCGTCTTGTTAATCTCTCTATTTCTACCATTTCTTAAGAAATCTTTGTAGGAAATGCCATAGAAATTAACAGGTGCATTAAGGTAGATATTTAAGCGTTCGCCTTTATAGTTTGCCGAAAGTTTGGTGGAAGGTCTTAGCTCGTTCCACTGCATATTGTTTTGGTAATTGATGTTATAAGGGAACAGCGTACTACCATTGATGCCATAAAGCTCCGACTCCATTTGGTTGAAATTGATGTCTAAACCTACCTCTGGGGTTAAAGTCCATTTTCCTGCACTAAACCCTACGGAAGCACTGTGGTTGATTTCGGTACTTTTGATGTTTAGGTTCTGTTGTAGCCTTTGATAATTTTGGCTATTGAAAAGTTTTTGAGAGTAGCTGCTAGGGCTAGATTCTAATGTTTGTCTGTCATTTTTAACACTAATGAAAGACATCACATTCACCAACTTTTCTCCTACTGGAATAATAGAACTTAAAGAGTTTTGGAATGAGTTGGTAGGGGCATAAATATTCTGCATAGCAGATCTACTTCCTGTGATTTCTTTTTTATTTACATCAGCATTGTTATCGCTCCAGAAGCTGTTCCAAGTCGTTACATTCTTAAAAAACCCTTTTTTAGCATTTTTAGTGAAGATGAGTTCTCCTTTCGCTTGATTGGTGTAAAAGTGGTTAAGTCTTCTAGCACTAAAAGTTTCGGTGCCATAGGTTACCTCTTGTAAATCTTCTCTTTCTACGGCGTTATTCGTGTAGCTGGCGTTAGCCTTTAGCTCCCATTCTTTGTTTTTGAAAGGGTTGGTAAGTAGGTTAGCGGAGAAGAAATGCACATTGTTAAAGAGGTAGCGTCTTTCAGGAACATCAGGGATTGCAGCGGTCTCTACGCCAATCCAGCTTTCTTGGTCTACATTGCGTCTTACGCCTTCCCAACGATTACCGAAAGAGAGTATTCTTCCTTCTTTTTCTACACTTTCGCCTGTGTTGTTGGCTTTGTAATTAACTACCCATTGGTTCTTTTGTCCAAAAAACATAGGTGTAAGTTTGGTATTCCATAATAAAGGGGAAGTTCCAACGCCTACCTCACCTCTACCAGTCATGGTAACTTTATTTTTAAGTTTGATGTTGATGGCGGCTTTCTCTGAAGGTATTTTATCTTGTAGAATCTTTACAGGTTGATGGTTTTCCATTACTTCTACCTTTTGTACGGCGTCTTTTGGGAGAGCGTTGTTTATGGTTCCATAGCCACCTTCCATAAGGTCTTTACCATTTACATAAAACTTATTGATGGCTTCACCTTGGTAGAGTACAGTACCATCTTTGTTAACTTCTATACCTGGTATTTTCTTTAGAACATCGGCTAGAGTACGGTCGTTTTTACTTTCAAAGGCTTTTAAATCGTAAGAAATAGTGTCGCCTTTTTTGGTAATCATTCTCGTCTTTAGTTTTACTTCCTTTATTTCCGTAGCTTGTTGAGAAAGACTGAAATTAAGCGTTTGGCTTTTATTAGCAATTTCTTTAACTTGGGTTTGATGATTAAATGCCTTTACAGTAAGCTTTACCTTGTCTATGGAGGAGTTTATGGTTACTTTGTAACCCCCTTTGCTGTCTGATAGAGCATAGGTAAGAATGGCATTTTTTCCTATTTCTTCCACGGTAACACTGGCACTAGGGACAGGCTGTCCTTCTGTATTGGTGATTTTTCCAGAGATACTGGTTTGAGCCCAAAGTACGGCACTGAAAAACAGGAATAAAAATAGTGAATAAATTCTTGTCATTGGTGTATAGTTTTAATTAGTTGGATAATAAGTAGCGTTACATCTACGATTTGTTACAAAGATGAGAGAAAAAGTTTAAACCGCAAGGAAAACGCCTTATTTTTTGTAGGAATCATTAAAAAAATAATCGTATTTTTGGAGGGTCAAATTTAGTTTAATTCAGAAAGTCATCTATGAAAGCGGCCATTTACTCCCAAAAGAAAGATTTAGATACATTTCTTTATTTGAGTAAGTTTATTTCGGAGTTAGAGAAACGAGGGGTAGAGTCTGTGTTGCACGAAGGTTTATCAATAGATTTGGCTTTTTCTAAAAACTTTAGAACTTTTAATGATAAGGAAAGTCTGAAGAATGCGGGAGTAGACTTATTTTTCAGTTTTGGTGGTGATGGTACCATTCTTAATGCCCTTATCTTTATACAAGACCTAGAAATTCCAGTGATTGGAGTGAATACAGGTCGTTTGGGCTTTCTAGCTTGTTTCTCAAAAGAAGAAATTTTCCTCAATATAGATAAAATCCTAAAAGGAGAAATGCTAATCAGTAGAAGGTCTGTGATAGAAGTTTCTACTAAAGATACCGTGATAGATTTCCCTTATGCTCTAAACGATTTGAGTATCACAAGAAAAGAAACTACCTCTATGATTACAATAGATACTCATATCAATGATGAGTTTCTTACTGTATTTTGGGGAGATGGTTTAGTGGTTTCTACGCCTACAGGTTCTACCGCTTATAATTTGAGTTGTGGTGGACCTATTATTTCACCAAGAGCGGATAATTTTGTACTTACACCTATTGCTCCGCATAACCTCAATGTGCGACCTATTATTCTTAAAGATGATGTGGAAATAAAACTCACGGTAGAAAGTAGAGTGCCAGAGTTTTTGTTTTCCTTAGATTCTAGGCTTTATAATGTAGGCATAGATGATGAAATTATAGTGAAGAAAGCCAATTTTGAAGTGTCACTAATGATGACTAAAAGCATCAATTTCTACGAAACGCTTCGCCAAAAGCTATTGTGGGGGAAAGATAAACGAAATTAAAAAGTAATTAAAAATAAATCAGTAATTAAAAGTAAAAACATTACACTATGAGTAAACTTTTTCCGGCAGGAGTTGCCACAGGTTCAATGGTTAGCGAGATTTTTCAGTACGCTAAAGAAAATAAATTTGCTTTACCAGCGGTTAATGTTATCGGTTCTAGTAACATCAACGCCACTATGGAGACAGCGGCTAAACTTAATGCACCTGTAATCATTCAGTTTTCTAACGGTGGTGCGGTATATAACGCAGGTAAAGGTCTTAGTAATGACGGACAAAAAGCGGCTATTTTAGGAGCGGTAGCAGGTGCTAAACATATCCACACTTTGGCAGAAGCTTACGGAGCTACAGTTATCCTTCATACAGACCACTGTGCTAAGAAATTATTACCTTGGATAGATGGGTTGCTAGATGCAGGAGAGGCGTTTTATAAAGCTAATGGTAAGTCGCTTTACTCTTCTCATATGTTAGACCTTTCTGAAGAAACCTTGGAGGAAAACTTAGAAATATCAGCTAAGTATTTCGAAAGAATGGCTAAAATGGATATGACGCTAGAGGTAGAAATAGGCGTTACAGGAGGAGAAGAAGATGGTGTAGATAATACCGATGTAGATAACTCTAAGCTATACACTCAGCCAGAAGATGTGGCTTACACTTACGAAATCTTAAAGCAAATTTCTGATAAATTCACTATTGCAGCAGCATTTGGTAATGTACACGGTGTATATAAGCCAGGTAATGTGAAATTAACACCAGAGATTTTATTGAACTCACAGAAATATGTACAAGAGAAATTCGGTACAGTAGAAAAGCCTATTAACTTCGTATTCCACGGAGGGTCTGGGTCTTCGTTAGAAGAAATAAGAGAAGCGATAGACTATGGTGTTATCAAAATGAATATTGATACTGACCTTCAGTTCGCTTACACCGAAGGTATTAGAGATTATATGTTAAACAAAGTAGAGTATCTAAGAACTCAAATAGGAAACCCTGAGGGAGACGATGTTCCTAATAAGAAATTCTACGACCCTAGAGTTTGGCTAAGAAAAGGAGAAGAAACTTTCAGAAGCCGTCTAGAGCAGGCATTTGAAGATTTGAACAATGTTAATACATTGAAATAAAAAAATCTTGTATTTTTGCAACATCAATTTTACCGTGTGGGAATGTAAATGATATGATTAAACACTCCTACACGGTGTTATGAAATCAAACTTAATTTAAACAAAACGCTTATGGCATTTGATTGGTTCAGAAGAAAGGCTAAAAATATTACGACTTCTACAGAGGAGAAAAAAGACATTCCTAAAGGGCTTTGGCACAAAACACCTACAGGGAAAATTATAGAATATGATGAGCTTAAGGCCAATCAGTTTGTATCTCCAGAGGATGGTTTCCATGTAAGGATAGGAAGTAAAGAGTATTACAATATTCTTTTTGATGAAGGTAAATTTAAAGAGTTAGATGCTAAGGTAGAAAGTATAGATATCCTTAAGTTTAAAGATACCAAACCCTATACTGACCGTCTTAAGGAAGCTAAAGCTAAGACTAAACTTAACGACTCTATCCGAAACGCAGTAGGTAAAGTAAACGGTACGGAGATGGTGGTTTCTTGTATGGATTTCGCTTTTATTGGAGGGTCTTTAGGTTCTGTAATGGGAGAAAAAATTACTAGAGCGATAGATTACGCTATTAAAAACAAACTTCCGTATGTGCTTATTTGCCAGTCGGGAGGTGCAAGAATGCAAGAAGCAGCTCACTCTCTAATGCAAATGGCGAAGGTACAAGCTAAGCTGGTGCATCTTTCGGAAGCAGGATTGCCTTACATTGCTTATCTTACCGACCCTACTTTTGGTGGGATTACAGCTTCATTTGCGATGACGGCAGATGTGATTATGGCTGAACCTGGAGCTTTAATTGGTTTTGCTGGACCTAGAGTTATTAGAGAAACCATAGGGAGAGATTTGCCAGAGGGCTTCCAAACTTCGGAATTTCTGAAAGAAAAAGGGTTTGTAGATTTCATAGTAAACAGGAAAGAAGCGAAAGTACTAGTTTCTAAAACCGTGAATCTCTTAATGAATAAATAGAATTAGAGTTTATATTTTCGATAAACCTCGTTAACTTTTAGAAATTAACGAGGTTTATTTTTTAATATTTAAATATATTATGAAAACTCCTTTGTTGTTTTTAAGTGCTTTTAGGCAACTATCTTTCCTAAAAATATTACAGGTTTTAGGGTTGTTTATAAGGCAACCGTTGTTTTTTGTTTTGGCTGTTTATGCGAGTCTAAAGGCATATCGTATCGCTCAGAAAAAATATCCTCTTACAGCAGGTACTAATGGTAAAGGGAATGCCTTTCGTCACGCCTTTTGGAATTGTTTAGTTCTGATGTATTGTTGTAAAGTGTCTTCTCCACAGAAGGCTTTGGCGTTTTGCGAAGCCTTTACAGATATGCACGAGGAACTTTTTCCTAATGAACCGCTAGAGAAAGCAATGGATTTGCACAATAATAAAGTGGGAAGAGATTATTTTATGAGTTTGTTGGAAGGGGTTCATCGTCAGTTTTTTGAAACGTCTTTCTTTGTGGAAGAACTGAAAGTTAAAGCTAATAACGCAAGGTTAATAACTAGATTAGAAGAGGATTTTGGTGATGGGTTAGTCCATGTTCCTGATAATAATCAGTATTCATAAAAATAATAAGTGCTAACTTTGTGGCTAAGTCATATATATTATGTAATTATGAGTTTTTTAAAGTATATTGTTTCTGTTTTCCTTCTTTTCTTTTTAGGCTGTACGGAAAATAAAGATAAAGTTGGAGAGGAAGGAAAACAAATATTGGTTACTGATTTTACGGGTAATAAGCTAGAACTTAGCGAGCCAGCGGAAAGGGTGGTAGTGTTATTTGACCCTTCGTTAGATGCTGTTTACATGTTAGGAGCGAGCGAAAAGTTAGTGGGAGTGCCTGTAGAAGTGTATTCTGATAAGGAATTGTACCAATATTATGCAGCCATAGATGAACGAATTTTAGAAAAGAAAATGGCAACGCCAGGAACTAAAAAATCTTCAAATATAGAAAGTATAGTTGCTTTAAACCCTGATTTGGTAGTTTTAGCAGGAAGTTCAGAGAGTTTTGTGAAAAATCTTAGTAAACTTAATATACCAGTTTATAATGTAAAGTCGGAGACTTATGATGATATTTTAAAGGAGCTACAAGATTTAGGAAAACTTTTGGGAAAGGAAGAAAGAAGTAAGAGCTTGGTGGATTTTACAAAGGCAAAATTTGAGTCTATTAAAAATAGGAGAAGTAAAAATAGTAAAGCTCTCAAGACAGCTTATTTTGCTTGGGCTAATGGGCGTATATTTTCTACTACAGGCACCAATAGTATGATGCATACTTGCCTTGAGTTAGCGGGAGTTAAAAATGTATGCACAACACCTATAGACCAACCGAATATTAACCCTGAAACTTTTGTAAGTTGGAATCCAGATATGGTAATTATGTGGAATGATAGTCCTAATCTTTTTTACGATAAGAAACAATTGGAAGGGGTAACCGCAATAAAAGAAAGGCAGATATATACACTAATGCCAATGTTTTATTATAATCCGCATACTCTTAAGGTACTACTTACCACTTTGAAGATAAATTTTTGGGCTTATGGGGAATTAACTCAAGAAGGCTTGGATAAGGAGGTGGAAGATATACTACAAACACTCTATGGGAAAGATAAAGGGGATAAATTGTATAAAAAATTAAATAATCATTGATTTGAGTAATAAAGTTGTTCGTATTTTATTTTATGTATTACCTTTTCCTATCATCATTATATCCTTGTTTGTGGGAGCCAGTCAGCAAGCGGGCTTTGTTGACTATGTGATTCTTTTATACAAAAAATACATTGCACTAAACTTAACAAATGTAGAAGAGCAGGAACTCAACATAGCCAATAATATTATTTTTAATATACGACTTCCGAGGGTGTTGCTTACATTTATGATAGGTAGCGCATTGTCTAGTTCGGGTGTTGTATTACAGGCAGTTTTAAGAAATCCACTCGTAGACTCGTATATTTTGGGAATTTCATCAGCGGCAGCTTTTGGTGCTGCATTGGCTATGTTTTTAGGTTGGTATATTAATCTTTTAGCTTTTATAATGGGTGCTGTAGCTGTGATAACCACATTTCTAATTGCTAAAGGTAGAGAGGGTGCAAGCATAGTTTCAGTGGTTCTTTCAGGAATGATTATCTCAGGAATGTTTACAGCTCTGCTTAGTGTGGTACAATACTTAGCGAACCCTTATCAGTTATCAGCAATAGTTCAATGGACAATGGGGAATCTTCATGCAGCAACATGGGCAGAGGTACAACAGTCTTATATTCCAATTATTATAGGTATTGTAGGTATCTATCTATTTAGGTGGAGACTTAATTTGTTGGCATTAGGTGATGTAGCAGCTAAATCTGTTGGAGTTAATCCTCTTTTTGATAAAGTATTTTTAATAACTATGGTTACTTTAATGACAGCAACATCTGTGGCAGTAGCTGGGATTATTAGTATGTATGGACTATTTCTTCCACATATCGTAAGAATGATTTTAGGGGCAGATAATAAAGAGGTTGTTAAAGGGAGTATTTTTTTTGGAGGGGCTTTTTTGTTGATTATTGATAATATCTCTAGATCTTTATTTGAATTTGAGGTGCCTATTGGGATATTTACAATGATAATAGGAGGACTTTTCTTTATTTATTTAATGAAAAAAAATAAGCTGAATTGGAGTTGATTACAGATGCTATTTATGTGAAAAATTTAGAGTTTTCTTATAGAGATAGAGAGGTTATAAGCAAAGCTAATGTGTCTTTTAAGAAAAATCAGCTATCTATTTTACTAGGAGCTAATGGTAGTGGTAAATCTACATTGTTTAATATCTTGTCAGGACTCATTTCTAAATATAATGGAGAAATAGAGTTTTTTGGTAAAGATTTTAGTTGTATTTCTAGAAAGGAAAAAGCTGAAATGATAGGTGTGCTACCTCAAAAATTTGAATCAACATTTCCGCTAACAGTTAATGATATATTGCTTACGGGGAGGGCGGCTTTCTCAAGATTTAACTATACACAAAATGATAAGAAACGAGTTTTAGAAGTTGCAGAGCAACTAAAAATCTCAGAATTACTTCATAAATCATTTAATACTCTTTCGGGAGGGCAGCAACAGATGGTTCTTATTGGGAGAATTTTGGTTCAGAATCCTAAAATTATTCTTTTAGATGAACCAACTAACCATTTGGATATTTACTATCAACAACATTTATTAACCTTTTTAAAAAATCTAACACAGAAAGAGTATACTGTGATTGCGATAATGCATGATCCAGCATTGGCTTTTCAGTATGCGGATGAGGTGTTTTATATGCATTGTGGAAAGGTTATTAAAAATACAGATACAAAGCCAGACTTGGAAATGTTAAAACTCATATTTGGAGTGGACTTTCTCTATATAAAAGAAGAAAATAATGGTTATTTAGTAGTAAACAAGAAACTATAATTGTAATGTAAATCAATATAATAAAACCATATATTAATGAATAGGATTTTTAATTTTATTGCAGCGATTTCGTTTTGTGGAGCTTATGCTCAAACCACAACAGTTTTAGAAGGGGTAATTACTAACCCAGAAGGAGTGCCTATTAGTGGCGCTAAAGTATCCGTTAAGAATCAAACATCTTTAACGGATGAAATGGGGAGATACAGAATTACCTTATCAGGGGATAAAACCTATCACTTAACAGTAACAGCATCTCGTTATCAGACGGAAACTTTAGTGTTGGAGCAAACAGCTACAGGAGTGCTTACCAAAGATTTTCAGCTGGTATGGAATGATACAGTTTCTATTCCTGAAATAGTTATGAATAGAGAGCGAAAACTTCAAGTAAATAAGCTAGATATTAAAAACCTAGAAGCACCCATGTCGGTTAGTGTTTTGAATAATGAACTAATGAGACAAATGGATGTGCAAACAATGGAAGATGCAGCACGAAATTTTGTAGGAATCAATCCTGTTAATCAATTTGGAGCCTTTCAGTTTTTCAATATCAGAGGGTTTGATAATTTTGTATTGCTATATGATGGCGTTAGAGACGAAAGACATAATATAACACAGAGTGCTCCCATTACTAATATTGCTAGTGTAGAGCGAATAGAAGTACTTAAAGGACCATCTGGAGAGTTATTTGGGCATTCTGCACTAGGGGGAATTATTAATGTTATTCGTAAAAAGCCTACCGAAAGTTTTAGAGGAAATGCATCGGCTTCCATAGGAAGTTACAACACTTATAATTTTCTATTTGGAGTGGGTGGGTCTTTGTCTAAAAAAATGAGATACCGTTTTGATTTGAGTAGCAATAAAACAGATGGCTGGAGAAATGTAAAGGGAGATGCAAATAATGCTTCATTAACTTTACAGTACCTACTTAATAGTAGAACACAGATAGAGCTATTTGCACAATATAATAAAGATAATTATGCAGCAGATGCTGGTGTTCCTGCAGATAATCAAGGTCATATATTAAAAGGGTTATCTTCATCTATGAACTTTAATAATCCGAATGATTTTGTAACTAATGAAAAAAAGGAAATTCAATTATCATTCAAACATTCATTCTCTAAGGATACCAAGTTTGTTAATACACTATCTTACTATGACGATAATATTAACTATCTAGCAGATGAGGTTATATTCATCAATCCTCAAAAAATGACTTATTCACGTTATAATGGTCCGTTTCATTTTAATCATTTTACGAAGCCGTGGAGCAATCAAATGACACTTAATTTTAAGTTTAACACTTACGGTATCAAACATAAAGCTCTTGTGGGGAGTGTAGCTTCTTTTCTTAATAGAAAAACATTGTACGGAGATATCTCTAGTTTAGAAAAACCAATAGACGTGCCTATTTCAAGCCAAATAAGCAACTATAGTGAGAGACAAGTAAACATCGCAAGGATATTTCAAATGAATGAATTTCTCTTAGGAACCTATTTTCATGATTGGGTAGAATTTTCGGATAGAATAAAAATGCTCCTAGGAGTAAGGTATGATTATTTTGATGGAGTCTATTCTAGAAGAAGAGGAATAAACGAGCCTCAGAATAAATATAGAGACCAATTTAATAATGTATCTTATAGAGTGGGGCTTTCAGTTCAGCCAGTAAAAGACTTATTGAGTATTTATGCGTCAGCATCTAACTTTTTTAAACCTACTCGTTCTCATGATCATAGAACGGGGAATAGATTTATTCCAGAGAGAGGTTTTCAGGCAGAAACAGGTTTAAAGTTAGAGAAAAAGAACTTGTTTAATGTATCTATGTCGGGCTTCTTTATCAGAAAAAATAATGTTATAGTGGGACATTATGTGCTCTCACAAATGGGTGGGGCAGAGTCTAAAGGTCTAGAAGTAGATGCTGAGGTAACACCAACTAAAGGGCTTTATATTAAAGCAGGATATGCTTATACAGATACAAAGTTTATATCCAAAGGGAATGAAAATAATGATATTGTAGGTAACTCGTTACCGTGGGTACCTAAAAATACATTTAATTCTTGGGTAAATTATGAGTTTCAAGAGCATATAAAAGGGTTAGGCTTAGGTTTAGGAGTTTATTATAATGATAAAATATATCAAAATCAATATAACGACCAAACTTTGCCTAGCTATGTACTAGTGAATGGGGCGGTATATTACAGGGCAAAGAATAATGTGAAAGTGTCACTTAATGTAGAAAACTTATTTAATAATCTATATATGAGAAGTGCTCTGTCTAGAAATGATTTGTACAGTAACGACCCTGCGGTAGAAATGTATCAATCTGTAATGCAGGTTTATCCGGGGAGAGATAGAAACTTTAAGTTTACTATAGCTTATGATTTTTAATTAGATTAAATAGCTGATTAAAAAATAAGAGTTTTATCATATTTAGGAAATAAAGCCTTCAAAAACTTGGTTTCCTGAAAAAAAAAGAATATTATTGTAGGACTTATATGTAAATATAAGATTTATAATGGGTTATATTAATAAAAAATAATACAATAAATATTGGTTAACTATGCGATTAACACCAAGAGAAGTTGAAAAATTGTTGCTTCACCAAGCAGGTGAGTTGGCGGCAAAGCGTTTAAAACGTGGAGTGAAACTGAACTATCCAGAAAGTATTGCTTATATTTCAAGCGAATTGATGGAAGCGGCTAGAGACGGTAAAATGACCGTAGCAGAGATGATGGACTGGGGGACTAAACTTTTAACGAGAGATCAAGTGATGGAGGGTGTTCCAGAGATGATTCATGATGTTCAAATTGAATGTTTGTTCCCAGATGGAAATAAATTAGTAACCGTTCATGACCCTATAAGATAATGGCAAAAAAAGTAAGTCAAAGTTCAGGCATGATACCTGGGCAAATTATCCTAAGAAAAGAAGATATTGTTTGTAACAAAGGTAAAAATACAGTATCTATTGAAGTTAAAAATGAAGGAGATCGCCCTATACAAGTGGGTTCTCACTACCATTTTTTTGAAGTGAATAAGAAACTCTCTTTTGATAGAGAAAAAGCTTATGGGATGAGACTTAACATACCGGCAAGTACGGCTGTTAGGTTTGAGCCAGGAGAAAAGAAACAAGTGATTTTAGTAGAACTAGGAGGTAATAAAGTGGTTTACGGGCATAATGGTTTGGTTAATGGGAAGTTGGAAGGCTCAAAAGACAAGGCTTTAGATAAGGCAAAGAAAGAAGGTTTTATAAAATAGCCTAACCTCAAATCATTTAAATGTAGAAAAATATGTCAACAGAAGATAAGAAAATCAATCTAGAACCAGACCACAACTTAGAATCAGGAGATAACTGGTCAAGAAGAGAGTGGATTAAAGTGGTGGGTGTGGCTACAGCAGGGCTTTCACTTATGGGTATAAGTCCTTTGTTAGCTCAAAATAGTACAGATGTTAAGTTTGAAAACGGAGCCCTTTATGTAAAAAGAGAAACTTATGCATCTCTTTTTGGAGCTACTGTGGGAGATAAAATTCGTCTAGCAGATACGGAACTATTTATAGAAATAGAAAAAGACTTTCAAACTTATGGTGAAGAAAATAAATTTGGAGGAGGTAAAACTATTCGTGACGGGATGGGGCAATCATCAACGGTAACGGATAAAGATTGCTTAGATATGTGTATTCTAGGGGCTGTTATTATTGACCACTGGGGAATTGTGAAGGCAGACATCGGAATAAAAGATGGGAAAATAGTGGGGGTAGGTAAGGCAGGTAACCCAGATACTCAAGATGGTGTGTCTCCTAATATGATTATTGGTCCAGCAACAGAGGTACATGGTGGTTGGGGATATATTGTAACCGCAGGAGGAATAGATACCCATATCCATTACATTTGTCCAGAAATTGCTGATACAGCCTTATATAGTGGAGTTACAACTCTAATAGGAGGAGGTACGGGACCTAACGATGGTACCAATGCAACTACAGTTACAGGAGGTAAACATTTTATTAAGAGGATGTTGCAGTCTTCAGAAGGGATACCTGTTAATACTGGCTTTTTTGGTAAGGGGAATGTAACTAATATTAAAGCACAAGCTGAAATGATTAAAGCAGGAGCTTGTGGTACCAAAATTCATGAGGACTGGGGTTCAACACCTGCAGCTATAGATGCAGCATTATCCGTTGCGGATAAATATGATGTGCAGGTGGCTATCCACTCAGATACTTTAAATGAAGCAGGTTACTTAGAAGATACTGTAAAAGCTATTGATGGTCGAGTAATCCATACTTTCCATACTGAGGGTGCTGGAGGAGGACACGCTCCTGATATTATGAAAATAGCAATGTATCCTAACATTTTACCATCTTCTACTAACCCTACAAAACCATATACTATCAACACGGCGGCAGAGCATTTAGATATGCTTATTGTTTGTCACCACCTAGACCCTAATAGTAAAACAGATTTGGCCTTTGCAGATTCAAGAATTCGTCCTTCTACTATTGCAGCGGAAGATATTTTACAAGACTTGGGTGTAATTAGTATGATGAGTTCAGACTCTCAAGCAATGGGTAGAGTTGGAGAGGTCGTTTGTAGAACTTGGCAGACTGCACATAAGATGAAGATTCAAAGAGGTGCTCTTCCAGAAGATAAAAAAGGAAACGATAATTACAGAGTGAAGAGATATGTGTCTAAGTATACTATAAATCCAGCTTTAACTCATGGTATATCAGAGTATGTAGGCTCAGTAGAACCTGGAAAAATAGCAGACTTAGTTCTTTGGAAGCCAGAAATGTTTGGTGTAAAACCAGAAATTATCTATAAAGCAGGTATGATAGTAGCCTCTAAAATGGGGGATCCTAACGCATCTATACCTACACCACAGCCGATTATTTACAGAAAAATGTTTGGTGCATTTGGAGATGCTTTAACAGAGACTTCTTTTAACTTTGTGTCTAAGTATTCTGTGGATAGTGGGGTAATAGATTCTTATGGGCTTAAGAAAAAATGCTTACCAGTTAAAGGATGTAGAGATGTTAAAAAGAAAGATATGATTCATAACAACGCTACACCTAATATAGAAATTAATCCAGAAACATACGAAGTGAAAGTAGATGGTAAAGTGCAAACTTGTGAGCCTCTAAAAGAGCTTCCTATGGCACAAAGGTATTTATTGTTCTAAAAATCAAAATTAAGTAAATGAAAATAATGGTAATAGAGATATTACCATTATTTTTAAAAATACTTTGTAATAGAATGGTTATTATAGAAGAGGTAAAGAAAGGAGTAAACACTGAGGGTTTGGTGAAAGATATACTGCAGATAGAGTGGTACGAAACATCTAAAACCATTATGAGGAGAAAAACCGTAGGTGGAAAGGAAATAGCTATTCGGAAGAATAGTAGAGTTCCACTTCAAGATGGAGATATTCTTTGGAGTGATGAACAGTCTTATATAGAGGTGGTTATTAAACCATGTGAGTGTATTGTAGTGAAGCCTAGAAATATAAAAGAGATGGGGATTGTTTGTTTCGAAATAGGCAATATGCATCTTCCAATCTATATAGACGATGATAATCAGGTAAATGTAGCCTATGAAGCACCTTTATTTAATTTTTTGGAAAGGAGTCAGTATTCTATTGATATAGAAACTAAGAAACTTTTACAAACCAATATGCTTACCATTCATCAAATAAAGAGATAAAAAATGCAACAATTACTCACACTTTTACAGATTAATGACTCTATGTTTCCCATAGGAAGTTTTACTCATTCTTATGGATTAGAAACTTATGTAGATAAAGGCTTGGTTAATAATAATGAAACTGCTAAAAAATATGCTACTAATATGCTAAAATATAGCGTATTTTATAATGATGCGGCTTTTTTAAACAAGGCTTGGAAGATATGTAGTAAAAGAAAAGTGTGGAAAAAAATAGAAGAGTTAGATGATTTATTAACCGCTCTTAAAGCACCTTATGAGATAAGGAATGCCAGTCATAAGTTAGCCATAAGGTTTTTAAAACTAGCTTTAGAGCTTAAGTCCTATCCTTTTGCTCAAAAATACTTAGATGCAATACAAAGTAATAAGATTAATGGACATTACGCTATTGCATTTGGTATTTATGCTCAACTTTCAGGGATAGAAAGGGAAGATGCACTTAGAGCATTTTATTACAATACATTAAATGGTATAGTAACTAATTGTGCTAAGATTGTTCCTATTAGTCAAACAGTAGGGCAGAAGATATTATTTGACTTAAAAGAGGAAATAGAAAGTTTGGTGCAGAAGCAAGATGATTTAGATGAAGATATGATGGGGCTATGTTGCATAGGTCAAGAAATAAGATGTATGCAACACGAGAAACTGTATACAAGAATTTATATTTCCTAAATAAAAAAATATTAAAATATGAGTAGACCATACGTTAAAATAGGAGTTGCAGGACCAGTAGGTTCTGGTAAAACCGCTCTAATAGAAGCACTCACTAGAAAGATGAGTGAGGATTACAGTATCTGCGTTGTAACTAATGACGTTTATACAAGAGAAGATGCTGAGTTTATGATTAAAAACTCTAAACTTCCAGCCGAGCGTATTCGTGGGGTAGAAACGGGAGGGTGTCCTCATACAGCCATTAGAGAAGATGCTTCAATGAATTTAGAAGCAGTAGAAGATTTAGTTAAAAATCACCCTGATACACAGATTGTTTTTATAGAAAGTGGTGGAGATAATTTAGCTTCTACTTTCAGTCCAGATTTAGCAGATGTTACTATATTCGTAATAGATGTGGCTGAAGGTGAGAAAATTCCAAGAAAAGGAGGTCCAGGAATAACTCGTTCAGACTTATTACTTATCAATAAGGTAGACTTAGCTCCGTATGTTGGTGCTAGTATAGAAGTTATGGAGAGAGATACAAAAAAAATGAGAGGGGAGAAGCCTTATCTTAAAAGTAATTTGAAAACGAAGGAAGGGGTAGATGATGTAATTGAATGGATTAAAAAATATGCATTACTAGAAGCGTAGTGTTAAAATATATCTATAAATAAATACTATACAGGGATGAATATTAATAAGGATAATTCTATCAAAAGTAAGATAAAGATAAGTTGTAATAAGCAGGGAGCCAAAACTTTTTTGGTGGATAGCTACTTTGACATCCCGTATAAGCTAGTTCATTATGGTAACTCTCAGAGGACTAATCACCTAGAAGTAATACAGATGTGCTCTTCTCCAGGAGTGATGGATGGGGATAGTTTGGATATGGAGGTAATTTGTGGGGAGAATACAGAGTTTAAGCTCTTTACGCAATCGTTCAATAAAATACATCCAATGCCTAAGGGTAAAGGAGCTGAACAATTTTTTAAGTTCAAACTAAAATCTGGAGCTGTATTTCAGTTTTTGCCACATCCTACCATACCTTATGAAAAATCAATTTTTTATGCCAATAATGAAATCACTTTAGAAGAAGACTCTCATCTAATTTGGGGTGATATTATTAGTGGAGGCAGAATCTATTCAGGAGAAAAGTTTCTATTTAAGAAGTATCATACAAGAACCAAAATTTATAGGGATTCTAAATTAATACTTTTTGATAATCAATTAATAGAGCCAGAGGAACAGCCTATAGAAGATATGCTTTTTTTTGAAGGATATACTCATCAAGCTACCTTAGTTATCGTAAGTTCTTTTGCAGATGAGTTTAAAAAAGAATTAGACGAAATTTTGCTTGAACAATTTACGGACGTTACCTACGGCTTCACTTCTTGTGCTAAAAATGCACTAATGATACGAGCTTTAGGAGATAGTGGTGAAGCATTATACGAATGGATGAATAGTCTAGCAACTATGGCATGGGAGTTTGTTAAGTATAAAAATAAACAAAATGTGAATGTAGAGGGTGATTCTAAAGTAAAGCAGGTTCTGATAGAGGCAAAGGAAACGAAGGTTAAGGAGTCTAAGGCAAAACCTAAAACGAAGACTAGTACTAAAAAAACATCAAAAACTGTCTCAAAGGAGAAAAATAAAACCATAAGTTCTACTTCAAAAAAGAATAAGAAAGATGCATGAAGTCCCGATTGTTAAAGATATAGTTAGAAACTTAGAAGAACATTACGGAGATAGGTTTAAAGAGATTTCTAAGGTAAAGGTAGAGGCAGGATTACTTTCTAATGTTCAGCCAATACTCATTCAAAATGCCTTTGAAGCTATGATTATAGAAGATCCACGATTAGAAAATATAGATTTGGAAGTGTTTTTACTTCCTATAATAGCCTATTGTAATAACTGTGATAAAGATTTTGAAGTAAAGAGGCATAAGTTTGTATGTGATTGTGGGACACCTTCTCGCACGATAAAACAAGGTGAAGAATTAAGAATTAGTGAAGTTGAATTTTTTTAAACAATAGTTATGAGTAATATAAAACCTAAAAGTAATAGAATGGCTGTCGGTTCTGTACAGTGTGATAATACAACCTTAAATCTACTTAAAGCTAACGATTTTGTGGCTAAATCTATCAAAGAAAGACTAACAGACATGCTTGTGGTAAATATTTGTTCCTCTCCAGGGAGTGGTAAAACTACATTATTACAAGAAACAGGAAGACGCCTCGGAAAAGAGCTTAATCTAGCAGTTCTAGTAGGCGACCCAGAGACAGAAAGAGATGCTGTGCGACTAAAAGAAGTAGGTATAAATGCACTACAAATTGTTACAGGAGGTATGTGTCATATAGAAGCACAGATGATTTACCAAGCTCTAGATCACATAGATTTATCGGGCGTAGATATTTTGTTTATAGAAAATGTGGGTAACCTACTATGTCCCTCCGCTTTTGATTTAGGAGAAGATTATCGTGTAACACTTCTTGCATCTACAGAAGGAGATGATAAGCCTAAAAAATATCCACGAATGTTTCTTACAAGTGAATTGATGTTAGTTTCAAAATCAGACTTGTTGCCATATGTGCCGTTTTCTGTAGAAGCAGTTACAAAAGATGCAAGAGAGGTTAATAGTGATATAGAAGTAATTCCTATTAGTACTCTTAATGGTGATGGAATAGACGAGTGGTGCCAATGGCTCAAGAAAAAAATGAAGGAAAAGAAAGAAAGACAACAATAAAATAATTAAATATGAAAAAGAAGCTTTTATTCCTCCTCGTTTGTCCAGTAAGCTTTTTATTTGGACAAGCAGATTCTACTAATATTCTCAAAAACTTTACCAAGAATACCGAAGTTAATATTCTTTTTAGAAGTGCATTAGAGTTTACAGATGTTCATCAAAATCAAGATGCTCTTAGGTTGAATGAGGCAAGAATGGAAGTACAGGGGAATGTGGTAGAAAATTTAAAGTATAGAGTAAGATATAGACTAAACAGAACTCAAGCTCAACTGAGTTTAGATAATGCACCTAGCTCTTTAGATATTGCCTATATAGATTATAAATTTGGTAAGACAAATAAATGGAATATAGTTTTGGGTAAGCAAGCTAATGATTTTGGTAGCTGGGAGTTTGAAAATAATCCAACCTTTGAATATGTCTACTCTGACTATATCAATAAGCAACAGAATATATTTACAATGGGTGCTAAGTTAGCCTACCAGATAGATGAAAACAATAGTATAAGGGTTCAAGCTTTTAATACCAGTAATCACAACTTCTCAACATTACATAAGCAGAGAGCTTACATTACTAATGGGTTGGAAGCAGCTAAAATTCCGCTGGGATTTAACTTAACTTGGAGAGGTGATTTTTTTAATAAAACATTTAAAACGTTCTATTCGGTAGCAACTTCTCAAATTGCTAAAGGAGAGCAAAATTTCCAAGTGGCATTAGGGAATAAATTGGTTACGGATAACTTAGAAGTCTACTTAGATTTACATCATACCAATATGGCTGTAGATTATACTAATATTGCTTCTTCTGTTATTAACCAATATAGAGCCGCTATAGTATCAGATTATGAACCTTATTTCTCTAAAAACATTCAGTTCCAAACGGCTGTACTGAGATTAGATTATAAGATAACTCCAAAATTTATTGTTACAGGCAAAAGCATTTACGAAAGAGCAAATGATAGGTCTGAAAATGGTTTAGGCAATGGCTTAAGGCAGAATCAAACTAATATGATAGGTTTAGAGTATAAGCCTATTGCAAGCCAAGATTTTAAATTTTTTGGATATTTTTCTAATGCTAATGTGACACATAATAAAATGGTTAGAACTTATGTGCCTAATACCAACCAAAATATGTTTTCGGTTGGTGTTCTGTACTTCTTAAAGGCACTGTAATTTATCATATATTTATAATACAAAAAAGAGTTGCTTTTATATAAAGGGTAACTCTTTTTTATATCTCACAAAGACATTTCATATATTTGTAGGAAAAATAGTCGATGGTTATTTTACATCTTGAAACATCATCTAAAAATTGTTCTGTTGCTATCTCTAAAGGAGAAGAGTTACTTTGCTTATGCGAAGAAGTATCCGAAAATTATAAACAAAGTGAAAGTTTGCATACTTTCGTGGAATGGGCTTTGGAGGGAGCAGAACTTACATTAAAAGACATACAAGCTGTTTCATTAGGTATGGGACCTGGGTCTTACACGGGGCTAAGGATAGGGGCAGCTTCGGCTAAGGGTTTTTGCTACGGGCTTAAAATTCCGTTAGTTGCTGTAAACTCTTTAGAAACAATGGTAGAACCTTTTATAGGTCAAGGATTTGATTTTATAATCCCCATGGTAGATGCTAGAAGAATGGAAGTTTATACTTCGGTATTTGATGGCAATACAGGAGCAGTAGTTTCAGAAACGGAAGCTAAAATCTTAGATGAGTTTTCATTTGAAGATTATAAAGACCACAAAATTCTTTTCGTAGGAGATGGGGCAGCCAAGGCACAAGAGGTTTTAAACTTACCCAATGCTTCTTATAAGTCAGAGGTTTACCCTTCAGCAGAATACCTTATCAAGAAAGCCTTAGAAAAGGCTATGAACAAAGAATGGGAAGATGTTGCTTACTTTGAACCTTTTTATTTAAAAGATTTTCAGGGTGTAAAACGGAAAGCAAAGTAGGTATCTTATTTAGGACTAACTTTGATAGCTTCTTTTTGTAATTTTTGTTTTCTAAGTTCGTTAAGATTAATTTGTGGTGGAACGGTAGAAGGGGCTAGATTGAGGTTAGGGGCTTCCTCTTCATGGTCTTTAGCCGTTTCGTCAGTTACTGTCACACTCACGCTAGGTTGTGCTGTCTTGCTTTGTTCGGTGATAGGTGTTTTTAAATCACTACTAAGATAAGCTAACATTTGTTTCGCTTTTTCGCCTTCGGGGAGTTTTTCGTAGTTTAGGGAAATCTGTTGCAACTGTAAAATCATTATTTCTTTACCCACTGTTTTCCCTGTATTAAACGCATTAAGCAAAGATAACTTTGGTACTAGAGCATCTTTAGGATAAGCTTCTATTGTTTTTTCTATAAGAGCTTTGCTATCCTCATATTTTTCTTCTGTGTAGAGTTGGTAGGCTTGTTTATAGATGTTCTCTACTTCCGACGAAGCTACACCCAAGCCCCCACGCTTAGGGTTTTTTACAAATTCTGCATAATGAGTGTAAGGGAACTCACTAATAATAATGTTTTTAGCTTTCTCTGCCTCTTGCGGATTTTTCTCGTAGTTAATAGAAAATATTTGATACAACGCCTGAAGTTTTATATCTTCTTTTGGCTGAGCGCTTACTAGATCAAATAGTGTTTTAGTGGCAAGTTTGGTATTAGAAAAAATATTTTCATACATCATACCTAACCCTAGAGACGCGGTATCTCTATCTTGTTTGAGTTGAGCGATGTCTTGAGCGTTAGTAGGAATTTTCTCTATATAAAACTCAGGTTCAAATCTTCTTGGATTTTTAACCTCGGTTTTACCGAGAGCTTCGTTTTTGAGGTCTTCTATGGAAGTGGTTTTTGATGAATAACGCCAATTATCAGCAAGAGCTCTTTCTCCCCAAATTTGTTTAAAGTTGGCTTGCCCTTTAGATACGGTTGTAAGATTATCAAAGTAAAAACCTTTAGTAGAAGTACCAAAATCAGCAAATCCTCTCGTGTTATTACCAATGGTATTATCTAAAGCAAAATCAGCCACTTTAAACTCTTTTTCTTTAGAGGCTTTTAATTTTTCTGCTTCCTCTTTAGCTTCTTTAGCCTTTAGTTTTTCTATTTGTTGATTAAAGTAAGCAAGTCTCTGTTGCTCATTCATTTTGGTAAGAGCCAAGATGCTATCATTCTTTTTGATGAGGTAATAGTTTTTAGAGATTTTTTTAATATCTGTAGAAAGCGTTTTTAATTCTTCTTTTTGAGGGGCATAAGTCATTTGGGTAACGGCACTGTCATAATAAACGCCAGCACTTAGATAATCTTCTTTTTCTAAATATTTCTTTCCGATTTCATAGTAGGTAAGCCCTCGTATTTGTCCATCGGAAACTTTTTCTTTCAACGACTTTTGGAAGAACTTATTAGCTTCTTCCTCTTTTCCTGCCTTCATTGCCATAAGTCCTAAAGCGTAATAGAACTCGTTTTTTCTAGAAGCGTAAGTTCCTTTTTTGGATATTTTTTCTAGATAAGTTTTCAGACTTTCGTAGTCTTCTTTTTTAGAATTGTTGAAAGTCTTGGCTATTTCTATTTGAGATTTTACTTCAAATTCAAAATTATTAGCCTTTTGATAAGCAGTTACAAAGCTTTCTCTAGCTTCTTCGTTGCGTCCTAATTTAGATAAAATTTGTCCTCTTAAAAAGGCGATACGACTTCTTAAGTTTTTGTTTTTATTTAGAGCATAGGCTTGGGTTAACTCTTCTACGGCTGCCTCTTTTTGCCCTGATTGAAGTAAAGTTTCTGCATAGAAAAGACTTAATAATTTCTTATCGTTTTTGCTTAGTTTTTCCTCTTTCAGAGCCATAAAAATCTCATTAGCTTTGTAATGGTCTTTCATTAAAGAGAAAATTTTGGCTTCGTATATTTTAGCGAGAGGCAATCTTTTGTCCTCTTTCATGTGAGAAAAAATATAATTAAGAGCATCTAAGGCTTCTAGGTATTTTTCTTGATACATTCTTGCTTTTGCAAGCATAATTTGAGCTTCAAATATTCTTTTGTTTTTTTCTTTTCCATCGAAAAGCATAGAGTGTTGTTCTATGGTTTTTAATGCTTTAGCTTCTGATATTTCAAGAACGGACATTCCTTTCTTACTGTTAGGAGAGCTATAAGATATAGAGGAAGCTCCTGCCGCAAATGGAGCATTTTGTGCGTCCGATGTACTTTTTTCACTTTCTACTTCGTGGTCGTTATCAAAAGTGAGCAGTTTAATATAAGGTTGGTAGAAATTATCTTGATGACTATTTTTACGTGTGTTAAGTTCACTTTCTAAAGCGTCTTTACTATTGAATAGGGTGTTGTAATAGGCATAAAAGTTTTGATAATTCCTATTAACAAAAGTATTCTTTCTAGGAGAACATGCAACGGTAAGTGCCAATATAATTAAAAAATAGCTGTACTTTTTCATTTGATGTTTTAACTGCATAAAGCCTCTTTTATTGTTAGGCTTTGAGAAAATTTGTGTAAAAATACTACTTTTTAACAGAAAGAGAGTGTTTTAAAGCACTTAATTGTTGATAAACCAAGTGAGTAGGTAGCCCCATAATAGTATAAAAACTACCTTCTAGCTTTTCTATTTTAGCCATACCTAGCCACTCTTGTATACCGTAAGCTCCAGCTTTGTCGTAGGGCTTATAGTTTTTTATATAGTAGGAAATTTCCTCATCGGTTAGGTAAGAAAAGTACACTGTAGCTTTATCGGTTAGAGTTAAAGACCCCGTAGTAGTTTTGATGCAAACAGAAGTGTAAACATCATGACTGTTCCCTGAAAGGCTTTTGAGCATTTCTTTTGCTTCGGCTTCATTTTTTGGTTTGCCTAAAACTTTATTATCAAAAGTAACGATGGTATCCGCAGTTAATAAAACCTCTCCTTCGGAAAGAGAGCGGAATGCATTGGCTTTTAGTTCCGAAAGGTAACCAGCTACCTTGTCTATTTCTAAATCTTTTGGATAGATTTCATCACAATTTATAGAAACAATCTCAAAATCAAAACCTAGTTGGCTTAAAAGCTCTTTCCTTCTTGGAGATTGTGATGCTAAATATAATTTCATAGATGTGGTTTGTAGTACGCAATAATAAGTAAATTTCTAAGAAATAAAATTAGACATGATAAAAATTATTTGTTTTTATTTATTCTAAATAATTATATTTGCCGAAATTTTTAGCAATGAAAAAAATTATTATAAGCATTTCACTAGTTGGAGGTATTCTCTCTAATGCTCAAACTCAGAAAAGAGATTCTATACGAGAAAAGGGTATAGAGGGTGTAGTTATTAAAAGTAAATATTATAAAAACTATACAGCTAAAGATGTGTCAGGTTCGTTAAGATTAGATACACCACTGTTAGACATTCCGCAGAATATTCAAGTAATTACTTCAGATGCGTTATCAGACCAGCAAGTGTTGGGTATAAGTGATGGCGTTTTGAGAAATATTAGTGGAGCGATGAGGCTAGAACATTGGGGTGATATGTATGCTAGAGTTAATATGAGAGGGGCTAGAGCAGCAGCGTTTATCAATGGGGTTAATGTAACTTCTAATTGGGGACCTTTAGCGGAGGATATGAGTTATGTGGATAGGATAGAATTTATGAAAGGTCCTGCGGGATTTATGATTTCTAATGGAGAGCCAAGCGGGATTTACAATATAGTAACCAAAAAACCTATGTTCTCGGATAATCCTAAGGGGCAATTTACGCTGACTACGGGGAGTTTTAATCTGTACAGGGCAGATGCAGATGTAAATGCTAAACTTTCGGATAAGCTAGCTGTTAGAGTGAATACAATGGCACAGAATAGAGGCTCTTTTAGACCTCATGAGTTTAACGACCGCTATGTTATTAATCCTTCTATAACCTATTTGCTTTCTGATAAAACCTCTCTTACGGCGGAGTACATTTTTCAAAAGGCTAAAATGTCCGAAGTAGGTTCTGCTTATGTCTTTTCTAAGAAAGGTTTTGCTAAGTACGATAGAGATAAAACACTAACAGACCCAGGGATTGATCCTACAAGAATAGACGAACATTATTTGAATATCAATCTCCAAAGTCAGCTGTCAGACAATTGGAAACTAACCTCTCAAGTTTCCTATATGAGGGACGACCAAATGGGGAGCAGTATCTGGCCCTCTGCTGTAACTGATGATGATAAGGTAGTGAGAAGACTAACCTTTTGGAAAGGATTGAATGAAATGAAATTCGCTCAAGTATTTCTTAATGGAACGGTTCGGACGGGAAATGTAACACATAAAGTTCTGACAGGTTTGGATATGGCAGATAAAAAATATATGGCGGATTGGAGTCAGGGTGGAAATCTAGACGATGCCACTAAGCCTTTTGATATTAACAATCCTGTATATGGCAATATTAGTTATCCTGTATATGACCATTCTAAATCTTTAGCCCAAATAGGAAGTAAATTGGGAGAAACTTATTCGTCGTTATATTTTCAAGATGAAGTGGGACTTTTGGAAGATAAATTGAGGCTGACTTTTGCAGGACGATATACCGATATAAAGCAAAATCAGTATGGAGCAGAGAAAAACGCACAGAGGTTTACACCAAGAATTGGGATTAGTGCTACGGTATTGGAAGGAATGACGGTATATGGGTTGTACGACCAGTCGTTCTTGCCACAATCGGGTGTGCTTCGTAATGGTGGCAAAGTAGAGCCTATTACTGGTGAAAATATAGAACTAGGGATAAAAAAAGATTGGTTTGGCGGTAAGTGGAATTCTACGCTTTCCATCTACAAGATTACCAAAAATAATGAATTGATATCAGACCCGAGTAATAGTCCTTCAGAAAGATTTTCTATCGTCAAAGGGCAGGGCGTTGCCAAAGGATTAGAATTTGATGTTAAAGGAGAACTTTTTAAAGGTATGAATGCTATCATCAACTATGCATGGACTGATAATGAAGTAACCCAATCCAATGTGCCTAGCCTAAAAGTAGGGAATAAAGTGGCGGGATATGCTAAACACACCTTCAATACTTGGCTGAACTATGCATTTCAAGACGGTATTTTACGAGGTTTTGGAGCGTCATTAGGTTTTACCTTTATGGGAGATAGAACCACTTGGAGCTGGTCGGATAATCAAGGAGATGCTCAATTAGGAGATTATCGTAAATGGGATGCAGGTATTTTCTGGGGAAATAAAAATGTGAAAATTACACTCAATGCCTTTAATATATCCGATGAGTATCTGTATAGTGGGGCTTATTATGGCTGGGGAGGCTACTATTATTACCAAGCAGAAGCTCCTAGAAACTATAGATTATCTCTGAGTTATAAATTTTAAAAAATAGTTTTTCATATCAATATACTTTTGGGGAAGGTTAGCGAGATTTAGACTCGTTAGCTTTTCCTTTTTAAACTTTAAGAATGAAAAAAGCATCTAAAAATACCTTCAAAAAAATTATAGGAAAACTGCATTTGTGGCTGGGATTATCGGTTGGGATGGTTGTATTTATTGTATCCATCACTGGGGCTATTTATGTATTTAAAGATGAAATAGAGAACTTGCTAAGAAAAGAAGTTATTTATCATAACGAGAAAGACATTCAACACAAAACCACGCTTTCTTTGTCTGTATTGGAACAGAGGGTAAACGAACAAACCAAAGAACCTTACCCTATCCATTGGGCAGAAATACCATTAGACAAAACCAAGTCGTATAAGTTCAACTATTATGAAAAAAATCCGAAGGCTTGGCATTATTTTAATGAGTTGGTGGTCTATAAAACGGCTTATGTTAATCCGTTTACGGGAAAAGTTTTAAAGGTTTACGATGAGAAATACAGTTTCTTTAATATTGTTAAACTTATCCATTGGAGCTTTCTTCTAAAATCAGATTGGGGAACTTATGTAGTGGGGATTCCTGTTTTGATATTTATTTTTATGTTGATTTCGGGGATTATACTCTGGTGGCCAAAAAATAAAAAAGCAAGAAAGCAACGCATTTGGTTCCGATGGAAAAATATTAAATCGTGGCGAAGAAAAAACTATGATTTACACTCTATTTTAGGATTTTATTCCTCTTTGGTGGCTCTCATTATTGCAGTTACGGGCGTGTTTTATTCTTTCTTTTTTGTACAAGCGTTAATTTATGTTGTATTTTTGGGAGGAGAAACGGAGTATCCTTATTTTACAGAATATAAAACCGTAGCACCTAAGGAAATGAGAAACGAACATACTTTGGACAAAATGGCTCGGCAAGTGGAGGCGTTATTTCCTAATGCGTATGCTTATAGTTTAGATTTCGGACACGAACATATGGACGACCACGAGCATCCTAACTTTTCAGTTTTTGTGAAAGAACTTTCGTATTCTTACCATAAAAATCATTCGGTGATTTTTGATGAAAATTCAGGAGAGCTACTAAAAGTGCATCGTCATAGCGATAAAAACTTGGGAGAGAAAGCTATTGCTGCTAATTATGATATTCATGTAGGAGCTATATTTGGTATCTGGAGTAAGGTATTGGCTTTTGTTGTTAGTCTTGTTTGTGCTTCTTTACCAATTACAGGTTTTCTAGTTTGGTGGGGGAGAAACAAAAAGAAAAGTGCTAAACAGAATACTAATTAATTCTAAACTCAACCCTACTTAGAAATATAAATTCTAGGTAGGGTTGAATGTTTTTTATATTAAATATGTATCGTCTTTTTGAGAATTTCTTTGAATTTTCAATGCCTTTTTATAACATCTCTCACGGCATCTTTACCACCATAAATAGGGAAATGTAATCTGCAGGAGCTTTTACTTAAAATCTTTAGCAAATTCATATAATTCTGAAAAAATAACCCCAATGCCATAAGCCCCTGCATCTGGATAGCCAATACTTCTATCTCCCACGGTTCCTGCTCTTCCTAGATTTGCTGCAAAACCTTTTGTTTTTTCAGCACCTTCTTTTGCGGCATCGGCAGAAAGTTTCATGGCAGTTATTAAATCTATGTTTTTTTCTGCAGAATCTTTTAGGCTATCAGCCGCAGGAACTAAGGCATCTATCAATGTCTTATCTCCCACTTTTGCTCCTCTCCCAAAAGATCTCTCACCTGTTTCTTGTATGCCAATGACAGCTGCTTGTAATAATTCAGCCAGTTCGCTAACGCCTATTTCTTGTTTGCCGATAGAGGCTTTTCCTGCATATCTAAAAGCATTGCCCCAAAGAGGTCCAGATGCCCCTCCGCAATACTCCATAATTATTTCAGAGCAGCTCATTAAAAATTCACCTATATTTCCTTTTTTTCTGGTATCCCAATCTTTTTTTAATTGTTTAAATCCCTTTGCTATACTCATACCAAAATCTCCATCACCATTTCTGTCAGCCTCACAAAAATCTACCTCATGAGCGATAATAATATCAGCCATTTTGTCTATAAGTTTCACCATACCAGGTGTGTTAATGATATTATTGATGACTGGTGTTCCCTCCACCTGATAGAGTGTCTCTTTATTTTTTTCTTCTTCCAAAGAGGGAGTGTTTTTTTGAATGGTATCTTTGTTTTTAGGTAGTGCGTTGCCCAAGACTTTGGCGAGTCCTTCAATAGCATCTACACATGATTTTTCATAATTCGACATTTGATTGCCCCAGTTTAAGGCTGGAGTAGATACAGGAGCATCTAATAACTCTAATAACTCTTGATCTAGTCGTAAAAGAGATATTGATGCACCTGCCATATCAATAGAAGTCATATAGTTTCCTACCATTGTTTTATGAATGATGATGCCTTTTTTCTCTAATACATTGGTTACAGAGTTATTAAATAAATATAATTCTTGTAATGGTGTGCCTCCAAAACCATTGACTAAAAGAACAATTTTTTCCTCTTTTTCTAGCTTCAAATCTTCTATTATATCAGGAATTATTCTTTCAGCTAGTTCATTAGCACTTAAAATTTTCTCACGTTTTCTACCTGGTTCACCATGTATGCCTACGCCAAACTCCATTTCATCATTATCTAACTCAAAGGTTGGTGTCCCTGCTGCTGGAACAGTACAAGAGGTTAAAGCAAAACCAAAACTTCTCACATTATCTGCCACTTTTTGGGCTACTCTTTTAACCTCTTTAAGGTTAGCACCTTGTTCTGCTTTAGCACCTGCGATTTTATGAACTAATACTGTCCCTGCGACACCTCTTCTTCCCACAGTGTATAAACTGTCTTTTACTGCAATGTCATCAGCTACATAAACGGCCTCTACTTCTATTCCCTCATCTTTTGCAAGGCTTGCGGCATCATTAAAATTCATTAAATCTCCTGAATAGTTTTTAACAATCATAAGAGTCCCTTTCTTAGATTGTGTTAATTTTAGTGCATTAAAGACCTGTATTTGAGAAGGTGATGCAAAAATGTCCCCACAGACAGCGGCATCTAACATACCATTGCCTACAAAACCAGCGTGGGCAGGTTCATGTCCTGAGCCTCCTCCAGAAATCAAGGTCACTTTTTCTTGATTGATTTCTTTTTTCTTTATAATTTTATACTTTTCTACAAACTCTAGTTCAGGGTGAGCTTTTGCCATACCTTGGCACATTTCTACTACAAACGATTCTGGTGTGTTAATAATTTTTTTCATAGAAATAAAATTTATGATTAATAAATTATAGTATATATGTCTTTAATGTAACTCTTTTAGGTCTCGTCTAAAATTAAATATATTTTAGCTGATAACTTACTTTAAAGTTTTTTATAAATTCATGTTTCAAAAGGTGATTTCTATATTGAACGAGTATCGTCTTCTTGCCAATCTCCTTGAGTTTTTAATACTTGTTCTATAACGTCTCTTACCGCACCTTTACCTCCATAAACAGGCGAAATATAATCTGCAATAGCTTTTACTTCTGGCACCGCATTCGGTGGGCAAGTGCTTATAGCAGAAACTTTCATCATTTCTATATCGGGTAAATCGTCCCCCATGGTTAAAATTTCTTCGTCTTTTAAATTGTGTTTGCTTTTGAAATCTTCATAATCTATGATTTTTTTTGAGGATTTAGGGTAATAATCTACGATGCCTAGATAATGCAAGCGATGTTTTACCATAGGGTCGTCTCCGCCTGTAATGATGCCTATTTTGTATCCTTTTTTTACAGCTTTTACTACCGCATAGCCATCAAGAACATTCATTGTACGGCACATGCTGCCGTCGGGCATTAGATAGATACTACCGTCAGTAAAAACACCATCTACATCAAATACGAAGGCCTTTATTTTACTTAAATTTTGTTTATAACTCATACATTTTTTTTATAGATTGGTTCATTAAATTGTAGATTTCTAATTGAGTTTCATCTGTTATCAATTGCTTGTGAAGCTCTAAAACTCTAGTATCATTTCTTACTGCAGGACCTGTTTGGGCTTTCCGTGGATCTAGGTAATAGATTTTGTCCATAGTCTCCTCTATAAGAGGAATGAAGTAATTGAACGGGATATTTTGGCTATCAGCTATCTCTTTTGCTCTAGCATAGAGGTGGTTTACAAAGTTGCACGCAAATACGGCGCTGAGGTGTATATATTTTCTTTTCTCATAATCTGCCTCTTGCACTCTTGGGGAAATTCTGAGGGCTAAATTTTTCAGAATATCTAAATCTTGTGGGTTTTCAGCCTCTATGAAAAACGGAATTTCTGTGTAATCCAAGACTTTATTTTTAGAAAAAGTTTGTAATGGATAAAAGCATCCCTTTCTGTAGTTTCCTTCTAAAACATCTTTAGGCATAGAGCCAGAAGTGTGTACTACCAATGCGTTTTCATTTTTAATAATTTGTGAAACTTCTGCTATAACATCATCTTTTACACAAATAATGTATAGGCCGGCATTTCGTAGAGTATTGATGGAATAGGGGACTTGTGTGGTTTCAGACATGAGTTTTAAGGCTTCCTCGTTTCGTCCAAATAGTTGAGAAACCTTTATGTTTGCTTCATGAAAAGCATTATTGAGGTGGAGCGCCACATTGCCAGAACCTATAATTACTATTTCCATTCAACAAATATAAGGATTTCTAAAACATTATAAAAGGTGAGATTTAGTAATTGAATTACACGTCAGAATAAATGATTTTTTTGAACTTTAAGCGGAGTTTTTGCGATGAGGTAAATCTTTTATAATAAATAAATTAAGGTTGGAGTAAAAATTTAACTTATTGTTTGTCAGTAAAAAAAATCTTTGTATATTTGCACACTCAATTTTTGGGAAAAGTATGTCTTTTCCTCATTGGTAAATATTGATTTTTTGATTTAAGTAATTGAAATTTAATTAAATAATAATAATTTTAATTTTTAATTTTTAATAATGTCAGGTATTATTGGAAAAAAAATCGGAATGACTTCATTGTTTGACGAGTCTGGGAAAAACATTCCTTGTACTGTTATTCAAGCGGGTCCATGTTCGGTTTTACAGGTCAGAACCGTAGAAAAAGATGGTTATGTAGGCTATCAGTTAGGTTTCGATGACAAGAGTGAGAAGAATGTCGGTAAGGCATTGGCTGGTCATTTTAAAAAGGCTGGTTCAACTCCTAAAGCTAAATTACACGAATTCCACCATGGGTTCGATAATTTGCAAGTAGGAGATGAGGTAACTGTTAAATTATTCTCAGAAGGAGAGTATGTAGATGTTACAGGTACTTCTAAAGGTAAAGGATTCCAAGGGGTAGTTAAAAGACATGGTTTCGGCGGTGTAATGCAGGCTACTCACGGGCAGCACAACAGATTGAGAGCTCCAGGTTCTATTGGTGCAGGTTCAGACCCATCAAGAGTATTTAAGGGCTTAAGAATGGCTGGTAGAATGGGAGGTAAGCAGGTAACTGTTCAGAACCTTCAAGTGTTAAAAGTAGATGAAGAACAAAATCTTTTAGTGGTAAAAGGTGCTGTTCCGGGAGCTAAAAATTCTTATGTAATTATCAGAAGATGGAACTAGTAGTATTAAATATTCAAGGGAAAGAAACCGGAAGAAAAGTGTCTTTAGATGAGGCTATCTTCGGAATAGAGCCAAATCAGCACGCGGTTTACTTAGAGATAAAGCAGTATCTTGCTGCACAGCGTCAAGGAACTCATAAGGCTAAGGAAAGAAGTGAAATTACAGCTTCTACTAAAAAGCTTAAGAAGCAAAAAGGTTCTGGTTCTGCTAGATACGGGGATATCAAGTCTCCTGTATTCAAAGGTGGAGGTAGAGTTTTTGGTCCTAAGCCAAGAGATTATAGATTTAAGTTAAATAAAGCACTTAAGAGATTGGCTAAAAAGTCTGTTCTTTCTCAAAAAATGAGAGATAACAATGTTAAGGTATTAGAAGATTTTTCTTTTGAAACTCCTAAAACTAAAGAATTTATCAATGTGGTAAATGCATTAGGATTAGAAGGTAAGAAGTCTTTATTTGTACTAGGAGAAGCTAACAAGAATGTGTACTTGTCTTCAAGAAATTTACCTAAGGCTAAAGTAATGAATTTCAATGAAATTTCTTCTTATGACTTAGTAAATGCAGGAGAGGTTGTATTCTTAGAAGGTGCAGTAGAAAAGTTTCAAGAAAATTTAAGAAAATAAATCATGTCAGTAATCATAAAACCAATTATTTCAGAAAAGGCTTCTAATTTGTCTGATTTGAGAGGCGTTTACAGTTTCTTAGTAGATACTAAAGCGAATAAAATCCAAATCAAACAAGCGGTAGAAGAAGCTTATGGTGTAAAGGTAGCAGATGTAAGAACAATGATTTATGCTCCTAAAGTTTCTGCTAAGTACACTAAAAAAGGACTTCAAGTTGGAAAAACCAACAAATTGAAAAAAGCAATGGTTCAGCTTGTAGAAGGTGAATTTATTGATGTATTTGCAACTAATTAATAATTTATAAATAATAGTAATGTCTGTTAGAAAATTAAAACCTATCACCCCAGGACAGAGATTCAGAATTGTAAACAATTTTGAAGAGATTACTACCAACAAACCTGAGAAAAGCCTTACTGTAGGTATTTCAAAGAAAGGCGGTCGTAACAATACTGGTAAGATGACCATGCGTTACACTGGAGGTGGACACAAAAGAAAGTACAGAATTATTGACTTCAAAAGAAACAAATTTGATGTTAAGGCAACTGTAAAAACTGTGGAATACGATCCAAACAGAACTGCGTTCATCGCTTTATTAGAGTATGCTGATGGAGAAAAGAGATACATGATTGCTCCTAATGGTATCAAAGTAGGACAAACTGTAGTTTCTGGACAAACAGCTACACCTGATGTAGGTAATGCAATGAAATTAAAAGATATTCCTCTAGGTACTGTTATCTCTTGTATAGAGCTTAGACCAGGACAAGGAGCTATCTTAGCAAGAAGTGCAGGTTCTTCTGCACAGCTTACTTCTAGAGATGGTAAGTTTGCTATCGTTAAATTGCCTTCAGGAGAATCTAGAATGATTCTAGTAGAATGTATGGCTATGATTGGTTCTGTGTCTAACTCAGACCACCAGCTTACAGTATCTGGTAAAGCAGGTAGAAGCAGATGGTTAGGTAGAAGACCTAGAACTAGAGCTGTAGCAATGAACCCAGTAGATCACCCAATGGGTGGTGGTGAAGGTAGATCTTCAGGAGGTCACCCTAGATCTAGAAACGGTAAACCAGCTAAAGGTTACAAGACTAGAAAGAAAAATAAAGTGTCTAACCGTTACATCGTATCCAAAAGAAAATAATTATGGCAAGATCACTTAAAAAAGGACCTTTCATTCACCATTCATTAGAGAAGAAGGTTCAAGCGAATATAGAATCAGGAAAGAAAACGGTAATTAAAACATGGTCTAGAGCATCTATGATTTCTCCAGACATGGTAGGTCAAACTATAGCAGTACATAATGGTAAGTCTTTCATACCTGTTTATGTAACTGAAAATATGGTAGGACATAAGTTAGGTGAATTTTCTCCAACGAGATCTTTTAGAGGTCACTCAGGTAATAAAAATAAAGGTAGCAGATAATCATTATGGGAAAAAGAAAACAAGATAGTGCAATAGCACGTAAAGCAGCAAATCAAGATGTGGTAAAAGCACGTCTTAATGATTGCCCTTCTTCTCCAAGAAAAATGAGACTCGTTGCTGATATCATTAGAGGAGAAAATGTAGATAAAGCTCTATATATCCTTAGATATTCTAAAAAAGAGGCTTCTAATAAATTAGAAAAACTTCTTCTTTCTGCAATTGCTAACTGGCAAAACAAAAACGAAGGAGCTGATATAGAAGAAGCTAACCTTTTCATTAAGGAAATATATGTAGATAGTGCAAGACAATTGAAAAGATTGCGTCCTGCACCACAAGGTAGAGGTTACAGAATTAGAAAAAGATCTAACCATGTAACATTAGTATTAGGTTCAAAAACAGATAATCAATAATCAAGATATGGGACAGAAAACAAATCCAATTGGTAATAGACTAGGTATCATCAGAGGATGGGATTCTAACTGGTTTGGAGGAAACGATTATGGAGACAGAATCGCAGAAGACTACAAAATCAGAAGATATCTTGAGGCAAGATTATCTAAAGGTGGTATTTCAAGAATTTATATTGATAGAACACTTAAGTTAGTTACTGTAACTATCACTACTGCTAGACCAGGTCTTATCATCGGTAAAGGTGGTCAGGAAGTAGATAAACTAAAAGAAGAGTTAAAGAAACTTACTGGTAAAGATGTTCAAATCAATATCTTTGAAATTAAAAGACCTGAGTTAGATGCTGTATTAGTAGCAGATAGCGTAGCTAAGCAAATTGAAAACAGAATTTCTTACAGAAGAGCTGTTAAAATGGCTATCGCGGGAGCTATGAGAATGGGAGCAGAGGGGATTAAAATCCAAATTTCAGGAAGATTAAACGGTGCTGAAATGGCAAGAAGTGAGTCTTTCAAAGAAGGAAGAATTCCGTTATCTACTTTCAGAGCTGATATAGATTACCATATCGCAGAAGCACACACTACTTATGGTAGATTAGGTGTTAAGGTATGGATAATGAAAGGAGAAGTATATGGTAAGAGAGAGCTTTCTCCATTAGTAGGTACTCAGAAAAAATCTTCTGGTAATAAAAGAAGAGAAAGAAAATAATTTAATTAGAGTTAGAAGATAGAAATTAGAAATTAGATCTTCCGTTACAAGAGCTGAATTTAATTTTTTTCAATCTAACATCTAACATCTAACATCTAATATATAAAATTATGTTACAACCAAGAAGAACCAAATTCCGTAAGGTTCATAAAATGAAAATGAAAGGCAATGCCAACAGAGGACATAGGCTTGCTTACGGAACATTCGGTATTAAAGCTACAGAAGGTGCTTGGATTACTGCAAGACAAATAGAGGCAGCTCGTATCGCTGCAACTAGATATATGAAGAGAGAAGGACAGCTGTGGATTAAAATATTCCCAGATAAGCCAGTTACTAAAAAGCCTGCGGAAGTGCGTATGGGTAAAGGTAAAGGTGCTGTAGAATATTGGGTAGCTGTAGTGAAGCCAGGTAAAATCATGTTTGAAGTAGGAGGTGTTCCTTACGAAGTAGCTAAAGAAGCTTTAAGACTTGCAGCTCAGAAACTTCCTGTAGTTACTAAGTTTGTAGTAGCAAACGATTTTGTTAAACCTCAATAAATCTTTTAGAAATGAAAAAAGCTGAAATTAAAAATCTAAGCGTAGAGGATTTAAAAAGTAAATTGGTAGAAGTGAAAGCTACTTATGGGAAACTTAAATTAGCTCACAGAATTAGCCCAATTGAAAATCCTATCCAAATCAGAGATTTGAGGAAGACTATCGCAAGACTTGAAACTGAACTAACTAACAAACAATAAGAATTTCATTTTATTATGGAAAGAAATTTAAGAAAAGAAAGAATCGGAGTAGTTTCGAGCAATAAAATGGAAAAGACCATTGTTGTTAGTGAGACTATGAAAATGAAGCACCCAATGTACGGTAAGTTCGTTTTGAAAACGAAAAAATATACCGCACACGATGAAAACAACGAGTGTAACGAAGGCGATACTGTTCTTATCCAAGAAACAAGACCTTTGAGCAAAAATAAAAGATGGAGATTAGTAAGAATCATAGAAAGAGCTAAGTAATGTTACAAACAGAATCAAGATTAAAAGTAGCTGATAATACTGGTGCTAAAGAAGTATTAGTAATCAGAGTTTTGGGAGGTACCAAAAGAAGATATGCATCTGTGGGTGATAAAATCGTAGTGACTATCAAAGATTCTACTCCTACAGGAAATGCTAAAAAAGGACAAGTATCTAAAGCAGTAGTAGTGAGAACTAAAAAAGCAGTTAGAAGAAAAGATGGATCTTACATCTCTTTTGATGACAATGCTTGTGTTCTTTTAAATGCTGCTGGAGAGATGAGAGGAACTCGTGTTTTCGGACCAGTTGCTCGTGAATTAAGAGATAAGGAATATATGAAGATTATTTCATTAGCTCCTGAAGTACTTTAATTTTAAAAATTTTAAAACAATGACAAAAGTTAAAATTAAAAGAGGTGATAATGTTATCGTTACCACTGGAAAAAATAAAGGAAGCAAAGGAGAAGTTCTTGAGGTAATCAGAAAAGAAGGTAAAGATCCTAGAGTTGTAGTAGCAGGTGTAAATATTGTTAAAAAACATACTAAGCCTTCAGCTGCAAACCCTCAAGGTGGTATCGTAGAGAAAGAAGCTTCTATCCATATATCTAATGTAGCTTTGATGGATGAAAACGGAAAAGCAACTAAAGTGGGATATAAAATGGAAGGAGATAAGAAAGTAAGAGTAGCTAAAACTACTGGTAAAACTTTATAATAAAGAACGATGGAATATATAGCAAGACCTAAAAAATTATATAAAGAGAAAATTGTTCCTGCAATGATGGAAGAATTTGGGTACAAGTCTGTAATGCAAGTACCTAAATTAGAGAAAATCGTTGTATCCCAAGGTTTAGGAGCTGCTACTGCGGATAAAAAAATCGTAGATTATGCAGTGGAAGAATTAACGGCAATTACCGGACAAAAAGCTGTAGGTACTCTTTCTAAGAAAGATGAAGCTTCTTTCAAACTAAGAAAAGGTATGCCTATTGGTGCTAAGGTAACGCTGAGAGCAGATAAAATGTACGAGTTTTTAGACAGACTTACGTCTTCTGCTCTACCTAGAATTAGAGATTTTAACGGAATCAAAGCTGATGGTTTTGACGGTAGAGGGAACTATAACTTAGGTATTACTGAGCAAATTATCTTCCCTGAGATTGTTATTGATAAAGTGAAAAAAATCCAAGGTATGGATATCACTTTCGTAACAAGTGCTAGAACAGATAAAGAGGCTAAAGCCTTATTAACTCATTTCGGTTTACCATTTAAAAAGAACTAAGAAGAATGGCTAAAGAATCAATGAAAGCGCGTGAGCGCAAAAGAGAAGCACTAGTTGCTAAATATGCTGCTAAAAGAAAAGCTCTAAAAGAAGCTGGAGATTATGAAGCATTACAAAAATTACCTAAAAATGCTTCGCCAGTAAGATTACACAACCGTTGCAAGCTTACAGGAAGACCTAGAGGATACATGAGAACTTTCGGTATCTCTAGAGTAACTTTTAGAGAAATGGCTAACCAAGGTTTAATACCTGGAGTTAAAAAAGCAAGTTGGTAATAATTTTTAACAAATCAAGATAATTAAGTTTGAGGGCTTTGAAGATATTTAGCTTTTGCCTTTAACTTTAAAGCCTTCAAATACTGATTATCATAAACCAATAATTTTAAAAAACGAAAAATGGTAACAGATCCAATTTCAGATTTCCTAACTAGAGTAAGGAACGCACAAAGCGCAGGCCACAAAGTGGTGGAAATTCCTGCATCGAAAATCAAAAAGGAGATTACTAAAATCTTATTTGATCAAGGTTATATCTTGAACTACAAGTTTGAAGATAATGCAGTTCAAGGAACTATTAAAATCGCTTTAAAGTACGACAAACAAACTGGTAAACCAGCAATTAAGTCTATCCAAAGAGCTTCTAGACCTGGTTTAAGACAGTACAAAGGTTCTGCAGAACTTCCGAGAGTACTTAATGGCTTAGGTGTAGCTATTATATCTACTTCTAAAGGAGTAATGACTGACAAAAAAGCGAGATTAGAGAAAGTAGGTGGAGAGGTAATCTGCTATGTATATTAATTTTTAATAAAAGGAAAATGTCAAGAATTGGTAAAGCAATTATAACAATTCCTTCTGGAGTTACTATCACTGAGAAAGACGGTGTGGTAACGGTAAAAGGACCTAAGGGAGAGCTATCTCAGGAACTTACAGGAGGTATTACTATAGAACAAAATGACGGTGTACTTACAGTTAACAGACCGTCTGAGTCTAAACAGCATAAAGCTCTTCACGGACTTTATAGAGCACTAATCAATAACATGGTAGTTGGAACTTCTGAAGGTTTTACTAAGAAGTTAGAGCTTGTGGGAGTTGGTTATAGAGCATCTAATCAAGGACAAAGATTAGAATTAGCTCTTGGTTTTTCTCACGGTATTGTACTAGAGCTTCCTTCTGAAGTTCAGGTAGAAACTGTAACAGAGAAAGGTAAGAACCCTATCATTACTTTATCGTCTTATGATAAGCAATTATTGGGTATGGTAGCTGCAAAAATTAGATCTTTCAGAAAACCTGAGCCATATAAAGGTAAAGGGGTTAGATTTGTAGGAGAACAAATTAGAAGAAAGGCTGGTAAATCTGCTTAAAATTTAAGAAAATGGCACTAAGTAAAGAACAGAAAAGATTAAGAATAAAGAGAAGAGTTAGAGGAAAAGTTTCCGGAACTCAAGCAGCACCAAGATTATCTGTATTCAAAAGTAATAAAGAAATCTATGCTCAGCTTATTGATGATAAAGAAGGTAAAACTTTAGTACAAGCTTCTTCAAGAGAGAAAGGTTTTGATGCTAAAGGAACAAAAGTAGAAATTTCAACGGCTGTTGGTAAAGCTATCGCTCAGAAAGCTATTGCTGCAGGGTATGAGAAAGTAGTATTTGATAGAAATGGTTTTGTGTATCACGGTAGAGTAAAAGCTCTTGCTGATGGTGCTAGAGAAGGAGGTTTGAAATTTTAAAAGTTAAAAAATTATGTTAGGATTAGATAATATAGAAAGAGTAAAACCTGGAGGTTTAGAGTTAGTAGATCGTTTAGTGGCTGTTAATAGAGTTACTAAGGTTACTAAAGGAGGTAGAGCTTTCGGCTTCTCAGCAATCGTGGTGGTAGGAAATGAAGATGGTGTTATAGGTTACGGATTAGGAAAATCTAAAGAGGTAGCTTCTGCAATTTCTAAAGCAGTAGAAGACGCTAAGAAAAACCTAGTAAAAGTACCTGTTGTAAATCATACAATTCCGCACGAAACTACAGCTAGATATGGTGGAGCTAATATCTTCTTGAGACCTGCTTCTCACGGTACAGGGCTTATCGCAGGTGGTGCGGTAAGAGCGGTGCTAGAGTCAGCTGGTGTACATGACATCCTTTCAAAGTCAAAAGGTTCTTCTAACCCACACAATGTGGTAAAAGCAACTTTCAAAGCTTTGTTAGATATCAGAAGACCAGAAGAAATCGCAAGAATGAGAGGTGTAACATTGAGTAAAGTTTTTAACGGTTAATTTTGAAAAAATGGCAATAATTAAAGTAAAACAAGTAAGAAGTGCTATTGGTAGAACTAAAACCCAAAAGAGAACCCTTGAAGCTTTAGGTCTTAGAAAGTTACATCAAGTAGTAGAGCACGAGGCTACACCTGCTATATTAGGTATGGTAGCTGCTGTACAGCACTTAGTAGAAGTTCAAAAATAGAAATTTAGATAATAAACAGGAGGTTTTGTGATTGAATGAGACCTCCTAGTTTTGAATCTTCAATCTTAAATTTAAAACAAATGAATTTAAATAACATAAAACCAGCTAAAGGTTCTACACATAATTCTAAAAGAATTGGTAGAGGACAAGGAAGTGGAAAAGGAGGTACCTCTACAAAAGGACATAAAGGACAAAAGTCTCGTTCTGGATACTCTATGAAAATAGGATTTGAAGGAGGACAAATGCCTTTACAAAGAAGACTTCCTAAATTTGGATTTAACAACATTAGCAGAAAAGACTACAGAGGTATCAATTTAGATACTATCCAAACTCTTATAGATACTAAAGGAATCAAAGGTGATATCACTAAAGAGGTTTTAGTAGAAAATGGTTTGGCTTCTAAGAATGATTTAATTAAAATCATGGGAAGAGGAGAGCTTAAATCTGCAGTGTCTATCTCTGCAAATAAGTTTACTAAATCTGCAGAAGAACTAATCAATAAAGCAGGAGGTAAAGTAGTTACCCTTTAATTATTACAATGAAAGAATTTATACAAACACTTAAAAACATTTGGAGCCTTAAAGAGTTAAAGGATAAAATTCTTTTTACTTTAGGGATGATATTGGTGTATAGATTCGCATCCTATATATCTCTACCAGCTATCAACATGACAGAGGTAGGAACTCTTTTAGAGCAATACCAAAATCAAGGTGGTAGTAAACAGGGAGCAGGATTATTAGGTTTACTATCGTCATTCACTGGAGGTGCGTTTAGCCGTGCTTCCATTATGGCGTTAGGTATTATGCCTTATATTTCGGCTTCTATTATTGTTCAGCTGATGGGGATGGCTATTCCGTATTTACAGAAATTACAGAAAGATGGTGAATCGGGTAGAAATACTCTTAACCAAATTACGCGTTGGTTAACAATAGCGGTATGTTTAGTTCAGGCACCTTCTTATTTGGGTTCTATCACGGGGCTATTCTTACCTTACTCTCAGTTTGCATCAGCGTACTATGTAGATCCTTCTTCTATTATGTTTTGGTTGCCTAGTATTGTAATTTTAGTTGCAGGTTCTGTATTTGCAATGTGGTTAGGAGAGAAAATTACAGATAAAGGTATAGGTAATGGTATATCAATACTAATTATGGTAGGGATTTTAGCCGATTTACCTATGGCTTTTATACAAGAGGTAACGGCTCAAACAGGTAAAGGAGGTATGGGGACTATCATGATATTGATAGAAATCTTATTCTGGTTAGTTGTGATTCTATTGGCTATTGTACTTTCTGTTGCGGTAAGAAAAATACCTATTCAGTATGTAAGTAGAGCTCAAGCAAGAGGAGGAAATACAAGAAACCTTATGCAGGGAGCAAGGCAGTGGATTCCATTAAAAGTTAATGCTTCTGGAGTAATGCCAATTATCTTTGCGCAAGCATTGATGTTTGTACCAGGGCTTTTAACTAAAGTAGATGAAACAAACACTTTCCTAGCTGGATTTAAAAATGTATTTAGCTGGCAATACAACTTATTGTTTGCTATACTTATCATTATCTTCTCATTCTTCTATACAGCTATTACAATTCCAGTAAATCAGATGGCTGATGACCTTAAAAGAAATGGAGGTTTAATTCCAAAGGTAAGACCTGGACAAGAGACTGCAGATTACTTAGATGATATTTTATCTAAAATTACTTTGCCAGGTGCAATTTTTTTAGCTATCTTTGCAGTCCTTCCAGCTTTAGTGTATGGAAGTTTGGTTCAAACAGATAGATTTGCTCTATTTTTTGGTGGTACCTCACTACTTATTATGGTGGGAGTTATCCTAGATACAGTACAGCAAATCAATACCTATTTGTTGAATCATCATTATGATGGGTTAATGCAGTCTAAGTTGTCTAGAACATCTAACCAATAGGAAAGAAGTATTATGGCTAAACAGAAACATATAGAACAAGATGGCGTGATAGTGGAAGCACTATCTAACGCCATGTTTAGAGTAGAGCTAGAAAATGGGCATGTTTTGATAGCTCATATTTCTGGTAAAATGAGGATGCATTATATAAAACTTCTTCCAGGTGATAAGGTTAAATTGGAGCTTTCTCCGTATGACTTATCTAAAGGAAGAATTACATTTAGATATTAATTTAAGAGCTTATATAGCTAGAGGCTATAGCATAAAGAAAACATTATGAAAGTAAGAGCATCAATTAAGAAGAGAAGTGCAGACTGCAAAATCGTAAGAAGAAAAGGCAGATTGTACATTATTAACAAAAAGAACCCTAAATTTAAACAAAGACAAGGCTAATTTAGCAAAATTAAATTATGGCGAGAATTGCAGGTATTGATTTACCAAAAAACAAAAGAGGCGTGATAGGGCTTACCTATATCTACGGAATTGGAAAAAGCACCGCGTCAGAAATTTTGAAGAACGCTGGAATCAGCGAAGACAAGAAAGTCAATGAATGGAATGACGATGAATTGGCTGCAATCAGAAATTACATCTCTGAAAACATTAAAGTAGAAGGAGAGTTGCGTTCTGAAGTGCAATTGAACATCAAGAGATTGATGGACATAGGATGCCAACGAGGAATACGTCACAGACTGGGATTACCTTTAAGAGGCCAAAGAACGAAAAACAATTCTAGAACCCGTAAAGGAAAAAGAAAAACTGTTGCTAACAAGAAGAAGGCAAGTAAATAATCGTTAGAATTATGGCAAAACAAACTAAAGTAACTAAAAAGAGAAAAGTAAAAGTTGAAGCGATTGGCGAGGCTCATATCCAAGCCACTTTCAATAATATCATTATTTCTTTAACTAACAAAAACGGCGAAGTAATCTCTTGGTCTTCTGCTGGTAAAATGGGTTTTAGAGGTTCTAAGAAAAATACTCCTTTCGCTGCACAAATGGCTGCAGAAAATTGCGCTCAGGTAGCTCACGAAGCTGGTCTTAGAAGAGTTAAAGTTTTTGTAAAAGGACCAGGTGCAGGTAGAGAGTCTGCTATAAGAACTATTCACAACTCTGGAATAGAGGTAAGTGAAATCGTTGATGTGACTCCTATGCCACACAACGGATGTAGACCACCGAAAAGAAGAAGAGTATAACCCGAAATTTTAAAAAATAATGGCAAGATATATTGGACCTAAAACAAAGATTGCTAGAAAGTTTGGTGCAGCAATCTATGGAGATGATAAAAACTTCGAGAAGAGAAGAAACCAGCCGCCAGGACAGCATGGGCCTAACAAAAGGAGAGGTGCTAAAAAGTCTGAATACGCAGTACAGTTAGCTGAAAAACAAAAAGCTAAATATACTTATGGTATTTTAGAAAGACAGTTCTCTAACTTGTTTAAAAAAGCACACGCTAGCAAAGGAGTAACTGGTGAAGTTCTTCTTCAACTTTGTGAATCTAGATTAGATAACGTAGTTTATAGATTAGGATTTGCTAAAACTAGAGCTGCTGCAAGACAGTTAGTATCTCATAGACATATCACTGTGAATGGAGAGGTAGTAAACATACCTTCTTACTCTTTAAAACCAGGTGATAAAGTAGCTGTAAGACAAAAGTCTAAATCTCTTGAGGTAATAGAGGCTGCTCTTTCTGCAAAAGCTAATTATGACTGGTTACAGTTCAATGATGAAACTAAGGAAGGAACTTTCGTAGGAGTACCTGAGAGAATCCAAATTCCTGAAGACATCAAGGAACAGCTAATCGTCGAACTATACTCTAAATAATCATCAAATTTTTGCTCAACCCAAAACTATGGCAATTTTAAATTTTATAAAACCCGATAAAGTAATCCTACTTAACTCCACAGAGTTTCAAGGTCAGTTTGAATTTAGACCTTTGGAGCCAGGTTATGGATTAACTGTCGGTCATGCTTTAAGAAGAGTATTGCTCTCTTCTTTAGAAGGTTATGCTATTACATCTATCAAAATAGAAGGCGTAGAGCACGAATTTTCCACCATTCCAGGAGTTATAGAAGATGTAACAGAAATTATTTTAAACTTAAAACAGCTTCGCTTAAAGGCTAAGTCTGAGAATGCTCCGTCTGAGCAAGTTACAGCTAAAATAGCTAACTTAGAACAGCTTACAGCAGGAGATTTAGGTAAATTTATTTCTGGTTTTGAAGTTTTAAATCCTGAATTGGTGATTTGTAATCTTACAAAAGATGTAAATTTAGAAATGAATTTTAGCATCAATAAAGGTAGAGGTTATGTTCCTTCAGAACAAAATAAATCAAATAATGCTCCTATCGGTACTATTGCTATTGACTCTATTTATACTCCAATAAAGAAGGTTAAGTACAGCGTAGAAAACTATCGTGTAGAGCAGAAAACGGATTATGAAAAATTAATTCTAGATATAGAAACTGACGGTTCTATCTCTCCTCAGAATGCTTTAATAGAAGCTTCTAAAATCCTTATATACCACTTCATGTTGTTCTCTGATGAGAGAATTACATTGGAAACGGAAGCGGTAAAGGCATCTATTCAGTATGATGAAGAAACATTACACACTAGACAATTACTTAAGTCTAAACTAGCAGAGATGGACCTTTCTGTTAGGGCTCTTAACTGCTTGAAAGCAGCTGAAGTAGAGACTCTAGGTGAACTAGTTTCTTATAGTAAATCTGATTTGATGAAATTTAGAAACTTCGGAAAGAAATCATTAACCGAACTTGAAGAGCTTGTTCATTCTAAGGGACTTAACTTCGGTTTTGATGTAAGTAAATATAAGTTAGACGCTGATAAATAATCCTTAAAATGAGACACGGAAAAAAATTCAATCATTTAGGTAGAACTGCTTCTCATAGAAAAGCTATGCTTTCTAATATGGCTTGTTCCCTAATTGAACATAAAAGAATAAATACTACAGTAGCTAAAGCTAAGGCTTTGAGAGTATATGTAGAGCCTATCCTTACTAAATCTAAAGAAGATACTACACATAACAGAAGAGTAGTTTTCTCTTATTTACAAAATAAATATGCTGTTAGTGAGCTTTTTAGAACTATTGCTCCTAAAATTGCAGAGAGAAACGGTGGTTATTGTAGAATCATTAAAACTGGATTTAGACAAGGAGATTCTGCTGATATGGCAATGATAGAGCTTGTAGATTTCAATGAGCTTTACAATCCTAACGAAGCAGAAAAGAAAACGACTAGAAGAAGTCGTAGAAAGGCTGCTCCTGCTACTAAAAAAGAAGAGGTAGTTGCTCAAGAAGAAGCTCCTGTAGCTAATGATGAGAAAGTAGAAGAATAAAGATTTATTCATCTAAAATAAAAAAATGCTTCCAATTTTTGGAAGCGTTTTTTTGTTACTATATTTTTATAATTAAAACTAATATCTTACTTTTAAAGCTATATTTCCAAACTCATCAAAAGATGAATCAGAAGTAAATATTACTCGTCCTCCTTTACTTAGAACTTCCCAAGAAATATTAGATATAATGTCGTCTTCAACTCCTACCTCTTTACTGTCTTCTACTAATTCAAATTCTCTATCATTAAGCATTCTTACGGGTTGTTCATAATCTTTTCTTACAATTAGTAGCTCAGCTCTACCATCTATCGCTGAACGATAAATCTCTTGTAAGTCAGTTTGTACATGAGACTGAGAAATAGCTTCTTTTAGCTCTTCAATAGCATTTTTTCTTAGCTGGATTTTATGCTCTTGTACTAGTTTGTAAGCTTCTTCTGCTATTTGATGTTCTTTTAGCTCATTATAATTTATATCTATATGCCCTAAATAAATATCTTTATTATCAGCAACTTGTTGCAACTTACTGTAATTATCTTCTGTAGAGATTACTACTACTTTTAATGAATGAGTTCTTGCAACTTCTAAAATGACTTTATCTACATGATTAAAATATTCTCTATCCAAATCATCTACATGGCTGCTATCACTTTTTCTTTTATCATTTTTAGGATGAAGTGGCGTTTCATGGAATGGAAAATCCTCATTTTTAATTTCCTCTAAAACAGCATCATTTGTGGCTCTATATAATGGTACTCCATCTTTTTTTAGAACTACGATAAGGTATTCAAAACTTCTATTTACAGCTAGTATTAAAGGTCTTATCGCGAATGTATTGTCTACATAGGTCTCGTGTTTGGTTACAGGGAAGGCTGTTTTTATGATTTCTTCTGTATCTTTAGATATAAAAATATGAAGTCCATCTAAATTGTAATCATGGTTTATCTTTTCAGGTACAGCCTCTAGTTTGTCTAAAACTTCTTTGATTTCTCTAGAGTTGCTAAACTTTTCCTCTAACCTGTTTTTGGCTTCTCTTACCAAGTTTTTTAGAACTATTTCATCTTGCCTGTTATCAGGGTAAGTTCTATGTGTGTTTAGAGATAAAGTCACACAGGGGTTTGACACTTCGCTGGCTAATTTTTGCAATTTTACTTGTAAATTCATAGACTTATTTTTTTTGTTATTCTATGCATAATTAGTGCCAAACTCCCGTGACTTTATATGATTTTTAACATAAAGTGTTTGTTTGCAGTATATTACTCTCTTACTAGAGGCATGGTAGAGCATCTTAATAGCCCTCCCATTTTAGAAATCTCTCTGTAAGGAATTTCTTCTACTGTAAGTCCCCACTCGTCACGAAGATGGTTATTCATTCTAGTAAAAGCTTTATCAGAAACCACTACTTCTGGAGATATAGAGAAAATATTAGGGAACATCGCAAACATTTCTTCAGATGTTACCTCAAAACAATTTTCTTTTCCAAAGATGTCTAAGATTAAATGATAATCGCTCTCATCTACAAAGCCATCTTTGTAAATGATGCATTTGTCTTTTCCTACAGGATTAAAGGTACAGTCTAAATGAAGTATGCCTTGATATGGAACTCTATCATTTTTCTTTAAATCAAAATCTAGAATTCTTTTCTTAGGGAAATACTCTTTGAGAGTTTCTATAGCATATTCGTTGGTTCTAGCGGTTTTAAAATTTCGGTAGTCTTCACTGAAACAAGTTCCTATGAAGATAAAGTTATCCCATACAATAACATCTCCACCTTCTATATGAGCTGTGTCTGGAAGGTTAATGATTTTACGCCACTCTACCTTTTCAAATATTTTACGGTAAGCTTCTTGTTCATCAGCTCTGTCAGGGATTACATTAGAGATAATCATTCTGTCTTCTATAACGAAAGCAACATCTCTAGCAAAAACCTGATTATAATCTTGAATAATTTCTGGACGAAAAACTTCTACATCATACTTTCTTAAAACAGCTTCAAAAGCGTCCATTTCGTTAATGATGTCTTCCTCTTTAGGATAAATATTATTTTCTATCGAGTGATAAGATTTTGCATCATAGCTTTCTTCTAGTGTAGGAATTGGACCATTAGAATGTGGCTGCCCTAAAACAACTGATTTTAATCTACCTGTTTCGTTTTTTATATTTAATTTCATATAGAATTATTTTTTGAGTTTGTTTATCAATATTTCAAAGGAGATAAAGAATTTCAAAGAGAGTGAATTTCTTTTAACGCAACCAATTTAAACAAAAAAGTTGAATTGAAAAAGTTGGTGTAAAACTAATAGTAGAATTTGTATTATGGTATTATAAAAAAATCTTTCCTTTTACAAAAAAGGAAAGATTTAATATTTTAGAGATATTTTACCGACTATTATCTTTGGTTCATTGGAGTGTAATCTCTTTTTCCAGCACCTTGGTAAACTTGTCTAGGTCTTCCGATAGGGTCTTCCATAAGTCTCATTTCTTTCCATTGAGAAATCCATCCTGGTAGTCTTCCTAAAGCAAACATTACTGTAAACATTTCAGTAGGAATTCCTAAAGCTCTGTATATGATACCAGAGTAGAAGTCTACGTTTGGATAAAGTTTTCTTTCTACAAAGTAATCGTCTTCTAGAGCTACTTTCTCAAGTTGCATTGCGATATCCAGAGCTTTATCATGTATACCTAATTTACCAAGAATATCATCAGCAGCTTTCTTGATAATCTTCGCTCTAGGGTCAAAGTTTTTGTAAACTCTGTGTCCGAAGCCCATTAGACGGAAGCTATCTTCTTTATCCTTAGCTTTCTTTACATATTTTTCTACATCTCCACCATCTTTTTCTATCATCTCTAGCATTTCTATCACGGCTTGGTTAGCTCCACCGTGAAGTGGTCCCCAAAGAGCAGAAACACCAGCAGAAATAGAAGCAAATAAACCTGTGTGGGCAGAACCTACCATTCTTACTGTAGAAGTAGAACAGTTTTGCTCATGGTCTGCGTGAAGAATAAGAAGTTTATCTAAGGCATCTACAATAACAGGGTCCATCTCAAACTCTTGGTTTGGCATACGGAAACACATTTTGTAGAAGTTTTCTACATAGTTTAATTTATTATCTCCGTGATTAAGAGGTAACCCTTGTTTTTTTCTGTAAGTCCAAGCAGCTAGGTGAGAAAACTTAGCGATAAGCATCACCGCAGCGTGGTCTAAATCTTCCTTAGATTTAACATCTACTGCTCTAGGATTAAACGCTGTAAGAGCGGAAGTAAGAGAAGATAAAACTCCCATAGGGTGTGCAGAGCGAGGGAATGCATCCATCAGCTTTTTCATTTCTTCTGCTACCCAGTTGTAGTTTTTGATACTATCTTCAAAAGTTTTGAATTGCTCTTCTGTAGGTAGTTCTCCGTGAAGTAATAAGTACATCACTTCCGTAAAGTTAGACTTCTCTGCGATTTGTTCTATAGGGTAGCCTCTATAGAATAGCTCTCCTTGGTCTCCATCTAGGAAAGTGATTTCACTAATAGTAGCACCTGTATTTTTGTAGCCTTTATCTAGGGTTATAAGTCCTGTTTCATCTCTTAATTTAGAAATATCAATACCTCTATCTCCTAAAACACTATCTACGATAGGGTATTCATACTCCTTTCCATCGTACTTTAATAAAACTTTATTGTCAGACATAATTCAATTATTTTTTTAGATTTTTATTGAAATTTGCGATAAAGATATAAAAAAAATAGCACTTATCACAAAAGATAAATGCTATAATAATGATTGTTTTTATGTATTACCTTTTTACTTTAAAGGCATCAAGACCTGGGAATATTGCTGTTTCTCCAAGAGCTTCTTCTATTCTTAGAAGTTGGTTGTATTTAGCCATTCTATCAGAACGAGAAGCTGAACCTGTTTTGATTTGTCCACAGTTACAAGCTACTGCTAAATCAGCAATAGTAGCGTCTTCAGTTTCTCCTGAGCGGTGAGACATTACAGAAGTGTACTTATTATGCTGTGCCATTTGTACCGCTGCTAAAGTTTCGGATAAAGAACCGATTTGGTTTACTTTTACTAAAATTGAATTAGCTACCTCTTCTTTAATACCTCTAGAAAGTCTTTCTACATTAGTTACAAATAAATCATCACCTACTAATTGTACTCTATCTCCGATTTTATCTGTAAGCATTTTCCAACCTTGCCAGTCGTCTTCGTGCATACCGTCTTCTATAGAGATGATAGGGTATTTTTGAGTTAATTCAGCAAGGTAAGATACTTGTTCTTCTCTGCTTCTGTGAGCACCTTTGTCTCCTTCAAATTTTCTGTAATCATAAGTTCCATCTACATAAAATTCTGAAGAAGCACAGTCTAGTGCAAGCATAATGTCATCACCTGGTTTGTACCCTGCTTTTTCTATTGCTTGTAGAAGTGTGTCAAGAGCATCTTCTGTACCGTTGAATGTAGGTGCAAAACCACCTTCATCTCCTACTGCTGTAGACAATCCTCTTCCTTTAAGGATAGATTTTAAACTGTGGAATATCTCTGTTCCTTTTCTTAAAGCGTGTGAGAAAGAGTCTGCTTTTACAGGCATAATCATAAACTCTTGGAATGCAATAGGGGCATCAGAGTGAGAACCACCATTGATAACATTCATCATAGGAACAGGTAGTGTGTTTGCGTTTACACCACCGATATATTTATAAAGAGGCATTCTAAGTTCGGTAGCAGCAGCTTTTGCAGCAGCAAGAGATACCCCTAGTATAGCATTAGCGCCTAGTTTACCTTTATTAGCAGTGCCGTCTAAATCTATCATTACTTGGTCTATCAAGTTCTGGTCAAAAACAGGAAGACCTATAAGTTCAGGAGCGATAACTTCCCTTACATTTTCTACTGCCTTTAGAACACCTTTTCCAACATATTCTGAACCACCATCACGAAGTTCTACGGCTTCGTGCTCTCCTGTAGAGGCTCCAGAAGGAACAGCCGCTCTACCCATAGCACCATTTTCCGTGAATACATCTACTTCTACAGTAGGATTACCACGAGAATCTAAAATTTGTCTTGCTTCAATGTAAGAAATGTAACTCATTGTATTATATTTTTAAAAATAACTCTACAAATTTAGCTAATTCTAAGGAAAAAAGCGAAGATAAATTTGATTATTTTTATGGTTTTAGGGGAGGTTAAGGCTAGTTTTTAGTTTGTGTTAGCTCTACGCTTCTTTTTGCCTTTGTTGTAAATTACTTCAACTATTTTTCCTCCTAACCAAGAGAATGGAAAGAATACTAGAAATATAGTTATCTTATAAAAAGTAGGGTGGTATGGGAAAATAATGATGTCTAGCATTGCTAGAAATAAAAGAATGAAGCCTATTAGAATAGCGTAAGCCACTTTGGCATATTTTACAACAATGGCTGTGGTTACACCACCTATGGTGGCAGCTAAACCAGAGGAGAAAAGCAGTGCAATAAAAAATCCGTTTTCATTTTTTACAGAATATAGTACCTTTTCCCATTGTTCAAAGGGAGAAAAAGTGCTATAATTTATCCACGAAGGATTCAGCCTAACTCCTAGTGTGATGATAAGCCCTGCGGCGGTTAGACCTAATAAAACTCCTATGGTATTTCTAACAAAGTCCATTTAAAATTGGTGTGCAATCATAGAAATTTCTATATTCACATCTTTAGGTAACCTACTTACCTGTACGGTTTCTCTAGCTGGAAGTTGTGCACTGTCTAGATAAGATGCATAAATATCATTAACGAGACTAAAATCATCCATATTTTTCAAGAAAATAGTAGACTTTACAACATTAGAGAAAGACATTCCTGCCTCTTTTAGTATGGCTTCTAAGTTTTTCATTACTTGATGAGCCTCATTCTCTATACCTGTAACCAATTCGCCATTGCTAGGATTGATGGGGATTTGTCCTGAGATATACAAAACACCATTTACCATATTAGCCTGTGAGTAAGGACCTATGGCAGCAGGAGCGTTATTGGTTGATATAATTGTTTTCATGATATTTATGATGTTTGGTCTTAGTTTAAATTTTGAGAGAGCAAATATAAAAGTTTTTTTCTTGGTGTTAAAAGAAGTGTTTAAAAAATTAAAAATCGCTCTGCTGAGGGAAGCTTCGTCCTCTGTATCTTACCGCGTCTCTTAATATATTGGCTTTGATGCCAATAAAGAAATCATATACCTTAAATCTTCCAAAAGGAACCCAGTTAAAGTTGATAGTAAAGCTCCTTTGGTCTCTAGAGAAACCTAGTCTTCCGTAGGCTAGTTCTTTACTGATTAAATCGTAATGAGTACTTCCGCTGATGGTCCAAAATGGCGTTAGTTTGATATTGCCATCTAGCCCTACAGATGCTACTCTAGTACCAAATCTTGTTTGAGTCTTTGAGTAGCTGTAATTGGCATTGATATTTAGAGTCCAAGGTTGTTCAAAATGAGCATAGTTATCATCATCAAAAGAATATTTCTCTTGCATTATACTGCCTTTGGTTTTATACTTTGGTTGGCTGTTTTTGTCTTTATTCTTAAATAATGCATCGCTTAAAGGGTAGGATAATTGAATGTTGAAATTTTGAAGATTAAAATACCCAAACTTATCCACTCGTTCTCCGATGTCGGAGTCAGAATTAAATACTATTTTGTAAGGGTCTAGTGAAAGGCTAGAGTTTACATTCAGTTTATTATCAAAGAATGAGTTTTGAGAGCTGATATTGAAAGCTGACCATTTGAACTTTTCAGCTGCAAAGTTGTACATCCCTGAAATACTGATGTTTTCAAATATTTTAATCTTTTTAACTCCAGTAGAATCGGTTTTAGACCGAACTTTCATTTCAATGTTATTATTGATGTTAAACCCAATAGTTTGAGATAGCCCACGGGAGGGAGCACCAAAAACACTTCCTTCAAATATAGAGTAGGAATTTATGGCACCATCTGCTCCGTAAAAATTTCGGTAATACCCCCAATTGGACTTGCCAAAATCAGGTGTATAAGAAAAGGTCACTCCAGGAGAAATCATATGTCTTATGGCTTGTATTCTTGCTCCTTTTCTAAAGTTGGCTTGTCCATAAATTACGGTCTGTAAAGTGGCGGAAGTGGAAAAAGTAGAGTATCCAGCAATATTATTTTTGTAGTTATTTACTGTAGTATTGCTAATAGGGTCGTAGCTTTTGTTTAGAGTTTTTGTTGTTAAAACATTATTGAAATTTGCTCCCAAAGAGAGAGTAAAATACTTCATTACAGAAGTGTTAGTAGTTAATGCTACAGGAACTCTAATGCCAGTTTGCATATTGCTCCACATATCTTTTGTGAAGGCTTGTTTTTGGGTGGTGTTTACGTAATTGTCTAGTGATAGACTTGTGTTTACATAAATATTTTCTAGAAGACCAGTTCTTACGCCTGTTTTAGGCTTGAATAGGTAGAATTGATTTACCATTACGTTAAGCTGAGGAAGTCTGATGTTAACATCTCCTGTAGCAAAATTTTGAGAGTAAGAAGCACTTCCTGTAATACTTATAGGTAAGGTAAGGAATCTTTTAGTGATACTAATAGCTGAGTTCTGTTGTGTTCTAAGAACATCTTGATTGAAGATATAATTGTTGTTGATTGTATTGTTATAAAAACGATTACTAACCATATCTACAGAGGCAGAAAAATTAAAAAACGGATTAGCCTTAGCATCTTGAGTATGTCTCCAAGTAATACGATATGTATTAGATTTGGAGTAGGTGCTAAGTCCTTTTATTCCACGAACAATGGTGCCTATATCGGCTGAAAAATTACCATTGTATTTATAATTTTTCTTATAGCCTAGTTCAGGGCGTATGTTCCAACTTCCTTTGGTGTAAAAATCTAAAAATACCTTTAAATCAAAATGTTCGCCTATAGGTTGGTAATAACCAAAGTTGTTCAAGAAAAACCCCACATCTTGCCTTTCTCCAAAACTTGGGATTAAGATACCTGCGGTTCTTTTGTCAGAAAAGGGGAGTATTGCAAATGGCATTACCAAAGGGGTAGGTACTTGCTCTATGTACATTTGTATAGGTCCTGTAATTACCCTTGAGGCGTTTTTTCCTTTAATCAATTTGATATTAGGTGCTGCTAAATGGTAGTCTGCAAGGCTGTCTTTTTTCTTTAAAAAATACTCATCGGTAGTGTAAACCCCATTTCGCATAAAGAAAACGGAGTCGTTTACTTTTTTTGTTTTTTGAGCTACAATAACGCCTTCCTGTTCTTCGGTTCTAGCATTGTAGGCAATAGCTCTCTTATTTTTAAAGTTGAATTTAACCTCGTTATATTCGTATTTTTTACCAGCTTGGGTAGAGGTGGCGGGGGTTATAATTTTTCCATTTTCATCTTGCTCTCCTCTCGCAAAAATATCTCCGTTCTCCCAATTTATGGATATGTAATCTGCTTCTATAGTCATATCCAAATATTGTACTTTAGCCTTTTTATTAAGGTAAGTCATTTTCTTTTGAACATCATTCCTTTGGTTTTCGGATTGCATTTTTACGGTACCCTCGAGGGATTCTTTACGAGGGGATAGGCTGTCCTTTTTTACAGATTTATCCTCAATATTTTTAGCGTTTATACGAGGGGTATTTTGTGCTAAAAAATTGTTAAAAATTAGGATAATTAAAATAAGTAAAGTATTTTTGGAGCTGTTTTTTGCCAATGCCTTATATTGAAAATTTGGCTTCAAAATTAGTAAAATTTATCAAAAATGAACACGATTAAATATATATTTCCTATAAAAAAATATTTAGCACTTTTTTTTAGTGTTTTATTCGTAACTATAACGGCTCAGAAAAAATTCACTATCGTTCTTGATGCTGGGCATGGTGGGAGTGACCACGGTGCTTACAGAAGTTATAGTGATTTGGGGACAGTAAGAGAAAAAGATGTTACTCTTTCAGTAGTATTGAAGTTAGGTGAAATGCTAGAAAAAAATAAAGATCTTAGAATAATTTATACAAGAAAAGAAGATATATATCCTAACTTAACTTCTAGAACCAATTTAGCTAACCGTTCTAAGGCTGATTTGTTTATTTCTATACATTGCAACGCTGCAAAAAGTAGTGCCTATGGTACAGAAACTTTTGTGCAAGGACCAGATCAAAATGCAGCTAATTTAGAGGTAGCGAAGTCTGAAAATGATGTTATTTTTCTAGATGAAGAAGATAAACAAACATTTGCTTCCTATGATCCTAAAACGCCAGAATCCTTGATAGCTCTTAAACTTCAACAGCAAAAATATTTGGAAAGAAGCCTTATTTTCGGAAGTTTTGTGGAGGATAACTTTGTAAATAAAGATAAAAGATTTTCTAGAGGAGTTAAACAGAAAAACCTTCATGTATTAAGATTGAATGCAATGCCTTCGGTACTTATAGAGATGGGTTTTATTAGTAATTATGATGAGGCAGCCTATTTATCTTCAGATTCTGGACAAAAAGCTATAGTTCAAAGTATATATAATGCAGTAGTAGCATATAAAAAGCTTCATGATAAGACAAGTGGAAGACCTAGTTTTAATGATGTACCAGAGAAACCTAAAGAGCAACCACTAAAAAATGATTTTAGAGTTCTGCTGATGAGCTCTGCTGATAAGTTTAATGATGGAGATCCTGCTTTGAAAGGGCTTAATTATGTTTTTACAATGAAGGAAGGTAATTTCTATAAATATTATTATGGGACTACGAATTATGCTTCTATAAAAGATGCTAATGTGAAAACAGCAAAAGATGCAGGCTTTAGAAATGCTGTGGCTATAGGTTTTGTACCTAATCAGAAGTTAGCACAAGGGTATTATACTTTAGAAGTGGCTGTTACAGACAAAAAATTAGGGAATGATTCTTATATACTTAAAACATTGAATAATGTTGAAAGAAACCGAAATGGTGGTAAATTTTACTATACCTATGGTAAATTCTCTACTTTGGAAGAAGCTATTTCTGAAATGAAATCTATTGAAAATAAAGGTGTTAAAAATATTGTTGTAGAAAAAGTTATAAAATAGTTGATAAAAATTTTGTAATTTCAAAAAAAGCTGTATTTTTGCAGTCCAAAATTGAAATGGCCTATTCGTCTAGTGGTTAGGACTCAAGATTTTCATTCTTGCAACAGGGGTTCGATTCCCCTATAGGCTACTAAATTTAATTTTTTTTAAAATAATTTTGGCAATTAAAAAAAAAAGCATATTTTTGCAACCAAGTTTTTAGAAAGTTATGGCAAATCATAAATCAGCACTTAAGAGAATAAGACAGAATGAAGTTAGAAGACTTCGTAATAGATACTATCACAAGACTACTAGAACTGCTGTGAAAGTATTAAGAAATGAAGAAGATAAAAAAGTTGCATCAGAGCAATTACCTAAGGTGATTTCTTTGATAGATAAGCTTGCTAAAAGAAACATTATTCACAAGAATAAAGCAGCTAATTTAAAGAGTAAGTTAACTAAGCATGTTAACAAGCTAGCTTAATAAAATTGTAGCGGCCCGTTCGTCTATCGGTTAGGACTCAAGATTTTCATTCTTGCAAGAGGGGTTCGATTCCCCTACGGGCTACTAAATAATCCGCAAATCAAACTGATTTGCGGATTATTTGTTTTTATATAAGTTTTTAAACTAAGTTATAATTTGTATTGCATTAAGTACAAATCAAATTCTTGTGACCAGTAATCTTTTATAATGCTTTCCAATACAAAACCATTCTTCTCATAAAACGGATAAACATATTGTGAAGTTCTCACTATAATTTTATAATCTTTATGCATTACTTTTATTATATCAATTCTGTATTCTAAAAGTTTTCTTCCTATACCTAAACCGTGGTATTGAGGGTTTATAAAATCCCAACTTATTTTTGCAATTTTAGAAGCATGTTCTAAGTTAATACCTCCTGAACCAACTATTTTACCCTTGTATTCTGCCACAAAGTAGTATTCAATTTTTTGTTCGAGATATATTTTGAAATCATTTAGTTCTTCCTCTGCAAAGAAATGAGGAATATTTAATTTTAAAATACTGAGAAGATTATCTTTGTCTCCTTCTTGATATTCTCTGATGATTAAGCTTTCCATTATTGATATCAATGCTATGAATTATGATGTTCAAATTTAGTAAATTTGCACTATGGATTTGGAACTTAATAGGCAAAATGCTCAACAGAAGCATAAAGAACATAAAAAAATCTTAGATAAACTTAAGAAAAAACCACCTAAAAATCTAGATTATCTTACCCAAGAAATTCACGATGAAGTGTTTGATGAGATAGACTGTCTGTCTTGTGCCAACTGTTGTAAAACTACAGGTCCTCTTTTTACAACACAAGATATAGAGCGAATTTCCAAATTTTTAAAACTAAAACCTACTCAGTTTGAAGAAAAATATCTAAGGATAGACGAAGATAATGATTGGGTATTACAGCAATTGCCTTGTCCGTTTTTGTTCTCTGATAATACTTGTATGATTTATGAAGTACGCCCCAAAGCCTGCCGAGAGTTTCCCCATACGGATAGAAAGAAGATTTACCAAATCAATCATCTTACAATTAAAAATATAGAAATCTGCCCCGCCGCTTTTAAATGGATTGAAAAAATGCGAGAAAAAATAGAGTGATTCTCATTTTGAGAAAAGTGTTTTTGTGATTAAATATTACTAAATTTTCTACCATTCCCTACTCCTTTTTGCAAATACTATGTTAGCGGAAGTTTTTTTAATTTGTTTTCCAATATTCTTGCAGTGCAATTTGAGCACAGTATTCTTGAAATTGCGCGGGTGTTTCCTGCTCATCTTTTTCAATATGAGTATATATTTCTTGCAACTTTTCAGGAAATTCAGAAAGAATTTTATCCGCCATTTTTTTCTTATTTTCTTTTGACATATAAGTTAATTCAATTGCTCTATCAATTCTTCCGGGTCTTGAAGAAATAAAAACTTGACTACCATCTTCTAACAATTTTGGCTGACCGATTGCTTCATCAATTTTTGAGATATCATTGGTGGTTATTATTGTAAATACACCGTCTGATTTGTCAACTCCGTCAATGCAATTGAGCAAAGTGTCAAATGTCAAAGGTGTTCTAATCTCGTTTGAATCACTTTCCCCGTGGCTGCTATTCCGTTATTAACTGAATTATTTTGAGTTGAGTAGCCACCTAAAAGAAATGATGCAGGATTTTGGGCAATGTTTTTTCTCTTATTAAAAACATTATCAATATCCTCAATTAGAGCAATACAAGGTCTATTCAATTGCATACTTTGCCAAGCTTTATTCAAATCATTATTTGACATTTGAGCAAGTGAAAAAAAATGAATAGGTAAATCTAAATCTTCAGCAAACGCTCTTGCAAGTGTAGTTTTTCCTGTTCCTGGAGGACCATACAAAAGCCATCCTCTCTTCCAAGGTATGCTTTTTTCTTTATACCAGTTTTCGCTTTTTACCCACAAGCTTATAATTTTAATTAATTCTTTAACATCATCTGGGAAAAACAAATTATCTAGAGCTTTACCATTACTTTTTATTTCTCTTCCTAACTCTTCTGATGTCACGCCTAATAATTTATAGTTATTTTGTCTGAACCAAGAATATCCGTTATAACCACCATAATGTCTATCATTTCCCGAGTTTTCTCGTTCTGGGAAATAATAAATATTAAATCGATTATTCTTTTCTTCTTGTTCATCTAAATTCCAGCTTATTTTATTACGAAAGTGTATAGCTCTTTCAACTATTTCCGATACATTTACTGTTCCTCTTATAGAAATTATATATGAAACTGTTTTGTCTGTATCATTATGAATATTATTTGAATTTTCACCATTCAGAAACGCCACACTATTTTTTGTAAATAAAAATGGAATTTTTATGAGATTGAAAAAATATTTTTTATTTGAAAAAAATATCATCAAATTATCACCATATTTCTCAAAAGGAACGTAACCATATTTTCCATTCCTAAAAGATTCATACTTTGCTCCGTAGACTTTGTCATAACTTGGAGCTTTTTTAAAATTTTTTATTAAATAACCAATTACTTCATTGTGTGTATCATCATTCTTTATTTCTGCTTTCTGAATAAATGTTGAAAGCAACATCCATAAAAATGTTTTTATTTTATCCCAAAAGCCAACAACAAATGCAACCAATGCACTTCCTTTAAGTAAATCCATATAAAATTAATTAAAAAAACAATAAATTTAGTATTTTATTAAGGACATAAGAGTGTTTCATGAAATTTACACTAACTATTAAATTAACGCAACATCTTTTGTGCTTTTTTCAATCCTTCTATAAAAATATCTATTTCTTCTAAGGTATTATAAACCGCAAAACTAGCTCTTACTGTACCAGCTATATCAAAAAACTTCATAATAGGCTGTGTACAATGGTGTCCCGTTCTTACGGCTATCCCCATTTTGTCCAAAATCATACCCACATCGGAAGCTATGCCTATACCATCAAGATTGAAAGAAATAGCACCAACTCTAGGCGCTTTTTCTGCATAGATATGTACGCCTTCCATTTGTTCTAGTTGGTTTTGAGCATATCGCATTAGTTGATTTTCGTGATTTTGTATATCGTTATGACCTATTGTCGTCATAAAATCCACGGCTGCTCCTAGTGCAATATTGCCTCCTACATTAGGCGTTCCCGCTTCAAACTTAAATGGAAGTTCGGTATAGGTGGTTTCTTCAAAGGAACAAGTTGCTATCATTTCTCCGCCGCCGTGAAATGGAGCTAGAGAGTTAAGAGCTTTTTCTTTGCCATAAAGGATACCCGTTCCCATAGGAGCGTACATTTTGTGTCCTGAAAACACGAAAAAATCACAGTCTAATTTTTGAACATCTATTTTAAAATGTGGCACTGATTGTGCTCCGTCTATCAATATTAAAGCGTCTGATAATCGTCTCGTTTTTGCTATAATTTCCTCTATTGGATTGATAACTCCCAAGGCATTAGATACTTGATTTACCGACACTAATTTTGTTTTTTCAGAGAGCCACTCGTCTAAAACTTCTATTTGCAGTATGCCATTTTCATCTATAGGAATTACCTTTAGTATTGCCTCTGTTCTTTGACACAGCATCTGCCAAGGCACAATGTTAGAATGGTGTTCTAGGTAGGAAATAATGATTTCATCACCCTGCTTGATATGAGGTGTAAGGGCGTAAGCAACTAGATTGATGGATTCCGTAGTTCCTCTAGTGAAAATAATCTCATAATCGTGCTTCGCATTGATGAAAGTTTGAACTTTTTTACGAGCGTCTTCCATAGCTTCGGTTGCTAATTGGCTCAAAGTATGTATGCCTCTATGCACATTGGCATTGATTTCTTTGTAATAATTTTCCCAAACCTGTAAAACAGAAATAGGCTTTTGCGAAGATGCTCCGTTATCTAAATAAACTAAATCTTTACCATTAACTTTTTGAGATAAAATAGGAAATTGACTTCTTATATATTTAATGTCTAGCATTTTAACTAATTTAGATTAAATTAAAGTTCAAAGGTAGTGAATTAAGTTTACAACAAAAAAGCCTTACCAAATTATTTAGGCAAGGCTTTTATGCAAAAATTGTTTATTTTAAATTTTAGATAAAAGTGTTCTAAAGTTCACTTTATCATCTATAATTTTTCTTAAGTCTTCCACAGATACTCTTTCTTGTTTCATTGTATCTCTTTCCCTAAGAGTTACTGTATTATCATTAAGTGAATCATGGTCTACAGTAATGCAGAAAGGTGTACCTATGGCATCTTGTCTTCTGTAACGCTTACCAATACTATCTTTTTCTTCAAATATAACATTAAAGTCATACTTTAACTCGTTGAAGATTTTTTCTGCAAATTCTGGTAGCCCGTCTTTTTTCACCAATGGCAAAATAGCCGCTTTTACAGGAGCTAAAGCTGGAGGTAAAGACAATACCGTTCTTGTAGAGCCATCTTCTAAAGCCTCCTCCTTAAGAGAGCTAGAGAACACCGCTAGGAACATTCTGTCTAATCCTACAGAAGTTTCCACCACATAAGGCACATAGCTTTCGCCTCTCTCTGGATCAAAATATTGTAGCTTTCTACCAGAGAATTTCTCGTGTGCAGTAAGGTCAAAGTCTGTTCTTGAGTGGATACCTTCTAGCTCTTTAAATCCGAATGGAAATTTAAATTCTATATCCGCTGCTGCATTGGCATAATGAGCTAGCTTTTCATGGTCGTGAAACTTATAATTTTCCGTACCTAATCCAAGTGCCAAATGCCAGTTAAGTCGTTTTTGTTTCCATTCTTCGTAGAATGACAACTCCGTTCCTGGGGCTACAAAAAATTGCATTTCCATTTGTTCAAACTCTCTCATACGGAAAATGAATTGTCTCGCTACAATTTCATTTCTAAACGCCTTTCCGATTTGAGCAATCCCAAAAGGTAGCTTATGTCTAGAAGTTTTCTGCACATTAGAGAAGTTTACGAAAATACCTTGTGCTGTCTCTGGTCTTAGGTAAAGCTCCATGGCGTTTTCTGCGGAAGCTCCTAGTTTAGTCCCAAACATTAGGTTAAACTGTCTTACTTCTGTCCAGTTTTTAGAGCCTGTATCAGGGTCTGCTATTTCTAGCTCTTCTATAAGGGCTTTTACATCTGCTAAATCATTATTATCAAGAGATTTAGCCATTCTAGTAAGAATGCTTTTCTGCCTTTCTCTATACTCTAAAACTCTAGGATTGGTATTTACAAATTGTTCCTCGTCAAAATCAGCACCAAATCTTTTTTGAGCTTTTGCTATTTCTTTCTGAGCCTTGTCTTCTAGTTTTGCACAATAGTCCTCTATAAGCACATCGGCTCTAAATCTTTTCTTGGAATCTTTGTTGTCTATCAAAGGGTCGTTGAAGGCGTCCACATGCCCAGAAGCTTTCCATGTAGTAGGATGCATTAGAATAGCAGAATCTAACCCAACGATGTTTTCATTAAGCTGAGTCATGGCTTTCCACCAATATTGCTTTATATTATTTTTTAGTTCGGCACCATTTTGCCCGTAATCATAAACAGCAGATAGTCCGTCGTATATTTCACTAGATGGAAAGATAAACCCATATTCTTTAGCGTGGGATACCACTTTCTTAAAATCGTCTTCTTGCTTAGCCATAATATTTAGAATATACCTGCAAAAATAACTTTTTTAATTTTAATTTTTGAGGTAAAATCAAATTCTATTTGATAAAAATGGATTGATATTTAAAAATGGAAAATAGATTTGGCAATATTCCAAGCAGATTCAAAATGGAGCATATTCTGCTTAATCTCTATTTTTTCTAAATTCATAAAGTTGAAAAGTTGTTCCGTAGGCATATTTCCTACGAGGTCATCTTTAGCCATTGGGCAACCGCCTATCCCTTTTATAGCCGAATCAAATCGTCTACAGCCCTTATCATACGCAGCCTTTAGTTTAATGTAAGAATCTTCGTATCTGTTATGAAAATGAGCACCAAAACTAATATCAGGGTGATTAGCAGGAATTTTATCAAATAAAAGTGCAATGCTTTCCGTAGTGGCTACCCCTGTGGTATCTGAAAGTAATATATTTTTTACTCCTATTTCCGAAAATCGGTTCGCCCAAAAAGCAACATCTTCCCATTTCCAATCTTCTCCGTATGGATTTCCAAATGCCATAGAAAAGTAGAGGTTAAGTGTTTTATTCTCAGTCTTTACCATTTCTAAAATGGTTTTTACCTGATTAAACGCTTCTTCTTGATCTTTATTGGTATTTCTAAATTGAAAGGTTTCGGATATAGAAAAAGGAAATCCCAAAATGTCTACATTGGCATGAGAAAGTGCCTTTTCTGCCCCTGTTATGTTAGCTACAATAACGGATAGTTTGGTGTTTGATAAAGACTTATCTATATTATCCAGTACTTCCCCAGAGTCCGCCATCTGCGGAATGGCTTTAGGAGAAACAAAGCTACCACAGTCCAACACATCAAACCCTACCTCCATTAAACTATTAAGGTAATTGATTTTTGTATCTGTTGGAATAAACTCACTCCAACCTTGCATTGCATCTCGTGAACATTCTGTTAGAAACATAATTTTGGTTTAGGAGATAAACTCTAGTTTCCAAATATAATAAAAACTTTTTAAAAGTAAATTTTATTTTAATATTTTGATAATCATTTATTTATTATATTTTAGAGTTGGGTTGACTTTCAAGATTACAATGTAATTTTGAAGATATATAATGGTTTTTGTCTGATAATATTTACCTTTGTGTATTATGTTTGAAGATTTTAAACCCACACTAAAAATCCTATTAAGATTTTTATTAGTTTATTTAGCCTTGCTGGGAATTTATCAGTTTTATTTGAACACTCAAGAAGGTTTAGATGGCTTGTCAGTACATGTGGCCAACCAATGTACTTTGATACAGAATAACATAGGTTATCCTTCGCAAGCCATACCTCAACCAGAGCATAATACTTTGTGGTATTATGTAGGTGGAGAGTATGTGTCTAGAATGGTAGAAGGTTGTAATGCTGTATCTGTAATAATACTTTTTATAGCATTTATTTTTGCGTTTTATAGAGGTTTTAAGACTTTTATTTTTGTTTTTTCAGGAGTTATATTTCTGTATATCATAAATATACTTAGGATTGTTGGAATAAATGTGGTGCTACTTGAATATCCATCTTATGGTAAAGCTGCCCATGATTATATATTCCCTGCGATTATTTACGGAAGTGTGGTTGTATTATGGATAATTTGGATTAAATTTTTTGTACTGAAAGATGAAGTTCAAAGGTAATCTTGTATTTGTTATACTCGGTATTATTGGTTTGATAGGGGTTCGTTTTTTAGAAGAAACTCTATTTTATGACCCTTTTTTAATCTATTTCAAAACTATGGATGGAGCTAAAGTATTCCCTGTTTTTCAGTGGGGAAAACTTGTTTCAGGACATCTTTTTAGGCTGATACTTAATTTATTTTTTTCGCTAATCATTGTTTATTTTCTTTTTAAAGATAAAACAAAGACAATGTTAGCTTGTGTTTTAATGTTATTAGTTTTTTTAATTACTTTTCCTATCTATCTCTATCTAGTTTATACGGAATTTGACTCAGGATTGCTTTTAGCTTTTTATGTTCGTAGATTTGTTATTCAACCTATAATTTTATTGCTCATCATTCCAATGTTTTATTATATGGATGTGAAGAACAAGAATTAAATTACAAAACAAAAAGGCTTATCTAATTTATTACAGATAAGCCTTTTTTTATAATTTATAAACTATTCTACATTTTCTACTCGTGTAATTTCAGGAACCTTTTCTTTAACTGTATTTTCTACGCCTAGCTTCATTGTAGAGAAACTTACAGGACACCCAGAGCAGTTACCTAGTAATTTCACATAGACTACAGTGTCTTCTATTTTGATGAGCTCTATATCTCCACCATCTTTGTTAAGAAAAGGGCGAATGCTTTCTAGTGCATTTTCTACTCTTACTTCTAGACTATTATTTTCCATCTTTATTTTAATTCTTTAAATATAATATGGTAATTATTTTTTTGGAGAACACCCTGCCATCGTAGTTATTTTAACGGCTTCTGTAGGAGGTAGATTTTTATTTCTTTCCACTAAGCTCTCTACCATTTTCTGAGTGGTTTCTGTATAGATTTCTGCAATTTTAGAACCATCTTGCAAAGCTGCTGGTCTTCCTATATCACCAGCTTCTCTTATACTTTGGATAAGAGGAATTTCGCCCAGTACAGGTATGCCCAAATCTTCCGCCATATATTGTGCTCCTTGTTTACCAAAGATATAATACTTATTATCAGGCAATTCTTCTGGTGTGAAATAAGCCATATTCTCTATTAAACCTAAAACTGGAATATTGATACTTTCCATTTGGAACATTGCAATACCTTTCTTAACATCTGCAAGAGCAATATGTTGTGGGGTGCTTACAATAACAGCTCCTGTTACAGGTACTTCTTGTATGATAGAAAGATGAATATCACCCGTTCCTGGAGGTAGGTCTATCAATAAGAAATCTAGTTCACCCCAAGCAGCATCTCTTAGCATTTGGTTGAGAGCTTTTGCAGCCATAGGACCTCTCCATACTACCGCTTGATTAGCTCCAGAAAAATAACCGATAGATAGCATTTTAACCCCATAATTTTCAATCGGTTTCATTAGATTTCTGCCATTTTCTTCAACAGAAATAGGTTTTTGCCCTTCGGTATCAAACATGGTAGGTACAGACGGGCCATAGATGTCTGCATCTAGTAAACCTACTTTAAAGCCCATTTTAACCAAAGATATCGCAAGGTTAGCAGCTACCGTAGATTTTCCTACACCACCTTTACCAGAGGCAATAGCGATGATGTTTTTTATGCCTGGGATTTCTTTCCCTTTAATTTGATTAAGCTGAGCTTCAGATGGTTCAGGAGAAACGATTTTCAACTTTAAAACGACCTCTTCCCCAAACTCAGATGCAAAAGCCTGTTTCATTGCTGCTTCTAGCTTTTTTTTCTCATGCATTGCTGGAGAATGTGCCGTCAAATCAATGTAGACATCATTACCCATAACTTGGACGTTATTCACCAAGTCATCTACCTCAACCTCTTTTAAAAAAGCTAAAACTCTATCTTTTTTTATCATTATTTTCTTTTTAGAAATACAAATTTAAGGATTTATTTTTTGTAAGTGTTTTTCTTTTTATATGTTTTCTGTAGGTGCTTCTAGTTGTCCTTCCCATTTAGAAACAGCGGAAGTTGCTAGTGCGTTGCCTAGTACATTGGTCATACTTCTTCCCATATCACAAAAATGGTCTATTGGTAATATGAGAGCGATGCCTTCTGGTGGAATTCCAAACATAGAACAGGTAGCTACAATAATTACTAAACTAGCTCGAGGCACACCTGCAATCCCTTTGGAAGTAAGCATAAGAACCAAAAGCATCGTGATTTGTTGCCCAATAGACATATCTACCCCGTAAATTTGAGCAATAAAGATAGACGCAAAGGTCATATACATCATGCTCCCATCCAAATTAAACGAATATCCTAAAGGTAGTATAAAGGAGACTATTCTATTATTAGCCCCGAACTTTTCTAGTTCTTCCACAAGCTTCGGAAAAACAGCTTCAGAGCTTGTCGTTGAAAATGCAATAAGTAATGGCTCTTTAATTCTTTTTAATAAATCAAACAATCTGTTCCCAAGTATTAAATAACCAACGGCACACAGAACTAACCAAAGGATACCCAATGCAAAGAAAAAGTCTCTTAAGTAAACAGCGTAAACCATAAATATCTCAAAACCATTAGTGGCAACAACTGCAGCAATAGCACCCAGTACTCCCAATGGAGCTACCCACATAATATACCCTACCATTTTAAGAATAGCATGAGCGCAAATATCAAAAACCTTTATAATTGGTTTAGAATGAGCTTCTCCTAACTGAGAAAGAGCCACTCCAAACATTATTGAAAATACTACGATTTGCAGTACTTCATTAGTGGCAAAAGCTTCAAATAAACTTTTAGGAATAATATGCTTTACAAAATCTTCTAGTGAGAAGCCTTTACTGTTATTTACGATTTCTGCCGCCGCACTTGCATCTTGTACTGGGAGTTGTGTTACTTTACCTGGTTCTAGCCAATTTACAAATACAAGCCCTATCATTAGAGAAACTAAAGAAGCCGTTAAAAACCACAGCATTGCTTTAGTACCTACTCTGCCTATCATTTTTATATCGCTCATTTTGGCAATACCCACCACCAAAGTGGTGAATACAAGCGGAGCAATAATCATTTGAACAAGTCTGATAAAAATGGTCCCTAGCAATTTTATGTTTTTGGAAAAGCCTTCTGCACTATCTTGATATTGCAAATGAACAAATCCGCCTAATCCTATTCCTATAATAAGTCCTAGTAATATTGCTATAAAAAGTTTGTTTTGTCCTTTCATCTGTGAAGATTTTTAGGTTAAAATGCAAATATAAACTTTTTTGAAGACTTAAAAATAATCTCTATTTTATGGCAAGGTTTTTGATAGTTATAAATGTTGAATAAATTATATATAGATGAAAAAGTCTTTACATTTAACTCTAAAACTATTCTTAGTATTATTTTTTGGAGCTGTTAATGCACAAAGTTGGATTACATGGGATATTTTGGGGAGTGGTTCTACAACGCTACCACCTGCAGGTACAGAAGGGACCCCTACTGCAACGGCTAGTGCTTCCAATAACCCTATAACAGGAGCAGTAAATGTAGGCGTTACGAGAGGTGCTGTCTATGGTAGATCTAATATTTTTTCTGCCAACTCAGGGTTAATACAACCTTCGGGAGGGTTAGTAAATAACTTCAATGGGGCTAATATTGCTACTCAGGTTCTTAAAATAGAAAGCTCTGCTTACAATAATGATTTAAACTCTGTGACCTTCAATTTCGCAAATGCAGTTATGATAGACGAATTGGTAATTACAGATGCTGATAAATCTACTGTAACGGGAGTGTTGTGGGACGATGATTTTTCTTTATCTATGGATGGTGGAGCTACTTTTAGCAGTGTGGCTTTTGGAGTTTCTAATGGAGGAAATGTTGCAGGAGGATATGCAGGAGCCACAATTACAACTTCCTCTTATTCTTCAGGTACTTATCGTGGCTCAGATGGTAAAGGTACAGAGTGGATTAGCTGGAAAAAATCGTCTGCTCCTACTAAGACATTAACAATTAATTATACACCACCTAATGATGCTCCAGCTAATAGAACTGCAGTGATATATGTAGCAATTAAAGTATCTTGTGTGGTTCCTCCTACACCTGTGGTTTCAGTAACGCCTGCTACTTATTATAATAACGGTAGTGCAACGATATCTAATTACGATTCTAGTTATAGCTATACTTTTTCTCCAAGTGGTCCTACAGTAGGAGCGGGAGGAGTTATTTCAAATATTTCTTACGAAACAACTTATACTGTGGTTGCTAGTAAGGGTGTATGTAACTCTAGTTCTAGCCAATCTTTTACAGTTCCAGGGGTAGATACAGATGGTGATGGTGTTGCTGATGTTATAGATTTAGATGCTGATAATGATGGTATTCCTGATTCTCTTGAAAAAACTTTTTGTAATTTACCCAATAACCCTACTAGTAGTGCTACTGGGAAAGGTTTATACAAAGGGCAGTTAGTGTTTTTTAATTGGTCTGGCACTACATTAGATAGTACTACTGGTACTATAAGCAGATCTACTACTTTAAATGGTGTAACTTATACTGCAACTATTTCAGGATTTACAGGGAATGCTTCTTTTGTTGGTAACGATATAAATACATGGGCAGGTTCAGGTATAAAAGATTTGTATAATTTAGATGGTAGTAATTTTCAAGAAGGGTTATATTCTAAAGGAGATAATGCGAATCCTCCTAATAGAAATGCATCTTTTAATATAACATTTACCAGTTCAGATCCTAGGATAAAATTTCAAATCATTCCTATGGATATAGAGGCTACCTATTTGGGAAGTGAAAAAATTACTTTTGTAACAAACGGTACACCATTTACTTTTTTAGAAGACAATGGGCTTGCTTATACAATAACAGGTGCGGGTACAAACACATTGGTGTATACAGATACACAAAAGCAGAACAATACAGGTTCTGCTAATGGTAATGCATTATTTACTACAGAAGCAACTATGCTAAATGTTACATTAGAATGGATGAATAATGCAAAGGGAGGACAAGGAGTTGCTTTTGCAATTAGACCTTATTGTGATATAGATGGTGATGGTTTACCAAATTATTTAGATTTAGATTCAGATGGAGATGGTTGTCCAGATGCAGTAGAAGGTTCAGATAATGTGAATATGACTCATCTAGCAGCAGCAGATATGACAACACCTTTTTTTGCTAGAAAATGGTCTATCATAGCCAACGCGAAAGGAAATGTATCTACTACGGGGACAGATATTGTATCAAAACTAAGCTCAGCTTTTGGTGTGCCTGAAATAGTAAATACAGCTGTCAATAATACTTCTGGAACACAGGGTGTAGCTCATGTAGATGCTCTTTCGGTAGGGCAAGATGTTAATAATAATGCGCCTTATGATGTATCAAATAATGATAGATGCTTTTGTACTTTAAAGAATACTACAACAGTATTAAACCCATTAGATACTAAAGTAGGTATAACTGCTTTAGGAAGATCAGGTAATATAGATGCAGATAATTGGCCTATGTCTAGAAAAGGAGGGCATATTGCACTAGAAGCAAATACCAAAGGCTTTACAATTACAAGAATGAGTACAACTGAAATACAAGCAATAGTAAATCCTGTTATAGGTATGATGGTGTACGATACAACCGAAAACTGCCTAAAAGCCTATGTGGAAACACAATCATCACCTAGTGTTATCAGAGCTTGGAAATGTATGAACAAGCAAGGATGCCCTCAAGGAGAAGCCTTTAATAAATAGAGAAATATAAATATGAAAAAGATAATATATATGATAGCTGTTGTTTCAAGCTTTTGCTTGAAGGCACAGGTTAATATAGGCACAGGAAATTTAAATACAGGCTCTACAACAGCATCAGTATTGTTAGAGTTTAATAATTCGGAAAAGAAAGGAATTATATTACCGTGGGTTAATGCTGTATCGGAGGCTAATTTAACAGACAATACATTTTCGCCAAATGGAACTTTTGTTTTAGATAGGAGTGATAAAGCTGTAAAAGTTAAGGTTAGCAATAGTTGGCAAAATTTGAGTTATTTAGCAGATAATACCAACACAATACCTGTTAATACCAATACTGGTAGGGTAGAGAATTCGGGAGCTCAGGTTGTTATGGGAGCTGCTTCTAGTACAGCTAAAGGAATATTAGTTTTAGAAAGTACTACTAAAGCATTGGTATTACCAAAGTTTAGAGATGTACAGAAGAGCATCACAAATCCAGCTCCTGGTATGATGGCTTTTGATGATACACCAGGTAAAGAACAACTTTGTGTATATAATGGTACAGAATGGAGTTTTTGGACTTGGAAATAGTCAATCATGATGGTAAATAAAAAAGCAGTCCAAATTTTTGGACTGCTTTCTTTTTCTATAAAAATGGGAAATTTATGCTTTAAGGTATCTTGTGTAAGCGTAACCTTCTTCACCATCTTTAGTTTTTACTTTCCACCAATCGTTGGAAGTCATCTCTACTAAAGTTACAGCTTCTCCTTTTGCTGCTTTACCTACAACTTCAGCTTCTGTAGAAGGTTCTTTGCGAAGGTTAAGGTTAGAGCTTTCTGTGATTACAGTAAGGCTAGCCCCTACTTCTAGACCTTTTACTTGAACATCAATATTGATATCTGATGCTGTGAAACTTGGGTCAATAGCACCAAGGGCATTCCATACTAAATCTTTAGTTGCTGTAGATTGTGTACTACCACTAATGTATAGAATTCCGTCTTGCTCTTTTACAGATAAGTCTTGTACTCCTGCGTTTTGTGCAGCAGCTACTACACTTGAATATTTATCAGTTAATGACATGGTATTTTAATTATTTTACGGTAAGTTGGTTATTGTATTTTCCTATTTTAAGAGCATCTACAGACTCTTTTATCTTTCTAGCATCTGAAGAAGATACATTTCCTGTTAGTGTAAGTTCACCATTTACATCTTCTACTTTTACGCTAGGGAAATCTTTAATAGCATCTTTTACTTTTTGTAAAACTACTGCATCTACTTGATTTACTGCTACTGCAGGCTCTGGCGTTGCTATGGTGGTCATATCATGAACATCTTTAATGCCAGGTATCGCTTTTAAAGACGCTATCATTTGGTCTTTTTCTGCTTGACTAGCAAATACACCACTTAAATGAGCTTGCCCATCTTTTACCTCAACTGAAGCCTGAGGGTTTGCTTTAACTACTTCTGTAGCTTTGGTAGAAAGTTCTGCGTCGTTAGGCTTTTTCTTGCACGAAACTGCCGTAAAAGACACTAAAATAGCTAATGCTGCTGTTTGAAAAATTTTTTTCATAAATTTTTAATGATTTTTAAAGTTTGTAAATTATAACAAATTTATACTTAGTTTTGCAAGTGTTATGCCAAAACGAAGATATAACTCCAAAGTTAGAAAAAAAAATAACATAAGCAAGAGAAACAAAAAAAAGATTTACAGGTGGATATTACTACTTGTAATGTCTGTAGCCCTTATTGGTACAGGTATTTATATCAAAAATAAAGTCTTTTTCTATTATGCTATGTATTTTAAAAAGCATCAACATAAAAAACTAGAGAATTCCATTACAGAAACTAAACGAATAAACACCATCATTACTGAGTATCAGGATAAGGTATTTGGTATGGATATATCTCATTATCAAAGAAAAGAAGATATAGAGTGGGATAGCTTAAGTATTGCAAATGATGCTATAAATATTGATTTTATTGTGTTAAGAGCTACCATGGGAAATGCTTCTAAGGACAAACATTTTGAATACTTTTGGACTCAAGCAAAAAAATATAATTATACAAGAGGAGCTTATCATTTTTATCGCCCAGATGAGGATCCTATTTTACAAGCTAATAATTTTTTAGACCAAGTGAAGCTAGAAAAAGGAGATCTTCGCCCAGTGCTAGATATAGAAAAAATACCTAGAAGAAAATCTGTAAAACAGTATAAAGAAGACATAAAGACTTGGCTTAAAATAGTAGAAGAAGCCTACGGAACTAAACCTATTATCTACACCTATTATCATTTTTATAAAGACTATTTAAGAGGTGATTTTGAGGGTTATCCTCTATGGCTAGCTAATTACAATCATGTTTTAGTACCTTCGGAAGAAGATAATTGGTTGTTTTGGCAGTTTACAGAAAAAGGCATTGTAAAAGGCATCAATGTAAAAGTAGACCTCAATGTCTTCAATGGAAATTCTTGGGAGTTTGATAAAATGACATTAGATTAGATTCAATCAAAAAAAGGAAGGTAACTCCATAGAGTTATCTTCCTTTTTAATGAAAAACTATATTAGATTAGTGCGTTTTATTATAAGCTGATTCTTACACCTACATTTACAAATCTTGGCATACCTGGTCTGTATCCTGAAGGATTAAGTGAGGATAAATAGGTTTGGTTAAGTAGATTTTGAGCGTTAGCATAAACAGTTGCATTTCTGTTTACCTTGTAAGAAATAGAGGCGTCTAGTATGTTCATAGATGGAACTAGGTTCGCCTCTGGTATAGACCCTTGCCAAACCTTATTGCTAAAATCACCTCTGTATCTCCAGATAGCAGAAAGTCTAAAGTTTTTGATGTTAGCTCCTGCTTCTATACTTAATTGCTCTTTAGGAATAAATGGTAGAGCATCACCTTCTTTAATTGTTCCAAATACTTGAGATTGAAAATCTTTCTTAAAGGAAGAATCTATGTAAGTATAATTGACAGAAACAGGGAAATTAATTTCACTATCTTTTCCGCTGATAGTATATCTTAATTGTGCTTCTACACCTCTTATCAATACTTCTCCCGCATTGTATAAATCGCCTTGCCCTGTGTTGCCACCCATAACATTGGTATCTGCACCTAGTAGGTTAGAATAATCGTTGATGTAGCCTATCAATTCAGCGTCTACAAAGTTGTTATTAAATCTTGTTCCTAGTTCGTAGTTCCAGCTTCTTTCTTCTTTTTGTCCTTGTTGAATTCCTGGAGGCGAAAACCCTTTGTGAACACTACCGAATACTTTTAAACCATCATTTATTTTATAAAGTAAGGATAGCCCTGGTATCCAAGACTCTACTTTGTTAGTCGTAGTTTTTAAATCTTTACCCGTTCTATCTGCATCAGAACGCCCATAGTTTCTTTGTCTTAGAGTGATATTTTCATATCTTACCCCTGCAGTGGCAACAAGAGCTCCAAACTCTTGCTGATATTGAACATAAGATGCTGTAGCATTAGCATCTTCTATTCTATTATCTTGAGAGCCTGCACTTCCTCGTTTTTTTAGTGCTAAACCTTGTGATGTAGAAAGATATTCATCATCTGCTTGAAAACGGTCTTGGCTGTCGTAGTGGTATCTCGCTCCAAAGCGAACCATTCCCGTTTTTCCTAAATGATAATGCCCATTGAACTGAAGTCCTTGTGAAATATAGTCTCTATTATTATGTCTTATATAGATGGTATTATCTGCATTATAAGCTCCTTTTAAAGCTAACATTTCGTTAGAGTTATCAGCCATTTCTAAAGCGTTAGAAAGCCCTACTTTATTACCTCCAGCTTTAACATCATTCACTTTGTACCAATTTCTTGTAACCTCATTTCTATAAGCATCAAAATTTAAGTGAAGTTCTTTGCTAGGTTCTATTTGATAAGACAGTAAGTATTGTCGCTGATTGATTTCTATATTATCTAACTCTGATGATAAGTAACGCTGGTAAGCATTTTTACTGAAGTCCTCTTTAGAAATTCCCATATAGGTTTCGTTAGAGTTTTGTCTAGAAGCCTGAAGCTTAAACTGAAGTTTATTAGGAATAGCTGCATTAGAATTGTCATACAGCAACTTTATCATACCATCATTAAGTGTGAACCCCGTGTTTTTACCATTCGGAAGTTCTTTAAAACCATCTGAGTTATTGGTGAAATATTCTACTAAATATCCGAATTTGCCAATTTTATCTCCTACATGAGTATGCACTTTATAGGTGTTGAAATTACCGTAAGAAGCATTTAAAAAGCCTGAAAATTTATTAGGTACTTGAGTAGAAAGCATGTTCATACTCCCTCCGATGGTATTGGGACCATACATAATTTGTCCACTACTTTTAAGAATTTCTACGCCAGCCATTCTTCCCATGGTAGGGAAGTAGTAAGCCGCAGGTGCAACATAAGGGGCAGGTGCTGCTAAAACACCGTCTTCCATTAAATTGATAGACGAGCTTCTAAGCGAAGAAGCACCTCTAATAATAATGTTAGGACGCAACCCAAAACCTTCCTCTTCTACCACATGTATCCCTGTTTTACCCATAAGTACACGGTTAGCATCAGAGTAGTTATATTTCTGTAATTCTTTAGCACCAATGTAGATAAAAGAACTCGCTTTTTCGTTCTTATCTTTATTGGTGAAAATAGTTTGAGATTGAATAACAACCTCGTCTATATTTCTAGATTTTATAGAATCGGTTTCTTGTGCGAATGAAGCCGCCGAGACTAACATTATAAGAGGTAAAAGTTGTTTTTTCATTATACTTTATTTAGAATTGTTAAAAGTTTTGACAAAGGTATAATATCTGAGTAATTACACAAAATTTATTTAGGATAATTCTAAATAAAGAAAGTGTATTGTATTTAATTTATTGAAAATCAATGAATTTTTGACCAATGATTTTTGTCATGTATTTATATAGCAAAATCGGGCTATCTCACAGAGATAGCCCGATTTTGCCTATTTTTAAATAAAATTCTTTTACTTCTTTGCAGTAGGTTGAGATAGCTTGTTTAAAGCATCTACTATCTGCATATCTATATTACCTATAGCTGCAGGGCTAGCCACTTTACCGTCTTTATCTATTACCACAGCACTCGGTAATTTAAATCCATAAATACCAAATTTATCAGCAGCTTCAGAGTTCATACCGTTTTTAGCATACAAACTTTCCACTTTTAATCCTTTAAACATAGCTGCTTCGGTCTTTTTGAACTGGTCTTCAGTATCATCTAAATTTATCATTACCAAATTAACCTTACCTCCATATTGAGTTGCAAGTTGCTTTACAGAAGGAGTAAGGCTTTCGGATACATAAGGATTCCAAGAAGCATAAAATATTAAAACGCTTGGTTTACCCTCATATTTAGATAAACTCACTTTTTCTCCTTTATTATTAACTAAATCAACGCTAGGAGCTTTCTGCCCAACTTCAATACCTTGTATAGCGAGTTTAACTTTTTCTAACTCTTTTTTTATCTGGCTGTCTTTGATAGATTTATTAACCACTTCCATTACTTGCTTAATTCTTGGATGTTGAGGTTGTAAATCGTATTGTGTTGCAACGAAAGCAATTAGGTGGTCTTTCGTGTACTGGTCAATATCTTTCTTGCCTTCTAGATATTTAACAAAGGCTTCTGTAGTAGAGATTTCTTTGTTTTGAAGCGTATTCATAAAGCTAGTAAAACCTTCTTGATTCTTAATGAGTAGGTAGCTTCTATAAGTAGGCAAGGTTTTTATCCATTTCTTCTCATCTCCTTTTAGACCGTCTTGATATTTTGTAAATTCAGCCGAAGGCTTGAAATTAGGGTTTCCAGTAGCCGCACCATGCATAGCCGCATATTGTTCGGTAATCATTAGAAGGGTTACTTTCATCTCACTTGATTTCCATTCTACCACTTCGGAGTCTGGTTTTGTTTTAGACTTAACCTCTTCTATTTTCTTATCTACATCTGTTTGTATTTTTTTTACTGCTGCAATGAACTCTTTTTCAGACTTAGACATAAGTTGCATATCTATTTTGCTCATGTAGTCCTCTATATAAGATTGCATTTGAGTAAGGAACTCATTATTTTTTTCGCCATCTCCTAAGATTTTCATTTTTCTAGGAAATTCTGTAGCGTCAGCCGTAATTTTAATATTATTTCCTTTTTTAAGATAAATAAAATTCATCTGTCTTGCGTAGGTTATTAGATAGATGCCGTCTTCTTCTATTTTTGGCGTTGCGGAAAAATTGCCTTTAGCATCTACTCCTATATTCATAATAGGCAACGAGCTAGCACTAGATACATTGATGAGCTCTATCCTATCTAAAGGAGAAGCATTTTTAAGCGTTCCTGAAATTTGAACTTCATTTTTAGAACAAGATACCATTAAAATGGCAAAAAGTACTAACAAAAGATATTTTTTCATAGATATAAATGATTATTTTTTACAATCACAAAGGTAGTTAATAAAACTCGGTTAAAAAATAGGTTTAGGGAATTAACGTTTTTTTTTAACAGAATACTATCCTGATTAGTGATTTGGAATTTCAACAAAAAAGACTCACAAAAAGTAAATTAACTATTATTGTATTTGATTATTTTCATAAAATATATTTTTGTAACAATTAAGGGTTTAATTTTATGTTTAAAAAATACATTTTCACGATAACACTGTTGTTATTTGCATGCATTGATGCACAAGTATATAAAAACGATTCATTACGCGGAAGTTTTACTTATCTATTGAAGTCGAAACCTAATAATCTTTATCCTGAAAATCTTTATCAAGAGTTATTTTCTCTTCAAGTTAGTGATAGTCGCTCATTTTTTATTAGTGAAAATTTACTAAAGTATGATTCTATTTTTACTAGTGAGATGAATACAGCTATCAGAGGTGGCTCAAATTCTATTAATTTTAGTGGTAAGTCATTTCCAAAAACAAATTCTAAATTTCTAGTCGTGCAAGAAAATGATAAAACTATTTTCTATGGAACTGTAGGAACTTCTGTTCTTTCTTATCAAGAGCCTAAAATCAATAGTTGGAAATTAGTTGATGAAACAAAGATAGTTAACTCTTTTAGTTGTAAAAAAGCAGAGTTAAGATTTAAGGGTAGAGACTGGATTGCTTGGTACTCTACTGAAATTCCTTTCCCTTATGGACCTTATAAGTTTGGAGGGTTACCAGGTCTGATTATAAAAATGACGGACAAAAAAGGTGAGTATGATTTTGAGTTAGTAAAATCATTACCTAGTCGAGATTTAAAAGGAAAGATAGTAGGTATAAACAAAAAACGCTATGATAATTCTATATCTGTTACAAAGCAGGAATTAGAGGATACGAAAGATAATTTTAGGAAGAACCTATTACAATCAATGAAAAATGACGGTGTAGTTCTCTCGCCTGAACAAACTACTGCATTGAGAGAAAAACAAAAAAGAGATGAGTCGGAAAAGAAGGGTTACAATCCTATCGAGTTAGAAGACTAATACATTATTTTTTATAAACCTCCTCATCTAGTAGCTTTTGGAAATAATCTTGCAGAAGCTGTCTTTGTTTTTGAGAAAGTTGTGCTTCTGGGTGTTGTGCTACATAGCCTTTTAGTGGCATTTCGTGGCGTTTTATAGTTTCTATACTTCCTTCCAAAGCTCCTTTTTTTAGATACTCGTTATAAGTATTCCACACGGAGAAGTTGAGGTGCTTTCTTCCTTCGTTAATGTGGTGTTTTATGCTCCAAGATATAGGTGCAATGTAGGCATAGCTAGGGTATTTAGTTTCGTTGGAATGGCAGTCGTAACAAGCCTTTTTTAAAAGCACTTCTACCTCTTTAGGTGTATTTTCTACATTTACAAAATTACCCTTTTCGTTTACTGGAGGATTGGTACGGTCTATTGGGATAAGTTGTATCAGTAACAGGCTTAATATCGCCCACAATGCTATTTTAAATATTTTTTTCATTAGGTTTTATTTATTGTTGTTTTCGGTTGTTGATACCTCTTGTTTGGGAAGTTCCCAATCTTCTACCAAATCCCATAGCTGTCTGGCTTCTATTTTCTTAGGGAAAACAAAGTAATCTTCGGCAGGAGTATTAGTCGCTAAGTCGGCGGTATCCCAAATGCCGTTACCGTTATTATCTACCAAAATTCTTATATAATAAGTATCAGGTTTTAATTCTGTAAATTTATGTTCCGCTTCGGTAGTTTTTCTACTAGATAATACTTTGTTTTGCTGGTCTAGAAGCTCTATCCAAAAGGGAGCAGACGGCTTATTTTTAAGTCTTATTGTTACAGAACCATAGTTTTGGGGTGTGTCTGCCTCGAATTCAAAAACATAAGGTTTAGCATTAGACTTATAGAAAGAGCTTACACTTTCCTTCGGAATAAATAAGCGATATTTTTTTTCTTTTTGAAAATCACTTTCAATAATGATGGTGTTGGGTGAAGTTTCGGCTATTTTAGCTTTGAAAGGTTGCTGACTGACAGAATCCACCTTTAGTTCCCATTGTTGTGTATTGAGTTCTTTTAACTCCATATTAGCCGTAATTCTAAACGGACGATTAGGTGGTAGTAAAGCCCCTTCATTATTTTTAAGAGTAAATTCCTCCTTAGGATTGTAGCGATAGAATATCTGGACGGTATCTTTTTTAACTTTGGTATCATAACTGAATTTAAGATTAGTCCCTTGGTTGGAGCTTAAATTTTCCTTTTGGGCATCAAACCAAACCCTTACGGAATCTGAAAACTTCTGATGAGAAACTTTATAATCTTGTACCAGACCTGTAATTTCCTTCACTTCTACTTTTTCGGGTTTCCCTTCAAAAAGGAGCAGGAGACCTCCATCTATGGCTTTTATTTCTTTATATTTCACCTCTTTTTTAGGTGGATAAAGCGTGAGTTTAAGCCCAGAAACACCTTTAGTAACATTAAGTTCATCTTTAATAAAACCTAGATTTTCTTTGCCTTTATCATATACAGAGTTCATATTTTCATCATCAAAAGCGATGACTTTATACTTGCCTTGAGCTAAATACTCCAACTCAAAATAGCCGTCTTTATCAGCTTTAGTAATGTAGTAAGGTTTTTCTCTAAAATTGATGCTATCCGAAGCCTTATAAAGCCCCACTACTATATTAGATTTAGATTGAGCTTCACTGTTAGGCGTAGATAGAGCGTTTTGTGCCGTTCCTGCAAGGTAGAGATTATCTAATTTTTCCCCAGTAGAAAAAGCAAAATTAAAATAGGGTAAAATATTACCTTCGTTGTTGTCCACAATGGCATTACCAAAATTAAAGCTGTAAGTCGTATTAGCTTGTAGAGTATCTCCCCACTGTATCAATACATATTTGTTGGCAAGATTAGAGGGAATAATCTTCTTTATATTTTTAATAGGTGGTGAAATAATGAGTTGCTTCTGAATATCTTTTAAATTAACATATTCGTCAAAATCTAATCTTAATTCTCTTATAAGTACAGGTACTTTGGTTCTAGAACTGTCTATATTAGCTCCTAAAAAACGAGGGGCTAAAGTATCCTTATTACCGCCCACAGGAGCACCTACTCTAGCACAAGAGTGCATTATAAGACTAAGGATAAGCAGAAAAAAAACTTTTTTCATTTTCTTTTATTTAGGCAAAAGTAAGGTTTTTAAACAAGATGAATGCTTAAAATATCTCTTCGTGAAAGTCTTCTATTTTAGAAACTTCCACAATTTTTATATTGTGTTTTTTCTTTGGTATCTTATTTTGTTTAGAAACAAATATCTTATGATAGCCTAATTTTTCGGCTTCGGAGATGCGTTTTTCTATTTGTGGCACAGGACGAATTTCTCCACTAAGACCAATTTCCCCAGCAAAACAATAATGCTCCGACACTGCAATATCCTCGTTGGAAGATAAGATAGCGGCAACCACGGCTAAGTCTAAAGCTGGGTCGTCTGTTTTGATACCTCCTGTAATATTTAAGAATACATCTTTAGCCCCGAGTTGAAAACCAGAACGTTTCTCCAAAACTGCCAAAAGCATATTGAGCCTTTTAGCATCAAAACCCGTAGAACTTCTCTGTGGTGTACCATATACCGCTGTACTTACGAGGGCTTGTATTTCTAGCAACATAGGGCGGTTACCTTCTAGTGTTACTGCCACCGCATTACCTGAAAACTCTTCGGATTTTTTGGTAATAAGCACTTCCGAAGGATTTTTAATTTCTTTCAATCCTGCTGAAATCATTTCATAAATACCAATCTCAGCAGTAGAACCAAAACGGTTTTTATTCGCTCTTAAAAGTCTAAACAAATGGTTCCTATCACCATCAAAATTAAGAACTACATCTACCATATGTTCCAACACTTTTGGTCCAGCTATTTGTCCATCTTTAGTAATATGTCCCACTAAAAAAACAGGCGTGTTAGTCGCTTTTGCAAACTTTATAACTTCCGAAGCACATTCTCTAATTTGAGACACTGTGCCTGGGGAACTCTCCATCACCTGCGAGTGTAAAGTTTGTATAGAGTCCACAATCATAAAATCAGGCTGAAGTTTTTTGGCTTCGTGTAAGATTTTCTCTATTGAAGTCTCGGTGTATAAAAAACAATTCGGATTTTGGAGCTCCGTTAGTCTATCTGCTCTCATTTTAATTTGCGAGGCACTTTCTTCCCCCGAAACATAGAGGATTTTTTTCTTCATTTTAAGGGCTAATTGCAATAGTAGTGTAGATTTCCCTATACCTGGTTCGCCTCCGATAAGAGTTACCGAACCTAAAACAATACCACCCCCCAAAACTCTGTTAAGTTCTTCGCTTGGAGTTTTAATGCGTTGTTCAGCTTGTGTTTCTACTTCTATGATGTTGATGAGGTGCTGTCTTCCAAAATCTCCTGCATAATTTTTAGAGGTTGTTTTCTCTGCAATCTCTTCCACTAAAGTGTTCCATTGTCCACAATTTTGGCATTGTCCGTGCCATTTGGAATGTTGCGAACCACAATTCTGACAATAATATACTGTTTTTAATTTAGCCACTTCTGAAGGTCTATTAAAAATGAAACCGCAATTTACAAAATAAATTTTCTTAAATTAGCAGAGCGTAGAATATAAATCTAAAGTCAATAAAAAATGGAAGCTTTTGTAAACTCAGAAATAAAAAATCATATTGCATACATCACTTTTGGAACGCCTAAAAGCAACTCTTTGCCAGGGCATATTTTAGAACAATTAGCTCAAACGATTTTATCCGAAGGAACGAAAGAAGAAGTAAAGGCAATATTACTTAAATCTCACGGAGAAAAAGCATTTTGTGCAGGTGCGAGTTTTGATGAACTACTAGAGATTGATAATATAGAGGCTTCTAAAAGATTTTTTGGAGGATTTGCTAAAGTATTAAATGCAATGAGAAATTGCGGTAAAATAATAATTGTAAGAGTGCAGGGCAAAGTTACAGGCGGTGGCGTAGGCATCGCTTGTGCGGCAGACTATTGTTTCGCTACAAAAGAGGCAGCTTTAGCACTTACAGAAATCAATTTAGGTATTGGTCCATTTGTTATTGGTCCGTTTGTGGAGCGAAAGATAGGAAAATCACAATTTTCTGCAATGTCTCTAGATACAGAGTTTAGAAGTGCCGAATGGGCGGAAAGAAATCACATCTACCATCATATTTCGGAAAGTATAACTTCTATGGACGAAAAACTAGATACGTTTTTGAAACAGTTATCAGAAAGGAGTACTGATGCGTTGGCTCTCATTAAAAAAGTATCTTGGGAAGGTGCAGAGCATTTTGATAGCATTATGCCTGACCGAATTCTAATGAGTGCAAGTCTAGTATTAGAGGCTACTGCAAAAGAAAATATACAAAATATTAAAGCACGATTAGCTAAAAAATAAAAAAAGCTACCTGTTTAGGGTAGCTTTAAATTTACTATAAGAAAGGCTCTTTACATTCGTTGAACTCTTTTATAAGCCTTTTAAATACCTCATCTACCGAGATAATGTCGTCTATGAGGGCAGAAACTTGTCCTATTTCTAGTTCGCCTTCGTCTAAATCACCTTCGAACATGCCTTTCTTGGCTCTTGCTCTACCTAAGGCTTGTTTCAGAGTTTCTATATCTCTTCCATTATCATAAAGTTTTTCTATGTCGTAGAAGAATTTGTTTTTTAATAGCCTAACGGGAGCGAGTTCTTTCAAAGTAAGCTGAGTATCGCCCTCTTTAGCCTCCACTATTTTCTGTTTAAAGGCTTCGTGGGAACTTGCCTCTGTTGTGGCTGCAAATCTAGAACCGATTTGTACACCGTCCGCTCCGAGTATCATGGCGGCTTTTATCTGTTGTCCTGTCGCGATGCCTCCTGCGGCAATAAGGGGTGTGCTGATATGTTTGCTCACATTAGGAATAAGGCAGAAAGTGGTAGTCTCGTCTCTTCCGTTATGTCCACCAGCTTCAAATCCTTCAGCAACAACAGCATCTACACCAGCTTCCTCGCATTTTATTGCAAATTTTAGAGAAGAAACCACGTGAGCTACTTTTATACCTTCTTTTTGTAAAGTTTCGGTGTAAGTTTTCGGATTTCCTGCTGAGGTAAATACGATTTTAACTTGCTCTTCCATAATAATATTGATGATTTCATCTAAGTTAGGATAAAGCATAGGAATATTAACGCCAAAAGGCTTGTTGGTGGCTTTTTTGCATTTTTGGAGGTGTTCTCTTAAGATATCAGGGTACATACTTCCTGCACCTATCAGTCCGAGACCTCCAGCGTTAGAAACAGCAGAGGCTAACCGCCAACCGCTATGCCATACCATACCACCTTGTATGATAGGGTATTGTATATTGAAGAGCTTTGAAATTCTATTTTTCATATTTGAAAGTTGTGAACTATCGCAAAGATAATGAAAACTGAAAGCAATTCACAACATTAAAGTAATACAACATGACAAAGTGTTGTTTGGAATTATCCTATAAAATATAATAGTGATAAAGTTAGTTTTATTAAATCTCCTTTTCTTATAAATCATTCCGCTCCACACGATAAGAAATCGACACTATCCCGTAAAGTGTGTAAGTTAAAATTACCGAGGGTTTAACTTTTTTAAAGTTGAACCCTTTGTTCAAAAATAGTTAAAAATTGATTTAAAATCAAGCCCCAATTATGAATAGGTTTCGACCATTTCTTAGTAGCTTCTCTTAAAGCCAAGAAAGTTGATTTCATAACCGCCTCATCTGT
>NZ_LEKU01000010.1:0-95343 GCF_009932355.1 Riemerella anatipestifer
TAGGTGTTCTTCTCTGATAACTAATCAGTTGATTTTCTGAAAAAAGTCCTAAAACTTCCAAAATTCTTTCATATATTTGCTCTATGTTGTTCATTTATATCGTTTTATAGCAAAAACAATATACTGATTTTCAGTCTAATAAACAACTCTTGTTTTTTTCATTTCATAATGCACAACGGGTTAAAATGAAGATGTTCTATCTGTTGGATATAATCCTCATTTTAAAAACAAAATATAATTAAAGGTGTTTATTAATTTGAAGTATATAATTTTATTATGGTTGTTGGAAAAGGACTTGTAGCATCATTATTTACGAATGTAGATAGAGAAGATATCATTTTTTTTGCATCAGGTGTTTCTAATTCGCTAGAGGTTAGGATGGAGGAGTTTATGCGTGAGGAAAATCTTGTTAGAGAAACTATTGCTAACCATCCTGATAAGGTAATGGTGTATTTTTCTACCTGTAGTATATATGATTCTTCCAAGGTAGATAGCCCTTATGTACGTCATAAATTAAAAATGGAGAATATTGTCTCAAACAATTGTAGCAGATATTTAATTTTAAGATTAAGCAATGTGGTAGGAAAAGGAGGCAACCCTAATTTACTGATGAATTATCTAGTGCGTTCGGTAATGAATGGAGAAGTCATAAATGTACACACAAAAGCAACTAGAAATTTAATAGACGCAGATGATGTGAGAGCAATAGTGTTGAGCTTAATTGAGACTCAAAATATAAACAAAATTATCAATTTAGCATATTTAGAAAACTATACTATTGTTGAAATATTAGAAATATTAGAATCTTTTTTTAAAATTAGACTCAATCTCAATCTTGTAAAGGCAGGAGCGAGTTATCCTATAAGTACCTCATCTGAAGTGGAAAATTATTATATAAAAAATAAACTTCTTGATAAAGAAAACTATCTTAGAACTATTTTGTCTAAGTATTATTCTATTTGTGATGTAGATTAAAGTTACATTTGTGTTTTAGTTTTATAAAAATGAAAAATATTATATTGTTTTTATTTTATAAGTTTTATAAATTTCTTAAGTATTCGGAAGTTTATCTATTGAGAAAAAAGTTCTTCTTAAATTCTCAATCCAAAATACATAGTTCTTTTAAGCTAGGGGCAGATAATGTGTTGGATATTCATTCTAAGGCTGTTTTCAATATAGCGGAAAATGTGATGATAAATCAAAATAATTTTATCACAGTAAAGAAAGAGGCTAAATTGAGTATAGGAAAAGAGACTTACATTACTAGGGCTACTATTTCTTGTTTGGAAGAGATAACCATTGGAGAAAACTGTATTTTAGGGGAAGGGTTGAAAATTTTTGATCATAATCACAGTTATACTCAGGAGCCTTTTTCTGTATCTAAAACAGAATTTAATACAGCACCTATAAAAATTGGTAATAATGTTTGGACAGGAGCGAATTGCATTATATTGAAAGGCGTGACGATAGGAGATAATGTGATTTTGGGAGCAGGGTGTACCATATATAAAGATATTCCTTCGAATAGTATAGTGATTAATAAACAAGAGTTAATACTAAAATCGGTGTAATCAGTATGAGTTTGGGATTTCCTATGGTATCGGTTATAATGTCGGTGTATAACGCAGAAAAATATTTGGCAGAAGCAATAGACTCGGTTCTTAATCAGACATATAGTGATTTTGAATTTATTATCATTGATGATTGTTCTACAGACTCCTCTTTTGCTATATTAAAAAAGTATGCCGCTAAAGATTCAAGGATAAAATTATTGCAAAAGAAAGAAAATAAGGGGACTCAGGGATTTATTGAAAATTTGAATTGGGGACTTGAGGAAGCTAGAGGTAAATATATTGCAAGGATGGATGCGGATGATATTAGCCATCCTACTAGATTTGAAAAGCAAGTGGATTTTTTAGATAATAATCCAAATGTTTTTATTATAGGCGCTCAATTAGATTTAATAAACGAGAAAAATGAAATAATAGGAGAAAAGTTAGCTAGCACTTACAATGAGGAAATTCAAGAGCGAATGCTTAAAACAATACAGCTATTTCATCCTGTTATTATGTTCAGAAATGAAGGTTTAAGGTATAGGGACAAGGTTTGGTATTGTGAGGATTATGAGCTGTATCTTCGTTTGATGTCGAAACAAAAAAAGATGGCTAATTTGCCAATTAAATTATTGAAATATAGGGTTTTAGGTGGTTCTATATCAAGAAAAGGGAGTAAGTTTATTAAATACATGTTTCTATCTAAAGCCTTTGAAATGTATTATGAAAGACAAAAAACAGGAAAAGATACTTACGAACAAATTAATCCTCACGCTTATGTGAATATACATAATATAGATTATAAAAACTCCATGCAAGAAATGGAACAAGCTGCGAGAGCTTGTTTAAAATATAAATTCAGAGAAGAATTGGTAGATCTAGTGAAGAAACAAAAAAAGTTTTATCCTAATGAGAAGTTTGGATTTTATTCTTTGGTAAGTAAGCTGCCATCGAATTTATTTAATCTCTGTTGTAGAATCTTAAATCGGATATAACATAGAATAAAAATGGATATATATATAAAATCATTCAATAGAGCATACTATCTAGATCGTTGTCTAGCGTCTATTGCAAGAAATGTGAAGGGAACTTATTCTATTACGGTTCTAGATGATGGCACTCTTCCAAAATATTTGGATAAAATAAAAGAGAAGTATCCTCAAATAAATATCAAAACATCTAAGTCTTATTCCCGAAAAATAAAGGGTGTAGAAGAAAATATTTTCTTAGGGAAGAATATAGATAGTTTTAATATTCCTACCGACTTGTGGGTAGAAGCAGTTGAGAATGGAACAGATTATTGTATCGTTACGGAAGATGATGTGTGGTTTACAGAAACAATAGATGTAGAAAATTTACTAACAGAAATAGAGAAAAATAATATCAATCTTTTAAAATTAGGCTGGCTAAGTAACTTTAAAGATGATGAATATCTCCAGATAGGTAAAATTAACGAAGACATCAATTTTAATAGACCTAAGGATTTGTTTTTAGGTTCTAAATGGCTAATGGATATATTTTTCTATAACCGTTATAAGTTTTTTAGTATTGCTTATAGATTAGGCATTTTTGATAATTATACCAAAAGAAAATACTGGTCGCTCAATTCTATCCTGATGGGGCTATGGAAAAAAGAATATTGGCTAGAAGTCTGGAAAGATGCAAAGGGTAAGGTGGACGAAAAACAACAACTAAGAAACGCTGCTGCTTACTATAATAAACATAAAAATAATCCTAATTTTATAGCTAGGCTTTCTAAAGAAGCTATGAAAACAACTTTTCAAAGTTCTGCAACTAACTCTTATCATGAATATGGGTTTAAGGTGGATATAAACTACATCAATTATCTTTTGAATGAGGCTTGGTATAATGATAAGTTAGATAGTATGCAAAACTATCCTAATGACTTTTCTATTGATTATCTAGAAACCTTCTTTGATGATAAGGTGGATAAAAACGAATATCATAAGTGGGTAGAGCAGTTTAAAAATCAATATAGAAACCTCGGCTGTAGTATAGACTAGAAGTTTATATTTTCTATATCTTTGCAGAAATTTTTGCTTTGAAAAAATTACTCAACGAGACTATCATTTACGGTATCGGGGCTATCTTACCGAGGGTTATTTATTTCCTGCTTAATCCTTTTTTCATTTACTATATCTCTAGGGAAGAGTTTGCCCAGTTTACCAATCTTTATGCTTGGATGTCTTATGTGAACATACTGCTTACACTTGGGTTTGAAACCTCTTTTTTTCGTTATTCGGCAGAGAAAGAAAACGAAAACAAGGCATTCTATACTTCGTTTTGGTTTCTGTTTTTTACATCAAGTTTATTTTTAGGTGGAGTTTATATTTTTAATCAAAGTATAGCAGATTCATTAGGGTATGCAGCTCACCCTGAGTATATTAAATGGTTTGCTTGGATTGCCTTTTTTGATACTATTTGTGTAATTCCGTTGGCATGGCTTAGATTTAACAATAAACCAATAAAATATTCTGCTATTAGAGTGGCACAGGTGCTGATGCAGGTATTAAGTGTTTTGGCATTATTTCTATTTATACCTAAAGAAACTTCTCAGAGCTTGGGTATGGAGACATCGGTATCCTACGCATTCGTAAGTAATATTATAGCTAGTGTGGTAGTGTTTGTGATGTTACTTCCTGTAGTTAGCAAGATAAGGTTTAAGTTTTCTATGAACTTGTTTAAACGAATGATAAAATATTCATATCCACTGATGTTGGCAGGATTAGCATTTGTTGTAAACGAAAACTTTGATAAAACGGTACAGTATAATATTATTTCTAAGGCAGAAGCAGGGGCTTATGGGGGTTGTTATAAGTTGGCGGTTCTAATGACGCTATTTGTTACGGCTTATAGAATGGGTATTGAGCCATTCTTTTTTAAACAAATGAATAATGCAAATGCGCCAAAAACTTATGCAAAAATCACGGAGTATTTCACATTATTCGCATCTGTAGCAGCGTTGGGTATTGTAGCAAATATCAGTTGGTTAAAATCAATTTTTATTACAGATAGCTCTTATTGGATCGCTATGGATATAGTACCGATTATTGTAGTGGGTAATTTGTGTTTTGGTATTTATTATAATTTATCTACTTGGTATAAAGTTACGGATAGAACCTTTGTTGGGACGCTTATTTCTTGGCTAGGAGCGGCAATTACCATTGTACTGAATTTGTTATTGCTCAAAGATTATGGGTTTATGGTGTCAGCGTGGGTAACCCTACTGGTTTATTTCTTAATGATGTTGGTGTCTTACTTTTTAGGACAGAAGTATTACCCAATCCCTTATAATATGAAAAAAATAATGTTGGTACTTTTGGTATTGTCGGTATTTTCGTTTCTGTCTTATCAAGTGTTTGAAGCAAATGTATGGATTGGGAATATTTTATTCTTAATCTTTGGGTTTGGTATTGTTTTTTCTGAGAGAAACTTAATTTTATCAATGGTAGCGAGGTTTAAAAATAGAGGGTAATTTTAATCAGTTGTTTATTTTTGGAGGAAGAAAAATTAAAATACTATATTTGAAGTTTAATTAGTAATTTATCATAAAAATATGAAAATAATAGTACCTATGGCGGGGCGAGGCTCCCGATTGAGACCGCATACTCTTACAGTTCCAAAACCACTTATACCTATTGCAGGTAAGCCTATTGTGCAAAGATTGGTGGAAGATATTGCAAAGGTAGCAGGGCAGCCTATAGAGGAAGTGGCTTTCATTATTGGAGATTTTGGTGATGAGGTAAAAGCTTCTCTAATTCAGATTGCAGAAAAATTAGGGGCTAAAGGGAGTGTTTATACTCAAGATGAGCCTCTAGGTACAGCTCACGCAATAAAGTGTGCGGAAGCTTCTATGCAGGGTGATGTGGTAGTAGCGTTTGCTGACACTCTTTTCCGTGCTGATTTTGTCTTAGATACTAATTCGGATGGTGTAATTTGGGTGAAAAAAGTAGAAGACCCTTCGGCTTTTGGAGTGGTCAAGCTAGATGATTATGGCTTTATTACAGATTTTGTAGAAAAGCCACAGACCTTTGTTTCAGATTTAGCTATTATAGGAATTTATTACTTTAAGTCTGCTGAGAAGTTAATGGAGGAGATCAATTATATTATGGAGAATAATATAATGCAAGGGGGGGAGTATCAGTTAACAACAGCATTAGAAAATCTAAGACAAAAAGGAGCTAAATTCTCTTTAGGAAAGGTAAATGATTGGATGGATTGCGGCAACAAAAACGCGACGGTAGAAACCAATAGTAAGATATTGCAATATGAAAAAGAAGCGATGTCTTCGTTCCCATCGTCTGCTAAAATAGAAAATAGCCTTATTATTCCTCCGTGCTTTATAGGGGAAAATGTGGTTGTTAAAAACTCCAAAATAGGACCTAACGTCTCTTTAGGCAATAATACTGAGGTAGTTAATTCTAATATAGATAACTCTTTAATACAGGAAAAAACCCTGATTAATCATGGTAATTTGAGTAACTCTATGATAGGTAACTCTGCTAAATATTTTGGAGTATCTAGAGAAATTTCGCTAGGAGACTATTCGGTGCTAGATTTTCTTTCTAAATAGATGTATAAGTTTTTAACTATTTTTTCGTTATAGCTAGATAATTAACATTCAATATTATGAATAAACTTTGGTTATTAGGGATAGCTGTGCTTATGCTAGTGACGTGCAAAACACAGCAAAATGTTCCGTCCACACCACCTGTGAGTACACATAAAAAGATAGAAAAAGACCAAGTTTTTTTCAATAATATCCTTAGAGAATCTGCTTTTAAAAATTTAAAGATTTCCAGTAAAATTAAGGTAGATAATGGGAGTCCAATTCCTACGTTGGACGCATTAGTTTATATAGAAAATCAAAAGAAAGTTTGGATAAATCTTTCAGCGTTGTTCTTTAATGTAGCAAGAGGTGTCGCTACGCCGGAAGGCGTTAAAGGTTATGAGAAGTATAATAAAACTTATATAGATTCGGATTTTTCTTATCTTAATCGACTTCTGAATGTTAACTTTATTGATTACTCAGCTCTTCAGAATTTATTGGTAGGGAGGACTTTTGTTCCTATTAAAGATAGTGATTTTGATTTGACTAAAAATGCACAAGGTTATCATTTAACATCGGCTAAAAATCAAAAAATAACAGTAGATGGTAAGGTAAATGAGTATAAAATGGAATTAGATTATGATACCATGTTTAATCTTAGTAGAGTGAAATTATCTGACGCCAAAACACCTGATTATCTAGAAGTTTTTTATACCAATTGGGATAATTTTGAAGGAAATTATCTGCCTAAAAATGTTAAAATTATTATAAAAGCAAAAAAAACAGACCAGATTTTCATAGAAAACACGAAATTTGACTCCTCTACTATGGATACACCATACACGGTACCAAGTAACTATACAAAGAAGGAAATTAAATGATATTTAGGAAGTTAAGTTTTTTATTGAGTGTATTGTGCTTTGGGTTGTTTTTTTCTCAGAAGAAAGAGCAGCTTCAGAGAGAAAGTGCTGAACTGAAAAAACAAATTGCACTTATCAACTCTAATCTTGCTAAAACTCAGAAGGAGGCAAGGCTTTCGATAGCACACCTTAATGAAGTTAATAAAAAAATTCAGTTAAGAGAGAAGGTTTATAATAATACACAAAAGGAGAAAAGGCTGATTGAAGATGATATTTATCTTCGTCAAAAAGAAATTAATAAGTATAAAAAAGAACTGGCTATACTAAGAAAAAACTATGCTGAGATATTAGTAAAAGCTTATAAGAATAAAGGTATTCAAAATAAAGTTACATTTATTCTATCGGCTAAAAATTTGGGAGAGGCTCTAAGAAGAGTACAGTATCTTAAACAATACTCTGATTATCAAGATAAAAAAGCTAAAGAAATTAGCAGTAAAGCGGCAGAAATTCAGCAAGCTTTAAAACTGAAACAAAAATCAGTAAAAGAGAAAGAAAATATTCTTACTCAGCAACAGAAAGATCTTTTAGTAATCCAAAATGATAGAAAACAAAGGGAACTATTATTAGAAGACTTCAAGAAAAATGAGGCTGCTCTTACGGCTGAACTTAAACAAAAGCAAGCACAAGCTAAGAAAATTGAAGGGGAAATCCGAAAGATAATAAACGAAGAAATAGCCGCTGCTAAAGCGAAAGAAGAGGCAGAGCGAAAGGCTAGATTGGAAAGAGAAAGACTTGCGAGAGAGGCAGCCGCTAGAGAAAAAGCAAGAATAGATGCCGAGAATAAAGCTAGGGCAGAAGCATTAGAAAGAGAAAGAAAAAAAGCGGAAGCAGAAGCTGCTAGATTGGCAGAAATTGAAAGAAAGAAGCAAGATGATGCTAGAAAACAAGCTGAACTTGCAAAAGCAGAGGAAAATGCAAGGAACGAAGCTCGTCGAATAGCCGCAGAAAAAGATGCTAGAGAAGCTGTTGCTAGAGCTAAGGCTGCAGAAGAAAAAGCTAAGGCAGCAAGAGATGCTGAGGCAGAACTAGCCAAGAGAAAAGAAGAGGAAAAGAAAAAAGCGGAGGAAAAAACGAAGACCGCGTTTGGTGTAGGAGCAGCAACAGGGGCTAATTTTGCTGAAAATAGAGGGCGAATAGGCTTTCCAGTGGAGAGAGGGCAGGTAACACACCGTTTTGGTAGACAGCCACACCCGGTATTTAAGAATATAGTTGAGGAGAATAATGGGATTAGAATTGCTGTTTCTCCCGGTACTAAGGCAAGATGTGTTTTCCCTGGTGAAGTGTCAAGAATTTCTTTTGTCGGGGGGACTAAAACGGTTATTGTAAAACATGGTAGCTATTTTACCATATATAGCAACTTATCTGATGTTTCGGTTTCTCCTAATCAGAAGGTTTCATCAGGAACTACAATTGGGACTATAGCACAGGATTTTGAGGGAGCTTACTCTCTAGACTTCCAAATTTGGAATGGAAGTACTCCTGTTGATCCTATGGGATGGGTCTCAAATTAACTATAAATTGAATAAAAATATAAATAAATTATGTTAACGACTATTTTAGCACTATCAGTACAACATATACTTATAGTGTTGGTTATACTACTCTTATTGTTTGGAGGGAAAAAGATTCCGGAGCTGATGAAGGGCTTAGGTTCAGGTATTAAGGAATTTAAAGATGCAGTAAAGGAGGAAGAAAAACCTTCAACAGAAGAAGAGAAAAAGTAGAGCAAATCTATTAGAGGGTTAAATTTTGGTAAGGATAGCGTATTAGTTTATATGTATAAATTTTGCTATCTTTACCAAAATTTTGTTTTAATACTATAAAGATAAATATATGTTAGTAGCTATTCTTGGGGCAGTAGGACCTTGGCAGATTGTTGCCATCGTGGTTGTATTATTACTTTTGTTTGGAGGAAAGAAGATTCCAGAACTTATGAAAGGCTTAGGCTCAGGTATTAAAGAGTTTAAAGACGCGGTAAAGGAAGATGATAAAAGCAAACCTTCAACAGAGGAAGAAAGCAAAAAATCATAATTAAAAAGTAAGATTTTAAATTAAATGAGTTTTTCTGAAAAAGCTTGGAATATTTTTAATCAAGCCATTATAGACTATCATAAAACAGATGATGTAGATGCAGTTGAGTCTAATCCGTTCTCCGAAAATACTTTGGAACGACTTTTGTATTCAAAGAATTGGATTGATACCGTTCAGTGGCATTTAGAGGATATTATTCGTGATGAAAACATATCTCCTGAGGAAGCTCTAAAGATTAAAAGAAGAATAGATTCATCTAACCAAAATAGAACCGATTTGGTAGAGTATATAGATGATTATTTTCTAGAAAAATATAAATCTGTGAAGCCTAAGGAAGATGCTAAAATCAATACAGAAAGTCCAGCATGGGCTATCGACAGATTGTCTATATTAGCTCTTAAGATTTATCATATGAAGATAGAAACCTTAAGAGATACAGCAGACGAGGAACATAAACTGAAGTGTTCTAATAAATTGGCTGTTCTTGAGGAGCAGAAGGTAGATTTGAGCACAGCTATAGATAGATTATTATTTGATATAGAGAGCGGTAACAACAAAATAAAGACTTATAAGCAAATGAAAATGTATAATGATGATAGTCTAAACCCAGTTTTATATCAAAAGAAAAATGTTTAAAAATCTCTTACCCTTAGTATTCACTATATTTTTACTGGTTTCTTGTTCTGTAGAGCAAGTTAACTTGTCTCCTCTTTCACAAGGGATTGTTTCTAAAGGAGAGGCAAAAACTTCACCTGACACCATAGTTATGAGTGCAAGTGTGAACGTTAGCCAAGTAAAGTATGCTTCTGAACTATCAACAGCGGCAGATAAACTTCCGAGGTTTTCAGATGCAGCAATAAATAAGCATATAGATTTAATAAAGTTCAATGTTTCTGAGTATCTTTATGCACTTAGGGAACACAACGAAAATAGAAAGGTAAGAACGCTAGACGGTTTGCAAAAGAGTTACAAAAAACTTCAAGGGCTGAGGAAAAATCTTTCTTTAGAAGAAGATGAAGCTCTTAATTTTTATTTGGTTAAAATCAAGACCAACATCACACTATTAGAATCTATTAAAACATCTTCTGATAACTTTTAAGTAAAGGTACGCTTATTTTATGTTGAAAATACAGGCTGAGGCTAATATCCCTACCGATTTTGGTGTTTTTAAAATGATTGCATTTTCTGATAATGAAATGGATTGGACACCACATATTGCGTTGATTGCAGAAAATACAGACTTTTCTAAGGAGGTCAATGTTAGGTTTCATTCTGAGTGCATTACTGGAGAGATATTTCATTCTAAAAAGTGTGAGTGTGGGCAGCAGCTAGATGCTGCGATGCAGTATATGCAGAAGAATGGCGGTATTATTCTTTATTTGAGACAAGAAGGTAGAAATATCGGGATTATCAATAAGCTTAAGGCTTATGCTTTGCAAGAGCAAGGAATGGATACTGTACAGGCAAATCTACATTTGGGACTACCTGCCGATGGTAGAGATTTTGGTGTGGCTATTGATATTTTAACTAATTTGGGTGTAAAAGAGATTAATTTACTTACTAACAATCCAGATAAATTAAAATTTGTAGAGGATAGTACAATAAAGCTTAATGAAAGGATTCCTTTACAGATACCTTCTAATGAAGTCAATGAGGATTATTTAAAGGTGAAAAAAACTTACTTTGGGCACTTGCTAGAAGATAATAAATAATCATAATATCAATTATATAAGGTTAAAGAGCTCTTTTTTACTAAAAAGATGCTCTTGTTTTTTTAATAGTAGGCTTATAATAAAATTGTATATTTGTTGTGGTTACAACTAATTTCTTTGAGTATAATGAATATAAATGTTAGAACAGTCTTAGCTTATGTGATGTTATTTTTTATTTTTGGGAATAATAAAGCACAATATATACCTAAAAATAACGCTGAAATCCTAAAAAAAGAAGCCAAAGTTTATGCTGAAAAAACTTATCAACAGCTTTCTGAAGATGAGAAAATAGGGCAACTTTTTATAGTCGCATTATATACTAATAAAGGGGAATCTTTCATCAATCAAGTCAAGACATTAGTGGAGAAGGAAAATATAGGAGGGCTTATATTGATGCAAGATGATACTCGTAGGCATATAAATTTGGTGAATGAACTTCAAGGTAAATCTAAAATACCTCTGATGATAGGTATGGATGCAGAGTGGGGACTTTACCAAAGGCTTCCAATAGCACATAAGTTTCCTTGGGCAATGACACTTGGGGCGATTCAGGATAATACGCTTATTTATGAAATGGCGGCTAAAATAGCTGAAGATTGTAAAAGAATGGGGATTTATTGGGATTTTGCTCCTGTGGTAGATGTTAATACCAATCCTATCAATCCCATTATAGGTAATCGTTCTTTTGGATCTAATGTGAAAAAAGTGATAGAGAAAGGGTTGGCTTACAGTTATGGTTTACAGGATAATGGAGTTTTGGCAAGTATTAAGCATTTCCCAGGTCATGGAGATACCGATACAGATTCTCACTTGGATTTACCTGTAGTTAATCATTCATTACACAGACTTAATAAAGTGGAGTTAGCCCCATTTAAAGCACTTATGGATAAAAAAATAGGGGGTGTTATGGTGGCTCATCTCTATGTTCCGTCTTTGGAAAGTCAAAAGGGAATTCCTGCTTCTATTTCGTATAATATTGTAACTAATTTGTTGAAAAATAAGTATGGCTATCAAGGGCTTATTATTACCGATGCTCTTAATATGAATGCGGTTGCGAAGAGGTTTAGTCCGGGAGAACTTGATTTAAGGGCGTTTAAGGCGGGTAACGATATTATGCTTTTTTCTCAAGATGTACCTTCTGGTAAAAGGTTAATTAAGAAAGCTTTGCAATCTGGCGAGATTGCTCAAGATAGACTAAGAGAGTCAGTCATGAAAATTTTGGAAGCCAAGTATCTATTAGGGCTACAAGATTTTAAACCTATTGATGCCAATAACATAGAACGAGATTTAAATAATGATACTCATCAAGAATTGACAGAAAAGCTATACGCCAACGCTTTAACATTGATAAAAGATGAGGCAAAAGCACTACCTTTAAAATCATCAAAATATTATTATTTACCTTTGGAGGAAGCTTCTTATCAAGACTTTATTAGAGAACTTCAAAACGGAAGAGAAGTAGAGCTTATCACAGAAGATAAATTGAATACTTTACCTCAAAATACTCCAATTATCGTAGGGCTTCATAAGGATAACAGCACAGCATATAAGCCTTATAAAATATCTGCTAAATCTAAGGTAATTTTGGATAGAGTAGCTGCCAGGCATCAGTTGATATTGGTGGTGTTTGGCAGTCCATATGCTTTGAGAGACATAAATATAAAGGATTATCCAACGGTACTTGTGGCTTATGAAAATAATGAATTGTCTATGAAGGCCACCGCCAAAGGACTTTTAGGTAAAACTAAAATACATGGGCGACTTCCTGTGGTGGTAAATCAAGATTTAAAAGAGGGGATAGGGATAGATGTAGCACCTGTACAGAGCGAAACTGAATGTAGTGCTAGACCAAATATCATCATAGAATAAAATGTTGAAAGGTATGAAAATAGGCATTCTTTGTTATCCTACTTACGGAGGAAGTGGTATTGTAGCTACCGAATTAGGAATGAGTTTAGCTCAAAAAGGTTACGAGGTACACTTCATTAGTTCTAACCTTCCCGCACGGTTGGATATGACTAACCCTAACATTTTTTTTCATAAAGTAAATGTTGAAACCTATCCGTTGTTTAAATATCAACCGTACGACATTGCCTTGTCTTCGGCTATTTATCAAGTAGTTAAACTTTATAAACTAGACCTCATACACGCTCATTATGCTATTCCATATGCTTATGCAGCCTTTGTGGCAAAGCAGATGCTGAGAGATGAAGGTATTTTAATTCCCATAGTTACCACACTACATGGCACCGATATTACTTTGGTGGGGCAACATCCTAGTTATAAGGCAGCGGTTCAGTTTTCTATCAATCATTCAGATGCGGTAACTTCTGTTTCGGAAAGTCTTAAAAAAGATACTTTAAAAGCCTTTACTATTAAAAAAGAAATACAAGTTATTCCAAATTTTATTGATAACGATTTATATAACAGTTTTGTAGGGTGTTGTAGAAGACAATTTGCGGAAGATGACGAAAAACTACTGATTCATGTTTCTAATTTAAGAAAAGTTAAGAGAATTCCTGATGTGTTAGAAGTGTTTAAAAGAGTGCAGGAAAAAGTACCAAGTAAATTAGTGATTATTGGTGAAGGTCCTGATATGGAACTGATTAACGATTTCCTTATGGCTCATCCGTACCTTATAGACAAAATAAGAATTTTAGGGAAAACTAATGATTTGTACCAGATTTTAAAATGTACTGATGTGTTTCTGCTTCCTTCTGAACAGGAGAGTTTTGGTTTGGCAGCGTTGGAAGCAATGGCGGCAGGAAATGCGGTGATTAGTAGTAATGCAGGAGGGATACCAGAGGTAAACATACAAGGAGAAACAGGCTTTTTAACGGAAGTGGGCGATGTGGAGACTATGGCTAAAAAGACTATCAATCTCTTGCAAGATGATGCTTTGCTCCAAAAGATGAAAGAAAGAGCAAAAGAAGTAGCCTTGCGTTTTGATTTAAAAAATATTCTCCCACAATACGAGCAGATGTACCGTGAAACGATAGAATCTTTTAAAAGTTAACCTTAACTTTTCGTATGAACGAGCAACTACTGCAATATCTTTGGAATTTTAAACTCTTTAAAACTTTTGATTTTAAGGATACTAAAGGTAATAAGGTAGAGGTCTTAGATTTTGGTCAGTGGAATTCCGACGAGGGAGCCGATTTTTTGTTTGCTAAAATTAAATATCAAAATATTGTTTTAGCAGGAAGTATAGAATTGCATTTAAAATCTTCGGATTATCAAAAACATCAACATCATTTGAATAGACAATACGATAATATTATTTTGCATGTGGTCTATACTCACGATAAAGATGTGGAAGAGTTGGTTGAGAAAAATATCCCAACATTAGAGCTTAAAGATTATTTGGAGACTTCTACACTAGAGAAATATCAGCGGTTAAAGGCTCAAAATGAGTTTATTCCGTGTGAGAAGTTGATAGAGGTTTCTAAAATTCCGTTTCAGTTTTCAGAGGAAACATTACTTAAAAAACTTGACCAAAAATCTTTGGAAATAGAAACCGCACTCGCTGAAACTAAGAATAATTACGAAGAAGTTTTATTTCAAAATTTGGCGTATGTTTTTGGACTTAAAATCAATGCTTTTGCTTTTAAGCAAATCGCAAAAAGTGTAAGCTTTGGTATTGTAAATAAAATAAGACATCATCAAAATCAATTAGAAGCTTTATTTTTCGGGTTGAGTGGCTGGCTAGAAACACCTTCCGATACGGAAACCGAGATGTGGAAAAGAGAATTTGATTTTCTAAAAGCCAAATATCAACTGAACGACACTTTTGTAGTTCCTAAATTTTTAAGATTAAGACCTGCTAATTTTCCCACAATAAGGCTATCTCAGTTAGCGGATCTTTATCATTTGCATCAAAATTTATTTTCAAAAATAATTAAAGTGTCTTGTCTTGAGGAGCTTTATGAATTGTTTACTCCAGTTAAAGCATCGGAATATTGGGATAATCATTATAATTTCGGAAAATCAACGGATAAAAAATCAGTTAAAAAACTGACGAAAAGTTTTATAGATTTGGTTGTTCTTAATGCTGTTCTTCCTATAAAATATACTTATCATAAACATTTGGAGGAAGATATTTCTGAAACTGTTTTGGATTTTTATCAAAATATAAAACCAGAAAAAAATAGTATCATAGAACAGTGGGAGGCTTTGGGAGTTCCTATTAAGACGGCTATGGATAGCCAAGCCTATTTATTCCAGTATAAAAGTTTTTGCAGTCAGAAAAAATGTCTAATTTGCAGTATTGGATATCAACTTTTAAAAAGATAGTAGTTTATGTTTGAAAATTTAAGACATAGATTTGAGCGTGAATGGTTTGGTGTACTTACCAGAATGGGGTCTAAGCTAGGAATTCCGGTATCAAAGTTAAGAGTTTTTTTCATTTATTCTACATTTGCGACGGCAGGAGTATTTTTCCTTCTTTATTTAGGGCTGGCATTTCTTCTTTGGATAAAAGATATGTTCATTGTGAGAAGACCTAGCGTATTTGATTTATGATAGAGATACAAATAAAGCCTGTGAAGAGTGATAATATTGCTAAACTACAGGAAATCTATCAATCTTATATAAATACTTTTCCCAAAGACGAACGTCGAGATGAAGCAGATTTTTGGGCTTTAACTAGAAAAGAATTTTCTCCTATAAGAGAAATTACAAGGGGAGAAGCTAGTGTAGGTTATATTATAGTGTGGGATTTATCATTATGCTTGTTTGTAGAACATTTTGAAATATACACACCTTTTAGAAATCAAAATTTAGGTTCTCAAGTATTGAATTATTTAAAAAATAAATTTCCATTGATAGTCTTGGAATCAGAGCCTGATAGTTTAGGAGAACTGGCTTCTAGAAGATTGAATTTTTACCAGCGTAACGGATTTACAGTCCTAGATAAAAGTTATATTCAACCAGCTTATTCAGAGGATAAAATGCCTATAAATATGTATTTGCTAGGCACAAATATGCCCGATGATTTGTGTATCGTTACTGAAGAAATAAAGAGTAAGGTTTATAACTAATATGAAATGTTTTTTTATAAATGAAAAAAAGTGTATATTTGGGGAACCTAAGGAAAAGGGAGGAAATTTTCCTTTGAGTAATATTTTTTTTCATCATTTGTGTTTTTAAGAGAGTCATACTATATAGTATGACTCTTTTTAATTAGCGATAGAAAGTCGTTCGTACTTGATTAAAAGTTCAATAAAGTAAGAGTAAGTAATTCTGCCTTCTTGCTGATTAGATTTCAGGAATAGATGGTTAGTCAATCCAAAAAAATCAGAAATGAGTCCTGTATGTTTATTTATAAAATTTTTCTCATAAGCTCGGTCTCGTTTCATTCCATCAGAATATTCACTAAGGATTTTTTCAACGAATTGAGGCTCTGTATCTACTAACGAGTTAAGTAAACTTTTAAGAGTGAAATATTGAGTGCTGTATTTTAGGTCAATATTATCACTGTTAATTCCTATGAGATAACCTATGAAATTAGCTTCTTGTTCCCTTGCGTAACCCAACTGATGAGCACTTTCGTGGGCTAAAGTAAATGGCAAATAGGTGTCAGGAAGATTAGGGTTATATTGAGCTTCGGCAGAAAAAGGATTGTAATACCCTAAAATACCTGTATCATTCATTATAAAAGAAAAAATACTAGATTTGAAGTTGGAGATGTCAGTTGTTATTTTAGAGTTTAAACCTAAAGGAAGTTGCTTCTGTTGGTTAAGAATTTCAGAGGTTACAATACTTAAATTTTTTATTTTAAAAACACCGTTAGAATCTTCGGAGACTTGTGCTCTACTTTCTTTACATAAGTTGAGGTATTTAATAGCGAGAGTTTTAGCCTCGTTAATACTAGGTTCTTCTTTGGGCAAAAGATTTATTATTGGTGGTTGAAAATAAGTCATTCCCCAAAAACTTTGATAGATGAAATAGAATATATTAACTCCTACTAATAGTTTTAGTAATGATTGTTTTTTCTTTTTAAATATTGAAACTAAGTTATAAATGAGAACTACAAATAAAACAATGTACAATATATCTCCAATAGAAAACGGAAACAAAGATGAAAGATATTGATGTATTTCTTTTTTTAGTTCAAAAAGAGAGTTGAAGAATTCAACGGCTAAAGAAATTTTGGATAGAATATAGAATAAAACGAATTGGGCAAACAAAATGCCTGCCCAAAATCTTTTCTTTTTATGTAAACTACTAGTGTGCACTATTAGAATTCTCAGATAAGATAACGCCTTTCTTTTTAAGGATTTTAGGAGTGATAAAACCATAAAAAGCCAAGTAGCTGAAGCATATAACAGGAATAATGTACGAGAAATGCGTGTAAGTCATTCCCAAAATTCCGTTTGGAGAGGTAAGGTCGTGGTCGCAAACCCACCCTTGTATCAGAGGAATAACACCCCCTCCTAGAATCATCATTACCAAGAACGAAGAGGCTTTACCTGTATTTTTACCAAGCCCTGCGATTGCCAAGTCAAAAATAGAAGGCCACATAATAGAGCAAAATAATCCACCTGAAATAAAGAAATATTTGGCAATTTCTTTATCTGGGTAAAATAAACCTAAAATCATCATTGCGGCACCTGCCACTCCAAAAATCATTAGTGTTTTTCCAGCGTTTTTACCACCTAGGAAACTCATAACGATAAAAATAAAAATCCAAATAGGGTAGATGTAAAATGCAGAAATATCTTTTCCACTTAGATGGTTAGCACCTAAAATAATTCCAAATGCTACGAATGGCACAATAAACTTTAAAGCTAAATTAGTAGAAGACGAGGTGTTGAAAACATTGATACCACCATTCCATCTCCCAATCATCAAACTACCCCAATAGAGTGATACGAAAGGAGCAATGTCGTGTTCCAAAACATTACCAAATTCTGCAGTGTGTAATAAGGCAGGTAAATTACTAATAATAGAAACCTCAACACCTACATAAATGAAAATGGCAAGCATTCCTAATAGGAGTTGCGGATAATTAAAGATATTGAAAGAGGAATCTTTATCTGTATTATCTACTTCATCTGAAGCAATGTCTTTAGCAGGGTCTTCTATTTTAGAAAATAGCATAAATACCGCTACTAGTATAAAAGCAATACCAAGTATGATAAACGGTAATTTAACATCGTTGAGGTTTAGACTAGTGTCTCCATTACCTCCCGTTCCGAAAAGGGCTAATCCTAATAAAATAGGACCAATGGTAGTTCCCAAAGAGTTGATACCTCCTGCTAAGGTTAGCCGGTGAGCTCCAGTTTCTGGGCTTCCCATTTTAATAGCGAGAGGATTGGCAACAATCTGTTGCACAGAAAATCCTAATCCTACAATAAACAAAGCTGTTAAAAAGAATGCAAAACTATGATTAGTGGCTGCTGGTACAAATAAAAAGGCACCAATAGCAGAGATTACTAATCCGAAGGCTAAGGTCTTCTTGTAACCAAATTTTTGCAGAATATCACTAAACAACGATATAATGAAAAATATAACTGAACCTATGAAATACGCCGCATAGAATGCCCACGCGACTAGTTGAGATTGTACCTGAGAAAGAGTAAAACTCTTTTTAAAAACAGGAATAAGAATATCATTACTTGCGGCTACAAATCCCCAAAAGAAGAATACAATAATCAGGGATATAAACTGAGACCATTTGGTTTGTGCTGTATTTTGTTCCATTTGATAAATGTTAAGAGAGCAAAGATAATTATTATTATCTTACAATGTATTTTCTTCTAGTGTGTTTTTGATAAGCTGATGCGCCTTTGTTTTAAGTTCATCTATATTGTAGGCTTCAGGAGTGTCAATAATCTCATTTAAAAATACCTTCACTTTACCTGGGTAACCTTTAGAATTATCAAAAGGAAACATTTCTTTTAATCCAATAAAAGTAAATATAGCTAGCGGCATACCATGTTCCACCGCTAGAGAGAATGCTCCATTCTTAAAATTGTCTAGAATAATGCTTGTGTCATCAGGAACACCACCTTCAGGGAAAATTACCATATTTTGTCCACCTCTCATTCTCTCAGCAGATTTTGTGTACACTTCGGCTCTGCTTTTAGGGTCTTTCCTATCCACCATTACAACTACTCTTTTGTAAATAGTTCCGAAGATGGGGATTTTTACCAACTCTTTTTTTCCTACAAAACAAATAGGATGATTAGGCAACAAAATAACCATCAGCATAACATCAATCACAGAAGTATGGTTGGCAATTACAATGTATTGTGTGTTGGGATTAAGATTTTTTGAAGTTTTCTTAATTAACTCGTATCTAAAGCCCATACCATAGAATACGCCTAACGCCCAAAGTCTAATAAAAAAATAACAAATGTTGTAGTGCCCCTTTCTAAATGAAAAAAGATAAACCCAAGGTCCTAGTATTAGCACTAGAACAATGTTTAGTATCACAAACCATAAACGCCATAGATAAACCAGTGCCACCATAATTTTGAAAATTTTATCCGTTGAATACCATTCGTTTTTTCACACTATAGTTGAGTATAGATACCAGAGCGATGGCTGATACTTTGCTAAGTATTTCTCGGCTGAAGGTAAAGAACCATAGTTTAAGATAAGTATCAAAAACCCACCAAAAGAAAACTTGGAAGAATATAAGACTCAAAAAAGTAGAAAAAACAGAAACCCCCATAAAGTAAGCGAACTCTCTCTTCTTAGAATGTTTGCCCCTCTGAAATACAAACCAAATACTCAAGAAATAGTTGGTGATAATACCACTACTGGTAGATAAAATATTACTCAACGGGTAATGCACGCCCATAAAATCTACTTCCATAGGGAACCATTGAGGAATAAAGATACTAAGCAGCTTAAAAGAACCTATCTCTACTATAGCGCTCAAACCACCTGCTATAATAAAGAATAGAATTTGTTTTTGTTTCAGTAGATGCTGTTTCATAAAGTGGCAAATTTAACTTTAATAATTAAAAGATGTAAAAAATCTAGCAGAATTTTTTACAAAATGTAACAAAAGTAAACGATTTACGACCTACTATGCTATAAAATATAACACAATGAAAAAACAATTAATTCTATTGTCTTTAGTGAGTTCGTTTTGTGTGATGGCACAGGAGAAAGGTGGCTCAAAGGAGAAAAAGATAGAAGAAGTTACCATCACCAAAACCAAAAAAGCGATAGAACAAAAAGCAGATAGAACGATTTTTGATTTTTCGGAGCAGCCTCAACTTAATTCAGGGACCGCTTTAGATGGGATAAAAAAAATACCAGGGCTTGTGTCATCTGATGTGGCAGGTATGCTTTATCAGGGTAAAATGCTAGAGGTCTTTATGGATGGCAGACCACTAAATATTTCTAGTAACGAACTGAATGCTTTTTTAGAAGGTATGCCAGCCAATTCTATAGAACGAATAGAGATTATCACACAGCCAGGAGCAGAGTTTCCTGCAACTTCTGGAGGAGCAATCCTTAATATTATCACTTCCAAAACGGCTAAAAATTACCTTACAGCTACTTATTCTGGCAATTACTCTTTTACTAACGAAGAAAAAGTGCGTAGCCGAACTAATAATTCCGTTTTGTTGAATGCTAAAAATAAATGGTTTGGTTGGCAACTTAATGTGGGACAGAATTATAGAGAATCCTTACTTAGAGGAAATACGGATAACATAGCCTCTGTATTTACCGACCGCTGGGGGCGTGGTTCTTTTATTAAAGCAGCAATGACTTTTGATATTGGTCAAGACAGGTTATTATTAAACTACGACCTCAATCGTAATAACAATGATTCTAGAGCAAATAGTAGCGGTGTCTTTTCAGGAATGCCTTACGAAAGATTAGACGAAACCTATTCGTTAGGAAATAGGCATGAGTTTATCGCCACTTATCAAAAGAAATTTGATGATAAAAATAAGAAGCTAGATTTCCGATTTTTATTCAATAAGAATGATAATAAATTTCAGCAGGAAAATCAAATGCTTAATGGAGTTGGAAAAAACCAGTTGATATTAAACAATTTATCAGATGCTAGAATTTCTACTTTTAAGGTAGATTACTCTCAACCGATAAATATTTTAGATGAAGGTAAAATCAGTTTTGGTGGGTTGTACGAGAAGCTAGACTTTAATACTCAGTCTGGAGGTATTACCAATTTAGACTATCAAAGACAAACGGCATCGTCTTATTTAGAATTACAAGCTACTTTAGGGAAATTTGATTTCATAGCAGGAACTCGTGCCGAAGATTACGATATTTCAGGCGAGTCTTACAATATAACTACAAAGTCTAATAATCAACTAATTCCTTTTAATCAGTTTAGATTTTTCCCCAATGCAAGCGTACAGTACAACTTTGGTAAGCAGGTTTATTTTGCTTTAAACTATAACAAAAAAATTACGCTACCTAGCATTTCTGCTCTTAACCCTAATAACAATACTCTTGCTAACGGAAACCTTTGGACGACGGGTAACCCTAATCTCCAACCAACAATTTTTGACAACTATGAGGCTAAACTTTCTGCGTTTGACTATGCCTTTATTGGTTATAATGTAAGCGTAGCTAAAAATCAGCTTATTCAGAAGGTAACTCGTCAGGGAGATGTGATTGTTAATAGTCAGGAGAATTTACCACAATTTAGAATCCACAACTTTAATGTAGGACTTCCGTTGCCGTTTATGCTATTCCATAAACCACTAAGCGAGGTGATGAAGATGAATTTTAATCCAGATAAAATCAACTTTATGTACCTCTATGCAGGTTATCAAAAACACGAAATTCCAGAAATGAAAACCAAAGGATTTTGGATTTTGAACCTGATGTCGCAGTTTATACTTCCGAAAGATATTAAACTAGTGGCTAATTTTGGTTACTTTACACCGAACGGGAACTACTACTATTTTGTAGCCGATAAACCGTTTATGAATACGCTAGACCTTACGCTTTCCAAGAAGTTTATGCATGACCGTTTGAGTGTTTCGGTATTTGCTAATGATATTTTAAACGGGCAAAGAATGCAAATACGTTCTATGACACAAACGCCTAATGTTGTGCTCTTTAATAAGTGGGACAGCCGTAGCTTTGGACTTTCTGTAAACTACAAAATCCCAACTAAAAACCGCCTAGCAAAAGAAAACCCTAACCTTTTGAATAAGGATAAAAAAGAAGATACAGGGCTCATCCAAGGTCTTTAAAAACTAAGATTATAGATACTTTTAAAGGAAAAAAGGAGCGTTTTTTGCTCCTTTTAATATTTATTATTTATATCTTAGCGAATTAAATTGTTTTTTATGATAGCAATTGTAGATGGAGGTTCCACGAAGTGTGATTGGGTAATTCTTAACCCTAGCGGAAGTTTCAAACTTAAAACAGAAACTGTAGGTTTTAATCCTAATATCATTCAGATTGATTTAATTCCGAAAGAAATCGTTAAAAATCAGGATTTAAACCAGCTTCAGTCTAGGGTTACTCAAGTGTTCTTTTATGGTTCTGGGTGTGGCATCGCAGAGAATAAGGCGGTGGTAGAGCAGCAGCTAAAAAAGGTATTTACCAATGCGAAAATAGTAGTGAGTGAAGACCTTACAGCAGCAGCCTATGCTGCTTATAGAGGTGTACCTGCCATTGTCTGTATTTTGGGTACAGGCTCCAATTCTTGTTACTTTGATGGAACGAATGTGAGAAGCGATTTGCCCTCTTTAGGCTTTTTAATCGGTGATGAGGGGAGCGGTAGTGCTCTAGGGAAGCATCTTTTAAGACGATTTTTTATGAAGAAGCTCCCTACCGATTTGCATCAGGATTTTGTAGATACCTATAACCTAAGTATAGAAGAGGCGATTAAAAATATGTATCATAACCCTAGAGCTAATGCCTACTTAGCTAGTTTTAATCAGTTTATTGCTGAAAGAAAACAGCACCCTTATTTACAAAATTTAGTCTTTGACGAAATGAAGAATTTCTTAGACTATCACGTGTTGCCTTACAAGGAAGCTAAAGAGGCTGAAATTAATTTTATAGGTTCCATCGCTTATGTGTACGAAGATTCTTTACGAGCGGCAGCGGCAGAACTTAATCTTAGGGTAGGGACTATCGTGCAAAGACCCATAGAAAGTTTGGTAAATTATCACAAAAAATACATACTAGAAATTTAAACTTAATTATATAGCGATTTATATGTCAAGTAAAACCAATAGAGACGAAAAAAACTTTAGACAAGCGGCTTTAGATTATCATAGAGCGGAGCCTAAAGGTAAAATAGAAGTAATTCCATCAAAACCACATTCCTCACAGAGAGACTTAAGTTTGGCGTATTCACCAGGGGTGGCAGAGCCTTGTCTTGAGATAGAAAAAGACCCTGCAATGGCTTACGAATACACAGGGAAGAGCAATCTAGTAGCAGTAATTTCTAACGGAACAGCCGTTTTAGGCTTAGGAGATATAGGTGCAGAGGCTTCTAAACCCGTGATGGAAGGCAAAGGGTTACTATTTAAAATTTTTGCAGACATCAATGTGTTTGATATTGAAATAGATGAGAAAGACCCAGATAAATTCATTCAAATTGTAAAAGCAATAGCTCCAACTTTTGGCGGTATCAACCTAGAAGACATCAAAGCTCCAGAGGCGTTCTATATAGAGCAAAGACTAAAGGAAGAGCTAGATATTCCGCTAATGCACGACGACCAGCACGGAACGGCAATCATCTCTGCGGCGGCGCTCATCAACGCACTAGAGTTGGCAGGGAAGAAGATAGAAGAAGTAAAACTCGTGGTAAATGGGGCAGGAGCGGCAGCCATAGCGTGTACCAAACTTTATATGGAGCTAGGGCTTAGAAAAGAAAATATCTTGATGTGCGATAGTAAGGGCGTTATCAATCACAAAAGACAAAACTTAACGCCTGAAAAACTAGACTTTGTAGCCGAAACCGATTTAGAAACTTTAGAAGATGCCCTTAAAGGAGCCGATGTTTTTGTAGGGCTATCCAAAGGCGATGTGATGTCGGCAGAAATGTTGAGTTCTATGGCAGAAAATCCTATTGTATTTGGTTTGGCAAACCCAACGCCAGAGATAGACTACAATTTGGCTAAAGCTACTAGAAGTGATGTAATTATGGCAACTGGACGAAGCGATTATCCTAATCAGGTGAACAATGTTTTGGGCTTTCCGTACATTTTCCGTGGAGCATTAGATGTTCAGGCGAAAGGGATAAACGAGGCAATGAAACTCGCTGCTGTAAAAGCGATTGCCGATTTGGCGAAGGAACCAGTGCCAGAAGCCGTTATTTTGGCTTACAACCTTAAAGGACTGAACTTCAGTAGAGATTATTTTATTCCGAAACCTTTTGATAATAGGTTAATAACTAGAGTGTCCGTGGCAGTAGCAAAGGCTGCTATGGAGAGTGGTATTGCTAGGAAAAGCATAGAAGATTTTGAAGCCTACGAAAACCACCTTTTAGACAGAATGGGCAAAGATGAAAAACTCATCAGAATGATGCAGAATAGGGCTCGTTCTAATCCTAAGAGGGTAGCACTAGGCAATGGGGAAGAGTATAATGTGATTAAAGCGGCACAAATCCTTTACGAAGAAGGCATTGCAGAGCCTATTTTGTTGGGAGACAAAAAGCTCATCAAAGAGAAGATGAAGGAGTTCGGTATAGAGCTTAATGTCAAGATTGTAGACCCCAACGATGAGGAGCAGCAAGAGAACAGAAGAAAGTACCGAGAAACCCTTTGGAAACTACGCAACAGAAAAGGAATCAATGAGTATAAAGCCAAAAGGTTTGTGAGAAACAGAGATTATTTCGGACCTTTAATGCTGAAACACGGCGATACTGATGCCCTGATTGTTGGTTTCTCAAAGAATTACTCTTCTGTACTAAAGCCTGTTTTGGAAGTGATAGAAAAAGAGCCAGGCGTGGATAAGGTGGCTTCTATGATGATGATACTTTCAGGGAAAAAGCCGAGATTTTTTGCGGATACTTCCATTAACAAAAATCCAACAGCAGAAGATTTAGTTAATATTGCTAAAATGTCGGAACTTACCGTGAAATCTTTTGCCATAGAGCCAAGAATAGCGATGTTGTCTTACGAGAATTTCTCTAGTATTTCCGAGACTTCCCAAAAGGTAGCTAAAGCGGTAGAAATCTTACATAAGAAATATCCTAATATGGTGGTAGATGGTGAAATTCAGCCAGATTTTGCGATGAATTCTGACCACTTAGCGGATTATCCGTTTTCTAAATTAGGAGATACTCCAGCTAATGTGTTTATCTTCCCGAATTTGGAGTCGGCTAATATTTCATATAAGATTATTAGAGGAATGAGAGTGGCACAAACCATAGGACCTATCCTTATGGGGCTGAAACAACCTGTACACGTATTACAAATGCGTTCTAGCGTAGATGAAATTGTAAACTTAGCCACAATAGCGGTGCTAGACGCTCAAAGGAGAGAAACGAAATAGATTGAATTGAGATTTAATTTTAGTTAAATATAAAAAAAGCGATAATCAAAACTTGATTATCGCTTTTTTACTTTTATGATTACAAGGAGTAGTTAGGAGCCTCTTGAGTAATAATCACATCGTGAGGGTGAGATTCTTTAAGACCGCTACCCGTTATTTTTACCATTTTAGAATCGGTTTGGAGTGATTTAATATCTTTCGCACCGCAGTATCCCATACCTGCTCTTAGTCCACCTGTGAGCTGGAATATCACGTCTTCTAACTTACCTTTGTGTGGTACTCTACCTTCGATGCCTTCGGGTACAAATTTCTTAGCTTCGCTTTGGAAATAACGCTCTTTACCACCTCTTTTCATTGCAGCTAAGCTACCCATACCTTGGTAAGATTTGAATTTTCTTCCTTGGAAAATAATTTCCTCACCTGGGGCTTCATCGGTTCCAGCGAATAGAGAGCCTAGCATCACTGCATTAGCACCACTTGCGATAGCCTTTACGATGTCGCCAGAAAGTTTAATCCCGCCATCTGCGATTACAGCAACATTTTTAGATTGAGCGTACTCATATACATTATAGATTGCCGAAAGTTGAGGTACACCTACACCAGCCACCACTCTCGTGGTACAGATAGAACCTGGACCTACACCCACCTTTAGAACATTAGCACCAGCCTCGATGAGGTCTTTGGCAGCTTCTGCGGTTACAATATTTCCACCCACGATGTCTAGGTCTGGGAAGGCTTGTCGGATTTCCTTTATTTTGTCTAAGACCCCTTTAGAATGTCCGTGTGCAGAATCTATGGCGATAATATCCACTCCAGCTTTAACTAAGGCGGTTACACGCTCCATCGTATCTTCGCCTACGCCTACACCCGCACCTACGATAAGTCTGCCGTTTTTGTCCTTATTGGCGTGAGGGTATTCTAGTTGATTGTCTATGTCTTTAATGGTGATAAGCCCTACGAGTTTAAAGTTTTCATCAACGATAGGGAGCTTTTCTACTCTGTTTTCTAGAAGGATATTTTTAGCCGTTTCAAGAGTGGTGTTCTTGTCCGAAGTTACTAGATTATCTTTAGTCATCAGCTCTTCCACCTTCATATCCAAGTTTTCTTGGTATTTTACATCTCTATTGGTAATAATGCCTATAAGCGTATTATTGTCATCTACCACAGGCAGACCAGAGATTTTGTATCTAGACATCAGCGCTTTGGCCTCTCTTAGAGTGTAGTCTTTGGAAAGCGTTACAGGGTCTGCTATCATTCCGTTTTCGGAGCGTTTTACCTTGTTTACTTGAGCAGCTTGTTCCTCTATCGGCATATTTTTATGGATAAATCCTAAACCACCCACACGAGCTAAAGCAATAGCTAAGTCGGATTCGGTAACGGTATCCATCGCTGCGGAAACGATAGGCACATTCAGCGTGATTTTGTCGGTAAGACGAGATTTAAGTGAAACTTGATTGGGAAGTACCTCAGAAAAGGACGGTACTAGAAGCACATCATCGAAAGTAATGGCTGTTTCTACAATTTTGTCTTGTATAGGCATAGCACTTTCTTTGCAAAACTAAGATTTTTTATTTAATCTTACAAAAGAAAATCAACTTAGCTTCCCAATATTAAGGAGATTTAATCAAAGTTTTGTAGCTCTACCAACTTTTTGTAAACACCGTTTCTAGCCATTAAATCGTTGTGGTTGCCTTGTTCTATTACCTTGCCTTTTTCCATTACTAGAATCAAATCGGCTTTTTGTATGGTAGAAAGTCGGTGGGCAATGATGAGTGAAGTTCTGTTTTCCATCATTTTGTCTAAGGCATCTTGCACTGCTCTTTCGCTTTCGGTGTCTAGGGCAGAGGTGGCTTCATCTAAAATCATCACAGGTGGATTTTTGAGTACCGCTCTTGCGATGGATATTCTTTGCTTTTGTCCTCCTGATAGTTTGTTGCCATCATCACCTATGTTGGTGTTGTAGCCTTCGGGAAGTTGGTCTATAAATTGGTGTGCATTGGCGATTTTAGCCGCAGCGATGACTTCTTCTTCGGAAGCCTCTGGCTTACCCATTAAGATATTATTATAGACTGTATCGTTAAACAATACCGATTCTTGCGTAACCATTCCTAGCAGGCTTCGGTAGTCTTTTAGTTTTAAATCTTTGATGTTGTTACTATCTACCTCTATGTTTCCTTTATTTACATCGTAAAATCTTGCCAAAAGGTTGGCGACAGTAGTTTTACCACTCCCAGACTGACCTACCAATGCTACCGTTTTCCCTTTTGGTAAAGACATAGAGAAGTCTTCCAAAATCTTATGGTCTTGGTCGTAGAAAAAGCTGATATTTTTAAACTCAATGCTGTGGTTGAGATTATCGATAGCGATAGGATTGGAAGTTTCTTCCACCTTTAAATCATAATCTAAAACTTCCGAAACTCTCTCTAGACTTGCCATTCCGCTTTGTATAGACGATATGGAGTTAGACAGTTGTTTAGCTGGAGCGAGTATCTGATAGAAAATCCCTAAGAAAATAAGGAAGGTCGCAGGGTCGTTATTAGTCCCGTTGATAACGCTGATGCCCGAAAACCAAGCGATAAGTAACATCGTGATAGACCCCAAAAACTCACTCATTGGAGAGGCGAGCTCTCGTCTTCGGCTCATACCTATGGCGTATTTTTGCCAAAGGTTGGTGGTGGTATCAAATCTTTTTTCTAGGATTTTATCCGCATTAAATATTTTAATGACTTTGGAGGATTTTAAGGTTTCGTCTACCAAAGAGAATAGATTGCCTAGTTCTTCTTGTGCCGAGTTGGCTTGTCTTTTTAAACTTTTACCAACCCACGAAATCAGCCAACCCATAATAGGGAAGACAATCAGGGAAAACAGCGTAAGCTGGGCATCTAATAAGAAGAGTGCGGTGAGAGAAAAAATAATCATGAATGGAGCATTCACAATATCTACTAAGGCTCCCATAATACCACTTTCTATAGCACCGACATCGTTAGAAATTCTGGACATCATATCGCCTTTCCTTTGTTCTGTAAAGAAAGAAACAGGGAGCTTTAGGAATTTGTGATAGATAGCACTTCTTAAATCTTTAGTAATCCCCACACGGTAATTTACAAGAAGAAAAGACCCAAGGTATCTAGAGATATTACGAAGCAAAAACGCCACTCCTGTAATTACGCACACCCACGCCAAAACGGTGCTGCCGCCATAAATATCGTTATATACTTGTATTTTATAATAGACTAAATCTTTTAAGTAGCCAAAATAATTACTCATGTTACCATCGTAGAAGGGCTCTTTGGTAGTGTCTATTTTATCTAATCTTAGGATAATCCTTAAAACAGGGAGCATAGAAAGCACCGAAAATATTTGAAGTACAGAGTACAAAATATTAAAAAACATACTTCCCCAAAGGTACTTTTGATGCGGTTTGGCAAAGCTTAAAATTCTATGTAAAGGTTTCATTAAAGTCTTTTATAAAGCCACAAAAGTAAGCAGGATATTTTAATTGAGCAAAAGCAGGTAGGCTTAGAGATTTAATATTTGCTACATATAATTTGCATATATTAAAAAATGCTTATACATTTGCTCTAGATTTATGCGATACACTATCAGCGACATACAAAAAAATAAAAAAAACTTGCACAAAAATTTGGTACTTCCAAATAATTGTGTAAACACACACACACACACACACACACACACACACACATAGTTTCGTGTATATGTCTTCTATTATCTAGAAAAATATTTCAACTTTTATCGTTTAGAAAAAATATACCGCCAGTATTCATTGGAGGTCTTTCGTGCTCATATTATTTACAAGATAATTTATATAACCATCTACTAGAAGCATTTTTGTTTTTTAAAACAACATGGTCGTTCTTGTTTAGTGCTTCTAGTGTTCAGAGAGGGCGTTATGCTCTTTCTATATCAGCCTTTCCTCTCATTTTGTGTGTGTTTAGAGGGGAAAGGCATTTTTATACTCAAGATTTAAAAATAGACAAAACAATAATTTATTAATCATTTAAAAATTAGATTTTATGAAAGCAACAACGACAAAATTTAGTGCATTGGCTTTTTTAGGTTTAGGCTTATTAGCTTATGGACAAACTTATGATGGTAAAGTAGGTATTAACGAATCTCAACCTAAAGCTACTTTAGAAATAACTCCTAATACAGCTAACAAGTTGTCTACAGCCTCTACAGTAGAAGGTATTTTAATACCTCGAGTTAGCCGTTTAAGAGCTGCTAATATGGGAACTGGCGTTACAGAATCTACACTACTTTATATTGACTCTGTTGCTGATGGTGCTGCTTCGGGAACGACGGTTAATGTAGATGCAACGGGCTTCTACTTCTTTAAAGGAGGGGTTTGGGTAAAAATGGGTGCAGGTGCTAGTAGTACAGCTGGGGCATTATATGGTAGTATTAGAGTATTAGACAATATAAAAGAAGATCAATGGACAGCGGAAGACTTTACTATTGTATTAACTAACGGTTTAACCAATGCAGCTTTACCAAAAGCAGCTCAAAATAAGGGAAGAATAATTTCTATAAGAAATGCTTCGGCAGGTCTAATTAGCTATACAGCAAATGCTCCTTTGAACAACTCTGCTATTTCTGTGAATAGAGGGCAGTTAATACAATCTGATGGTACCAATTGGTATGTAATCGGAGGTTTCTAATCACTTTAAAATTTATAAACAATGAAAAAAAATATTCTTACTATATCGGCGTTACTATTGAACATCGTAGCATTTTCTCAAGTAAATGTTGGTACAAATACTAATACACTAACCAATAAAAATACCTTTTTAGATGCGAGTGGATTTACAGAAACTGCTATATCTGGTACAGGAAAGGGGCTTAATTTTCCTAGAACTAACTTAACCACTTTTGCTTTTGATACATCGGATTTAGGGCAATATCAGTATTTCAAAACAGGTTTTGATGGTTTGGTGGTATATAATACAGCAACAGGAAAGACAGGAACTAATACTGCAACACAAGGTCAGCAGATAGATGTAACCCCAGGATTCTATTACTTCTCTAACCCTACGGCAACTGAAGATACTACAAACTTATCATCAGGTAAATGGGTAAGACTAAGTGATTCCCAAGCTAACGACCAACTTTGGGCTCAGAGAGATAACAATGGAATTATTGAAACTTATCTTAAGCCCTCTTTAGGGACTAATGATATTTTGGGATTTTACGAAGATAAAACCAATAAAAATAAGGGGTTTCTTCGTATTGCAGGCATCCTATCTCCGCTAGCTACTAGTACTACATTCTATAAGCGTTCAAGTATTAATTTTGAGAACTATGGTTCAGATGCTTTTCCTTTGACACATCCTTATACAAATACGGCATTTTATGATTTTAATCATAGAAGAAGTGTAGTTACTTCAGGACATGTAAACAATTCTACTTCTACTGCTATGAGATATAATGGGGGATATAATACCTTATTAGTACAAGACCCTAATATATCCAAACCTCTTAATTATCTTAATGGGCAAACTTTTGAGGTGCTTATAGAAGGAGAAGACCCTGATGGTACGGGACCTTTGTTAGGCGCAACCTTAGGTGTGAATGCTAATACTATGGTAGGTCTACAGTCTTGGGCTAGAGCTAATACATCAGGGAACTTAGGTAGTTTAGAAGGATTTAAGGTTGTAGGTCGTAGTATAGGTAGTGGTGCTACTATAGGACGATTTACAGGTCAAAATATGGATATTCTGGTGTCTAATAATCAGTCGGCATCGGTGGTTAGAGGAATAAATAATCAAATGGCACTTGAGACTGGACAAGTGAGTAATATGGGAGGTCTAGTGTCATATATTACATCAAAGGCGAGTAATATATCTACAGGAAAAGGTATGGATTTACGCTATATAGCCTCAGATACAGGTTCTACTATGACAGAGTATGTGGGTGTTTTCAATTCATTCACTTTAGGAGCAGGGAATAGTGTAGATGACTTTTATGGATATCGTCTTCATATACCTGCTATTGGAGCTAATTCTACTGTTAAAAATGCTTATGGGCTTCATTTAGATAATGTTAATTTCAGTACTGGAAACAATTATGCTATTTACACTAACGCTGGAACAGTTCGTTTCGGTGATAATGTAGGTATCGGCGTAGATGCTCCAGTAGAAAAACTAGAAGTAGCGGGAAATATCTTAGCTAAAGAAGCTGAACTTCGTTCTGAAAGGTCATCAAATATAGGAGGTTCATTAGAACTTTCCAATACTCTAAAGGCAGACACTACAACTGAAGTAGGTAAATGGAGATTGTTCAATATGAAGACTGGAGGAGCATATAATTATATCAGTGGTTTGCATTTTTGGGCTTATGGATTAGATAATTCAAATAAAAGTTCTAAAATGGTATTAACAGATGAGGGTAAGCTAGCAATAGGTTATGGTAGCAATGCTTCTGAAATGCCTAAAATTACAGAGTTATTAAATGTTAATGGTAATGTAAAAGCAACCGCTTTTATGGGAACTAATGGAGCTAAACTCTTCCCAGACTATGTGTTCCAAAAATACTATACAGGTACTTCTAACATTAAAGCAGATTACAGCTTTAAGACCCTTAGCCAAGTAGAAGATTTTGTAAAAGCTAATGGACATTTACCAGGATATCAATCTGCTGCAGAAATCAAAAAGCAAGGTTATATAGATATTATGGCAACTCAACTTACCAATGTGGAGAAGATAGAGGAACTTTACTTACATCTTTTAGAAAAAGATAAAGAAGTAAAAGACCTAAAAGCAAAGAATGAAGAGTTAGAGTCTCGTTTACAGAAGTTAGAAGCCTTATTAGTAAAATAGTTTATAACTTTCCCCATTGTGACAGTATCGCAATGGGGCTTTTTTATATCTCAAATTAGAATAAAATAATATAAAAGTTTAACCTCAAAAAATTATAAAGCTTATGAATACACTAAAAGCGTGGTTGCGTCCCAACCTATTGACTAAAGATGACCCTAATGATTTTGTAGCCGTACCTCTTTTAGGTGGCAGCCTTGGCATTACAGAAATCATAGAAGCTCTCAAAAAAGAGGGTATGGAGATAAAAACCGAAACGGCGGTAGATATTATCACTCGTTTTAACCGTAAAGCCTCAGAGCTGGTACTCAACGGTTATAGCGTAAATACTGGATTAGTCTATATGCGTCCTGCGATTAAGGGCGTATTTTATGATAAAACTTGGGATAAGGAGAAGCACTCGGTTTACGTAAATGTAAACCAAGGCACCGACCTAAGAAAAGCCGCCAACGATACCAAAGTAGAAATCCTAGGCGAACAATCTAGCCCAATGAGTGTGTTCAGTATTACCGACAAAGCCACAGGCAAAGCAGACGGTACGCTTACCAAAGGCAAAAACGCCGAAATTAAAGGCACTTATATTAAAATAGACGGCAATGACCCTAAAAATGGCATCGTCTTTAAAAATCTAGACACTCAACAAGAAGTGAAACTCTCAGCAGAGCATATTGTTCTTAACGAGCCGTCAAGGTTACTCATTCTCGTTCCTGCAGATTTAGAAGCAGGGAATTATGAGCTAAGTCTCACAACACAATTCTCTAAAGGTAATACCTTACTTAAAGAGCCTAGGACAGAAATTTTATCTGCTCCTATTGTTATTGGGTAGTTCGTTTTTATAACCACAACTGTAGGTTCTCAAATTTTGAGAACCTACAGTTATTTTTTACGCTACTTCGTTGTCTTACCGTACAACGGTGTGTCGTCTTAGGCTACGCTGGTGTGTTGTATGGTAAGACAACGAAGTGGCGTCAGTAAAGAGTTAAAGTTCTTGGATTAAATACTTTTATGTGACCTTGATGTTTTTCTAATGATTTTGGTTAGGAAACAATAGGTAACTTCTATAAAAAGATCTATATTATCAGTTAACTTTTACCTCCACCATTGTTCTTCTTCTTTTTGTTTGGCTTGTTTCGTTTCTGAAGTTTCGGTAAAATCTCCCTGAGCAAGCTTATAAGTTTTCCAACCGTTTTTTAGATATTTATTATTAACACTAAATTCTCCTACTCCAATATCAAGGTCGCCACTTTCAGGAATTCTGTAGTCTCCCCAATTACATCTCTTAGTTATATTTGTTTTATAGCTCGTCCAACTACCAACAAATTGATTATTTGAAAAACCATCAGAAAAGAAATTTAAGGCGTCGTATCGAAATTGCCCTTTATCGTCTATCAAGAAACGACTCTTCAGTTTACCTTTGATAAATCCAGTCGAAGGTTGTTTTTTATCTTCGTACAGAGTTACATCACAATCTGCATATCCCTGTTTGTAATTTGGGAAGTCACTACTTTTATAGATTTTAGCTTGTTTAATAGTAATTTTCCCTTGAAATGTGCAGATGGTTTCTCTAACTTTTGTTTTTCCAGATACCAAATATTCATAAGGATTTGTTGGGTTCTGAATAACTGAAGTAAAATGAATAAAAAATCTTTGATAATTATTTCCTATGAAGCCTAATATTTCGGGGCGTTTAACCTTTTCTTTTATTTTTTCTTCTCGGTTTTCCGAAATAATGCTATCTGCAGCAATAACTTTAGAAAGATTATAATTTTTAATTTGTTCAAAAAAATCAATCTTTATTCTGTCTTGTGCGTAGGAGTTTCCAAATAATAAAACTGTTAATATGATAACTGAGATGTATCTAAATTTGTTTTTTAGAGTATTCATTTTTTTTATTTTTGAAGTGCTTTTACTTCGTTCCAAGTCCCAGCGTTATATACTTTTTTAAAGCCGTGTTTCTCTAGAATAGTCTTAGCTTCTTCGGAGCGTCTTCCAGAACGACAGAAAAGTACAATATCCTGCGAAGAATTTAGTTTGTCTAAATGATTTTCTAATTGGTCTAAAGGTATGTTGATGGCTCCATTAGCACTGCCTTCTGCAAATTCTTCTGGAGTCCTTACATCTACCAAAATACTATTGGGAGCATTTATAATTTTCGTGATATTTGCTTCACTAGTATTTTTTGTATTGGCTGTACACCAGATAATTCCAGTATCTTTGGCTTTACTAGTTGTTTGGCAGGAGGTAAGCCCTAGAGCTAAACCTCCGCCAAGTATCATTTGGTGTATAACTTTCATAATTTAGAACTTAACTTTAGACTGGCATACAAAATCAGTGGTAGGCACAGAGGTTTCCTTAATTTTAGCAAAACCACCATCTACTTCTGTAAAATTTCGGATACCTCTAGAATTGAGTATGCTAGACGCAATCATACTACGATAACCTCCTGCACAATGGATGTAGAAATGTGTATCGTCTAGTTCTTTTGCCCAGTCGTTAATTTCCATAAGAGGGCGGCTAAGGGCGTCTTCTACATGCTCAGCAGAGTATTCTCCTATATTTCTTACATCTACTACTTTTGCATCTTTATGGTATTCGTTAGCAAAGGTTTCGGCAGAAATTCTTTTAATAGTGTCTATTTCTTTTCCTGAATTTTTCCACGATTCAAAACCACCTTTGAGGTAGCCTACTACATTATCAAACCCTACACGAGCGAGTCTAGTAATGGCTTCTTCTACGGTACCTTCTTCACAGACTAGTAGCAGGGGTTGCTTAACATCTACAATCATCGCACCTACCCAAGGGGCAAAACTGCCTTTAAGACCAATGTTTATAGAGTTAGGTACAAAACCTTGGTGGAAATCAGCCGCATTTCTAGTGTCAAGGATTAAAGCTCCTGTATTCTCTGCCACGGTTTCAAAATCTTCTACGGATAGAGCTTCTTTACCGTTTTTTAAAACTTCATCAAAGCTGGTGTAGCCTCCTTTGTTCATAGCGACATTCATTCCGAAGTATTGCGGTGGAGCGGTAAGTCCGTCTAAAACAGCGTCTATAAAAGCCTCTTTGCTAGGTTGGTTGAGGGCATAGTTTATTTTCTTTTGGTTGCCAAGGCTGTCTACGGTTTCCTTCATCATATTTTTACCACAAGCAGAACCCGCTCCGTGTGCTGGATATACGGTAACCTCATCTGGTAGAGGGAGTATCTTATTGTAAAGACTTTCATATAATAGCCCTGCTAACTCTTCTTGGGTAAGATTGGCAGCCTTTTGTGCCAAGTCAGGACGCCCCACATCACCTAAAAATAGCGTGTCGCCACTAAACAATGCAGTTTCTTTTCCATTTTCATCAAGGAGTAGAAAACACGCGCTTTCCATCGTATGTCCTGGAGTGTGTAGCACTTTTATTTTAACATTTCCTAACTCAAAAATTTGATTGTCCTCTGCAATAATAGCTTCAAAACTAGGCTTTGCAGTAGGTCCGTAGATGATAGGAGCGCCTGTTTTTTTACTCAAATCTAAATGTCCCGATACAAAATCAGCATGGAAGTGAGTTTCAAAGATGTATTTTAGGCTAACACAATCTTTCTCTAAACGCTCTAAGTAAGGTTGTACTTCACGCAGTGGGTCTATAATGGCTGCTTCGCCGTTAGAAGTAATGTAATAAGCACCTTGTGCAAGGCAACCTGTGTATATTTGTTCTATTTTCATAATGATACTATTTTTATTTTAAAATTAATTCTTTAATTAGGATATAAACTCCCATACCTAACACAAACCAACCAAAAGCAGGTTTGAGTTTTTTACCATCTACTCTTTTAGATAAAGCTAAGCCTAATAAAACTCCTAGAATAGATAGCCCCGTAAAAGATAAGAGAAATTGCCAGTCTATGGCAACTTTGTCTAAAGAGCTTATAAAACCTATGGTACTACTAAGTGTAATAATCAGTAGCGAGGTACCAATAGCTTCCTTCATTTTTAACCCTAAAATCATTACCAAAGCAGGAATGATAAGAAATCCTCCGCCAGCACCTACCAGCCCTGTAATAATGCCCACCAATAGCCCTTGAGAAATAAGCATCATATTTCTAGCGGGAGAAGCTGCTAGAGTGTGAGGTTCAGCTTTACTCCCTACAATCATTTTGTAGGAAGCCAAAAGCATTAGTGAGGCAAATAAAATGAGAAGGAACATATCTTTAGTAAGACAAATACCCCAACGGTTGATGATGTATTCGGGTAGATGTGGCACAACCACTCTCCTAGAGAAAAGCACTCCTAAGACGGAAGGGATACCAAATAGTAAAGCAGTATTGAGGTGTATTTGTTTCTCTTTAAAATGTCCCAAAGAGCCTACTAATCCGTTACAAGCAACCACAAATAAAGAGAGTGTGGTTGAAGTAACGGCATCTAACCCAAAAAGGTAGGCAAAAACAGGAACGCTTAAAATACTACCGCCACCGCCCATAAGACCGAGTACCAAACCAATGATGACAGCAAAAAAATAACCTAGTAGCTCCATAATTTTCTACAAAGGTAAGACTTCCACTCTACAAGTTATGAAACTTGGGTTACAGAAGTCCATTTTTGGATTAGGCTATTTCCATAATTTCAATTTGATGAGAGCCAAAATCAACTTTATCTCCTACTTTAGTCTCTTTTATTTTTGAATAAATAGGAGCCTCTTCGGAAATACAAATTACATCTTTTCCTTCATATTTGAACGGTGGCACTGAGATTCCAATAAAAATATAACTTTTGTCGGTTTTAATAAGGCAACCACTTTCAATACTTGTATGGTGTTCTTGAGCGGAATGTTCTATGAATGCTAAATGATTTTTTGCCGTATTTGCCATCTGTTCAAACCTAAGCTGCATATCTTTAGCCTCTGTTTGATGTGAAAAGTCTTCAGGGTCGTGAGTAGCATCTTCATCTATGTCAGACTCTATACGGTAACGCTCTACAGATTTTTGTAGGTTATCCACTATCTTTTGTTGCTCGTTAGCAATAGCTTTTAAAATGATTTCTTTTTCCATAAGGATTATATCTTTTATAGAGTAACAAATATAAGCAAAATCTACCATATTTAGGACTGGTTTGTCCTAGATGAGATTATTTAAGATAGATAAAAGAGCTATTATTCAGTTTTATTTCTTAATTTTATCCATCAAAAAATGTAAAATGGCAGACAAAACTAAATTTATAGAAGAACTAAGCAGTAGATATAGCTCCAAAGGAGATAGTATTATCCTAGGGAAGGGAATGCTAGATGGAGAGGTAATAAAAGAGGTAGATGTAAAACTTCCGTTAAAAACCTTAAACCGTCATGGTCTTATAGCTGGGGCTACAGGAACAGGAAAAACGAAGACCATACAGGTCTTTGTAGAACAACTTTCTCATGCAGGAATACCGTCTTTAGTAATGGATATTAAAGGTGATTTTTCAGGAATAGCAGAGGCAGGGGAGGAAAATAACATTATTAAAGAACGCTATGCTAAAACAGAGTTACCGTATAAAGCTCAGCCTTTTCCAGTGGAGTTAATGACGATTTCTGGAGCTAAAGGTGTTCAGTTGAGGGCTATGGTTACAGAATTTGGACCAGTACTACTTAGTAAAATATTGGGGCTTAATGATACTCAAAGTAGTATTATGTCGATAGTCTTTAAATATTGTGATGATAAAGGCTTACCTCTAATTGATTTAGAAGATATTAAAAAAGTATTACAGTATGTAACTACGGACGATAATGGTAAGAAAGAAATAGCAGAAAATTACGGCTCTATTGCACCAGCATCTTTAGGGGCTATTTTGAGGTCTATTGTAGCTTTAGAGCAAGAAGGAGCAACAGCTTTCTTCGGAGAGCCTAGCTTTGAGGTTAATGATTTGCTACAAACTAGAGATGGAAAAGGCGTGGTAAATATTATGCGTGTAGATGATATTCAGAATAAACCCAACTTATTTTCTACCTTCATGCTGTCTTTGTTTGCCGAAATTTACCTTACTTTTCCAGAAGAAGGCGATAGTGGAAAACCCAAATTGGTGCTTTTTATAGATGAAGCTCACTTAATTTTTAAAGAAGCCTCCAAAACCTTGCTTTCACAGATAGAAACTATGGTGAAACTTATCCGTTCTAAAGGGGTTGGTATTTATTTTATTACTCAAATACCTGGAGATGTGCCAGAGAATGTTTTGAGTCAGCTAGGTCTTAAGATTCAGCACGCATTGAGAGGATTTACAGCTAAAGATAGAAAAGAAATAGAAAAAGCCATACAAAACTATCCTGTTACAGAGTATTATAAGGCTGAAGAACTCATCCAAAATTTAGGAATAGGAGAGGCGTTTGTAACGGCATTAGATGAAAAAGGTATCCCAACACCTTTGGTGCAGACTTATCTTATTTCGCCAGAAAGTAGAATGGGAGTATTAACGGCTACCGAGATAGATAATCTAACGGCAGGGTCAGCTTTAGTTAAGAAATATCAGAATAGTATAGATAAAGAAAGTGCTTACGAGATTTTATCTAAAAGAATGGTCCCTGTAGCCGAGGGAAGTCAGGCGTCTCAAGAAGTACCTAAAACAACCGTGACTAAAGAACAAGAAGAACCTAGCATATTTGATACTGTATTGAAAAGTCCTATGGCTAAAACCTTTGGTACAACTCTAATGAGAGAGGGAGCAAAAGCCATACTAGGTATGCTTGGATTAAAATCCACTTCTAGGAGAAGGTACTAAAAGTTAATATCATAACCTGTAAAATTGAATGATTCAGATTTAATCTGAATCATTTTTTTGTGGATTAAACGGTGGTTAAATTTGCATTTAATGAAAAATATCCGCAAGTTTGCACCCTTTGATATTGTGAGATTGTTTTATTTTAAAAACTAAATGTATTCGGTAATAGATATAGAGAGTAATGGTGGTGCATTCCGAGAGGAGTGTATTATAGAGGTCGCTATCTATCGTTATGATGGGCATAAGATAGTAGACCAATTTATCTCTATGGTAAATCCAGAAGCCGATATTTCTCATTTTGTGCAAAAACTGACAGGCATCACGCCTAAAATGGTTAAAACTGCTCCCAAGTTCCACGAAATTGCCAAAAGAATTATAGAAATCACCGAGGGGAGCACCTTAGTAGGGCATAATGTAGATTTTGATTATAGAATGTTGAGGCAATCTTTTAAGAGGTTGGGCTATCATTTCAGTATAGAAACATTAGACACAATACCTTTAGCCAAAAAACTTATTCCTAATGAAGAAAGTTATTCTTTGGGGAAATTGGTAAAATCTTTAGGAATACCTTTAGCAGAGCATCACAGGGCAAGTAGTGATGCTAGAGCAACGCTGGACCTTTTTAAACTGCTAATGACTAAGGATAAAGATAACGAGATTATCCAATCCCATTTTGAGGAAGCTAATGCAAAAACCTACCTCAATAAAGTTAAAACACTTACCCAAGATTTACCAGCAGAACGAGGGATTATTTATTTCCAAGATGCTGAAGGTAAGGTCATTTTATCCGAGGCTACAGATGGTATTTATAAGTTTGCGAAGAAGGTATTTAATGCTAAATCTAAAAAGTGGCAAAAAATACAAAACGAAGTAGAACAGATTTCCTATGAACTAGTGGCGTCAGAGTTGTTTGCAAAGCTGATTATGAATACTAAAGGTCTTACCAAAACGATACATTTGCCGTATGGACTTTTTTTTGAAAATGATGAATGGTTAGTCAAACGAGTGCGTAGAGATATGCCGTTATTGCCTATGATTAAATTTAAAACCCATTCGCAGGGGAGAAAGGTGCTTAATTTTATTAAAAATCACGAAGTTTTAAACCACAAAGAAACTCTTGAACAGTTTTTAAGTTTTAAAGATAAAAATATCCTTCTTACAGGACAGGGCAGGACGAGAGGCGAAAAATCGTTTTTGTTGATAGAAAAAGGGCAAGTGTCGGGCTATGGATTTTACGATTGGTACCACCAAATAAGCACTTACGATAAACTTTCGAAGTTAAAAATAAAAGTAGACAAAGTTTCCTCTGATTTGAAAAACGAAATAAAGTTAGCCCTGCTCAGAAATGAGTTTAAAACACAAGAGATTCCTAGCTAATATTTTCTTTCAGAGCTGAAAGTTAAATTCGTATTTTTGTACTTATGCTAAATAAAATTTACATACAGAACTTTGCCCTTATAGATAAGCTAAGTCTAAATCTTAATAAAGGTTTGCAGGTTATTACAGGAGAAACGGGAGCTGGTAAATCTATTATTTTAGGAGCTTTAAGGCTGATTCTTGGTGAGAGAGCCGACCTAAAAGCCGTGGCAGACACAGAACAAAAAAGTGTTGTAGAGGCTGAGTTTGAAGTTTCTAACGACTTAAAATCCTTTTTTGATGAGAATGATTTAGACTTTGAAAATTCCACCATCATTAGACGAGAAATTCTCCCAAGTGGCAAATCTAGGGCTTTTGTGAACGATGTTCCTGTAACATTAGATGTTCTTAAAAATTTGTCATCTAAGTTGGTGGATATACATTCGCAGTTTGAAACTTCGTTGTTATTTACGGAGGCTTATCAATTTAGAATTATAGATGGCATTGCACAAAATCAGTCTATTTTAGCAGAATATCAAAAGACTTTTTCGGCTTATCAGAATTTAAAGAAGGATTTAGAAGAAGCTCAAAATCATTTATCAGAAGGGCTTAAAGAGCGAGATTATAAATCTTTTCTACTCCAAGAATTAGAAGAATTAGCCTTAGATAAAATAGATTTTGAAGAGGTTAAAAACCAGTTGAACACACAAGAAAATGCGGAATTTATATCGGAGAATTTAGCTGCGGTGATTTCTCGTTTTCATCAAGAGGAGATTGGGGTATTAGATGCTTTGGCGGACGCTAAAACGAAACTGTATAGAGTATCGGAGGCTTCCTCTCAGTTTGATGAGGTGAGTCAGCGTTTAGAATCTGTATTTGAGGAGTTTAAAGATATTGTAAGCGAAGTAGAAAATCAGGCAGAAAAAATAGAAATGAATCCACATTTACTATCTGAACTTACAACGATAGTTAATAAAATCAATACACTATTTGTAAAGCATCAAGTAGATACAGTGGAGGATTTGTTGGCTATTAAAAATAAACTGTCCGAAGAGCAAAATAGCTTTGATACATTAGAGCAGAAGATAGATGATATTACTAAAAAGTTGGAACAATCTTTAGCTCAGTTAGAAGTGTTGTCAAAAGAATTGTCTTCAACTAGGATTAAAGCCAGCCTTGTGTTCAAAGATAAAATAGAGCAACTGCTGAAACAATTAGGTCTGGAGAAAGCCAAGATAGAAGTTAGTCTTTCGGAGGCGGAAACATTTAATTCCTTTGGGAAAGAAAACATCAATATTTTATTTCAAGCCAATACAGGATTTCCGCTTAAACCTATACAGACGGCAATTTCTGGTGGAGAGCGTTCTAGAGTGATGCTGAGCGTTAAGAAAATAATGGCAGAAACAACAGCTTTACCAACTTTAATTCTTGACGAAATAGATACAGGTGTTTCTGGAAGGGTAGCTGAAGAAATAGGAAAGGTGATGAAAGAAATGGCCAAAGATATGCAACTGATAGTGATTACCCATTTAGCACAGGTAGCGGCTAAAGGACACCATAATTACAAAGTGGTTAAAAGCGAGGTGGAAGGCAGAACGCAGTCTAGAATTATCTTGTTGTCAGAAGATGAAAAACTACACGAGATAGCCCAGATTTTATCAGGAGCGAAGGTTACAGATGCTGCTCTAGAACAGGCTAAGGAGCTGATGAAATAAAAAACAGATGTTTTAGTAAATTATGTTGTAACAAATCTGATGATTTTACTACTTATTGTTTAGAATAAAATTTTAATTATGAAAAAAATAAATCTTTTAGTATTACTTCTTTTAGTGGGATTGTTTTCTGCACAGGAAGTTAATCGTTTCTTTTATGAAATGACTTTTAAGCCAAGCAAAGATTCTGCTAACAAGGTGGAAAAAGAGCTTACGGTATTAGATGTGTGGAAAGATAAATCGGTTTATAGAGATTATATGGCGGTTTCTCAAGATTCGCTGATGAAGGCTTTTATGGAACAAGTTAAGAAAACAGGTAATATGTTTGACCAAGAAAAATTTGGATTAAAACAAGGTAAATTTACTTATTCCATAGTAAAGCCTTACCCAATTAAAGAGGTGGCTTATGAAGACTTTATTTTGGAAAAAAAGTTTGTATATAAAGAGCCTGTAAAGCTAGATTGGAAAATAGAAACAGAAAAAGCAACCATAGAAAATTACTCTACACAAAAAGCAACCGCTTCTTTCGGTGGAAGAAATTGGATAGCTTGGTTTACTACAGATATTCCTTTTGCTGATGGACCGTATAAATTTTATGGTTTACCGGGGCTTATTGTTAAAATAGAAGATACCCAAAACCATTATCAGTGGGTGCTTAAAGGAAATGAGAAACTTTCTGAAGAAAAAGCAACGCCATACTCTGAAAAAATGATGAAAGAATTTGGTATGGGGAATGGTATTGAGGTAACTCGCGAGAAGTTTGATAAAGCTTATCAAGCCTATAAACAAGACCCTTTTGCTTCTATCAAAACACATTTTAATAATCCGGCAATGAAAGAGTATAAACTTCCAGATGGTTCTTATTTTGTAGATAAAATAAAAGAAGCAGAAGTGAAACTGAAAAAGTTTTTAAACGAAAATAATAATCCTATTGAACTAAAATAGGCTTTTGCTAAGAAAGTAAAATTAGAAGAGCAGTACATATAGTTTATTTGTACTGCTTTTTTGTGGGATGTAGAATGTATGAAATTTATTAAATTTGCTCCATAAAAATTAGACCTATGAAAAAAATATTTATGTTTTTGAGTTTTATCTGCTTTGCTTGTTTTGTTCAGGCTCAGACGGATTCGTTAAGTACTAAACCTAAGCCAATCACTTCTATTAGGAGTAATGATGTTATGATTAGTCCTTTTCCTTTAATAGCTGGAGGAGCTATAAATGTTTCTTATGAGAGACTTATTGATGATAGTTCTGGTGTTGGTTTAGATATTATTTTAGGTTTAGGAGACATATCTGGTAATAGTCAATTTTCTCCTTATTACAGAAGATATTTTGGAAAAAAATATGCTTCAGGATTTTTTATAGAAGGTTTTCTTCCTATAACAACCTCTCGTGATGAGAAAATAGATTATTATTATAGTCCTTATAGTTACTCATTTTATCCTGTATATACAGAATCAACTAATACAACTATAGGTATAGGTTTTGGTATAGGGGGTAAGTGGGTAACGCGTAGTAATATCACTTTTGAAACAAGTATCGGTTTGGCAAGGAGATTTACTAAAGGAGAAATGGTAAGTCCTGTGGCAGGAAAGCTGATGTTAGGTGTAGGATATAGATTTTAGTAGTGTTTGTTAAATACAAATAAAAAAAGCCTCAAAATTTTTGAGGCTTTCTATTTATGATTTTTAATCTCTCCTCTCCATTAGCATAGAAGCAAAATAAATTAGCTGAGCTAATGAGCCTAACGCTGCAACTACATAAGTTCTAGCAGCCCATTTTAGAGAGTCTTCAGCACCAGCATATTCTTCTGTGGTTACAGTGCCTGTACTCTTTAACCATTTTAAAGCACGATTACTTGCATCGTACTCTACAGGGAGCGTAACGAATGCAAATAATGTTGTTATGGCAAATAGCACAACACCTATAGCTAATAGGGTTTTATTGCCACTTGCAGCCATTACTGCAATACCGCCTATAAGGATAAATTGTAACAAGTTAGAACTGATATTAACGATAGGAACTAACTTAGAACGAAGTTGTAACATAGAATACCCTACGGCATGTTGTATGGCGTGTCCACACTCGTGGGCGGCAACGGCAGCGGCAGCGGCATTTCTCTGCATATAAACTGCTTCGGACAGATTTACCGTTTTGTTCATAGGGTTGTAATGGTCTGTAAGTTGCCCAGGTATAGAGACTACCTGAACATCATGTATGCCATTGTCTCTTAACATTTTTTCTGCCACTTCTTTACCAGAAAGCCCGTTACTGAGAATTACTTTAGAGTAGTGATTAAACTTTGATTTTAACCTCGCCGAAACAAGCCAACTTACTAGAGTGATGATTCCTAAAATAATATAATAACCCATAATAATTTAATTTTTAGCCACTATTTAGAAAAAATTATGCCAAACTTTTATGTTATATTTGCTGTGAAAAAATGACCGAAATATGGCATCTATAGTAGTAAAAAAGGTAACTAACGATAACGAATTACAGGATTTCATAAAATTCCCAAACAAACTTTATAAAGAAAATCCCAACTATGTGCCACCACTTAACAACGATGAAAAGAATATTTGGAACGCTAAAGAAAACCCAGCTTTATCTTACTCTGATGCAGAACAATATTTAGCATATAGAAATGGAGAAGTTGTTGGGCGTATTGCACTTATGGTTAATTATAAGGAAGAAAAGGAGTTAGGTGTTAAAAAGTTGCGTTTTGGGTGGCTGGATTTTATAGATGATATAGAGGTTTCAAAAGCATTGATGGATAAAGCTATAGAAGTAGCTAAATCTAAAAATCTTCCCAAGATTGAAGGTCCAATGGGGTTTACTAATTTGGATAAAGCGGGTATGTTGATAAAAGGGTTTGACAAATTGGCAACTATGATAGGAATATATAATTTTGAATATTATCCCGCTCATTTAGAGGAACTTGGACTTAAAAAAGAAAAAGAATGGGTAGAGTTTGAAATTGATTTTCCAGAGCAACTGCCAGAAAAAGTAACCAAGTTTAGCGGTCTTATTAAAGAAAAATATAAGCTTAAGGTTCTTAGGTTTAATCATAAAAAAGAAATATTGCCTTTAGTAGAGCCTATGTTTAAATTACTTGATGAAACTTATAAGAATTTATCTACCTACACGCCGATTTCAGATGAGCAAATCAAGACTTATAAAGAGAAATATTTTGGTTTTATAGACAAAGATTATATCATTTGTATTTCTGATGAACATAATGATTTAATTGCTTTTGCTATCACAATGCCATCTTATTCTAGAGCTTTGCAAAAGGCTAAAGGTAAGTTGCTTCCGTTTGGGTGGTGGCACTTTCTACAAGCAAGTAAGAAGAATGATAGAGCTAACTTTTACCTAATAGGCATTCGTCCAGATTACCAGCGTAGAGGAGTTACTTCTATTATCTTTGAAGAGATTTATAAAGTGTTTAAGAAGAAAGGGGTGAGGTTTTTAGAAACCAATCCTGAGCTTGAAGAAAATAAAAATATTCAACTTTTGTGGCAGGATTATAATCCGGTTAATCACAAACGAAGAAGAACTTATTCATTAGACATTTAAGGCATTTTCAATGAAAAAACAACTTTATTTCTATGCGATTTTAATTATCGCATTTGTATTATATAATACCGTTTTTAAAGTCGAAGACGATAGGGTGAACGCTATCGTTAATATTACCTTTGCAAGTGTTCTGTTTTTGTATATTGCTTATATCGCTTGGGTGATATTAAAGAAAATGAAAAATAGATAAAATAGCTATTTAAAATAATTCTAAATTAACTAAATATAAGTTATTTTGCTTTTAAAAAGGAGGTGGCTTTTTTAGTTTTAAGGTTTAATTTCTTAGCTTTGCAGGTCAAGAATTAAAGTTATTATGAGTATTCCAGAAAATTATATTCCAATTTTAATACAAGCTGCTGTAGGCTTGGGGTTTGTGTTGATTTCTTTGGTAGCTTCTCATTATTTGGGACCTAGGCTTAATGGCGGAGTTAAAGATGATGCCTTTGAGTGTGGGGTAGAGATTGAAGGAGATGCTAGAACACCATTCTCTGTTAAGTATTTTCTTACAGCTATTTTATTTGTTTTATTTGATATAGAAATAGTTTTTTTCTACCCTTATGCGGTTAACTTTAGGGAGTTTGGGGTAGAAGGCTTTTTAGCTGTTCTTACATTTGTAGCAGTATTTTTTATCGGATTTTTCTATGTTCTTAAAAGAGGAGCTTTAGATTGGGATAAGTAAGAATGTTTAAGTAACTATTATATTTAAAAATTAGAAAAACGAGATGTCTAATAAACCTATTATAAAAACAGATGCACCAGCTCCTCCAGGATATTCAGGAGAGGGGTTCTTTGCAACAAAATTAAGTAGCCTTATAGGAATGGCACGTTCTTATTCCTTATGGCCACTACCATTTGCAACTTCTTGTTGTGGTATTGAGTTTATGGCAATGGCGATGCCTACTTATGATATGGCAAGATTCGGTGCAGAAAGAATGTCTTTCTCTCCAAGACAAGCAGATTGTCTTTTGGTTTGCGGAACTATATCTAAAAAATTAGCACCTGTACTTAAGCAAGTTTACTCTCAGATGGCAGAACCTAAATGGGTAATAGCGGTGGGAGCTTGTGCAAGTAGCGGTGGTATTTTTGATACTTATTCGGTACTACAAGGTATAGATAAAATTATACCTGTAGATGTATATGTGCCAGGGTGTCCGCCTAGACCAGAGCAGATATTAGAAGGGTTTATGCAGGTTCAGGCATTGGCACAGAGTGAAAGTCTTAGAAGAAGAGATATGCCAGAATATAAGGCATTGTTAGAAAGCTACGGTGTTAAATAAATTGAGATAATTTGAAATTGAGAGCTAGATTATCAAAAAATTAAAGAAGTTAAATCATTGTCAAATTATCATATAAAAAGATATGAACAACGAATTTGTTTTAGAGGCCATAAATAGAGAATTTCCAGAAGCGGTATTGTCAGTTTCTGAGCCTCATGGTCTGTTAACATTAGAGGTAAAAAAAGAAGAGGTAAAAAAACTTATTCATCATCTAAAAGATTCTTCTTTAGAAATAGGTTTTCTTACAGATATATGTGGTATCCATTATCCTCAAGATAAGGCTAAGGAACTAGGAGTTATCTATCATCTTCATAATATGAAGACTAATTTTAGAGTTCGTCTAAAAGTGTTTATGCCGATAGAAGAAGCAGAGGTAGATACCATTTCAGATTTATATTCAGGAGCTAACTGGATGGAGAGAGAAACATTTGATTTTTACGGTATTAGATTTAAGGGACACCCTGATTTAAGAATTATCTTAAACGACCCAGATATGGGCTACCACCCAATGCTTAAACAGTACCGTTTAGAAGATGGTACTAGAGAGGATAAAGATGATAAAATGTTTGGTAGATAGAACTATTGGATATTTTACCCAAAATAAAATGAATTATGAAAGATAACGAACTATCTAATATACTTAATCAATACGAAAGTAGTGAGCAAATTGATGGGCAATTATATACCCTTAATTTAGGACCTACACACCCCGCAACACATGGTATATTCCAAAATGTACTGACGATGGATGGGGAAAAAATACTTCACTCTGAGCAGACGGTAGGTTATATTCATCGTGCTTTTGAGAAAATATCAGAGAGAAGACCTTACGCCCAGATTACTACGCTTACAGACCGTCTTAATTATTGTTCAGCTCCAATCAACAACTTAGGATGGCATATGACGGTGGAAAAGCTCATCGGTTGTAAAGTACCGAAGAGAGTAGATTATATGCGTATCATCATTATGGAGTTGGCTAGGATTGCAGACCATTTGGTATGTAATGGGGTAATAGGAGTAGATACAGGAGCAATTACAGGGTTTACCTATGTATTCCAAGACAGAGAGCGTATTTACGAAATGTACGAGCAAATCTGCGGAGCTAGAATGACTACCAATATTGGTAGAATTGGTGGTTTTGAGAGAGATTTTAGCCCTAAATTTCACGAATTAATTAAAGATTTTATTAAAAACTTCCCAAAAAGATTCCAAGAGTTTTGTAACCTAATGGAGCGAAACAGAATCTTTATGGATAGAACTATTGGGGCAGGACCTATTTCGGCAGAGAGAGCTCTTAATTACAGCTTTACAGGACCAAATCTTCGTGCAGCTGGGGTAGATTACGATGTGCGTGTAGCACAACCTTATTCGTCTTATGATGATTTTGATTTTATCATTCCAGTAGGGACAGCGGGAGATACTTATGACAGATTTATGGTTCGTCAGCAGGAGATATGGGAAAGTTATAAGTTGGTTAAAAATGCTTACGAAAACCTTCCAGAAGGTGATTATCACGCAGATGTTCCAGAGTTTTATTTGCCAGCTAAAGCAGATGTTTACACCAAAATGGAAGCTCTTATCTATCACTTTAAAATTGTTATGGGAGAGCAAGATATTCCTAAAGGAGAGGTGTACCATTGTGTAGAGGGTGGAAATGGAGAGTTAGGCTTCTATCTTATTAGTGATGGTGGAAGAACGCCATACAGACTACACTTTAGAAGACCTTGTTTTATATACTACCAAGCGTTCCCAGAAATGATAAAAGGCTCTATGATTTCTGATGCTATTGTAACTATGAGTAGTATGAATGTAATTGCAGGAGAATTAGACGCCTAAAATTTTGCTAAAACTAAAAAAGAATTAGAGTACACAGTACTTTTACAAGATAAAAAAATGAACGAGACAGTTATAGCTTTTAAGCCAGAAACCTTAGAAAAGGTTCATAAAATCATCGCTAGATACCCTGAAGGGAAACAAAAGTCGGCACTTATTCCTGTTTTGCATATTGCACAAAAGGAATTTGGAGGGTGGCTTAGTGTTCCCGTGATGGACTATGTGGCGGAGGTGCTTAACATATTGCCAATAGAGGTGTACGAAGTGGCTACTTTCTACACGATGTTTAATATGAAGCCGGTAGGTAAATATGTGCTAGAAGTGTGTAGAACAGGACCTTGTATGCTCAATGGAAGTGATGATATTTTAGACCATATCCGTAAAACACTTAACATTAAGGATGGAGAAACTACGGAAGATGGTTTGTTTACATTAAAACCAGCGGAATGCTTAGGAGCTTGTGGCTACGCACCAATGATGCAGTTAGGGAAATTTTATCATGAACATTTAACTAAAGAGAAAGTAGATGAAATCCTTGAGCTATGCAGACAAGGAGCCATTGCTTTGGATTAAATAAAAGAAAAAATGAGTAAAAAACTTTTACTTAAAGATGCACATATAGAGGGTATTCGTTATTTTGATGTTTACCGCAAACAGGGAGGTTATCAAGCAGCAGAAAAGGCACTTAAGATGGCTCCTGAAGAAATTTTAGAAGAAGTAAAAACTTCTGGACTTAGAGGTCGTGGAGGAGCAGGTTTCCCTACGGGGCTTAAGTGGAGCTTTTTAGCGAAGCCAGAAGGGGTGCCTAGACACTTGGTAGTGAATGCCGATGAGTCAGAGCCAGGCACTTTCAAGGACAGATATTTGATGGAATTTATTCCTCATCTTTTAATTGAAGGAATGTTAATTTCGTCTTACTGTTTAGGTTCTAATGCTTCTTACATCTACATTAGAGGAGAATATTCTTGGATTCCTGATATTTTAGAGGAAGCTATTGAGGAAGCTAAAAAAGCAGGATTTTTAGGTAAAAATATATTAGGTTCTGGTTTTGATTTGGAAATTTATGTCCAAAGAGGAGGTGGAGCTTACATCTGTGGAGAGGAAACCGCTCTTCTAGAATCATTAGAAGGAAGAAGAGGTAATCCTAGACTAAAACCTCCATTCCCAGCGGTTAAAGGGCTTTGGGAAAGACCTACGGTAGTTAATAATGTGGAGTCTATTGCCGCAGTAGTGCCTATTATCAATATTTCTGGAGCAGAGTATGCTAAAATTGGAGTTGGGCGTTCTACAGGAACTAAGCTAATTTCAGCGTGTGGTAATATCAATAAACCAGGAGTTTATGAGATTGATATGACCATTACAGTGGAAGAATTTATATATTCTGATGAATATTGTGGTGGAATACCTAACGGAAAGCGTCTTAAGGCGTGTATTCCTGGAGGAAGTTCTGTGCCTATTGTACCAGCTAATTTATTGCTAAGAACCATAGATGGCAAACCAAGATATATGAATTACGAATCCCTTTCAGAAGGAGGGTTTGCTACGGGAACGATGATGGGGTCAGGTGGTTTCATTGTTTTAGATGAAGACCAATCTGTGGTAAAACACACTATGACTTTAGCTCGTTTCTACAACCACGAAAGCTGTGGACAATGTACACCTTGTAGAGAAGGAACGGGGTGGATGTATCGTATCCTGAAAAAGATTGTAGAAGGTAAAGGAGAAATGTCCGATATAGATTTACTATGGGATATTCAAAGAAAAATAGAGGGTAATACCATTTGTCCGTTAGGAGATGCGGCAGCGTGGCCTGTAGCAGCAGCTATTCGCCATTTCCGTGATGAGTTTGAATGGTATGTTAAAAACCCAGAGTTAGCATTAACTCAAAACTACGGTTTAGGAAACTATGCAGATCCTATTCCTTTAAAAGTGGAAGAGTAATTTTCTCAGATGTAGTAAAGAAATATTACTAATAAAGAGAAATGTATATATAAAATAACACAGTCAATTCATAGCCTATTTTTGAAAAGGTTAATTATAGAAAATTATGAGTGAGGAAGTTAAAAAGTTTAAAGTAACTATAGATGGGCAGACTACAGAGGTTGCTCCTGGTACTAGTATCCTAGAGGCTGCTAGACAAATCGGGGGGAAGTCTGTGCCGCCTGCAATGTGCTATTATAGTAAATTGGAAACTAGTGGTGGTAGATGTCGTACTTGTTTGGTAGAGGTTTCTAAAGGGTCAGAAGCAGACCCTAGACCAATGCCTAAACTTGTGGCAAGTTGTCGTACAACAGTGATGGACGGTATGGAGGTAAAAAATTTAACTTCTGAGAAAACTCAAGAGGCCAGAAAAGCCGTTACTGAGTTCCTCCTTGTTAATCACCCATTGGATTGTCCAATTTGTGACCAAGCTGGAGAGTGTCATCTTCAAGACTTAGGCTATGAACACGGAGTAGAAAATACAAGAACGGAGTTTGAAAGAAGAACTTTTGAACCAGAAGATATAGGTCCTTATATTAAACTTAATATGAACCGTTGTATCCTATGTGCTAGATGTGTCTTAGCGGCTAATCAGCTTACGAAAGAGAGAGAGCATGGGATATTATTTAGAGGTGATCACGCCGAAATATCTACCTACCTCAATAAGGCATTAGAGAATGATTTTATAGGTAATGTGATTGATGTTTGTCCTGTGGGAGCTCTAACGGATAACACTTCTCGTTTTGCGAGTAGAGTATGGTTTACAAAACCTATGAACGCTACTTGTAAGTGCGAAAAATGTAGTGGTAAAGCAGTATTGTGGATGAAGGGGGATGAGGTTATCAGAGTAACGGCTAGAAAAGACGAGTATGGTGAAGTAGAAGAATTTATTTGTAATGATTGCCGTTTCCATAAAAAAGATGTCAAGTATTGGAATGTTGAAGGACCAAGACATATCAGCAGACATTCTGTAATTTCTGCTAATCATTACGAAGATTCAACGAATGCTTACGAGCTTTTGGAGGATAATACAGCAAAAGAAATAGAAAGCTCTACAGAAAATAAAAATCAAGAAGAAGAAAAATAAGTTATGGATTTATTGACTTTTAAAACGATATTAGTAATCTCTCTTTTTATTCTGTCTCTTACGGTAGCGGCTTATTCTACTTGGGCAGAAAGAAAGGTGGCTGCATTGATGCAAGACCGTATCGGTCCTAATAGGACTGGTCCATTGGGATTATTACAACCTTTGGCTGACGGTGGTAAATTTTTCTTTAAGGAAGACTTTATTCCTAAAAATTCAGAGAAGTTTTTATTTATTTTAGGTCCTGGTTTGGTGATGTTTATATCACTTATTACAGGAGCGGTTATTCCTTGGGGAAAAAGCCTTAACATAGGTGGAGAATCGTTTAGTTTACAAGTAGCTAACATAGATGTTGGGGTGCTTTACCTTATAGGTATGGTGTCTGTGGGAGTTTATGGCATTATGATAGGTGGTTGGGCTTCTAACAATAAATATTCTCTTATAGGTGCTATTCGTGCATCTTCTCAGATGATATCTTATGAATTAGCTATGGGGTTAGCATTATTGTCTATCATTATGATGGCAGGTTCATTAGATTTAAGAGTAATTACAGAAGCACAAGGCACAGGCAAACTATGGGGCGTAATTCCTGTAGGTTCTGGAATGAATTGGAATATTTTTTATCAACCAGTAGCCTTCTTAGTTTTCTTGGTAGCTGCATTGGCAGAGTGTAACCGACATCCGTTCGATTTACCAGAGTGTGAGGCTGAGCTCGTGGCTGGTTTTATGACAGAGTATTCTGCGATGAAGTTGGGATTATATATGTTTGGGGAATATGTTAATATGTTTATCTCCAATGCTTTAATGGTGGTTTTATTCTTTGGTGGTTACAACTATCCAGGTGTAGAATGGGTAACGACTACCTATGGTGAAAATGTAGCTGGAATTTTAAGTATTGTTGCGTTTTTGAGTAAAACATTCTTTGGTATCTTCTTGTTTATGTGGATTAGATGGACGCTTCCTCGTTTCCGTTACGACCAACTGATGCATCTTGGTTGGAAGACTTTAATCCCATTAACATTAGTTAATTTATTGATAACAGGAGCGGTAATATTAGCGTTTGGAAGTTAATACCAAATTTATAAAATTGAAATACAAGATAAAGACAATTAAATAATGTCTAACATCTAATATCTAATAGATAATGAAATTAACAAATAGATCAAAAGTAGTTTCTAATAAAAAGATGACTTTGGCGGAAAAGGCTTATCTCCCTGCTATAGTTAAGGGTATGAGCATTACACTAAAGCATTTTTTTAAGAAAGATAGTACGATACAATATCCAGAACAAGAAAAGCCAAGGGCTAAAGTATGGCGTGGGAGACATGTTCTTAAAAGAGATGATGAAGGTAGAGAAAGATGTACCGCTTGCGGGCTTTGTGCAGTTGCTTGTCCTGCGGAAGCCATTACGATGACTTCGGCTGAAAGAACTAAGGAAGAAAAACATCTTTATAGAGAGGAAAAATATGCTTCTACTTACGAAATTAATATGTTGAGATGTATTTTCTGTGGATTGTGTGAGGAGGCTTGTCCTAAATCGGCGATTTATCTTACAGATAGATTAGTAGATGTAGAGTCTAACCGTGGTTCTTTTGTCTATGGAAAAGACAAACTAGTGGAGGATATGAACAATAGAATAGATATTAGTGAAAGACAAAAGAAATCTTATTAAGTAATGGAGCAGATTGTTTTTTATATTATTTCAGGTTTAGCGGTTATTAGTGCTATCTATTTTGTAGCAGCTAAAAATCCGTTATATAGTATATTGTCTTTAGTAATTACATTTTTTTCTATAGCAGGATTGTATATATTACTTAACGCTCAATTTTTGGGAATTGTGCAGATTATAGTATATGCAGGAGCTATTATGGTTTTATTCTTATATGTGCTTATGATGCTTAATCTAAAGGAGAAAGACGAAGGCAAAAAGGATAACCTAATGAAATTTGCAGGAATTTTCTCTGTAGGGCTTCTTTTAGTAGGTTTTGTAGGTGCTTTAAGAGGTTATGTAGGAAATGAATTACCTGTAACTGAGATTACAGAAGGTGTAGGGCTTACCAAAAATTTGGGAAGATTATTGTTTAATGAGTATGTATTGCCGTTTGAGTTGGCTTCAATTTTAATTCTTTCGGGGATTGTAGGAGCGGTGCTAATTGGTAAAAAAGATTTATAAAATATTATGGAAATGAATTCTTTTGTACAGAACATTCCTTTGGATTATTACGTAGTTTTATCTACATTTTTATTCTGTTTGGGTGTTTTGGGTGTTTTGTTAAGAAAAAATGCCATTGTTATTTTGGGATGTGTAGAGCTTATGCTTAATTCTGTAAATCTATTATTAGTAGCATTTTCTACCTATTACGGAGATGCTCATGGGCAGATGTTGGTATTTTTCATTATGGTGGTAGCTGCGGCAGAAGTGGCTGTGGGACTGGCTATTATTACTATGATGTACCGAAATATAAAATCAGTAGATATTAGTATTTTAAATAAATTAAAAGGATAAAAGAAATATGGAAAATATAGTTTATGCGATTGTTCTTTTTCCTTTATTAGGCTTTTTAATCAACGGATTATTAGGGAAAAGATTACCTAAAATTGTGGTAGGCGGTTTGGCTACTGCGGTGGTATTTGTTTCATTTTTACTTTCGGTTTATATCTTTACACAGTTCAATTCGGATAGTCCTGCTTTAGTGGTAAAGGCTTTTGAATGGTTCCGTGTTAATGGTATGCAGGTTAATTTTGGGTTTCAGGTAGACCAGCTTTCTTTAATGATGATGATGATCATTACAGGGATTGGTTCTTTAATCCACTTGTATTCTATTGGTTATATGAGCCACGATGAAGGCTTCTATAAATTCTTTACTTACCTCAACCTGTTTATATTCTCTATGTTACTTCTAGTAATGGGAAGTAACTATTTGATTCTGTTTATCGGTTGGGAAGGTGTTGGTCTTTGTTCTTATTTATTGATTGGTTTTTGGTATAAAAATCAAGAATATGGTAAGGCGGCTAGAAAGGCTTTCATTATGAACCGTATAGGAGATTTAGGTTTGTTGATAGGTATTTTTATGTTAGCATCTGAAGTAAATGCGGTAGATTATCTAAGTGTAGCTCAAAACTCATCTACGTTTGCTATTGATAGCCCAGTTGTTATCTTTATCACATTGAGTTTATTTGTAGGAGCGGTAGGTAAATCAGCACAATTGCCGTTATTTACATGGTTACCAGATGCCATGGCAGGACCTACTCCAGTATCTGCACTTATCCACGCAGCTACGATGGTTACAGCGGGGATTTATTTGGTAGTTCGTTCTAACTTCTTATATTCTTTAGCACCTACAACATTAGATGTTATCTTGTATATAGCATTGCTTACAGCAGCTTTAGCAGCGTTTATGGCATTAAGACAAAACGACATTAAAAAGGTATTGGCTTACTCTACAGTATCTCAGCTAGGGTTTATGTTTGTAGCTTTAGGAGTAGGAGCTTATACAGCGGCGATGTTCCATTTGATGACACACGCTTTTTTCAAGGCATTACTATTCTTAGGTTCAGGTTCTGTAATCCACGCAATGAGCGGAGAGCAAGATATGAGATTTATGGGAGGACTTAAAAAGTATATTCCTATAACTCACGCTACTTTTTTTATAGGTACATTGGCTATATCGGGAATGCCGTTATTTTCAGGTATGATTTCTAAAGATGAAATATTGGTGTCAGCGTATGCTAAAAATCCAATATTCTGGGTAATTCTTTTCGTAATAGCAGCTATGACGGCTACTTATATGTTTAGATTGTATTATCTTACTTTCCACGGCTCTTTCAGAGGGACAGAGGAGCAAAAACATCACCTTCACGAAAGTCCACTTAATATGACTTTACCATTGATGGTTTTATCTGTATTGTCTTTGTTGGGTGGTTTCTTGAATTTGCCTCATTTTATAGCTCACGGAGAATACCAAACTTTACACCATTGGTTAGAAGGGTTGTATTATGTTTACACAAAGGAAACGGTTGAAGTTCCATTTAATGTAGAAATGATTTTACTAGGGCTTACAGTACTAATGTTCTTTGTAGTTTGGTTTGTGGTTAGATATCTGTATGTTACTAAAAACAAACAGCCTAAAGCTGAATATACAGGTTGGGAAAAACTGTCTGCTCAAAAATTGTATATAGACGAAATTTACAATGCTGCTGTGGTAAAACCAGTAGAAGGTTTGGGTAAATTGGCTTCTATGTTTGATAAAGGAATTTTAGACCGTTTAGTAACACTTGTAGGTTTAGGTTCGGTAGGTTCAGGTAGAGCATTCAAAAAAGTTCAGAATGGAAATGTAGAAAACTACATTTTAATTATGTCTTTGGCGATAGGTATTATTTTAATTATTAACTTTTTAGTTCTATAATAGATGTTATTATCATTATTACTATTACCTCTTGTAGGTTCAGGATTGGTTTTTGCTTGGAAGAGCTCTCAGAGTAGGTATTTGGCATTTGGTATAGCTTTAGCTCAGTTGTTGCTGGCATTTGTGATGTTGTTTAATTTCAACTACACAGATTCTGTAGATGGCGAAATGCAGTACCAAATACAATACGATTGGAGTTATTTGATAAGAAGTAGTTTAAGTTTCGGTATAGATGGTATGGGTATGCTAATGATATTGCTTACCAATATTTTAGTGCCTTTTATCATTCTATCATCGTTTAATCAACAGACATCTTATAGAAATACTTTTTATGGACTTGTCTTATTGATGCAGTTTGGTCTTTTAGGCGTTTTCACTGCGTTAGATGGTTTATTATTCTATATATTTTGGGAAGTTACCCTTATTCCAATATTGTTTATATGCGGAATTTGGGGGCAAGAAGACCAAAGAATTAAAACAACTACTAAGTTTTTTGTCTATACTTTCTTCGGTTCTTTATTCATGTTGGTTGGTTTAGTTTATTTATACAATCATTCAGACTCTTTTGCTTTGATAGATTTGTATAATGCGGCTCTGAATACTGAACAACAGACCTTTGTTTTCTGGTTAATTATGATGGCATTTGCGGTTAAGTTGCCATTATTTCCCTTCCATACTTGGCAGCCAGATACATATACTTATGCACCAACGCAAGGCTCTATGCTTCTGTCAGGGATTATGCTTAAAATGGCAGTCTATGGAGTGCTAAGATATCTATTACCAATAGCTCCAGAGGCCGTACTAGGTCTTTCTGGTAAAATAATAATGGTAATGGCAATAGTGGGGATTATTTATGGAGCTTTAATAGCTATTGTGAATAATGATGTTAAGAGAATTATCGCTTATTCATCTCTATCGCATGTGGGGTTAATGGTTGCAGGAATTTTTGCTTCTGCTATTGTTACACTTAATGGAACATTTACTTATGAGGGTGCTGAGGGTGCTATGGTACAAACTTTTGCACACGGTATCAATGTGGTAGGGTTATTCTACTGTGCTGATATTCTCATTAAAAGATTTGGTACAAGAGACCTTCGTCAGATGGGTGGATTGGCTAGAGTAGCTCCTAAGTTTGCAGTACTGTTTATGATTATTTTATTAGGGTCTATGGCGGTTCCGTTGACAAATGGATTTATCGGAGAATTTATGTTACTAAAAGCCGTATTTAGCTACAATACATTAGCAGTAATAGTTTCTGGACTAACAGTAATCTTAGCAGCAGTATATATGCTAAGACTTTATGGTAAAGCAATGTTTGGAGAAGGAGACGAAGCTGTTTTATCACAAGTTAAAGACCTTTCGGCGGTAGAATTTTCGGTATTGGCAGGGTTATCTATTTTTGTAATAGTATTGGGAGTGTATCCTAATATCATTATAGAAATGGTGCAAAGTTCGTTAAAGTTTATTTACTTATCTGTGATAAGTTAACAAAATGATATTTTAAAAAGATGAGTGTTTTAATTACTATATTTATCACAGCAGTTATTGCTTTGTTTACGGGTGTTTTTAATCAGGGTAAATATGCTAGGTATGTAGGAATTCTTGGTTTGGGAATTGCGTTATATGTTAGTTTCCTTCCTGATTGTACTTTTTTTGAAAAATACAATGCGATGTTTAGCTATAGTGCTAATACAGCATTATTTACCAAAATATCTTTGGTGGTAACTCTTTTATTATTTTTTATTGCAGGTTTTGCATTTAGTAATCATAGAAGTCACCAGTCGGAGCTTTATGCTTTAATGCTATTTTCTCTTTGTGGAGGTATTATTTTGTTTGGATTCCAAAATATGGTTACTCTATTTTTAGGGATAGAGATACTGTCTATACCGCTTTATGTTATGGCAGGAAGTGCTAAAACCAACCTTCGTTCTGTAGAAGCGTCTATGAAATACTTTTTGATGGGTGCTTTTGCTACGGGCTTTTTGCTTTTCGGTATCGCTTTGATTTATGGTAGTACAGGTAGTTTTGATTTAGCAACTATCCACCTTTTTAGAGGAGCACACGGAGCTACAAGCAAAATGTTTTTATTAGGAATTGTAATGATGTTGGTGGCTATGGCATTTAAAGTATCTTTAGCACCATTCCATATGTGGAGTCCAGATGTATATCAAGGAGCACCGTCTCTTATTACAGGCTTTATGGCATCAGTGGTTAAGATAGCAGGATTTTATGCGTTTTTCAAAGTGATGACTTTAGCATTTATCGGAGGTTTTTCTATGTGGATTAACATCGTGGCTGTGCTTATTATATTAACGCTCATCTTGTCTAATATTATGGGATTGGCACAAACCAATGCGAAGAGAATGTTGGCTTACTCTAGTGTTTCTCATGCAGGGTATATTGCACTAATTTTTTTCGGGTTTAATAGCCTTTCTGTATATAATTTAGCTTTCTATCTATTTGCTTATTCTTTAGCAACAGTTGGGGTGTTTATGTGCTTGATATGGGTAGAAAAAATTAAAAGAGAAACTTCTTTTGAAGCATTTAACGGTTTGGCAAAAACAGAACCTTTATTAGCTATTGTAGCTTCTGTATCTTTATTGTCAATGGCTGGTATTCCGCTTACGGCAGGGTTTATAGGTAAATTTAATGTTTTTAGTCAAGCTATTTCAGGTAACGCTACTGTACTGGTAATTGTAGCTATCTTGGGTTCTGCCTTGAGTATCGCTTATTATTTAAGATTGATTATAGCGATGTTCTTTTATCAAGAAAGTACATTTAAAACTAGTGAAAAGGTAAGTATTACTTATAACATTATGGCGGTGGTGCTTGTATTGTTATTGGTAGCGATGGGAGTGTATCCAGATTTATTTGCTATGCAATTTGGACTTTATTAAGAAAATAAAATAAGAATCAATCAGTTGATATAGAGAGCATAAACTTTTCGGAGTTTATGCTTTTTTATTGGTGTTTATTAGGATAGTAAAGCTAACAATAGGTTTGTAAGAAATTTATATTTATTTTTGATAAATATTAAAACATTTAAAATGGCAAAACTAACATTAAAAGGTAATGAAATTAGTAGTGTAGGAGAACTTCCTAAACTAGGAGAAACAATAAAAGACTTTAATCTAGTAGCTTCAGATTTAAGCGAAAAAACTAAAAATGACTTCTCAGGAAAAAGAAAAGTACTTAATATTTTCCCAAGTATAGACACGGGAGTATGTGCCGCTTCAGCGAGAAAATTTAATGAAGAAGCATCTAAGTTAGATAATACGATAGTGATAAATATCTCTAGAGATTTACCATTTGCATTAGGGCGTTTTTGTGCTGCGGAAGGTTTAAATAATGTGGAAACACTATCTGATTTCAGAAGTAATTTTGGGGAAGAATTTGGTGTTACTTTAGTAGATTCACCACTTAAAGGATTGTTGAGTAGAGCGGTTGTTATCACTGATGAAAATGATAAAGTGATTTACACAGAACAAGTATCCGAAATTACTAACGAGCCTAACTACGAAGCCGCTTTAGCGAGCTTAAAATAAATTATTTTAGAGGGGGAGAACCTGCATTAGTTCTCCCTTTTTGTATTTTGATGAGATGAAAAAAGCAGTAGTTATTGGTGGGACGGGAGCTACAGGTAAGGCTCTATTACATACACTTTCTAATGATTTGTCGTATCAGTCGGTGGTGGCATTATCTAGGAGAGACAGCACTTCGTTATTACCAAAAGTGGAGGTTTGTAAAGTAGATTTTAATCATTTAGAACAAAGTTCGGCTATTATCAGCGGAGATGTTGCATTTTCTTGTTTAGGAACTACGCTTAAAGACGCTGGGAGTCAAGACGCTCAGTGGCGTGTGGATTATGATTACCAATACACATTTGCTAAAATAGCCAAAGAAAACGGAGTTTCTACATTGGTTTTAATTTCTTCTATGGGAGCAGATAAAAAGTCGCCAATTTTCTATTCTAAAATGAAGGGTAAACTAGAGGAGGCAATTACAGAACTTAATTTCCCTAACCTTATTATTTTAAGACCAAGTTTACTTATACGCCCTGAAACCAAGAGATTGGGAGAGCGTATTTCACTACCTATATTAAATACTTTTAATAAAATAGGATTGCTGAAAAAATATCAACCTATATCAGTGGAAGATTTAAGTAAAGCAATGGTAAAATCGGTGGAAAGGTACAAAACAGGCACTCATATTTTAGAACTAAAACAAATTTTGGAATTGGTTTAAGGTGAAGAATTACTATTATTTTTTAGGAATTTCGGAAGAGGCTACATCGGAAGACATCAAGAAGGCTTACCGAAAATTATCACTTAAATATCACCCTGATAAAAACGAAAACGATTCATTTTTTGTGGAGCGTTTCAGAGAAGTTCAGGAGGCTTACGAGGTGCTTATCAACTCAAGTAGTAGAAGTTTATACGACCAAAAACTAGCACAAATACAACAAAACATTAAATCCGACCAGCCGCCTTACATCAAGACTTTCCACGCGAATAAACTTCGAGTGAAAAAAGGCGAAGAAATTATCCTAAATTGGCAGACACAAAACGCCGATGTAATAAAAATAATCCCTTTTGGTCTAGTAAAAAACTATGGAGAAAAAAAGGTGAAAATCACACAATTTGATACCAACGGAGAGTGCCGAATTTTACTGAATGCTACCAATACACTATTGCAAAAAACCGTTGCCAAAGGCATCACCATAAAAGAAATACAGGAAGTGGAAACCCCTCTCTCTGAAACTCATTTTACCAATACAAAACAGCAATCAAACATTGCCAACCGACCTAGTAAACTTCCATATATCCTAGCTCTATTGTTGGTGATACTACTTTTATTTTGGCTTTTTCGTTAAGCCATTTTCAATCTGCCAGGGCATTTTTTGCACCTTTTGCCCTTTTTAAACTTTTTACAACATTTCTTTTTGCTGCAAAACATCTCTTGTTCAGCCGAAAACGCTGGCGTAAGTACAGGTACTTTAAAAGGAATTACTGCTGTATTCATGTTGCAAATATAATCTAATTTGGATTAAATACAAATAAAAATAAACTCATCAATTAGCTGATATTTATCAGATTTTATTTAGGAGCTATTTCCCGCTATCCGCTCATACTCCTCGCTCAGAGGCTCCGCTTCACTCTGCCTCTTCACTGTGGGGTATCTGCTTCTATCGGGGCTATTAGCACGGTGCAAATACAAAATATTGGTACATAAGCACACAAAATCTTTGTATAGAAAACCAAAAAGTAATAAATTTACGCTCTGTAATCTAATAAAAAAACAATAGAAAATTTATGAATACACAAGCCTTTGTTAATCGTCACATTAGTCTTAACGAGCAAGACACACAGGCGATGCTTTCCAAGATAGGAGTATCTTCAATAGAGGAGCTCATTTCTCAAACCATACCAGCGGATATTAGAACGGACAAAGATTTAAGCATTTCAGAACCCTTATCGGAGTACGAAATGCTTTCTCATTCTAAGGAGTTAGCCTCTAAGAATTATCTTTTTGATAATTACATTGGGTTTGGTTATCACAATGTTATACTACCATCGGTAATTCAGAGAAATATTTTAGAAAATCCTAGTTGGTACACGGCTTATACTCCATATCAGGCAGAGATAGCACAAGGTAGGCTAGAAGCACTACTTAACTTCCAAACAGTGGTATCTTCATTAACGGGCTTCCCTTTAGCTAATGCCTCTTTATTAGATGAAGGTACAGCAGCGGCAGAGGCTATGCATATGTTCTTTGAAAACCGAACTAGAGAGCAGAAAAAAGCAGAAGCTAATCGTTTTTTTGTGTCAGAGTTGGTGTTACCGCAGACGGTAGCTGTACTTCAAACTAAAGCAGATGGACTAGGGATAGAAATCGTAGTAGGTTGCCACGAGAAAGAAAATCTAAACGAAGGCTTTTTTGGTGTGCTACTTCAGTATCCAGGTAAAAACGGAGTGGTATTAGACTATACAGACTCTATTGCTAAGTATAAAGAAAACAATCTACAAGTAGCGGTGGCTTGTGACCCAATGGCATTGGTTAAGCTGAAATCTCCTGCCTCTATGGGTGCGGATTGTGCGGTAGGTACGACACAGAGATTTGGTATTCCTATGGGATATGGTGGTCCACACGCAGCATTTTTTGCTTGTCAAGAATCTTACAAGAGAGATATACCTGGTAGAATTATAGGGGTTTCTCAAGATATGTACGGTAAGAGAGCGTTAAGAATGGCGTTACAGACTAGAGAACAACATATCAAAAGAGAAAAAGCGACTTCTAACATCTGTACAGCACAGGTTCTTTTGGCGGTAATGGCAGGAATGTACTGTGTGTATCACGGACCTAAAGGTCTAGAGTTTATTGCAGATCAAATTCATTATAAAGCGAATGCACTTGCGGAGTCTTTAAAGATGTTAGGTTATCAAGTAGTAGAAGAAGCAAGTTTTGATACTGTTAAAATAGCATTGTCAGAGGAAGAAAAACTCAACTTGATGATGCTAATGAGAGGTCAGAGTATCAACCTAAACTACTTTACCGAAGGCATCGTAAGTATAGCACTCAATGAGGCTTGTACTGAAGATAAGTTACAAAAATTATTAGATGCTTTTGCAAACTTTAAAGCGAAGCAAAGTTTCAAAATCAATATAAAAGAAGCGTGTACTTTACCTAAAGACTTATTAAGAACAGACGAAATCTTGAAAGATGAAGTCTTCAATAAGTACCATACAGAAACAGAGCTGATGCGTTATATCAAGAGATTAGAGAGAAAGGATTTATCTCTAACTCACTCTATGATTTCGCTAGGTTCTTGTACAATGAAACTGAATGCTGCTACTGAAATGTTACCATTATCTTGGGCAGAATGGGGTAGTGTTCACCCATTTGTACCTACGGAACAAGCAGGAGGTTATCAGTTATTGATTAAAGAATTAGAAAAAGATTTAGCAGAAATTACAGGTTTTGCAGGAACTTCTTTACAGCCTAACTCTGGAGCTCAAGGCGAGTATGCGGGGCTTATGGTCATTCGTGAATATCACAAATCTAGAGGAGAGGGGCATAGAAATATCGTGTTAATTCCTCAGTCTGCTCACGGTACCAACCCAGCATCGGCAGTAATGGCAGGTATGAAAGTGGTTGTAGTGAAAAACCTAGAGAACGGAGAAATAGATTTTGAAGACTTTAAAGCTAAGGCAGAAGAACACCGCGAAAACCTTTCTGCGGTAATGATTACTTATCCTTCTACTTATGGTTTCTTTGACGCTAACATCAGACAAATTACCAGTTTAGTACACCAATATGGAGGACAAGTTTATATGGATGGGGCAAATATGAATGCTCAAGTAGGCTTTACAAGTCCTGGGCTTATTGGAGCAGATGTGTGCCATCTTAACCTTCATAAAACATTTGCAATTCCTCACGGTGGAGGAGGTCCAGGGGTAGGACCTATCTGTGTAGCAGAACATTTGGTTCCGTTTTTACCGTCTAATCCTAACATAGGGGTAGGTGGTTCACAGGCAATTCAGGCAATTTCTTCTGCACCTTATGGGTCGTCATTAGTGCTTAATATCTCGTATGCTTATATCAAGATGTTGGGAGCTCAAGGTCTTAAAAAGGCTACGGAACACGCCATACTTAATGCCAACTATCTAAAAGATGTTCTAAAGGAACATTTCCCTATTCTTTATACTAATGCTCAGGGCAGAGTAGCACATGAGTGTATTGTGGACTTCCGCCAGTTTAAGACACTAGGTATAGAAGTAGCCGATGTTGCTAAACGATTGATGGACTACGGTTTCCATGCACCTACGGTAAGTTTCCCTGTGGCAGGTACGCTGATGATAGAGCCAACCGAATCTGAAAGTAAGGCTGAACTAGACCGTTTTGCAGAAGCTCTTATTTCTATTAAGAAAGAGATAGAAGAAATAGCTAACGGACAAGCTGATGCTCAAAATAATGTGCTTAAAAATGCACCACACACAGAGCAAGTGGTACTTTCTGACTCTTGGGACAAACCTTACTCTAGAGAGAAAGCAGCTTATCCTTTAGATTGGGTACGAGAGCATAAATTCTTTGCATCTGTATCTAGAGTAGATGAGGCTTATGGAGACAGAAACTTAGTGTGTACTTGTGCACCTATAGAGAACTATATGTAAAGATTACTTTTTCTACAAATAAACAGTACAATAAAAAAAACTACCTCCTTTTATGGGGGTAGTCTTTTTTGTGCTTTTATTTAGAGGTAGGTAGAAGAAAAATCTTATGCTAAAACTTGCACACTTCCGCAAAAGGTTATAAGTTTGCTTCATATTTATGCGATACACTATCAGCAACATACAAAAAAGTGAAAAAAACTTACACAAAAATTTGGTAGTTCCAAATAATTGTGTAAACACACACACACACACACACACACACACACACACACACAGATAATTACCTGCGTATGTGTCGTATTATCTAGAAAATTCTTTAGACTTTTATCGTTAAAACAAAGTATCATTCCGCCAACTTTTGTTGGGGGCTTTTGGCGTTTATCTTATTCTAAATTTAGCTTTCATAAATATATGCTAAAAGCACCATTGTTTTGTCTAATAACATGGTCGTTCTTGTTAGGTGCTTTTAGTGTTCAGGGAGAGAGTTTTCGCTTTCTTTCTGTTTTAGCCTTTCCTCTCATTTTGTGTGTGTTTAGAGGGGGAAGGCGTTTTTTTATATCAGAGCTTAGAGGTAAGATATTAGAACCTAGTATCACCTCAACCCTTAAGTCTAAAATCCAAAATCTATAATCTAAATATCAACAATTTTAAAATTAAATATTATGACAACAAAAACGACAAAATTGAGTGTATTCGCCTTTTTAGGTTTAGGCTTTGTAGCCTATGGACAGTACGATGGTAAAGTGGGTATTAACGAACCACAACCTAAAGCTACTTTAGAAATAACTCCTAATACGGCTAACAAGTCGACTACAGCCTCTACAGTAGAAGGTATTTTAATACCTCGAGTTAGCCGTCTAAGAGCTGCTAATATGGGAACAGGTGTTACAGAATCTACACTACTTTATATTGACTCTGTGTCTGATGGTACTGCTTCGGGAACAACGGTTAATGTAGATGCTACGGGTTTTTACTTCTTTAAAGGAGGTGTTTGGGTTAAAATGGGTGCAGGAGCAACAGGAGCAGTTACTTTGCAGTCACTTACAGGAGGGATTAGAAAAGTAGTTCAAGCTAATGATACAGAATGGAAAAAAGAGGGTACTTTTTGTTTAATCCAAACTACTACAGCAACTATTGATATGCCTAACCCCTCCAGCTATGCAGGGAAGATTTTATCTGTAAATAATCAATCAGGAACACAGTTAAATTATGGTGGAAGTTATCAGCCAATTAGTGCTACCACATTAGATGGAGGTAAAGGGCATATTTTAATGTCAGATGGTTCAGCGTGGTATGTAATAGGAGGAAGTTACTAGTATAAATAAGAGAACTAAAAACAAAAAGAAAAACAATGAAAAAAAATATATTTCTAGCAAGTGTTTTACTGGGAACATTGGCTTACGGTCAAATCAATACACAGTCAAATCCTAATCCAGTAATAAATCAAGAAAATCCTTTTTTAGATGCATCTGGATATAATCGTTCAAATAATAATGTTGGTAAAGGTTTGTATTTTCCAAAGACAGATTTAACCACATGGGAATTTAAAACATCAACAATAAATCCAGGGAAATTCTCTACCTATTTTGATGGGATGATTGTTTATAATACTGGTTCGGGTAAAACTTTAGCGGATACTAGTAAAGGAGGCAAACAAGTAGAGGTAACCCCAGGTTTCTACTATTTTAAGAATCTTAACCAAACTTCTCCAAGTGGTAGTGTAGCTAATGGAGAATGGGTAAGATTAAGCGATACCCAAACCAATGACCAACTTTGGGCTCAGAGAGATAATAATAGTATTACAGAGACTTATCTAAAACCTGCTTTGGGACAAGGTGATTTTGTAGGATATCAAAAAACGAGAAAATATTTGTATAATTTAGGAAATGTAGCGGAGAGCGATTTAGCGCATCAGTATCTTAACAATGCTACAGGATATGTTTCTAATGAAATTCCTTTTGCAACTTTGATCTCTTCGGATGCCTTGCCTCAAGTATCGAGTATTGCAGCAGGACGAGGTTTCTTTTTTACCTCTAATCAAGCCTTGCTAAAAGAGGCTCATGTTGCCTCTAATCCGTCAAAAACTTATCAATTAGATGAGTCAAGGTTAGTGGTTAAAGATGTTACATCGCCAATAGGAGGATTAACAGGAGTTAATTCATCTGTTGACATGTTCTCTAATACTACGGCGTCAGGTATTTCAGGTATTTCGGGTATTACTTCGGTAGGAAGTGAAAACGGAAACTATTCTAGAGCAACTGTAAGTAGTAATACAGGAGGTGTTTTTCATGCTAGAAACTATGGTACTTCTACGGATATGTATGGTACAAGAACTTTTGTAAGTAATAGAGGTGTTGCGGATAATATACGCGGAAGTTACATCAATATATCTTCTCAAGTGCTTAACATTGGTCAAACATCTATGCCTGCACACACCGTAAAGGTAATGTATGGAGTAGATAATGTGGTAAATGTATCAGAAAATGCTACGATAGAAACAAGAACCAATGGTATTAGGTCAGCTTCTTATTTTCGTCAGAACAGTACAACTCCAGAACATTACGGTATCTACAATTATAGCAGAACTTATGCAGGAGCTAATGTGGGGCAACTTTATGGAGCAAGATATGCTTTTTATAATGATGCTACAGCTACGGTAGGAGATATGTATGGTTTGTATATAGAAAATGTAAACAAAGGGGGTAATTTTAATTATGCTATTTATACTAATGAGGGAAAAGTTAGATTTGGGGATAATGTAGGTATAGGCGTGGATGCTCCAGCAGAAAAATTAGAAGTCGCGGGTAAAGTAAAGGCAACAGCTTTTATAGGAACCAATGGTGCGGCTATCTTCCCAGACTATGTATTCCAAAAGTATTACACAGGAACTTCTAGTATTAAAGCAGATTATAGCTTTAAGACGCTAAGTCAAGTAGAAGATTTTGTAAAAGCTAACGGACATTTACCAGGGTATCAGTCTGCAGCAGAAATCAAAAAGCAAGGTTATGTAGACCTTATGGCAACTCAACTTACCAATGTGGAGAAGATAGAGGAGCTTTATCTACATAGCATAGAGCAAGATAAGGTTTTAAAATCTCAAAAAGAAGAGTTAAAATCTAAAGATGCTAAAATAGCAGAATTAGAAGCTCGTTTACAGAAGTTAGAAGCCTTATTAGTAAAATAGTTTAATGATTCCTTATGATGCCTATCGGTATCGTGAGGAATTTTTATCATCAAAATCAATTACTGTAAATCATAAAAAGTAGAAATTATGCCAGTAAAATTTAAAGCAATCGAAAGAGGTCAGCCCGGCGTAAGCGGTGGCGGCAACAAAAAATGGTATGCTTCTCCTAATATGAGCGGAGAGAAAACCCTAACCGACCTTACCAGAGACATAGAGAAAATCTCTACGGTAAGCGGAGCGGACATCAGAGCGGTACTCTACGCTTTAGTAGATGTGATGCAATCGTCCTTAGCTAATGGACAAATTGTTCGTTTAGGAGAGTTGGGCAGTCTGCGAGTGAGTTTTAGTAGTGAGGGCAAAGCTACGGAGAAAGAAGTAACGGCTAATGCTATTAAACAAGCTAAAGTGATTTTCACTCCTGCTAAAGGAATAAAAGATACCCTAGCGACACTCACTTACGAGAAGGCTTAGGATAACCCCTAAGCCCCCTTTAAAAAAACCGATGCTTATAAAATCAAAAACTTATAGGCATCGGATTTTTTTTAATAAGCATAAAAATAATTTTTATAGGCATAAGTTTTAGAAGTTGTTCTTTTTGTTATTTGTCCTTTTGTCTTGAAACAAAAGGATAAAAAGTTCAAGAGCAAAGGTTAGGTTTGGCTCCGCCGAACCACTTCGTTAGGTTTGCCTTCGGCACGGAACTGACCCCTGCTATTTGGAAGCTACCGCTCCCAATACCGCTACGGGGTCAGCTCCTAAACTTACCTTTGCTCGGCAGACTGTTGATAATAGCTAAGCGGTTATCATTTAAAGCAGTTTTAAAATGGTCTTTGGTGGGTAGCCGTTAAAAAAATAGGAGTAAAGGCGTTAAAAAAGTTTTACTGTTTGAGCAGGCGTTGGGTAACGAGGCGGGGCGAGTTTTAAAACTTTTAGCCTTTGTGAGTATTTTTTAGGCATAGCCACCACAACCTTGAATTTTTGCTTCTTTTGTTTCAAGACAAAAGAAGGTAGATAAGTATATATCTGTACTTTTAGCTTGACCTAAAAGTACCAAAAAGTTAAGACTAGAAAACTACGGCTAAAAAATGAGTCTTCCATTCTAAAAGCCCTAGAACTCACGCCAAGGCTTAAACCCTATGCTTGTTCAGACAATAGGTTTTTCTTAACGAATGGACGCCCCATTTTCTTAACGCCTCCGTTTCCTTAGGTCGGAGGGTGGAGCGGTGATAATTTAGTATTGCTTTAAACGGTCTTTGCTCGGCAGACCGTTGATGACGGCTAACGGTTTTAAAATGAAATAATCTTTGATAAGATAAACATCTCTAAAAAACGATGCCTATAAGTCTTGTTTAGATTTTATAGGCATCAATTTTTGGAGTAAGATAGAGCCTTTTTTATTTTAAAATGAATCCAATTGCTCCGATAGGCTTTCCCATTCAGACATAATAGCTTCTAGTTCCTTTTGTAAGGTTTGGTATTTTTCTAGTTCCTGTTCCGTAGGATTGGTCTTTGCAAATATATCCTCTAGAGTTGCTATCTCGGTTTCGTAGTCGGCTATTTTCTCCTCTAGCTTCTTTATTTTGTTTTGCAGGTTTTTTTGCTCTTTAGAGATAAATTGAGGTTTCTCCACCACCACAGGCTCCGCTTTTGGAGGAGGTGTTTTGGCTTTTTCCTCTAGCTTAGATTTTTCTACGGATATTTCTCTGATGCTTTCCTTTTGTCGGTATTCTAGGTACTCGTCTATGTTACCTAAAAACTCCTTCATCTTACCATCTCTAAACTCAAAAATCTTATCACAAAGCCCTTGCAAGAACTCCCTGTCGTGAGAAATAACGATAAGTGTGCCTTCAAAATTCTGTAAAGCGAGTTTTATAATTTCCTTGGACTGTATGTCTAAGTGGTTAGTCGGTTCGTCCATAATCAAAGTATTGAACGGACGCAACAACAATTTACATAATGCTAACCTATTTCTTTCACCTCCAGAAAGCACTTTGGTTTTCTTGTTTACGGCATCGCCTTGGAATAGAAAACTCCCTAAAAGGTCTCTTACTCTAGGTCTGGTTTCTTCTGTAGCAGCATCTTCGGCTTCTTCTAGTACGGTTTTGTTTGGAGTGAGTACTTCCTCTTGATTTTGGGCAAAGTAGCCGATGTTTACATTGTGTCCTAAATTCCAACTTCCTGAATAATCTTTAATTTCTCCTGCGAGTATTTTGGCAAGGGTGGTTTTACCTTGACCGTTTTGTCCGAGTAAGGCTATTTTTTCGCCTCTTTGGACGAAAAAGTCTACACCGTCAAAAACTTGTTTTGTGCCGTAGGCTTTTCCTAAATTTTCAGCTTCAAAGATTACTTTCCCAGGAACGATACTCTGCACAAACCTAATGTTGAACTTAGAAACATCTTCGTTATCTATTTCTATGCGTTCTATTTTTTCTAATTTTTTAATCAAGGATTGAGCGAAAGAGGCCTTGGTAGCACTAGCTCGAAATCGGTTGATGTTGTCTTCCATTTGCTTGATTTCGGCATCTTGGTTCTTTTTGGCTTGTTCTAGCTTTTCTCTTCGTTCCTTGCGGAGCTCTAGGTATTTGGTATAGTTGGCTTTGTAGTCATCTACCTTTTTATTATTGATGTCAAAAGTTCGGTTGCATACCGAAGTCATAAATTGCTTGTCGTGGCTTACCAGTACAATAGCCCCAGGGTAATCTTTCAGGAAGTTTTCTAACCAAATGATGGACTCCATATCCAAGTGGTTGGTAGGCTCGTCCAGTAACATAAGGTCGTTCTTTTGGAGGAGTAGTTTGGCGAGTTCTATCCTCATACGCCAGCCGCCAGAAAACTCATCGGTTATCTTTTGGAAGTCGTCTGCTTTAAAGCCTAGTCCCAAAAGTATTTTCTCCATATCGCCTTCTAGGTTGTAAGCATCGTGATGATGAAGCAAGTCGTTAAGCTCCGTCATACGATGAATGAGCTGATGGTAGGCATCGCTTTCGTAGTCGGTTCTAGTGGCTAGTTGATGATTAACTTCGTCTAGCTCTGCTTTCATCGCGTTGATTTGTTCAAAGGCTTGCATCGTTTCGTCCCAAACGGTTCTACCTTTTACAAAATCTAAATCTTGCTTTAAGAAACCTATGCTGATGTTACCTTCTGGGATTACTTCGCCTTCGTAGAAACTTATTTCGCCCGAAAGCATTTTGAGGAGTGTAGATTTACCAGCTCCATTCTTCCCAACTAAACCTATTTTATCTTCTTTTTTTATAGTGAAATTAACATCACGGAACAGGTAATTTCCCGAATGATGCAACCCTAAACTCTGAACTGAAAGCACAATGTCTAATTTTTAAATGATTAACAATTTAACGAACGGCAAAAATAAGGAAAATAACTGTACTATGATTTTTATCCATATTGGCAATTGGTGTTGTAAAAAATATTAGTTTTGTACTCGTGAAAAAGGTTTTAGCTTATATAATGTTAGCGATTATAATGCTGGTTTCTTTCCAGCAGAGTATAGTTGTGGTTCATTTTAAGCTAAACCAAAGTTTTATAGAGGCAAATTATTGTATTAATAAAGATAAGCCTCAGATGAATTGTCATGGTAAATGTTACTTAGAAAAAGAACTGAAAGACAACCAACAAGACGACGTTTTGGTAGGTCTATCTTTATATGAAACGGTTGTTTTTGTACTTTTGGATAATGGGTTGCCTACCTTTGATGAGGTTTTCTACGAAAATTCTGAACGCAAGATTATATCCAAAGACTTCTTTGTTCTAAGAGATGTTTTTGACCAATCGTTTCGTCCTCCTATTTCGTTAGCTGTTTAATCATTTTATTTTTATGCTATCATTGTTTCCTTTATTTTGATAAAGGATTGGTGGTGTGTATCGTTTCGGATATGATAATAGTTGTCATTTATTCGGGACTAATTATGAGCACTTTTTATTCTGGTGTTCTATCTAATCAATTTAATCAGTTTAACTAAATAGAAAAAATTATGAAAAAATATATCGTATTTGCTTATGTTGCAATCATTTTAAGTTTGGTAGTATCTTGTAACAGAGATGAAGAACCAACTATAGACGCTAATGATAAAAATTCTGTAACATTAAAATTTGAAAACTTCTTTAACGGACAGGCAATGTATGAGCTTTCTGGAGTTTATACTTCGTCATCATCTCAGAAACACAAGTTTAGTACTTTAAAATACATTGTGAGTGATGTTATTCTAGTAAAATCCGATGGTGCAGAGGTTAAATATCATTACCAAAATCCAGACAAAGGTGCTTATATCGTGGACCAGTCGGAGGAAGCAATAACGCATAATTTTGTGTTAGAGGAAATTCCTGCTGGAGATTATAAGCAAGTTAAATTTGGGCTAGGTATTTCTCCTGATGCGTTTGTTTTAGGGCAAGAAAAACAGGCTTTGTTTTGGGATAAAGCTAAGACGAATGGTATGAGCTGGAGCTGGGCAAGTGGCTATAAATTTGTGAATTTTGAAGGAACTTATTCTGATGCTTTAGACAAAAATTTCAAAATACATATAGGTAATATAGGGAATCCACAACAGAGTAATACTCCTGATGTTTATAAAGTTATCACATTAGACTTGCCACAAGTGGCTAAGGTAAGAAAAGTAATTGCTCCTCAAATACACATTATGGCGGATATTAACCAATTCTTAAGTGGTAAGAATAAAGTGGTTTTATCAGATGATAATGCACAGGCGATGCACCCTAGTAAGTCTGTGGTAAAGGAAACAGCGGAAAATCTTTCGCTTATGTTTAGTGTGGACCATGTTCATAATAACTAGGCTACTATTTCCAATAAATTATTTTTAATTATAAACTCTACCTGAAGTTAAGTCTTTGGGTAGGGTTTAAATAAATTACGGAAAAATGAAAAGCTATATTATCACAGGGCTGGTGGTTCTTGTTTCTGTGCTTTCTTGTCGGAACGATGAGGCGGAAGTTCAGTATCCTATAGACCAACCTTACGCATTTGGAATACCATCTAATTTTCCAGAAGTGAAGTATAATTTACAAGCTAATAAACCTACGGAATATGGCGTTCAGCTAGGAAAAAAGCTATTTTATGACGGAAGATTAGCCAAAGATAATGCTGTGGCGTGTGCTTTTTGCCATATTCAAGAAGACGCCTTTACGCATCACGGACACACGGTGAGCCACGGAGTAGAAGGCAGAGAAGGTTTTAGAAACGCTTTGCCTATTCAGAATATGATTTTTTTGGATAAATATATGTGGGACGGTTCTGTAACCGATTTAGAGATGCAACCTATTATTCCTATTTCGGCACACGAAGAAATGGACGAAACCATAGAAAATATTACACAGAAGATTAAAGACGATAAAGATTATAAAAGACTTTTTACCATTGTGTATGGCGATGACAAAGTTACGGCTGAAAGAATTTTGAAATCCATCACACAATTTATGTCTATAATGATTTCTGCTAACAGTAAGTATGATAAAGTGGTAAGAAATGAAGGAGAAAAATTTACAGAGGAGGAGGCGAGAGGCTATACTATTTTTAAGCAAAAATGTACGGCTTGCCACTCCACGGATTTGTTTACAGACCAAAGTTACAGAAATACAGGGCTGCCTTATAATCCGATATTAAAAGATGAAGGTAGAAAAAGAGTAACAGGTAAAGACTCTGATTTTTTGAAGTTTAGAGTGCCTAGCCTTAGAAATGTGGAATATACTGCTCCATATACTCACGATGGTAGATTTTACACATTAAAGGCTTTACTTGATTTTTATGATTCAGGAGTTATAGACAATCCTAACTTAGACCCTGAATTTAGAAAGGTTAAAGGTAGAGTAGGAATTCCTTTAACAGAGCAAGAAAAATATGATCTTATTTCGTTTTTAAAAACATTAAGTGATACTCAATTTATTACTAACCCAGCATTTTCAGAATAGATGATGAAACAGATAATTTTAATTTTTAATTTATTTAGTCTATTGATTTTACAGGCTAAAGATAGTATTAGTGTTAAACCAACAAATTTTACTATCCAATCTCTAAGGTGGTTAGAGGAAGATTGTGATGCGTGTGGTTGTGCGGTAGGTAATGCGGCTTCTGGTTTTGAAAGCATACTCAATCCTCAGTTTATAGGTGTTAAATATCTTTACCAATCGTATGAATCTAAAAGTAATATTTTAGATGCTCATTTTTCCGTTCCAGAGCATTACAACACGGTGCAAATCTGGGGGCGTATTCCACTACATAAAAATGTAGATGTTTATGCCAATTTGCCATTTCATTTTCATAGTAGATATACAGCAGATACCAAACAAGAATTAAGTGGTGTGGGAGATGCGTCGGCATCGGTTATTTATAAACTTAATTTGGATAAACAAGATTCGCATAGGCTTAATTTTGGAGTTGGGGTTAAAGTACCATTAGCTAAATTTGATGAGAAAACGGCTAACTCCTATAATCCGAGTTTTCAAAGAGGTACGGGAAGTTGGGACTATTCCGCCATTGTTAATTATACTTATATGAAAGGACAATGGGCTGTGGCACTCTCTACCGATTATATATTCAAAAATCAGAATAAATATTATTATCGTTTTGGAGATCAATGGAATACTTCTGTTACAGGGTATTATATCAAAGATTTTGATAGTTTTAGATTGTCTCCTAGAGTAGGGATTTCTACGGAAAAGTATTTCCAAAATGTACAGGTGGGAGAAAAAGTGCCTCACACGGGCGGTTATCTGGTGTTGAGTAAATTGGGAGCGGAGTTTTCCTTCCGTAAGTTTAATATAGGTGTGGAAAGTCAATTGCCTTTGCGTTCCGAAATAGCTATCAATTCCGTTAGGATAAATGCGAGACATTCTGTTTACATCAATTTTAACCTTTAATTATAAAGGAGTAGATTTTAGCATTTGATATTTATAGTTTATTTTTGAGGTAAATTATAAGTATTTCTATGATGCTGATAGACTTTTCTAAAGAGGTAGATTTAAAACAACTTCAACCTAATACCGATTTTGAATATCAAGTTCTAAATTTTTTAGAAGATTGGTATTCGGAGAAGCCTTGCGTTTCGGTGAAAACATCAGGCTCCACGGGTGTGCCTAAAGTATTTGAGGTAGAAAAGGAAAGAATGAAGGCATCTGCGACTATGACCTGTGATTTTTTAGGTTTAAATAGGTCAGATAAGGCATTGCTCTGTTTGCCTGTGGAATACATATCAGGCAAAATGATGTTGGTAAGGGCTATGGAACGAGGCTTGAAGTTGTTGATAAAAACGCCTTCCGTTAGTCCTTTAGAAGATTTAGACGAAGAGGTTGATTTCTGTGCGATGACGCCACTCCAAGTGGAGTATTCTTTGGGAAAGATAGATTTAATTAAAAAACTTATCATTGGCGGTGCGGCTGTTTCGGAGTCTCTTAAAGCAAAGCTAAAAGGTGTTACATCTCACATCTATGAAACTTACGGAATGAGCGAAACACTTTCTCACATTGCGTTAAAACAGATAACGCCAAATGAGGAACCCTATTTTAAACCATTGCAAAATATATTTTTAACTCAAGATGAACGAGGGTGTCTCTGTATAGAGGCATCTCTTCTTACTTCGGAAAAACTCACTACTAATGATTTGGTAGAACTAAAAGAAGGAGGTTTTTTTAACTTTTTGGGTAGAGTAGATAATGTCATTAATTCTGGTGGAGTGAAGATAATCCCAGAACAATTAGAAGATAAGTTAAAGAAAATAATCCCGAATGAGTTGGTATTTACTAGCATTTCTGATGCTGTTTTAGGCGAAAAATTAGTGTTGGTAATAGAAGGAGAAATATCCCAAGAAACTCAAAAATTACTTGGCGAGATAGCGTATGATAAGCCCTACTATGCACCAAAAGAGATTGTTTTTTTAGACAAAATTCCTAGAACTCCAAATGGTAAAGTCAATCGTGTGGAGTTGAGGAAGAAATTGCAATCTAAAGGCTAAAAGAGTAGTTACTCTTAAACTATAAAACATAAATTATGAGTAAAATTTATATTTTTAGTGGGCTTGGAGCGGATAAAAGAGCGTTTGAAAAAATTGATTTTTCAAATTACGATTATGAGTTTATAGATTGGATTGAACCAAAGGATAGAGAAAGTCTTGAAGATTATGCATTTAGGATTTCAGAGAAAATTATTACAGAAAAACCAGTTTTGATTGGACTTTCATTCGGCGGAATTGTAGCAACAGAAGTAGCTAAACATATTACAACAGAAAAAGTTATTTTGAGTGCATCGGCAAAAACAAAGTTTGAAATTCCGAAATTATATAGATGGTTTGGGAAACTTAAACTTGATAAGTTAATTCCTGAAAGTCTCTTCATGTATCCAAATATATTGCTATACTGGGCTTTCGGTGTAGAGAATAATTCTGATAAGATTTTGCTTTCTGAAATTATAAAAGATACAAATCCTAAATTTCTAAAATGGGCGATTAGAGAAATTTTACATTGGAGGAATATTCATGTAGTGAATAATATGATACATATTCACGGAACAAAAGACCGAATCCTACCTTATAGAAATATTGATAGCCCAATAAAAGTGAATAATGGAGGTCATTTTATGATTATTAACAAATCCAAACTATTAACACAAATTTTAAAGGTGGAAATTAACAAGAATTTAGAAGTTTAGCTTTTATTTTTAGTAAAAAATTAACTCGTGCTTTAGAGGGCAACGCTTAATTTTGCCGATATTATTTTAGTTGATGTATCGAAGTTTATTATTTTTACTCTTGTTGATGAGCGTGTGTGTCAAGTCTCAATTTTTTGTGGGAGAAGTTCTTGTGGAAGACCGCTCGGAGGTTTATTTAACTCCAATCTATGTTACTAACTTAGAAACCCGAAAAACGGTACTGTGTGATTACAAAGGAGCCTTTAAAATAGCGGCTTCCAAAGGCGATGTCATTAGGTTTACCTCTATTACTACGGATAGAACAGATATCACTATTACCGAAAAACACCTAGCAACTTACAATAATATTGTGGAGCTTAAAATGGCGTATAATGTAATTCCTGAAGTTAAATTATCTAAATTTAAGCCTAGTGGTATTCTAAAAAAAGATGTTATAGCACTAGATGATAAAAAATCACCGTTGGCTCTCAAGCAGATGATAGGACTTCCAGAACCTAAAGGGGACGGAACTTCGCCAGAAGCTCCACCAGCAGCATTTGCGGGCGGAGGTTTAACCTTTAGTATAGATACTATTTATGATATGATTTCGGGGGAACAAAAAAGAAAACGTCGCTTATATGCCTACGAAAAAATGATGAAAACCACGGCGGCTATCAGAAATTATTATGGGGACGATTATTTTGTTTCTATGAAAATTCCTAAACATATGATAGATGATTTTCTACAATTTGTATATTCTTCGGAGGAGGGCGTTTTTGCTTTAGTGCAAAATAATAAGTACGAAGGGGTTAAAGTCTATTTTGAAAAATACTTGCCAATATTCCAAAAGAGAATGAAAAATACCACCATAATGGAAGTCGTTAAATAGACTTTAAAATTGTATTTTTGCACTCGTTAAAAAATAAGTTGTGGGAAAAAATAAATTAGAGCGTTTTGCCGAGAATAAAATACTTAAAAATGTATTTCAGCCAACTAGAGAGGAGGCTTTAGAAGGGTATCCTTTGGCTGGGCAGTGGCGAGAAAAGGTTTTTAAAAATGATAATCCTATAGTGCTGGAGTTAGGCTGTGGGAAGGGCGAATATAGTGTAGGCTTGGCAGAAGCATTTCCAAATAAAAATTTTATAGGAGTAGATATTAAAGGGGCTAGGTTTTGGTTTGGTGCTAAAGCCGCTCTAGCTAAAGAGTTAGATAATGTTGTTTTTTTAAGAACACAGATTGAACTTATTGACCGCTTTTTCACTACAGATGAAATAGATGAAATTTGGATTACCTTTCCAGACCCTCAAATAAAATATCGCAGAACCAAACATAGGCTGACTCACCCTGAATTTTTGGACAGATACCATAAAATACTCAAAAAAGATGGTGTGATTCATTTAAAAACAGATTCTGAATTTCTACACGGCTATACTTTAGGATTGCTGCAAGGTTTAGGACACGAGATAATTTCGGCTCATCACGATATTTATGGGGCGCCAGAATACGACCCTGAAACGCCACTATTGAGAGATATAAGAACTTATTATGAAGAGCTATTTTCATCAAAAGGAAAAACGATTACTTATATTAAATTCAGGTTGAAGAAATAAAATAACAAAAGCTGCTCAATCGAGCAGCTTTTGTTTTAGACTTATGTGTTAAGGTATATTATCCCAAATAAGGATATTTGTAATCTTTAGGAGAAACAAAAGTTTCTTTAACGCTTCTTGCAGAAACCCAACGAAGTAGATTCATTTTAGAACCAGCTTTATCATTAGTTCCTGAAGCTCTACCACCACCGAATGGCTGTTGTCCCACTACGGCTCCTGTAGGTTTGTCGTTGATATAGAAGTTACCAGCAGCGTTTTCTAATGCTTTATAAGCCTCGTCTATCGCATAACGACATTGCGAGAAGATGGCTCCCGTTAATGAATAAGGAGAAGTGCTATCTACTAATTTAAGCGTTTCAGCCCAATCAGCATCTTCGTAAACATAAACGGTAAGGATAGGTCCGAAAATTTCTTCTACCATACTTTCATATTTAGGGTTGGTAGTAAGAATTACAGTTGGGTGTACAAACCAACCTTTGCTATCATCAGTTTTACCACCTAAAACAACTTCAGCATCATTAGCTTGGTTAGCTCTTTCGATGTAACCTTTGCATTTTTCAAAAGAGTTTTTGTCTATCACGGCGTTTACAAAGTTAGATGGGTCTTCTGGAGAACCTACTTTTACAGTGCTAAGTTGAGCTTCCATTACTGCTTTTACATCATTCCAGATAGATTTAGGAATGTAAGCACGAGAGGCTGCCGAACATTTTTGTCCTTGATATTCAAAAGCACCTCTTACTAGGGCAGTGGCTACGGCTTCTACATTAGCAGATGGGTGAGCAACTACGAAATCTTTACCTCCTGTTTCTCCAACGATTCTTGGGTAAGATTTATAGTTGTGGATATTGTCTCCAATTAGTTTCCACATACCTTGGAATACTTTAGTAGAACCTGTGAAGTGGAGGCCTGCAAAATCAGGGTGTGCTAATACTTTTTCTGCTGTTTCTTTTCCGTCAGTGAAAATCATATTGATAACACCGTCTGGTAAGCCAGCTTCTTTTAGTACCTCCATAATTACTTTTGCAGAATAGATTTGTTTGTCAGAAGGCTTCCATACTACTACATTTCCTAGCATTGCCATACAAGTAGGTAGGTTACCAGAAATAGCAGTAAAGTTAAATGGGGTTACGGCAAAGCAGAACCCTTCTAACGGACGATACTCTGAACGGTTCCAAATGCCGTTATCAGAAACAGGCTGTTCAGAGTAGAGTTCTGTCATAAACTCTACATTAAATCTTAAAAAGTCTATGAACTCACAAGCAGAGTCTATTTCTGCCTGATGCACATTTTTAGACTGGGCAATCATCGTAGCCGCATTCAGTTTATCTCTGTAAGGACCAGCGATGAGGTCTGCTGCTTTTAAGAAGATAGAAGCTCTCTGTTCCCAACCTAGTGCGTTCCACTTTGCTTTAGCGGCAAGAGCAGTTTCTATGGCTTCGTCTACAGTTTTCATATCTCCTTTGTAGTAGAAACCTAAACTGTGTTGGTGGTCTTGTGGAGAAAACATTTCTACCTTATGGTCTGTTTTTACCTCTTTTCCGTTGATAATCATTGGGACTTCCACTTTCTCTGCCCACATTTTCTTATAAGTGGCAATTAGAGAGTTTACTTCGTCAGACCCTGGAGCATAGGCTCTTACAGGCTCATTAGTTGCAAATGGTACTTGCGAAATAGCTTTTGACATTGTAATATATTTTTATGTTGAAAACGATTTTCCACAAAGTTACTATAATTAAGGTAAACTACCAATTTTTCGTTTTTTTGAATCTTTGTTGGATTTGATGGTGAAGTATAATTGTTGAAAATTTTTATTTTTTTAATGATTAAAAGTATAAATGTTACTAACAAAAGATTTTCTTAACTTTACCTCAAAATTTCAGAAGAGTTATGACAGTTACAGAAAAATTAGGAGCGTTACGCTCTAAAATGAAAGAATATAATATAAACGCATTTGTAGTGTACTCTGCAGACCCACACATGAGTGAATATCTTCCCAAGGAGTGGCAGGAGAGAATTTGGCTTACAGGATTTACAGGTTCGGCAGGTTTTGTGGTGGTTACGGAAGATAAGGCGGCTCTTTGGACTGATGGACGTTACTTTGTACAAGCTCCGCAAGAGTTGGCTGGGTCTGGGATAGAACTAATGAAAGAAGGAGTAGAAGGTACTCCAAATTATATAGATTGGATAGCGTCACAAATTCCACAGAATGGAAAAGTAGCGGTGAATGCTTTGGCTACGGCTCACTCCAATTGGATTGATTTAGAAAATAAACTAGAGCAGAAACATATTTCTTTGGTCAATCAGCCTTTATTGGAAGAAATATGGACAGACAGAGGTGTACCTTCAAAAAACGAAGTCTTTGTTCATCCTTTAAAATGGGCAGGGCAATCTGTGGTGGATAAGATAGCTTCCATTAGGCAGAAAATGAAAGAAAAAGAGGCTTCTGTGCATATTATGTCTAGTTTAGACGATGTGGCTTGGACGCTTAACTTACGAGGTAGCGATGTGGCTTGTAATCCTGTTTTTTTAAGTTATTTAGTGATTGGCGAAGCGGAAGCGGTTCTTTTTGTTGATTTAGAAAAACTCAATGATGAAGCGAAAGAACAAATGAAAGTTTCAGGAGTTAAACTAATGCCTTACGAATCTTTCTTTGGATATTTAGCTCAATTTAAAAACGAGAAAGTACTAGTATCTCCTAATGCTAATCAAGCTATATATAATGCTTTAGAAGGAAATAGTTTTGTTGTAGCTCCTGTACCTGCTAATTTAATGAAAGCGGTTAAAAACAGTACAGAATTAGAAGGTTTTAGAACGGTGATGGTGAGAGATGGAGTGGCAATGGTTAAATTTCTATATTGGCTGAAACATAATGTAGGTAAAGAGCCTATGACAGAATATTCCATAGGGAAGAAATTAAAAGAGTTCCGTGCCGAAGGAGAGAATTTTGTGGGCGAAAGTTTTGGAAGTATTATAGGGTACAAGGGTAACGGAGCGATTGTGCATTACTCTGCGAAATCGGAAGGAAGTAAAGAAGTTACTAATGAAGGAAGTATTTTAATTGATTCTGGAGGGCAATATTTAGAAGGTACTACTGATATTACCAGAACATTAGCGTTAGGAGCGGTATCTCAATCTTTTATAGATGATTGTACTTTGGCACTCAAGGGAATGATAGATTTGAGTATAGCTAAGTTTCCGAAAGGAACTAGAGGTTTTCATTTAGATACTATTGCTAGGTTGCCGCTTTGGCAAAGAGGTAAAGATTACGCTCATGGCACGGGGCACGGTGTAGGGAGCTTTATGAATGTACATGAAGGACCTCAAAATATTAGAAAGGATATGAATCCTCAAGAGTTACTTCCTGGTATGGTTTGTTCCAACGAGCCAGGCTTTTATGTAGAAAACGAGTACGGTATTAGACACGAAAATTTAGTAGCGGTAAAAGAATTAGATACAACGCCTTATGGAGTATTTTATGGATTTGAAACTCTTACGCTTTGTCCATTTTTTAGAGAAGTTATCAATATAGAACTACTTACTGAGGAAGAAAAAAATTGGTTAAATACTTATCATAAAACTTGTGAAGAAAAGTTAAGTCCTTATTTAGAAGGTGATGTTAAAAATTGGTTTTTAGATTTGGTGAAGCCTATGTAAATTCAATCTTAGATACATTTAAAAAAAGAGAACTCTAATCAATAATTTAGGGTTCTCTTTTTTATTTGAAATTAAATTATTTTTGCACAAATAAGTATACTTATGAAGACTCAATTATCACTTTGTTTTCTTTTGGTTGGGAGTTGGTTATTTGCTCAAGTAGGGAGTGTAAATATCAGCGTATATGATTTTTTTAATAAAAAAGGTTTACCGGCTAAGGTAACGGTACTTAAAACCCAACAGGCTTTTAATGGCGAGGGTAAAGTACAGATACAAGATTTATCCGCAGGAAGTTATAGTTTCTTAGTGGAGTCAGAAGGTTATCAATCGGTTTACCTTAATGATATAGATGTAGTGCCTAACCAAAACATTAGTTTAAGTGCCACTCTTGAGAAAAAGGCAAAGAACATTCAGGAGGTGGTGATTTCTAAAAGTGCCTATAAAAAAACAGCAGAAAGCCCATTGTCTTTAAGGACACTTTCTGCGGAGGAAGTGCAAAAAAATCCAGGGTCTAATCGGGATATATCCAAAGCCTTATTAAGTTTACCAGGAGTAGGGAGTACCGCTACTTTTCGGAATGATTTGTTTATCCGAGGAGGGGCCTCACAAGAAAATAAATTTTATATTGATGGAATAGAAGTTCCTGTCATCAATCACTTTCAGACTCAGGGAGCTAGCGGCGGACCTAGAGGAATTATAACGGTAGATTTTATAAAGGATGTTGATTTTTACAGTGGGGCTTTCCCTGCGAATAGAAACGGCGTGCTTTCTTCTTTATTTGAGTTTAATCTAAAATCTGCCAGAAGAGATAAGATAGGCTACAAAGCCGTGATAGGGCTTGATGATATGCAGCTAATGGCAGACGGCCCACTATCTAAAGACCAATCTTGGACGGGACTTTTTAGCGTTAGGAAATCCAACCTTCAGCTTCTGTTTAAAGCGGTGGGCTTGCCTTTTTTACCTTCGTACTATGATACCAATTTTAAAGTTTCTAAAAAGTTTAAATCTGGAGATGAGTTTTATGTGCTTGGTATTGGGGCGTTGGATAATTTTAAATTTAACGAAAACGCCAAACCAACTTTAGCTAATCTTACGTTGATTGAGCAGTTGCCTATCAACAACCAATGGAGTTATACTTTAGGGGCGGGGTATCGTCATTTAAGAGAAAATGGCTATTGGCTTTTTACAATGAGTAGAAGTGAGTTGGATAATTCTGCGTACAAATATTTTAGAAATATAGAAAAACCAGAAAATCAGTTATTGGATTACCATTCCAAAGAGCAAGAAAATAAAATTCGTATAGACCGAAATTTCCGATTAGGAGATATAAGATTTACTGCAGGAGGAAATTACAGTTTGTCGAGGTATTACAATCAGTCTTTTGTACAGCAGATTACTCAAGTAGGGCAGGTATCAGACCAATATAGCACGGATTTTAACCTATCTCAATACGGGCTTTACGTGCAGGGTAATTATAGAATAAACCAGTGGAACATTTCCGCAGGGCTTAGGGCGGATGGCTCGGATTATTCCGCAGGAACGAGCAATCCTTTGAGGCAATGGTCGCCTCGTTTGGCGGTTAGTTATGCTATTAGTAATGCTTGGTCGCTTAATTTTAATACAGGAATTTATTATCAACTACCGTCTTACACGGCTTTAGGGTATCAGGAAAATCAAACTTTGGTTAATCGCCCTTATCTCAGATATATCCGAAATGCCCAATTGGTAGGAGGTTTAGAGTATAAAGCTCCTAATAACCTGCGTGTAACGTTAGAATCTTATTACAAAAAATATAATCATGTTCCTTTTTCGCTTAGAAACGGAGTTTCTTTGGCTAATCTGGGGGGCGGTTTTGGTGTAATAGGTACAGAGCCTTTGGACGCTAGAGGAATAGGCGAAACTTATGGTGTTGAGTTTCTTGCTCAAAAACGAACACTTAACGATTTCTATGGGATATTAGCCTATACTTATGGTTATTCTAGATTTAGCAATGCGGAAGGTAAACTACTGCCTTCTAGTTGGGATTCCAGATATATTTTGAGTCTTACGGCAGGTAAAAATTTTCAGAAAAATTGGAATTTGGGTGTAAGGTTTAGATTTCAGTCTGCTTTGCCAGAAACGCCTTACAATCTAGCTTTGAGCCAAATGGTAGCGGTATGGGATATTTCTAACGCTCCTGTAAGAGATTTTGCACAGACTAATGCTTTCAGAGGTAATAGTACCAGCCAAATGGATATTAGACTAGAGAAAAAATGGATATTTAAAAAATGGCAACTTAGTGGATATTTAGATATCATCAATGCCTTTACTTCCGCTAATCCAAGCAATCTTCCTGTGGTAAATCTTAATAGAAATGAGCAAGGTGAAGCTGTTGTTATCAACCCAGCAGAACCTTATTTACAACAGAGATATCAGCTGGTAACGGGAGAGCAGGATAGGTTGAGAGTATTACCTTATTTCGGTATTATAGTAGAGTTTTAAAAATTTCTCTACTTACTACTGTTATTCTTCTTTAACAAATGTAAATCCTTGTTTTTCATTTTTAATGATATTTACTTTTAGAGCTATATTTTTTTTCGTACTTTGGCAAAGTAAATTTTAATACAGAATAAAATGAAAGAAGTATTTATAGTATCGGCAGTAAGAACACCGATGGGAAGTTTTCTAGGTTCGTTATCTAATATACCTGCACCACAATTGGGGGCAACAGCTATTAAGGGAGCTTTAGCCAAAATAAATTTAGACCCTAAAGAAGTTCAGGAAGTTTACATGGGGAATGTATTACAAGCAGGAGAGGGGCAAGCACCTGCTAGGCAAGCAGCTTTGGGAGCAGGACTTTCTAAGGAAACACCGTGTACTACTATCAATAAAGTTTGTGCTTCTGGTATGAAAGCCGTGATGATGGCAACACAAGCGATAAAGGCGGGAGATGCTGATGTAGTAGTAGCAGGAGGTATGGAGAATATGAGTTTGGTGCCTCATTATTATAATGCTAGACAAGCGGTAAAATTAGGTGATGTAAAAATGCAGGACGGAATGGTTCTGGACGGACTTACCGATGTGTATAATAAAGTACATATGGGCGTATGTGCAGAGAAATGTGCTTCGGAATATGGTTTTTCTAGGGAGGCTCAAGATAAATTTGCGGTACAATCTTACCAACGGGCAGCCAATGCTTGGAAAGAAGGTAAGTTCTCAGATGAAATAGTACCAGTGGAAATTCCACAAAGGAAGGGTGAACCCATTCTCTTTACCGAAGACGAAGAGTATAAAAATGTGAATTTTGATAGGATACCTGCCTTACCAACGGTATTCCAAAGAGAAAACGGTACTGTAACAGCGGCTAACGCTTCTACACTTAATGATGGTGCTTCTGCTCTTATTCTGATGTCTAAAGAAAAAATGGGAGAACTAGGATTAAAACCTTTGGCTAAAATTATAGGTTATGCAGATGTAGCACAAGAGCCAGAATGGTTTACAACAGCACCAGCTAAAGCCTTACCAAAAGCCTTAGATAAAGCAGGTGTTAGTCTGTCAGAGGTAGATTTTTTTGAGTTCAACGAGGCATTTTCTGTGGTAGGTTTGGCAAATAATAAAATTCTTGGTTTAGATGAGTCTAAGGTTAATGTAAATGGAGGAGCAGTGGCATTAGGACACCCTCTAGGAAGTTCGGGTTCTAGAATTTTGGTTACACTCATCAATGTACTTAAGCAGAATAATGGTAAAATAGGAGCGGCGGCTATCTGTAACGGAGGTGGTGGTGCTTCTGCTCTAGTGATAGAGAATTGCTAGTATTTGCTATTGTTATAGTTGATTATAAAAACCATTAAGAATAAATAATACGATTTATATCTAAGTTCTTAATGGTTTTGTTATTTTTGCGAGATTAAATTTAGTTATAGTATGTCAAACATAAAGGAAAATCAACCTAGTAAAAATATTAAAAATAATCCTAAAGTAATGAGAGCTTGGGCGGTGTATGACTGGGCTAATTCTGTATATTCTTTAGTGATTACTTCTACTATTTTTCCGATTTATTATAGTATTATTACTACAGCTTACGAAAAGAATGAATATATAAGTGAAACAGGGCAATGGGTAAAAGTACCTGTAAGAAATAGTATTAAAATATTTGGGGAAAATTATCATCCAGATGCTATTTATGGATATTCGCTTACCATTTCTTTTCTTATAGTAGTTTTCTTATCGCCCATATTATCTTCTTTGGCGGATACTATCGGTAATAAAAAATCTTTTTTGCAGTTTTTCTGTTATTTAGGAGCAACTTCGTGTATGGGTTTAGCAATGTTTGTTAATATGCATACGGTATTTTTAGGACTTCTTTTTAGTATTACTGCTAGTGTAGGATTTTGGGGGAGTTTGGTTTTTTATAACTCATTTCTACCAGATATTGCCACACCAGATAAGCAAGATGCACTTTCCGCAAGAGGTTATGTCTATGGTTATATTGGCTCTGTAATATTGGTGATTATATGCTTATTACTCATTCAAGTTCTAGCCGAAACACCTAAACAAGCCCTGATAATGACGCGTGTAAGTTTCTTACTTACAGGAGCATGGTGGTTTGGTTTTTCATATTACACATTTAAGCATTTACCGAAGTTTGGGAATGTTAAAGAGCAGCTACCTAAAGATTTAGTACTTCTAAATTTAAAGAATGTTTTTAAAAGCCATAAAGAACAAGGTGGTTTTTGGGCGGTTTTTAAAAGTAATATTATCTTCTACATAGAGATTGTAAAAGAGAGTTTTAGAGAGTTACACAAGGTTGGGACACAACTATTTAAAACGCCTAACCTTAAGTTTTTTCTTACTAGTTTTTTCTTTTATAGTGTAGGGATGCAAACCATTTTCCTAATGGCGACTTTGTTCGGAAAAAGCGAAATTAACTTGCCTCAAGAAAAACTTATTTTAGTTCTTTTAGTTATTCAGATTGAAGCGATTATGGGAGCTGTATTGTTTTCTAGATTATCTAAAAAGATAGGCAATAAAAATGTGATTTCGATAGCCGTTTTCCTGTGGATTGTAGCGTGCGTAGCAGCGTATATGATAGACAAGCATAGCCCTGATGCAGAATATAAATTCTACGGAGTTGCAGGTATTATTGGTTTGGTAATGGGTGGTTTACAAGCAATGTCTCGTTCCACATATTCTAAGCTATTGCCAGAAAATGGTATGGAAAATACAACCTATTTCAGTTTTTATGATGTTTTAGAGAAGGTAGCTATTATTTTAGGAACATTTATTTTTGCGACTCTTATAGAGCATTTTAATAATATGAGATATGCAGCTTTGTCTATGGTTGTTTTCTTTTTCTTGGGGATTGTATTTATAAGATTCTTGAACGGAAAAAAGGTTGGTTAGTATTTAATAAGATACATAATAAAAAAATCGCTCCGTAATTTACGGAGCGATTTTTGTTATAATAAATTCCAGATATTAGAAAGTGTAAACTTCTGTATTGGTTTCACTTAATACTTCGGTTGCTTCAGCTTTATTAGGCTCTTTGGAAGCATCTAATAACGAAGGATTGCTAGGATAAGTTCCGTTATTGAATGTTAGTGTTTTCCAGCCTTCCCTATCTTGAACAGATAATACCTTCCAGCCATTTTCTTCTTTAGACTGTACCCAGAATGGAGGTGTAGTAACAGTAAACGTGGTAATAGGCTTTAAATCATTTTGTAAAAGCAACACGGTACAACCACCACTACCACAAAAAGAAGAAGAGGTTAGATGTACAAAAATTTCATTCTTGCCATCATTGTTTAAATCTACTTGAGCTAACTTAAACTTTTTATCTTCTGGTGCAATGGTTTTAGCATCTTCTTTTGTTAAAAAACTATTGTTAAGATAGTCTTTCACTCTGAGAGCTAAATTCTCATCAGTTTCGGTAGCAAGAGAATCGGTCACAGAAGTCTGCTCTGTAGTAGATACAGAGTCATTGGTAACTGTTTCTGTTACTTTGTTTTTATCTGTGTTACAAGAGAATAATACTAATGCCGCAACAGGCAATAAAACATTTTTGATTTTCATAATTGAGTTTAATTTTATTGGTTGGGAAAGTTTCAAAAATAATGCCAAAGTTTGAACCTAAGAAACTAAAAGACTACAACCTCTAATGTCAGAATGGTCTATCCTTCCCAAAACCTGAAAATAATTTTGGGTTATTTTACCTAAATCTTGTGTAGCAATAAAACTACAACTATGGCGGTTGGCCAAATCTATAATGTTAATAGCTCCTGTTCTCCCATTTTCAACATACGAAAGAGGGTCTTCTGTATTACGAATTAAAATCCTCATCCAATGAGGTGTTTGGTAAAGATTATCTCCTAGCGAATAGGCTTGAGACAGAAGTTCTGTCATAGAGTATTCCGAATAAATTTTCTGAGTTTTAAACCCTTCCTTCAGAATGTTAAGAAGTTCGTCTTTAGTCATTTCTTCTTTTCTTCCTTTCATGCCACCAGTTTCTATTATAGTAAGGTGTTGATGATAAGAAAGTTCCCATTTGTTATCCGCTAAGGTATCCAAAAAATCAAGTAAGGCAAACGAAACTCCAAAGAGAATTACCTTTTTATTTTGTTGTTGTAAATCATTAAGAAGTTTGTACAGCTCCTGATGGTTGTATAAAAAATAGCCGTTTTCTTCTTTAGATGAGGTTTTCATTAGAAAATCAACCATATAAACTAAAGATGAGTTTTGGCGTTCTAGATAATTGGGTAGCAATCCTAAAAAAACAAAATCTTCGGGAGTGCCTATAAATTGTTTAAAACTTTTATAAATGCTATGTTGATATAACTCTTCATTCGCAATCCAATGTTTAGATAAATTCATCTGGGTAGTGCCTGAACTTTGGAAATATAAAGAAGGTGTTAATCCTTTTTCTAACACTGTATGATTTTTAAACATTTCTATTGGTAGAAAAGGAATTTCTTCTATATGCTCTATTTTTTTAGGATTGACATTGAGAAAATCCACGAATTTCTGATAAATTTCTACCTTTTCATATTGGTACAAAAAGGTTTCTATACAGGCGTCTTTAAAAGCTTTTTCTGTGTTAATATCAAAAATAGAAAGCATCAATAAATGTTTTTTAAGCCAAATTAAAATCCTTTAAATAAGGTAGCCCTTTTTGTGAACCTCTATGCTGAGATACTTTTAGTGAGACATCGTTGCCAAATTTCACACATTCGTTGATGGGATTTCCATGACATAGAGCAACAGCAAATCCTGAAGTAAAGGCATCACCCATTCCCATTCTGTAAGCCGCTTCTTCTGGGTCGTTACGGAAATATTTCATTTCAGAACCATTGTAGTAAATGGTAGAATTGGTATCATCTCTTACAAAAAGTTTATTAGGTAATTTTTGTAAAACTGCATCTCTGTGGTCATCTCCAAAAAGCGTAGATAAGTCGTTGCTTTTAGCGACTATGAAACTAGCGTACTCTACTAACTTCTTAGAAAGTGGTCTTGCGGGAGCGGCATATATACCGAGTTTGGTGCCATTTTTTTTGCAAAGCTCTAACACTTTTTCTATAACTGTATCCGTGATTTCTAGTTGAACCAAAACTAAATCAGCGGTTTCAAACAGGTGTTTGGGATTTTCTAGATGTTTAGGACTCAAAGCATAGTTAGCTGATGGGACTACAACAATGGCATTTTTACCTTTAGAAGTGGTAACATATGCTGTGCCAGTTTCTATATCAGGGTCTTCTACAACAAACCCTACATTTACATTTTCTTCTACAAGATTTCTTAATATTTGTTGACCGTAAGGGTCCATACCTACACATCCTACAAAGTAAACACTAGCCCCTAGTCTTGCAGTTCCTACGGCCTGATTAGCACCTTTTCCACCGAAGAAATTTTCGGAGGAGTTAGCCATCACCGTTTCTCCCAACTCAGGATAGTGTTCTGTTTTTAAAACCAAATCCACAGATGAGCTTCCTACTACAAGGATTCTAGGTTGTTCTTTACTAAGTTTCATATTTGTTGTAATTTTTTAGTCAACTTGTATTTCTATAAATTCTGAAATAATTTTTACGGGTTGATGGTTTTCATTAAAACCTATATACGAGGCATAAAAACCTTCTCCGTAGCCCGTTTCAAAAGCGATAATATTATTCTTATGCTGCTCGTTAGGTATCAAAGAAGCAAATTGGTCTATAGCTCCGCTTTCATCAAAAAAATGAGTGTGGAAAAATTCTTCATAAATACCCATAAAATCATCGCCTTTCTTTTGGAATAATTCTAGTTCTAACTGATTAAGATATTTCTGGGTGTCTTTATCCATAAGACAGCCCATTCCTGTTTCTACTGGGAAACCAAAGATTTCATCTTCTTTTAAGTCTTTAATGTTTTGCCCGTTGCATACGGCAAGTTCCCATTTAGAAACGGTTTCCTCGGAGAATGCAATCTCTACATAGGCGATGCAGTTACTCGCCTGTTCTTTATGTATTAAAACAGGAAATTCACCTTTTGGAAAAATGAAACTAAAAGGCTCTTTATCAGGTGTGATGAGTGGGTCGCAAGCAACTAGCTCTCCAGAGGAAAGGTGTATCATTCCGCCATTGAAAGTTTCTAGCAGAGGACTTTCTACAAATGGCTTAGAAAATAGTTTTGCGATGTTTTTAATGTGATTCATTATTTTTTATCCCAGTGTTTTTAATTTTTCTTCTAAAAGGGCTATTTTGTCTTGAGCATCTTTTTGTTTTTTTCGTTCCATTTCTACCACCTTTTCAGGAGCTCCACTAACGAATTTTTCGTTGCTTAGCTTTTTCTCAACAGAAGCTAAGAATCCTTTAAGATAAGAAAGTTCCTCCTCTGTTTTCTTTTTCTCTTCTTCCAAATCAAGTGTTTCACTAAGCGGTATGGAAAGCTCTGTAGAACCCACTAAGAAAGAGAAGCTCGGTTTGTCTGTTTTTTCATTGAAATAAATATCAGAGACATTAGCCAATTTCTTTATAAGTGCTTCGTTGCTGTTTTCGAGAGCATTGGTATAGAGTTCTACGGTTTCTTTAGGAGAAATACCTTTGCTTTGTCTGTAGTTTCTCACGCCAGAAATCCACTCTTTAGCAATATCAAATTGGTTGGTAATATTTACATCAAATTCTGATGCTTCTTTCTGCTGAGCGATAATGAGGGCTTCGTCTGTATTTCTTGAAGTAATATTTTGCCAAAGTTCCTCGGTTAAGAAAGGCATAAAAGGGTGGAGCAATTTCATCAACTCCTCAAAATAAACAATAGTTTTGTCGTAAACCTCCTTAGAAATGCCTTCGCTGTAATTCGGTTTAATGGCTTCCAAATACCAAGAACAGAAATCGTCCCAAATTAATTTATAAATAAGATGTAAGGCGTCTGAAATTCTGAATTTTTCAAACTGCTCGTTAATCTCTTTTACGGTTTTATCTAATAAATGACCAAACCATTCTATCGTTTGGTTTTCAACTGCACCAGCTGGTTTGTCCTCTTGTTTCCAACCTTGTACGAGACGGAAAGCATTCCATATTTTAGTAGCAAAATTTCGCCCTTGTAGCATTAAGTCTTCGTCGAATAGAAGGTCGTTTCCAGCCGCAGAACTCAACAGAATTCCCACTCTTACGCTGTCTGCACCGTATTTGTCAATTAGTTCTATTGGGTCAGGTGAATTGCCTAAGGATTTAGACATTTTGCGTCTTTGTTTATCCCTTACAATCCCTGTGAAATACACATTTTTAAAAGGAACTTTACCTCTCCATTCCAATCCTGCCATAATCATTCTGGCCACCCAAAAGAAAATAATGTCTGGACCTGTAACGAGGTCGGTAGTAGGATAATAATAGTTGATTTCTTCGCTGTTAGGGTCTAATAATCCGTCAAATACGGACATTGGCCACAGCCAAGAAGAGAACCAAGTATCCAAAGCGTCTTCGTCTTGTTTTAAGTCGGCAAGGCTTAGATTTGGATTTTGAGCTTTTTCTCTTGCTAATTCCAATGCTTTTTCAGCGTTTTCTGCCACTACAAAATCGTTTTCGCCTTCTCCGTAGTAGTAGGCAGGGATTTGTTGTCCCCACCAAAGCTGACGAGAGATATTCCAATCTCGGATGTTTTCCATCCAATATTTATAGGTGTTTTTAAATTTATCAGGATAGAATTTAATCTCGTCGCTCATCACCACCTCTAAAGCAGGTTTTGCAATTTCGGACATTTTTAAGAACCATTGTTGAGAGATTTTAGGCTCTATCACCGCTCCTGTTCTTTCAGAAGTTCCCACCTTGTTTACATAGTCTTCCGCCTTAGCGAGGAGACCTTTCTCTTCCAACTCTTTTGCAATTTCTTTACGAACTACGAAACGGTCTTTTCCTTCGTAGTGCATTCCGTGATGATTTAGTTTACCATCATCATCAATAGCATCAATGATTTGAAGTTGATGTTTTTGACCAATTTCGTAATCATTAACATCGTGGGCAGGCGTTATTTTTAAAGTTCCTGTTCCGAATTCAATGTCCACATATTCATCGGCAATAATTGGCACTGCACGATTAACGATAGGCACGATAACGGTCTTGCCGATAAGTTTTTGGTAGCGTTCGTCGTTAGGGTTTACGCATACGGCCACATCACCGAAAATAGTTTCAGGACGCGTGGTAGCCACGGTAAGAAAATCTTGTGTTCCTTCAATTTGATATTTTAAGTGATACAGTTTTCCGTTTTGCTCTTTAAAGATAACTTCCTCATCTGAAATGTTGGTTTTGGCTTCTGGGTCCCAGTTAACCATACGGTAACCTCTGTAGATAAGCCCTTTGTTATATAAATCCACAAAAGACTTTATCACTTGTTCGGAGAGTTTATCCTCCATTGTGAAGCGAGTCCTGTCCCAATCGCAAGAACAACCTAATTTTTTTAACTGCTCTAAAATTGTTCCGCCATATTTATGCGTCCATTCCCAAGCGTGTTTTAGGAATTCTTCACGAGAAATATCAGATTTGTTAATGCCTTCTGCTTTAAGTTTAGCCACAACTTTCGCCTCCGTAGCAATAGAGGCGTGGTCGGTTCCGGGAACCCAACAAGCATTGTAACCTCTCATTCTTGCTCGTCTAATCAACACATCTTGAATGGTATTATTAAGCATATGCCCCATATGCAAAATCCCCGTTACATTAGGTGGTGGAATGACAATGGTGTAGGGAGGTTTATGATTAGGTTCAGAATGAAAATAGTTGTTTTCTAACCAGTAGTTGTACCATTTTTGTTCGGTAGAAGAAGGGTTATATTTCTCTGAAATCTGCATATTTTTAGTCTATTTATAATCGTTATTTTTGCTTTATTCTGCAAAAATAAGATAAAGATAATAAGGAAGCTAACTTTTTGATACAAATTTGTATGGAGAAAATTGTCGGAAAATAAATTCTAGTTTGGCGTGTAATTTGTAGGTAAGAGTGGAAAATAATCAAAGTTGAAAAATAATTTTAACTTTGCATAACTTTAAAAGTATAAGAATTATGAAAAAGATTTTAACAGGGCTAGTTTTAGCGGTAGGTTTTATGGCTTCTGCCCAAACTATTAGCTTCGATAAAACAACAGTAGATTATGGTAAAGTAGAAAAAGGTTCAGAAGGACACCGTTATTTTACAGTAACTAATACAGGTGATAAGCCTTTGGTAATTAGTAATGTAAAGGCATCTTGTGGGTGTACAACTCCAGAATGGGACAAAACACCTATTTTACCAGGTAAAACTTCTAAAATTAAAGTAGGTTATAATACTAATTTAGTAAATCCATTCAAGAAACTTATAGAAGTTTTCTCTAACGACCCTAAAGCTAACAGAAGTGTTATTTGGATTCAGGGAGAAGTTGTGGAAACAAGTAAATAGAAATATTTAGTATTAAAATAAAGGCATCTACATACTATTTGACACCTCTATTTTTATTAGTTTTTTTCTTTTTCAATAAATGTTTATTCTCCTTGAAAAAATTATGTATTTTTTCATTCATTGCTTCAACAGCATCAATTACTGTTCTTCTTTTCTTAAAATATTCGTAAATTAGTGGGTCAAAAAAATTATTTGCCATTTCATAATCATTAGTTCCCGCATATACATAAAAACGAAAACTATACAAATAAGTGGGCCAATCTTTTGGTTGATTTCTAAAATCAGTAGTTGCCTCCAAATATTCTATAAGCTCTTCTTTGGTTTTAAATGGTTCATCATCAGACATAATAAATATATTTTTTGTTATATATTATTATTCCGTAAATTATTACTTGAATAAGAAATCATAAAAAAAATTATAATCTACTCCTTAAAATTAATTGATTGTATGTTAAATTACAACCCTTAATATTAGTTATTAGATGAATAAAACGACCTCTTGGAGTCATTTTTCTTGTATTATATCTAAAAACAAATTCATCAACATATCTTTGCAAATGTTGTCGAGATACAACTCTATATACGCCAATTATTGCTCTTTTAAAGTTACTCCAAAAATTTTCGATTGTATTTGTATGTGCATTTCCATTAACATATTGTTTATTACCATGATTTACTATTGAATGATTGTAAAACATATCTAATCCATTATATGAGCCCCATTCATCAGAATATAAATCACTAAAAATATTAACAGTTCTCAATATTCTTGACTGTAATTCATTATTTGTTACATTTGAAACGACATTAGCGTTAACTTTTCCGCCACGTTCTAACATTCCAAAAACAGGGATTTTATCTAGATAACTTCTTCCCTGTGAATGCTTTACTTTTTTATTAGCGTGTCGATTTTTGTTCTTACCACCAACATAAGTTTCATCAACTTCAACTTCGTTTTCTAAACCCTGTCCGTTCTCAAAAGCCGAACATTCTTTCAATCGCTTCAACATAAACCAAGTTGTCTTTTGTGTAAGTTCCGTGTCTCTATGTAATTGCATAGATGAAAGACCGCATTTGTGTGATGTATACAACCATATTCCAATAAACCAATCTCGTAAAGATATATTGGAATTTTTGAAAATCGTAACACTTTTCACCGTGAAAGTTTTCTTTGTTTTACTACATTTATATCTGTTATTAGAACATCTGTAAACCTTTGCGGTTTTATCAAATGGAGAAACAGGATTACCATTCCATAAAATTTTTTCTAAAAAAACAATACAAGATTGTTCATCTGGAAAAGTATTCATTAGTGCTTTTAGTGAGTTAAATTTAAATTCGTTAAAAATATTAACCATAGCTTATAGTGTTTATAAGCACTTTATCCGTATTTTTCAGAATTTATAAGTTAATGGTGAATTAATATTTATGATATTCAAACTACTATTGGTTAGATATTAAAAAAAAATATTATATTTGCCTCCGTTAAGAAGGCCTCCTTAACCTTTTAAAACATAGGAAAGTGTTCAACTTATTTCTCTCTAACGAAATCTGGTAAATTTTAGGACGAGAATAGGTGAACGGTTCCACGCTATACAATTTATGGCGTGGGCTGTTACTTATTTTAGTCCAAGGTCTTTACCAGAGCCCGTTAGATAAGATTGGTTGCAGTACCCACGCTTTCTATACAATGATATTCAATAATTTTCTTTGGGGTATCTGGGAAATAAAACTTAAAATTATTTTAAAATGAAAAAAGTAATTTATTCCATATTAATTACCGGATTGCTATTGTCTTGTGGTAAGAGTCAAAAAAATGAAGAAAATATTGATTTTGAAACAGAAACCCAACAAATAGATAAAGAGGTTTCATTAAATAACGATAGTCGTTATAATGATAATAGTTATGATGATTTTTCTTCTTCAGATACTGATTATGACAAAATACTTGATGATTATGAAGAATATACAGAACAATATTTAGCCATGTATAAAAAGGCAATGGCTGGTGATGTTTCTGCAATGACTGAATATCCGGAATTAATGGAAAAAGCCCAAAATTTGGAAGAGAGTATGAAAAATGCTGAACAAAATGGAAAATTAAATTCTCAACAAATGAAACGATTAAATAATATAATGATGAAATATATGGACGCTTTACAAAATAGATAATCCAAAAAAAAAA
>NZ_LEKU01000011.1:0-71688 GCF_009932355.1 Riemerella anatipestifer
CCCCCCCTTTTTGTTATTGTTATAAATAAATTTATTTCTTCTGCATAATATTGAATCCTATTACTGTATCCTTTAATGATAGCATCACTCCAAATATTTATATTTCTTTGAAATAAATTATTGGTCATTATCATTAAATTGTTACATTGTTGTTGTGAAATATCTAAAACTTTAGAACTGCTTATTTTTTTATAGTTTTCTACTATAAATCTGTATAAATCATTCATAAAAAACTACTTAAAATAATCATCCAAGTAATAGGTGTATTGATAATACCAGTCAATTACTGTAAAATCAGTTTTCATTCCATTAATTTTAACATAACCAGCAAGATTCTTTTGGCTACCTTGAATGGTTAAATAAAAATGGTCTGAATATTTAGGAAGTACAAAATTTGCTTGACTCACATTATTGTACTCCTTAACATCTTTATCCTCATAAAGATTACTTTCATCAGCGGGAACTATCTTCATGTAAGAGGCCTTCCCTTGTGTTAAAACTATTTCAACAGATAGATTTCTTATTGAATTTGAATTTTCATCATCATTTCTGCTACAACTTAATAACAGAATTGAAATTGCGGTTAGAAGTAAATATTTCATTGTTTTCATAAAAAAGAAAAAGTTTAAGTTACAAAGATACAAAAGTTATCATAAATGATAACCATAAAATTATCATTTATGACCACTTTTGGCTGTTAATATAAAAAAATGGATAAGCAGGAACTGCAAATCAAGATTGGTAAAAGAGTTAGGCAGTTGAGAGAAAGTAAAAATATCTCTCAAGTTGATTTGGCTTCTGCCTGTAATTTTGAAAAATCCAATATGAGCAGAATTGAAGCAGGAAAAACTTGTCCTAATATTTTCACGCTTTACAAGATTGCTAAAAATCTGGAGGTCCCTATTACAGAACTTATTGAAGTAGTTAATTAATCTCATCCCAATTGTTATATTGGACAAAACTAATCCATCTATACATACTAACCAGAATGTTGCAAGGTTGCAACTATAAATTTAGGGCTTCATTAATGTCTGCTATTTTTTGGCGAGTTATAAAACTTTTATGTTTTGGGAAAAGTTGTTCTTGTAAATCAAAAATATTGGTAAACTGTTTGTCTAAATCTATTCGCTTTTTCTCATTTTTTCTACCTGTAATGTAGTAATACTTTGCAAAAGGCTCATCAATTACTTTTAAAAAAGCAGATTTTATCCTTGAAAAATGGATATAGATTTCGTTGTTTTCATTTGCTAATAATCTCTCAATACTTTCCTGCATTTTGTCAAAATTTTCTTGATGAGAAATGGTTTGGTAAATAGCAGAAAGCTCTTTTTTATATTCTCCTAATTCTTGCAAAGAAAAACTACCACCCATTAGAAACAAGAAATATAAAGATTTTGTGAGATGGCTCATTTTTATTTCCCTATTTTGGTAATCTTTTAAGAAAATCCTGTAATTCTCATCAATATAAAGTCTGCTTAACGGCACTTTTGATGTATTCTTAAACTCTCTGATTTTCTCTTCAAGAAATGGAAGGATGGTTAAAAATTGCCCTGTTTTATTCAGATGTTTTAGTTTTTTAAGGACATCATTTACAAGAATTTTGGTGTCTTCATCAATTGGAATCTCGTCAAAATCATCATCAAAATCAACAAAATCAACAAAATCAGGCTGAAAATTAAGGAAAACACCTTCTAATACATGGAAAGTATCTTCTAATACAGGGAAAGCATCTATCAACTCATTAAATGAAAACTCCTCTTGAATGGCAACAATATATAATTGATTACCAATTCTGTAAACAAAAGCATTTTTAATATTTTCCTTAATTTCAGTAAGATTTAATAATTGAGTAAGAAAAGGACTGCTGAAATTATTCAGGTTATTGAAATCAATAAATGGTATAGTGTACTTGCAAACATCTAATAAAGTATCTGTTTCAATGGTGTTTTGGGTAAAAACAATTTCAAAATTCCTCTTGTTAATTTCCTCAACAATTTTATCCTTATGCTTATTAATTTGCTGAAAAATATCATTCTTCTCTGAACTAAAAAAGTACACAAAAGAATAATTAATTTCAAAACGCGTTCCTATTAAATTACTTTCTAAAATACTAATAGGAAATGTGTAAGTTGTAACCATAAAGCAAAGTAAATAAATTTTGGCTATTAATACCATGTTGTTTCTGGTACTATTTCAATTTCTTTGTTGATTTTTACAAATTTTAGGCAGGTTTGCACTCATTCTTTTTTAATGATATTTTAAAATTTAACTTATACCATTATCAAATGAAACCATACATTTTCCAAATCTCTATATGATAGAAAAGAAAATATAAGGTTTTATCTGCATAGATTTTTTTTAACCATTATTATTGCTAAAAAATAAAATTTGTGCAGATACACCTAAAAATTACTGTAAGACTTATATAGTCTTACAGTAAAATTTGGATTTTCTGATTTAATCAGCTATTGCATATTTTCCATTTTGTGAAAATGCTTCTACATCTGACTTAAAGTCCTGATAAGCAGATTCTGGTTGTGGTTTCTTTGGTTCTTCTGGTAAATAGACATACCTATGATTGAGAGTAATTACCTCTCCTGTGTCTTTAATGGTGTACTCATAAGGTTCACATTCTTGTTTCATAATAATACCAGGAAATTCAGAGCCAATTAATGCTTTACAGGTTTCTTCATCAAAAGTTGAAGATACATAGGCTCTTTTTGAGGTAGCATAAAATTGCCCTGTAATTTTGCTCATTACCATTTCTATTCCCCCAGAAACTTCTAATACAAAGAACTCTTTGTTCTCTGCCATTCTTTTTTTGTAATTAATAATTCTTACCATTGGTTTAAAATTTTGAGTTGATTGAGAAACTTATCCTAATACCAGAACCTAAAAAAAATACAGCTATCACCTTGAATTTCAATAAAGTTATAAGGTAAAATAGATAAGCACAATGATTATCATTGCTCCATATCTGTGAGGGTTTTTAGGGGCTGTTGGTGTAATTTTAAAATGCTAAGTAGAATACTAAACAAGTTGATGATTTAGCATTTGAGTTGGATTGTGAAGTACCAGGAAACTAAGAGTATTTGATAAGTTGATGAAATACTATAAAAGAAAAGGAAGAAGAAAAATCATTTGTTTATCTATCTGATATTGAATAAATTTGTCCTTCAAAAAAACTAATTATTTACTGTCCAGAAATTTCCTGTTTTTATAAAAAGGTGTGTGGGGGGAATTTGTTTCTCAAATAAAAGTGGGGGTAAGTTTATAGGTGGGTTTAGGCTTAAGATTTTTTTTGGAAAAATTTATTAAACATTTGTTAATTGAATGAGTACAACAGAAAAAGGGGATAGATTTGAGGATAGATGTTTCACAATCATTGAAACAGCACTTAATAATGGAGAATTAGGAATTATCCCTTCTATTAGTAAAATTTACAAGAAAAAGAAATATTACTCCCCAGATAGAGAGGGATATATAATTTTTGATATTTCAATTGAAGTAATTACTAAAGGAGCAAAAAAACCAACTTTAGTATATATAGTTGAATGTAAAGACCTTAATAAAAATGTTCCTGTTGATGATGTAGAAGAGTTTCAAACAAAAATTAATAGTTTAAAAGGGTTTCAAGTAAAGGGAGTAATAATTGCAAATGGTTCTTTACAAAAAAGTGGATATAATATTGCCAACAATAAAGGATTCATGTTTATTGAGGTAAATGAAAATGGTTACGATATAGTTCTTAATAAGAAAAAAAAAATTAACTTAGAATTAGAAGATAAGGTTCTAACAAATATTAAGAAATGTCTTTATGATTCTTTCTTGATAAAAACAATTTATGGATTAAAGAAATTATCTAAAGAAGGAATAAATAAAATTGCTCAAAATATAATAACTGATTTTTATACAAAATCAAAAACAGAAAGGTACAATTTAGAAAATTTCAAGAAATATCTTGAAGAGTATCATAATCTTAAATTTGAGTTTTTGTCCAGTTCAGAAGCTGAATTAGGTCAGTTTATACCTAATGAAAATAAGATATTAATTAATAAATCTGTTGACAATACTAATCAGTATGGTTTTGTGTTTTATCATGAAGTTGCACATTATTTTCTACATAGAAAATTGTTAATAAATAAAAATCTATATGAACTATTTTCAGATTCAGAATTTAGTTATATCGAAAATAAGTATATTTTGGATAATCCCAAAAATTGGATTGAGTGGCAAGCCAATTATTTAGCAGGTTGTTTAGCACTTCCAGAAGTAGATTTAATTACAAAAGTAATTAAATGGCAAGAAGAAAATAGTATCAGAAATAAAGGGACAATATTTTTAGATAAGCAAAAAGTTAATAGAGATGACTTTAAAAATTTATGTGAGTATTTATCTGAATTTTTTAAGATAAGCAAGACGGTTATAAAATTTCGTTTACTTGATTTAAAAATATTAACAATAGACCCTTCATATCATGAAATATTTAAGTCTAATACAAAAAGTATTTATTCTAATGATGGTGATATAGAAGAAATTAGACGAAAATCTATTGAAGGGGCAAAAGAGTTTTATAACTTTTAGAGCTATACAATTAACCAAATATTTAAATAAGTAGCTTAAAACATAATGGATATAGACAGCCTAAAAATAGATTTGAAAATTTTCAAAATTGATAAGACTTATTATGAGTTTAGAGAAAAATCTTTTGATGAAATGATTATAATAATGAAAGATAATCACATCAAAAAATTAATGCATAAATCAAAAAAAAGAGATGTTAATATTGAAGAGCCAAAAATAACTGAATATGAGGAAGGAGATTTTAAGTTTTGGTTCTATTGTTATAAACAAATTCAAGAAAAATTTTATTGGAAAGTTTTCTTACCAATTGAATTAACAGAAGAGCAAGACTTTGAGATTTTAGAATTTTCTTATGTTCTATTCACTAAATATAAAGAAGAATTATATTGCGTAATTGGTGGTAGTGGAATGAATGTAATTAAGAAATTTATTCATCCGTCTTATGGTATTGAAATTTATCAGAGAATTGCTGATGTTACCTCTGATAATATAATTGAACTAAATACAAGAAGTATTGCAAATAATATTTCTTCTAAAAAAGAAACTTTTAATTTTAATCAAACTATTTCAGAAACATTAGATTATTCAAATGTTCCGACAAAAATTAAATTAAAAGTTAGAGATGAATTAAAAGATGGACTATTTAAAAAATATGACCTTGATACTAATTTGGCAATCATGGAAGTGGGTTCATATTTTTATTTGAGAAAAAGAATTGATTTTTCTGAACTAAAGCAACTAATTATTGATATTGAAGATATTTATGAAAATAATACTCCTAAAAATTTAACATTATTTACGAAAATAAATGATGAGGAGTTAGTTATAAAATTAAATAGGCAGCTACAAGAGCTTATAATTGATGATGTTTTAAGGCATGAAAATCCACAAACAGCAAGAAAGTTGCAAAATGAAGTCATTGAAATCGTTCATCCTTCAAAACTTGAAACATTTTATGAGTGCAATAAGTTTCTTATTCGCTATAAATTTTCAAAAGGAAAAAAGGATATAAGGGTTTTTGATAGAAATGATTTATACTTTATTACGACGAAATATATTTATGATAATACAATTGACATTAACAATAGATTTGAAATTGGAAAAGATGTATATAAATTAAACATTGTAGGATTTATAGATGATAAAGAAAAAACATATGGAAATCTATTTTCTCATATTACAGCTGAAATAGAATTTGAGCGAAATAAATATTTTAAAATAGATGGACATTGGTATATTCTTGAAAATCAATTTTTATCTATAATGAATGAAGATGCTAAAGCTTATTACACAAAATACCGTTTAGAAGAAAACCTTCTAATTTATTGGAATGATTCAGATGATGAAGACGCATATAATAAAAGTTATGAACCTTTTGATAATTACTTCGTTTTAGATAAAGTAATATCTGAAAATATAGAGTTATGTGATATTCTTTATATAAATGATGGAACTGCTTATTTCATTCATGTGAAAGATGGGTTTAATACAAAAATGAGAGATTTATATATTCAAGTAATTTTGGCTGCCAAAAGATTATCAAATGATATTAAAAATACAAATGGGATTGAATATTTAAAAAATACTTTAATTCTGTATAATTCAAGAAACCCCAATAAACTTATAAATATTGATGATTTTATAAATAATATTAGAGATAAAAAATTGAATATTTCTTTTGTAATGGCTTTTAAAAATAATCATTATAAAAACCATACAATATTAGAAAGAATTGATAGATGCAATTCAAACATTGCCAAATATTCATTAGTTCAGGTTGTTAAGGAAATGCAACAATTTGATTTCGATATTAAACTAATTGATATATCTGAAATTAAAAAATAAAACCGCCCTACAAAAAAGTAGGGCAGTTCCTCTAACTCAAAAACCAATGATAACTTGAATTACCATTGAGAGTTTGCTGAATACCTTTGGTAAAGTTAAAAGCATTCAAATTTCGGTCTAAAAAAGTATCTATATAACTACTTTTATTGGCTTGGGTAAAGAGGTTATAGACATTCCAAAGATTGATATTTCCACCATTATCTCTACTAAAACTTTCATCTTCATAATAATCTTTGGCAATGGTGTTAATATGCCCATCATTAAAATTTAAGGTAGGTAAAGCCAATTTTTCTGGTTTAGGTAAATGCTGATACAATCTTGTTCTGCCAATTAATTGGGCAAATTGGTGTTCTGTAAGGGAATAGTCTGCAAATTCCTTCATCTCCGACAAATGTTTTTCTGCATTGTATTGGCTCAAAACATTCATCAATTTATTTTGCAGTTCCTGGTATGAACTAACTTTTATATCATCTACAAAACCATCACTCCAAACACAAAGATTGCAACATACTTTATTTTGGAAACCTATAAAAAACTTGAACTTTTCAAAAGTTTTCTTGTTGTATAAATTCTCCAAATTATAGCTTCTAACCCCACCAATAGTAAGAGATAATTCATTACCATTAATGGTATCCTTAATACCAGGAATTTGAATGATAAATGCCATTCTCTCATAATAGATGGTTTTCTGATGGTCAAGCAAATCTTTAACATTTAGGTGAATAGCATCAGGAGTTCTACCCTTAATTTGGTGAGAAACCCTAATTTCAGGCTGTGTAATAGAATGATGAGGAAAAACCTTTGTAACACAATCTTGAGCAATCTCAATAAATTCTTGGTGTGCAATTGTTTTTTCATTATCCTTACTGAATACAGGAATGATGCAGTCATTTTTCAAATGATACAGGTTTACTTCTTGTGTATTGGCTTCTATAAAAGGTTTATGAACATATTTACTTTCTAATGCTTCTGGTACATCTTGGATTTGTAAAATACCAGAATCTGGAGAATAAGTATTCATTTTACTTTCCACCAAATTAGAGTATACCTCTAATTTAAAAGGTTTCTCTATTATGTTAGTATTTTTTACTGGTTTTAATTCCAATTCAAATGCTTCCTCTAAAGTAGTAGTAGGTAAATTATTTATGTATTCCATTGGTTGAGAAATTTTGAGGGTTAGACAATTGTATCAATAAACTTTTCTTTTCCTCATAATGAGGTTTTAAGTTTTCTTGGTATTCAGGATACTGTTTGTATAAAGCCAATAGTTCTGCAATGGTGTTGCAACACTTTATACTCTCTAAAACTTGAGTTTCTGACAATCTATTAGTTGATAATGGTACTTTTTCTACTCCTTCATTACACCAATCTAATATCATTTTACCTGTTTCAGCAGATATTTTAAATTCTGGTTTATCCATAAATAAACCTGTTCTATCCTTACTTGATACCGCAAAATGTTTAATATCAATATCAAAAACTATGGTAAATTCATAATCTAAATCATTTCTTTGTACTGCTTTTAATCCTACTTTTTCAGGAATGAATTTTCCATCCTTCTGGTTCAAAACATAATCCTGTTTAGTTCTCATGGTAGCAATTACATGAGCATTACATTGAAGTATTTTATCAATAAAAGCGTTTTGTCTTGGAGTAACTTTTGCCCAATTTGTGAATGAATTTCCTGCTAAACTTGAATGGTAGTCCAACAGTTCTTCCCATGATTGAGAAATAGAATCTAAAATAATGACTTCCATCCCTGCATTTTCACAGACTTCAATTGCCTTGATGTAATTTTCTGGTGTAAATGGTGGTGTTAATGAAAGTACATTGTAATTGCCAAGATTGGCGTATAAATCTGCACTTCCATTTTCTGTGTCTATAATGGCAACTTTGGATAAATTACCATTGGTTAAACCTTTTGCAAGAAGTAAACTGCTATATGTTTTACCACTTCCTGCACTTCCTTGAAGAGCCATTTTTATCTTGGCTTTTCTTCTTTCACTTTGTCTTAACTGCATGTTGTTTGAAATTTAAAATTGTTAATATTTATAGGTATTGTTTAAGATTTAAAATGAATACCTTTTTGACTTGTTTTAGGTATAAATGATAATCTTCACCCATTATCCTGGTACTTTATAGATGTAAAAAACCAATCTCTTTTGAGATTGGTGGAGTTAAATTTTGAAAACACAGACAATAATGTTTTCCATTAGAGAAATCCCGTCAATAATAAGATAATTCATTCACGGTTTTACTTAATATATAACATTGGCGGATTTCCATATAACAAAAAACAGCCACCTTTTTTTGAGTGGCTGATAGGACTTTATTTCCATTAGAGAAATCCCGTCAATAATAAGATAATTCATTCACGGTTTTACTTAATATATAACATTGGCGGATTTCCATATAACAAAAAACAGCCACCCTTTTTTGAGTGGCTGATAGTACTTTATCGAAGAATTTCTGATGTACCTCTGTATACTGGAGATAAATATTCTTTAAGGTTTTTCTCGACAATAAAGATGTCTTCTCTATCTTTAAAGAGTTTGGGTATTAAATCAAAAATTATGTCTGAATTAAGGTCAAAATAAGTAATTTGTTGAGGTCTATTGGAGACAACACTACGTTTAATTTCAGTTGAAATTATTCCCAATTCAACAAATCTGCTTATAATTCTAGAGGCTCTGTCTTTTTTAATGCCTGTCTCCTTATATATTACTTCCTTTGACCAATAAAAAGGTTTATAGCCAAATTTTTTATATTTAATCAACAGTCCCTCAAAAAATACCCTTTCATCACAAGCAAGAAAATCACTATCATATTTTATAAAAGTAGTAAATCTTGTGCCAAATATTGTGTCATAGTCAATTAAAGCAAATTCCATACTGCTATGCTTCTCAATAGCTTCAATATCAATAATAATTTTGGATTGTGGTGTAGGTAAGTTAGAAGGATTTATAACTGAGAAGTTGTCTTTTCCACGAACTTCTATAAGAATGTATTTTTTAACATTCTCATTATCAAAATTTTCATCAAAAGACTTTTCAAAATCGTATAGACTTATTGATTGAGAATTTTCAGCATTATGGTCTTCAATTATATTAATGGGTTCTACAATTGGCAACTCACAATTGTCCTTCATTAATTTCTTATCTTCCTCAATAATACCTTTCTTAATTAAATCTTCCTTTGTAGCAGCATTTTTAATAACTTCCTCATAATCTGGACTGTTTTTGGAAATTGAAATTTTTTCAAGTTCAAAATCTGCATCCCAAGAACTTTTTTTGATATAATACTCTTCTATTTCGTCTTCCTCATAGTTTCTGACATTTTGTGCTTCCTCTGCAAGTAGCCTATCATCTACTTCAAAAATGTTTTTTTTTGGTTTCATTTTAATAAAATTTTGAATTAAATGAAAGTATATACTTTCAAAATGAACTAAAAAACTCGTTGATTTTATAGAAAAATGTATAGAATGGAATCTATAAATAAAACTCTGAAAATATAGTTGCTTGAGGTGTTAGGGAATTCTTTAACTATATCCCTGCAAAGGTAAGCATTTTGAGAAAAACAGCCAATGTTATTTTAATTTTTTTTGTAAAATTTGCATCTGCTCACTCACTTTTTTCTGTACTACTTTTGCATAATGCTCTTGTGTTACAGAAATTTTTGAGTGTCCCAATAATTCAGAGACAATTTCCATAGGAACATCATTATAGAGTAATACTGTTGTAGCAAAAGTTTTTCTTGCAATATGATGGGTTAGGTTTTTATCAATGCCTACAATATCTGCAATTTCCTTTAGATAAGCATTAAATTTCTGGTTGCTTAATAATGGTAAAAGTTTATCATTTTTTACCTTACTCTGGTACTTTACAAGTATTTCGGAACTTTTAGGCAATAATGGAATAGATATTTGTTTCTGGGTCTTCTCCCTTATCATTTTTATCCAATTATTACCATCAAACCCTTTAATGATATGCTTTTCTTCAAGATTAGCCATTTCATTATAGGCTAATCCTGTGTAACAGCAAAATACAAACATATCTGCTACTTGTTGTAATCTCTCCGCTTTAAAATGATAGTTTTCAAGTTTACTTAATTCTTCAGTAGTAAGATAAACAATCTGTTTTTTGATATGCTTTACTTTATAATCCATAAAAGGGTCTTTATCTAAAATACCTTGAGATATAGCTATTTTAATAATCTTCCTAAACCTTTGTATGGCTTTATTGGTAGTAGCAGGAGCAAGATTTTTTTCAGTCTTTAGATAAAATTCATAATCCTGTACAAATTGTAAATCTAAGTTTTTAAAAGGATAATCATTCTTTTTGAATTGAAATTTGATAAATCCTTTCAATAGCTCAAAAGACTGCTTAAATTTCCATAAAGTACCAATAGAATATTCTTTACCTATTAGCTTTTCCATCTTGTCATTGTGTTCCTGAAATAACTTTAAAATGGTTTTATCTTCCTTTATAGGTTCACCAATGTATTGCAGGTAAATATCTTCTACCTCAAAATCCTTTTCTTGAACTTGTAGAAATAAAAAAGCCTGATTAATTTTTTGTTTAATCAGGCTTAATTGGGTATTGACAAAAGTATTTTCTTCATTAGGAGGTTTGGTCTTCTGTTGCTTACTATCCCAATGCTTAGGATTAATAAATAATCCAGTTGAAAAAGGTTTTCTCTTGCCATAGTAAGTAATTCTGCAAATAATTGGAACTAATCCTTTTTTATTGATTCTGGTTGCAGAAATTAGGAACAATATTTTTAGAATATTTGTATTCATAATTATTTGTAAATTATTAAGAATGTGTGATTTAATATGCAACCCAATTTTGAAAAGTTGCAACCCTAATTGTATGCCTTTTTAGACAAGGTTTGATAATAGAAGTAAGGTGAAAATATTAGAAGATAATATATAAAAGCTTGATTTTCAAACATGAAAAAAGCACCAACTAATTATTGGTGCTTTATGTGTGGTCCCACCTGGACTCGAACCAGGGACCACCTGATTATGAGTCAGGTGCTCTAACCAACTGAGCTATAGGACCTATAAAATTCAGTGGTTGAATTTTGTGTTTGCAAAAATACGCTTTTTTATTTAATCTCCAAATTTTTTATTACTTTATTTTAATGTGTTTTTACTAAAAATCTGTAGGTATACTAAGTAATAAATATATAATTATTTTATTATCAGTTTTTTATTTGATGTTTCGGCTAAAATAAAAATTATATATTAGATAATCGTTTTGTTATTGTAGGCTCATTTTGGCAATTTTCCGTATATTTAAAACAAATATGCTAACTTTGCACTAGTTATGGAAAGTAATAGACAAAGAAAGATAGCTCAAATTATACAAGAAGATTTTTCTGAGCTTTTTAGAAAACAAGCAGCTGACAGTAAAGCACAATTTTTAATATCTGTTTCTGATGTAAAGGTAACAGCTGATTTAGGAATTGCTAAGATTTATCTAAGCATTTTTCCTCAGAATTATCGTGAAGCAATAATGAAAGAGATTGAAGCAAATAAATCTCAATATCGTCATTTTATAGGTAATAAAATGGCAAAGCAGGTTCGTGTAATTCCTCAGTTAAGCTTTTATTTAGACACTAGTTTAGACGAAGTAGAAAGAATAGAAAAAGAACTAAAAGGAGAAGGAGATAACCCTATACTCTAAAAAGTAAAACATTGAAAAACACTCCTTTTTATATAGCAAAGCGTTATTTGTTGGCAAAAAAAGGTAGCCAAGCAGTAAGTTTTATTACTGGTTTGGCAGCTATAGCTATGATGGTGGCGGTAGCAGCTATGTTTATTATTGTGTCTGTTTTTTCAGGTTTAGAAGAGCTCAATAAGGATTTAGTAGAAGATTTACACGCCGATTTAACCATTACTAGCACTCGTGGAAAGACTTTAGAGAATATAGATAAAATCACAGATGCATTAAAACAGAACCAATCCATATTATTTTTTTCTAAAGTTATAGAAGAAAAGGTCTACCTAGACTACAATAATAATGGAGAAATAGCCTATATAAGAGGCGTAGATTCGGTTTATACTAAAGTTAACCCTATACAAAATAGTATTTTTTTCGGAAGTTATCTCTCTTTTGATTATACCAATGACATTATCATGGAGAATGGACTTAACTCTAGGCTTTCTATTCCTGTAGGGTCTGATAGAGATTATGCACAGCTCTTTATGCCTAAACCAGGGAAAGGTATTATAAACAAAGAATCTGATATATTTAACAAAAAAGAAGTTTTTGTAACAGGTGTTTTTAATGGTAAAGACCAACTTAATAGTTATATTATAGCCCCTATAGAGCTGACTCAGGAACTTCTAAACTTGCCCAAAGGTACAGCTTATAGCATTGTGATTAAACTAAAAAATAGTGCTAACGCTAATGTTGTTAAAAAAGATTTAGAGGGTAAGCTTACACATGTTAAGATAAGCACCAAAGAGGAGGAAAATGCTGCTTTTTGGAAGATGATAAATACCGAAAAATTGATGATTTATCTCATTTTCGGGCTGGTAATTTTCATTACAACATTCAATTTGGCTGGAGCAATTATTATTCTTCAGTTGGATAAAAAAGAGCAATCTAGAACTTTAGTTTCCTTGGGAATGACTAAGCAGGAACTTAGAAGAATTTACTTCTATACAGGAAGTCTTGTAGTTGTTTTTGGTGTTATTATGGGGCTTGTTATAGGAAGTTTAATTTGTTTATTTCAAATCCAAACGGGATTGTTTAAAGCAGGGGAATTATTACCCTTCCCTGTAAAAATAGAATTAAGAAACTATTTGATAGTTACGGGGACAGCCTTATTTTTTGGATTGATAATCTCTTTTATATTTTCAAAAATAAATAAGAGTTACTTAAATTTTAAGTAGTTTATAATCACTAAATTTGTACAAAATTAAATTCAATAGGTTATGAAAAATATTTATTTAATAGTAGCTTTTCTGATAGGAGGATTCGGATTGGCTCAAATTCCAGCAGGTTATTATGACGGTACAGAAAGACTTTCGGGATACACTCTTAAAAGTAAGTTGAGTGAAATTATTACTAACGGTCATCAAGATAAGGGGTATTCTGGACTTTGGAGAGCTTACGCTACCACAGACAGAGATTTATATTACGAAAACGACAATACAATTCTAGACATTTACTCCGAAAATCCTAAAGGAAAAGACTCTTACACATATAATTATGGAGTTAACCAATGCGGCAATTATTCTGGGGAAGGGAGTTGTTATAACAGAGAACATATTGTACCACAAAGTTTATTTTCTGATGCATTCCCGATGAAAAGTGATGCTAATTTTGTAGTCCCTACAGACGGTTATGTTAATGGAAAAAGAGGGAATTATCCGTTTGGAGTTGTAGGTAATGTCAGTTGGACTTCTAAGAATGGTTCTAAACTTGGGACTAATAATACTATAGGCTATAGTGGGGTAGTTTTTGAACCGATAGATGAGTTTAAAGGCGATGTGGCAAGAATGATATTTTATTTTGTAACGAGATATGAAAAACAAGTCCCAACTTTCCAATCAGGTACAATGCTTAATGGGACAACCACACAAAGTTTAGAAGATTGGCAACTAGATATTTTACTCACTTGGCATAACCAAGACCCTGTGAGCCAAAGAGAAATAGATAGAAATAATGCAGTTTACAATCATCAAAGTAACAGAAATCCTTTCATAGACCACCCAGAATGGGTTAATCTAATTTGGAAGACAGAGCTTTCCACTCAAGAGGTATCTAGGGCTAAAGATTTAAAAATTTATCCAAATCCAGTTACTGGAGGTAAGTTGTATCTTTCTAACTGGAACGATTTTGATAAAATAGATATTTTCAGTATGGAAGGGAAGAAAGTGAAATCAGTTAAGCCTTCTAACGAAATAGATGTTTCAAACCTTTCCAGAGGAGTTTATTTATTAAAAGCAGACTCAAAGACTATAAAATTCATAATTAAGTAATATATTTTTTTATAGCTAATCTAACCGCATAACCACAGTGTTGTGCGGTTTTTCTTTTTACTCATATTATACAAAATCTATGTAACTAAAGTTACGCACTAGACCAACTAATAAGGATAGTTTTGTCCTAAAATAAAATAATATGAGACGATTCTTTTTTACAGGAATAACATTACTAGCTTCAGTACTTATGTATTCTCAAGAAGTGGTTAGTGTTTCCCAAGAGGATTTAGAAAGAAAAATAGAACAGCAGAATTTACAGCTAAAATTAGCAGAAGCGGAAGTCAATTCTGCAAAGGCAGATTTGCTTATGTCTAGAGCGATGTATTTGCCTAATATCAACCTTTCTTATACGGGTATTTCTACTAATAATCCTTTAATGGCATTTGGTTCAAGGCTTAATCAGGAGCGTGTAACTATGATGGATTTTGATCCTAAAAAACTCAACAATCCTGATAATATTTTCAATTTTGCCACCAAGCTAGAAGTGCAACAACCCATCTTTAATCAAGATGCGATTTATCAAAAAAAAGCTGGAGAAGTGCGAGTAGAAGCATTAACTCTAAAGCAAGAACGAACTAAAGATTATCTTCTATTTGAAATTAAAAAAGCCTATATGCAATTACAAATGGCTTATAAAGTGGTTCAGGTATTGGAAGGAGCTAGAGAAACCGTTTTATCAAATAAAAAAGTTATTGATAATTATTATAAAAACGGAATGCTACAAAAATCTGATGTTTTGGATATGAATGTAAGAGTTGCTGAAATAGAGAGCCAAATTCAGTTTTCAAAATCCAATGTTAAAAACGCTTCAGATTATCTTTATTTTTTATTAAATGAAAATCCCCAAGACAAAGTATTAAAACCAACAGAAAGTTTAAACTATAAAGGCGTAGCTCTTGTAAATACTCCAGAACTTAAAAAAGATAGAAAAGATTTACAAGCCTATCAAAAATCTTTAGATGCTTACGATTATATGATAAAATCATCCAAGTCCAAACTATTACCTAGATTAAACGCCTTCGGAAGTTTTGAAATGTATGACAACAAGCCTTATCAGTTTGATGCCAACGGCTACCTAGTAGGCGTTCAGTTATCATGGAATGTATTTGATGGTATGAAGTCTAATAGCGAAATCGCTAAGCAAAAAGCCGAAATACTAAAAACTCAAACCGAAATACAGCAATACCAAAAACAAGCAGAATTAGAATTAGCGAAAGCTTACAGACAAGTACAAGACACCGATAATAAAGTAAGTCTAACCAAACTTGCATGGGAGCAAAGTGCAGAGGCTTACAGAATCAGAAAAAATAGATACGAACAAGGTCTGGAAAAGGCCTCCGACCTTTTGAATACCGAAACTGCAATGTCTAAAAAAGAATTAGAATACCAACAAGCTATTTTTGAATATAACATCGCATTAGAATACTTTAATTTTTTAAATAAATAATTATGAATAAAATAAAAACAGGCATCTTAGTGGTGGCAGTAGCCGTTTTGGGCAGTTGCTCTTCCGATTCAAAAACAATTACAGATAACAGCCAACCTATTAAGGTACAACTCAGCAACTCTTCAGTTACAAACAATTTGGGTTACGCTATGGCAAGTGGCAAGTTGGTTGCCAAAAAATCAGTAAATATTTCTACAAGAATGATGGGCTACATTACTGGTCTAACGGTAGAAGTAGGCGATTTCGTAAAAGCAGGACAAGGTCTCGTAAGTATTAACAATACTGATATCCAAGCTAAAGGCGGACAGGTAAACGCCCAAATTGCACAAGCTAAAGCCAATTTTGAAATCGCTCAAAAAGACTATCAGCGTTTTCAAAATCTATACAAAAACCAAAGCGCTTCTCAGAAAGAGTTAGACGATATGAAAGGGAGATACGATATGGCAAAAGCAGGACTAGACGCAGCCCAAATGATGAAGTCTGAAGTAAACTCACAATACAAATACACCAATATTACCGCCCCTATTTCTGGAGTGGTAACTGCTAAATATGCCAACCAAGGAGATATGGCAAGTCCAGGAATGCCTATTTTAACTATTGAAAGTTCAGGCGATTTACAAGCTCAGGTTTTAGTTTCGGAGCAAGATATTACTTTAGTTAAGAGTGGTATGCCCGTTAAAGTTTTAATGAAATCTACCAACCAAGAAATAGCTGGCACCGTGGCAGATGTGAGCCTTTCCGCTACGAATACAGGTGGACAATATTTAGTAAAAATCAACCTTCTACAAAGTAGTAGTTATTTATCAGGTATGTTTGTAAATGTTCAGTTTCCATTCAAAAGGAACGGAAAACTTAACCAAGATTTACCAGAGTCTGTAAGTATCCCAAAATCAGCTCTAGTAGAGCAAGGGCAACTTACAGGAGTTTACACCGTAAGTGCTAATAATACCGCAATGCTCCGTTGGATAAAGGTAGGGAAAGTAATGGGAGATCAGGTAGAAGTTCTTTCAGGGTTATCCTCTCAAGAGCCTTATATTATTTCCTCTCAAGGAAAACTCTATAACGGTGCTAAAGTAAGTGTAAAATAAAGCGTTTAACAGCGGAATAAATTTAATATTTAAACCGCTAAAAAATTAATTAAAAATATGGAAAAAGGATTTGCAGGACGCATTGCCGAATTTTTCATCAATTCCAAACTCACCATTTTATTGATGATTGCATTGATGATAATAGGCGTATATAGCTCTACCCTAATACCTAGGGAAGAAGAGCCACAGATTATAGTTCCGATGGCAGATGTTATGGTAGGCTATCCTGGAGCTAACCCTACAGAAGTAGAAAATAGAGTGGTAAAACCGCTTGAAAAGATAATATCCAACATCAAAGGAGTTGAGCATGTACATTCTATGGCAATGAATGGGAAAGCCATGCTTATCGTACAATTTTATGTAGGTGAAGATACAGAACGCTCTTATGTAAAACTCTATGACGAGCTTATGAAACATAAAATGATGTTTCCTAAAGGAGTTTACGAGCCTATAGTTAAAACAAGGTCTATAGACGATGTCCCAATGCTAGGGCTTACACTTTGGAGCGAAAACTATAATGATTATCAATTAAGACAAATAACAGAGGAATTAGCTTCAGAAATAAAAAAAGTAAAAGATGTTTCTCTAACCAATGTTATTGGAGGAAGAGCCCGCCAACTCAAAGTAATTTTAGATAAAGCTAAAATGGCAGAATCTAGTGTAGATGCCCTTTCTGTAATGCAAATGATACAAGCGAGTAACGGAAGCTCTCAAACAGGAAGTTTTGTTAATAATAATCAGGAATATTTACTGACCACAGGACAATTTTTAACCTCTAAAGAAGATGTAGAAAACCTTGTAGTAGGGACTTCCCAAAATATGCCTGTGTACCTAAAGCAAATTGCTAAGGTAGAAGACGGTGCTTCTTCTCCTGCCAATTATGTAAGTATGGGGTTTGGTCAACATACTGAAAAAGGACAGAAAAACCCTTCGGAATATCCAGCTATCACTCTATCTGTTTCTAAAGTAAAGGGAGCTGATGCTATGAAAATATCAGAGCAAATTCTAGAGAAAGTAGAACATTTAAAGAAAAATCTCATTCCTGCAGATGTACATGTAGAAGTAACTAGAAACTATGGCGAAACAGCTTCCCATAAAGTATCCGAGCTACTCATGCACTTAGGTGTTGCTATTTTAGCAGTTACCATTTTGGTAATGCTTGCTATGGGTTGGAGAGGCGGTTTAGTGGTCTTCCTTTCGGTACCTCTTACTTTTGCACTTACGCTGTTTAGTTATTATGTTTTAGGGTACACTCTTAATAGGATTACACTATTTGCATTAGTATTTGTAGTGGGTATCGTGGTAGATGATAGTATTATTATTGCAGAAAATATGCACCGCCACTTCCACATGAGGAAGCTCCCATTTAAAGAAGCAGCCATCTATGCTATCAACGAGGTGGGAAATCCTACTATCTTAGCCACTTTTACCGTAATTGCTGCTATTCTACCAATGGCATTTGTTTCTGGAATGATGGGACCTTACATGAGCCCAATGCCGATAGGAGCTTCTATAGCAATGTTACTCTCACTTTTTGTAGCACTTACAATCACTCCTTATTTAGGCTATCATCTACTTAAAGTAAAAGATAATGAGGAACATAAAGAAGAACAAGGTCTAGAAACGAGCTTAATTTATAAATGGTACAAAAAAATAGAACAGCCACTATTAGATAGTTCTAAGAAACGATGGACAATATTAGGAGTTACTGCAGTATTATTGCTGATTTCTGTATTGGCATTTTTCACCAAATGGGTAGCGGTTAAGATGCTTCCTTTTGATAATAAAAATGAAATTCAGGTTGTAATAGATATGCCAGAAGGTACACCTTTAGAAAAAACGGCTGCTGTTACTAAAGATGTTGCCCAGTATTTAAGAACCGTCCCTGAAGTAGTAAACTATCAGAATTATATTGGAGCTTCCTCACCCATTACCTTTAATGGCTTGGTAAGACATTACGATATGAGAGGACAAAGCAATACCGCAGATATTCAAGTGAATCTTTTGGATAAATCGGCTCGTTCCAAACAAAGTCATGATGTAGCTAAAACCATTAGACCAGAAATACAAAAGATAGCGAAAAATTACGGTGCTAATATTAAAATTGTAGAGGTGCCACCAGGTCCACCTGTGCTTTCTACTATAGTAGCTGAAGTCTATGGTCCTAATTATGAGGAACAGGTAAAAATTGCCGACCAAGTACAACAAATTTTAAAACAAACAGATGATGTAGTAGATGTAGATTGGATGGTAGAAGCTCCACAAACAGAGTTTAAAATAATCCCTGACAATGAGAAAAGTATGCTAAATGGCATCGCACCTCAGCAGTTGGTGGGTAACCTTACTTATCTTATGGGAGAGTATCCTATCTCTACATTGTACGATGAAAAGTCCAATCAGCCTGTTAATATGGTTATGAAGCTAGATGATGCCGAAAAAGCTACGCTACAAGACATCACTGCTCTTAAAGTAAAGGGACAAATGGGTAACATACTTCCTATAAGCGATATTGCTAAAGTGGAAAAACACACCTTAGAGAAGAGTATTTATAGAAAAGATCAAAAGCGAGTAGTTTATGTTTTAGCTGATATGGCAGGTGTCTTAGAAAGTCCAGCCTACGCTATATTGGGTATGGAAGAAAAACTCAAAAAAATGAATCTCCCTGAAGGATATAGCATCAATGAGTTGTATATGGCACAGCCTTCTGATGAAAGCGATTTTACCGTAAAATGGGACGGAGAGTGGCAAATCACTTTAGAAGTATTTAGAGACTTAGGAGCTGCTTTTTTAGTAGTTATCATCATTATTTATATGTTGATTGTAGGTTGGTTTCAGAACTTTAAAACACCTATTGTTATGATGGTTGCTATACCTCTTTCTTTAGTGGGTATTGTACTAGGGCATTGGTTGTTAGGAGCATTCTTTACCGCCACTTCATTTATCGGAATGATAGCCTTAGCTGGTGTAATGGTAAGGAACTCAGTATTGTTAATAGACTTTATAGAAATTAGATTGAATGAAGGTGTACCTATGAAACAAGCAATTATAGAAGCTGGAGCGGTAAGAACAACGCCTATCTTATTAACTACTGGTGCGGTTGTGATAGGAGCAGTAATTATTCTCTTTGACCCTATTTTCCAAGGTCTAGCAATATCATTGGTTTTTGGAGCTATAGTTTCTACAGTTCTTACCCTTCTTGTAGTCCCTTTGGTATATTATATGACAGAGAAAAAGAAATGGGATAAAATCCAATCGGAACAATCTGCAGAAATACCAGAGTAACTTTAAAACAAATTTTCACATAAACATTGCTAGGTATTTTTTTAACAACTTAGCAATGTTTTCTAATTTAAGAGATAAATAACAACAGAAATACATTAGTTAAAAAAAATGAAAACAAGAATAATACACGCCGTAGCAGGAACTATGGTTTTAACCAGCTTACTACTGGGACTTTATGTGCACGAAAATTGGTTTTTCTTTACAGGTTTTGTGGGGCTTAACTTATTACAATCCTCTGTAACTAATTGGTGTTTACTCAAAACTATTTTAGAAAAAATAGGTGTTGAAGATGATAGCAATAGTTTTGGTTGCTAGACACTTAAATAAAAAATAGGCTACCTTTTAAGGGTAGCCTATGCTTATTAGAAACAATTTATTTATTGTAGGTGATGGTATAGGTATTAGTATCACTGCTACTGCCATTGCTGTTATTTGAGTAAGTATAAGTACTAACTATATTAGTAGGGTAGCTATTTGAGTTATAGGTATTTTGATATGTTGTTTTATAGGTATTGCCGTTGCTATCAATTGAGGTATAGGTAGTATAATTATTTTGTGTAAAAGATAATTCGCCCTCCATAATAAGATTTAGACCTAATAGAGCTTCCTTAAACCCAGCTATATTCTTGAAAATACCATTTTTATCATCATAAGAAATAGTGCTATTAAAAACACTTGTGGAATATTGAGATGTATGTGTACTTACATATTTAGAAACCTGTCCGTCTGTGAGTGTGTAGACATAAGACCCACTACTAGTGTAAGTGCCACTTGGATAGGTATAAACTTGAGTTTCTTCAGTTGTTACAGTACCATCGGTATTATAGGTATAATTAGTTTCTATCTTTAAACTATATTGTTTGTTGTTTTTAGTTCCTGTTGATACGGTTTTGGTAAGTCTACCATTGAGGTATTCAAAGGTAGTAGTAGTAATATCTACATCTTTTTTTCAACAATTTTAGAAATAAGGTTGTTAGAGTACTCAAAATTGATAGTATTAGTATCTGAACCATAAGCTCCAACTATTTCTAATAGTTTATTTCCGTTATAGGTAAGAGTGATAGTGGAATCGTCGCCGTCTTCTGATGTAGAATGAATTTTAGTAGGAAGTACAGGGGTGCTTTCTGTTACAGTTTCATCATTTTCACTTCTGTTGCAAGACATTAGACTTACTGCTATCGCAGTCATTAGGATAAACTTTTTCATAGATAAAATATTTTCTACAAATTTAAGAATAATATAGACCTTATAAAACCTACCTAACAGAAAAATTAAGAGAGTTTTGTATAAAATTTCTCTCAAAAACTTGCACACTTCTGCAAAAGGTTATAAGTTTGCTTCAGTTTTATGACACGCAATATCAATAACATACAAATAAGTGTAAAAAAGTACTCCAATTATTTGGTAGTTTCAGATAATTGTGTAAACACACACACACACACACACACACACACACACAATTAGTTTCGTGGGTATGCGCCGTATTATCTAGAAAATTACTTCAACTTTTATCGTTAATTATAAATACAATTCCACCAACTTTCGTTGGAGGCTTTTTGCATTTATACTATTCTAAATTTAGCTTTCATAAATACATGCTAAAAGCACCATTGTTTTGTCTTAAAACAAGGTCGTTCTTGTTAGGTGCTTTTAGCGTTCAGAGAGGGAGTTTTTACTTTCTTTCTGCTTCAGCCTTTCCTCTCGTTTTGTGTGTGTTTAGAGGGGGAAGGCGTTTTTTTATATCAGAGCTTAGAGGTGAGATATTAGAGCTTAGTATTACCTCAACCCTTAAGTCTAAAATCCAACATCTAAAATCTATAATCTAAATATTAACAATTTTAAAATTAAATATTATGAAAACAACAGCTACAAAATTAAGTGTGTTAGCTTTTCTAGGACTAGGGCTGGTAGCTTATGGACAAAGCGGTAAAATAGGGGTTAATACCAGTAAACCTGCTGCTACACTAGAGGTACAACCTACCTCTACTAACTTAGCTGGAACTACTAACGAAGGGTTCATCGCTCCGAAACTTTCTAAAACCCGTATTGCTGCTATAGCTAGCCCTGTAGAAGGGACATTAGTTTATGCTACAGACGAAGCCGATAGTAAAATTTCAGATTATACAGGTACAGATGCCAAAGTAGCTAAAATCACCGAAAAAGGCTACTACTATTACAACGGTACAGAGTGGGTAAAGAGTGCCGCAGGAACCTATAGCGAGATTTGGAAAGAGAATAAGTTTACAAGCAATGGGATAGTTAACAGAGAGGTTATACTCCCATTCTTAGATTCAGGGGGAGAGAAAAGAAATAGAATAACTGCTTCTTTTCAATCTCCAGATAAAGTGAATGAACTTGGTTTTTCACTATCGGCTTATGGGATAGGAATAACAAGATATACTAACACAATTAACCCTACAGCACTGGTTTTAGAAAAATTAAGAGGCACAATAGATAACCCTACCGCTATACAAAGCGATGATGGAATAGGACAAATACACTTTAGAGTAGGAGACCCTACAGGTACTTTTTCAGGAGATAGAAATGCTTCATTTTTCAGAACAACGGTATTAGAGTATAATGATTTGAATTCGTTTTCATCTGAATTAGCTTGGGGAGTTAGACGAACAACAGACTCTCAGCCCTATTTTGCCATGTTCCTCTCTCCTGATGCAGGGCTTGGAGTAGGTAATAAAGCTACCGATGAACGCCTTTTGGTAAGAGGATATCCTAATCATCAAAACATTGTTAAATTTAAGTCTGACACCAATATTGATGCTTTTTGGATTACTAACCAATCGCATACTTACACCCGTTCATTTACAGCATTAGGAGAAGGGGCAATAGGCTCTGTAATCAATATTCAAAACGATTCTAAAACAGGAGCTACACAAGCCAACAGATGGATGTGGTTTAACGCCTACAATGCTACCCCAACTGACCCTGCATCTGGTTACAGAGAGGGGTTGCACTTGTGGTCTTACAATACGGATAATTCTGCTCCAAGCTCAGGACCTAAACTCATTATTAAGGACAACGGAAATGTAGGGATAGGAGGTGCTTACGCTTATGAGGCTAATCCTGATATTGATGAGAAACTGGTAGTGGGTGGCTCTATTAAATCTACCGCATTAGCAGGTAATGGGCTTAAAAGTGTAATGGCTGATGAAAATGGTAAACTGGTAGTAGGAACTTCTGCAACGGCTCTAGGCTTGTGGACTAATGATGCTAATAATAATTTAGCTAGATTGGCTACTACTTCTGATGGTACTACTGCTAGAACTAATGATAACCGAGTTACCATAGCAGACGACGGAGCAGTTACAGCTAAAAGTTTTATAGGATACAGCGGAGCTACCATTTTCCCAGACTATGTGTTCCAAAAGTATTACACAGGTAACTCTAGCATCAAAGCAGATTATCACTTTAAAACCCTTAGCCAAGTAGAAGACTTTGTAAAAACCAATGGGCATTTGCCAGGGTATTTGTCTGCTGCAGAAATCAAAAAACAAGGTTATATAGACCTTATGACAACTCAACTCACTAATGTAGAGAAGATAGAGGAACTCTATCTGCATAGCATAGAGCAAGACAAAGCTCTAAAAGCTAAAGATGCTAAAATAGCAGAATTAGAAGCTCGTTTACAGAAGCTAGAAGCTTTATTAGTAAAATAGTTTAATCTTTCCCCATTGTGATAGGTATCGCAATGGGGCTTTTTTATACTTCACAAAGTATTATAAACATCTAACACTAACATCAAAAATTTATACATTATGAACACTTTAAAAGCGTGGTTGCGTCCCAACCTACTGACTAAAGATGACCCTAACGATTTTGTAGCCGTGCCACTTCTAGGTGGTAGCCTTGGCATTACAGAAATCATAGAAGCCCTTAAAAAAGAAGGTATGGAGATACAGACCGAAACGGCGGTAGATATCATCACCCGTTTTAACCGCAAGGCATCAGAGCTAGTACTTAATGGATATAGCGTGAATACAGGACTGGTGTATATGCGTCCTGCCATTAAGGGCGTGTTTTATGACAAGACTTGGGATAAGGAGAAGCACTCGGTTTACGTAAATGTAAACCAAGGCACCGACCTAAGAAAAGCCGCCAACGATACCAAAGTGGAAATCTTAGGCGAACAATCTAGCCCAATGAGCGTGTTCAGCATTATCGACAAAGCCACTGGTAAAGCAGATGGTACGCTTACTAAAGGCAAAAATGCCGAAATCAAAGGCACTTATATTAAAATAGACGGGGACAATCCTAAAAATGGTATCGTCTTTAAAAACTTAGACAACCAAAATGAGGTTAAGTTGGCTAAAGATAGTATCGTAATCAATGAGCCGTCAAGGTTACTCATACTGATTCCTTCAGATTTAGAAGCAGGAAACTATGAACTCAGCATTACCACGCAATATAGTAATGGTAAAACAGTGCTTAAAGAGCCAAGAACAGAGGTGTTATCTACCCCTATAGTGATTGGTTAATTAAAAACGGAACACAAATTTGTGTTCCGTTTTTTAGCAGTTCGCCTCTGCTCGTACGAGCAGAGGCGAACTGTCTTATCTAGCAGAGGTGTTCTGCTTTACCGAGCAGAACACCTCTGACAATAGGGATGATTCTATAAGAAATACTTCTACAAAATAAGGCTACCTTTGGGGTAGCCTTTGTTTTAATTTATCTCAATGGTTTTTACCATTTTTTTCTTGGTTTCCCATTCGGAGAATTGGTTGAGCTCTTTCATTAAGAGCGGAAGCACTAAAGCCAAAATACCCAAGTCGTCCATCACCCCAATAGCAGGTATAAAATCTGGTAAAATGTCTATAGGCGAAATAATATAAACTAAGGCTATGGCGGGAAGTAAAACATTCTTAACCGAAGGTTTATATTGTTTGCTAATGGTGGCTTTTATCATTCGTAAAAGTTCGGGCATTCTTCTTAAAAGCCCTTTGTTTTGAAACAAAGCCAATCCCAAAAACTTTAATCTAGATTTCATTTTTTATATGATTAAATAATTCAGGAGCAAAATACTCAAAATCCGTTCCAAAATATTATTTGGCTATTGTTTCTACCAGTTGGTGTACATTGGCAGAATTCCAATCGTTGGCGGTATCGTCCTTTTCTACAATTCTCCCCGTTTTGTCTATAATAAAAGTCGTAGGGAAGGATTTGGGTAGTAGCTTGTCTAAAATAGGGCTTTGGGCAATATAGACAGGAGCGGTATAGTGGTTATCCGCTAGAAATTGCTTCACTTTTTCCTCATCATCTTGCATAGCGATAAGTACAAAACTCATTTTGTCGTTTTGTTTATCGTAGAGTTTTTGGATAGAACCCCATTCTGCGCGGCAAGGTGGACACCAGCTTCCCCAAAAGTTAAGAAACAGTGTTTTACCTTTAAAATTTTTTAGATTGGTATCAGGTACATTAACACCTTTTAGACTAATATCAAATTCTTCATCAGTAATGAGTAAAGCATTGTCTAGCTTTTCTATGGCAGGTTTCATAAGAAGCTGACTCCTTACAAAATCTCCAAATTTAGGAAATAAAAACACCGACAATAGCAAGGCGGTAAGTAGTAAGAAAATGAAATTCTTTTTTAGAAAATTCATAGTGTTATATTTAGTTAAATTACAGCAGTTCTAAAATTTCGTTTAGGGTATCTTTACCTTTATTTTTGGCGTAATAGACTTGCAAATCGTTGTGGAATTGCTCTTTAGAATAAGTATCAGGAGAGGTTTTAAACTTTTCAAACAGCTCTACACCATATTTAGGGCGAGGTCCCCAAGTTTTAATCACATTAAAGGTTTCATCTAAGATTAAGACTTTCGGGATAGACCTGCCTCCGTTGGTTAAAAATTGGTCTATAAGGGAAGTGTCAGAATCTCTATAAAATAGTCTTACATCATTTCTACCTTCAAAAAAACGAGCCAATACAGGCACGAGTTGACTGGCATCTCCACACCAAGGCTCCGAAATAATGAGTATTTTACCATTGAATTTTTTGGATTCTAAAGTTTTAAAATTCTCATCCGTAGGTTTGAATACCTTTAACATACGGTTCATTCTTTGAAGTCCTAGTTCGTAGTAAGGTTTTTTCTCTGCCTCTTCTTCGGTTTTAGGGTGGCTTATTCTGTGGTGAGTTTCTTCTAAATAAGCCTCAAAAGAAACGGCTTTATCCCAATAGTTTTTCATAGTTATTTTCTTCTTATTTGGTTAATTAAAAATAAATCGGCAAGTACAAAAGCGGTAAGATTTTCTACCACAGGTACTGCACGAGGAAGCACGCAAGGGTCGTGTCTGCCTTTACCTTCTACCGTTACTTTATTGCCTAGTTTATCCACGCTTTCTTGTGGTCTTAAAATAGTAGCCACAGGTTTAAAAGCCACACGGAAATAAATATCCATTCCGTTGGAAATACCGCCTTGTATGCCACCTGATAGATTGGTTTTGGTAGAAAAATCAGTATTGAATAAATCGTTGTGTTCTTTACCAGTCATAGTGGCTCCACAAAATCCACTGCCGTACTCAAAGCCCTTAGCTGCATTGATGTTGAGCATCGCCTTAGCAAGTTCTGCTTGAAGTTTGCCAAACACAGGTTCGCCTATCCCTGCGGGTAGATTTTTAACCACACAAGTAATGGTGCCTCCTATGGTGTTGCCTTCTTTTTTAATCTCTTTAATTCGGTCAATCATTTTCTTTGCGACATTCTCGTCTGGGCAACGGATTTCGTTGCTTTCTGTTTTAGAAAAATCCAAATCTTGGTAAGGTTTTTCGCAAAATATATTTCCTACGGAAGACACATAGGCGTGTATTTCGACCTCTTTTGGGAGAATGTTTTTTGCTAAAGCTCCAGCAGCTACCCAATTGATGGTTTCTCTAGCCGATGATTTGCCTCCGCCACGGTGGTCTCTATGTCCGAATTTTTGGTCGTAAGTAAAATCGGCGTGGCTAGGGCGATAAGCAGCCGCTAAGTGGTCGTAATCTTTACTTTTTTGATTTTCATTTTCTATAATAAAGCCGATTGGAGTACCTGTGGTTTTGCCTTCAAAAATACCAGACAGAAATTTCACTGTGTCGCTTTCCTTTCTTTGGGTTACGATGGCAGATTGTCCAGGTTTTCTTCTGTCTAATTCTTTCTGTACGGCATCTAAATCTACTTCTATCCCTGCAGGAAAATTGGTGATGATGCCTCCGTAAGCTAAACCGTGACTTTCTCCAAAGGTATTCAAAGAAAGAAAATTACCTAATTGATTATGCATGTTGCAAAGTTAATATTTTATGAGGTTATAATTAAGAATATTTATCCTTTGGCTAAAGATTCAAATTCTACCAATACAGGGAAATGGTCGCTATAACCTCCCAAATACCTCGTTCCAGAGTAGGTTCTGAAAGGTCTGCTTTTCATTTTATCCCAGTTTTTTATCTCGGTTGGATTAAATACTTCCGCTTTTTTATAGGTTAGCCCGAAGGAAGTTTGAAAAAAATCTCTTGAAAACATAATTTGGTCAAACAACAATCCTTCTTTTTTGTGATAAGTAGAGTAGTCCCCTAAATAATACAATGCCGAAAACGGATTGTGTAATAGCTCTAAAATTCCTTCGTGGTAAGTAAATTGAATGAGATTGTCTTCGTTAGGGTTTTCGTTAAAATCTCCCAATACGAGTACAGCTTCTTTATCTTTGATGATAATGTTTTCTATCAAAGCGTTGATGTTTTCTAAAATTTCATTTCGTTTAGGGAGGTTGATGTCTTGCTCTCTTTTGGAAGGTAGATGCATCACAAAACAATGGAATGTTTCTCCGTTATATTCTAATACAGAATGTAGTACATCTCTAGTGGTATCTTCGTAAAGTTCTCCTTGTTCGTTTTTCATTTCAAACTTAAACCTGATGGGGTCAGAGTGTTTCACTGTGATTTTGTTCTTGTCATAAAGAAGAGCGACATCTATGCCTCTTTCATCAGGAGATTCGTAGTGTAGATAGTGATAGTTTCCTCCAAAAACAGGTTTAGCTAATAAGTCTTCTAGCACTGTTTTATTTCCTATTTCGGCTAGTCCCACTAACATCGGTAGGGCATTATGATATTGCTTTATAAGTTCAAAAATGTGTGCTGTTTTATGGAGTTTATTGTGGTATTTGTAATTATCCCAGTGAGGCAAATATGGCGTGTGTGGCGGAAAAAAATTCTCCACATTATAAAAAGCAACAATTTCTTTTTTTGTGTTCATTATTTAAAGACTTTAGTGGTCTTATGATTAAGTGAAAAGTTTAAAAAAGCCCTCAAATCATCGAGAGCTTTTTTAGTTTGATTATTTCTTTTCTGGGATATTGGCTAAAATTTCTTTCAGGAACTTCCAAAACTTCTGTGTTGAAGAAATACTTGCTCTTTCATCAGGAGAGTGAGCCCCTTTGATAGTTGGTCCAAAACTTACCATTTCCATTTTAGGGTAATTAGCACCAATAATTCCGCACTCTAGACCAGCGTGGCAAGCCACTACATTAGGTTTAGAATTAAATTCTCTCTGGTAGATTTCTTCCATTACTTTAATGATTTCAGCTCCTGGCTTTGGCTTCCACCCAGGATATGAACCACTGAATTTTACTTCCATTCCTGCCAGTTCAAAACTTGCTCGGAGTTGGTTAGCTACTGCTAATTTGCTAGATTCCACAGATGAACGAGAAAGATTGAGTATTTGTAAAGCCCCATCTTTAAGTTCCACTCTAGCGATATTATTAGAAGCCTCCACCAAGTCTTCTACATCTGGAGACATGCGGTAAACGCCATTGTGAGCAGCATTAAGGGCTAAAATAATTTTAGAACTATCCTCTACGCTTAGAGCGTTACCTTCTATATCACAAGATTCTATACTGATGTTTAAGTCTTTTTCTAGTGTGGCAAATTCCTCTAATATTTCAGACTTTAAAGCTTCAAATTCGATAGAGAATGCTTCTTTATTAGAAACTAAAACAGACACGCTACCTTCTCTAGGGATAGCATTTCTAAGGCTACCTGCGTCTATACTTACTAATCTAGGCTCGTGAGTAACGGCTAACATTAAGAACCTTGCCAAAATCTTGTTAGCGTTACCTAAACCTTTGTGTATATCCATTCCAGAATGTCCGCCTTTAAGACCTTTTACAGTAATTCTGAAGCCATTTTCTGTTACTTTTTGAGTATTGTATTTTTGAGTGGCGGTAACATCTATTCCTCCAGCACAGCCTATGTCAATCTCATCGTCTTCTTCTGTATCTAGGTTGAGGAGAATCTCTCCGTTTAGAGTGTTAGGCTCTAGTCCAAACGCTCCAGTCATACCTGTCTCTTCATCTATTGTAAATAGGGCCTCTAATGCAGGGTGAGCAATATCTGTACTTTCGAGGATACTCATCATTGCAGCAACGCCTAGACCATTATCTGCTCCTAGAGTGGTTCCTTTGGCTCTTACCCAATCGCCATCTACATACATTTCAATCCCTTGGTTGTCAAAATCGAAATTAACATCATTGTTTTTTTGGCAAACCATATCTAGGTGAGATTGGAGTACAATAGGTTGTTTGTTCTCCATACCTTGTGTGGCAGGTTTTCTAATAATAACATTACCTGTTTTGTCCACAGAGGTTTCTAAGCCTAAGTTTTCTCCAAAATTTTTGATGAAATTTATAACCCTTTCCTCCTTTTTAGAAGGTCTAGGGACTGCATTAAGAGCAGAGAAATTTTTCCAAATTATTTGTGGTTCTATTTGTGATAAACTCATAATTGATATATCTTTTTTATTTTTCCAAAGTTACAAAAAATCCGCTGATGTCCAGATGTTCTAGTTGAAATGAGAATATACCAAGCGATTAATTCATAGAAACATCTTCGGGCGTATTTGCCCAAATTAGATGAAGCCCACCCAAGTTCTCCATAATATTCTTCCAAAGAGTGTGGCTGAAACTTGCAGTTAAATCTATCTCATAGTTTTCTACAGGAATCCAATATTTATTCTCTATTTCTGTGTCCAATTGCATAGCTCCCCAGCCAGAATAACCATAGAATATTTTTATATCCTCAGGGGCGATGGTTCCCATCATGATTGCACCGATGACTTTAGAGGCATTTTCTGTAAAGGTGTAACCTTCTGTAATCTTTTCGGCGTCTAAGGCAGGTTCATTTCCTTTAATAATGAAAAACATTTGAGTAGTACCTACAGGACCACCTGAATAAACTTCTAAGTCTGGTGATAAGGATTTTTGAAAATGATGACTTAACACAGGGTTTTTCTTGTTGAGAATAAGTCCAAATGCTCCTTCCTCGTCGTGATTGATGATTAAAACGACCGAACGAGAAAATATATCCCCAGAAACATCAGGAGTAGAAATTAAAATTTTACCTTTGTAAGACCGATTCATAACCCAAAAGTAAATAAAATTTATGGAAAATCTACACGATAAAAGAAAAGTTTATGATAAAGGTGCTTTGTTAGAAGAGCAAGTGAAACCTAACCCAATAGAGCAGTTTAGAGATTGGTTTTCTGATGCTGAGGAACACCCTGCCATTGCTGAGGCTAATGCTATGAGTATTTCTACCATAGATAAAGACGGTTGCCCTAGAACAAGAATGGTACTGCTAAAGGCATACACTTGGGAAGGTTTTATTTTTTATACCAACTATGATAGCCAAAAAGGGCAAGCTATAGAAGAGTATCATAAGGCGTGTTTACATTTCTTTTATCCACCGTTAGAGCGTCAGATTATAATTAAAGCTAATATAGAACGCTTGGCGGAAAATTTAAGTGATGGTTACTTTCACTCTCGTCCTAGAGGAAGCCAGTTGGGAGCGGTAGTATCACCACAAAGTCAAGTGATACCTGATAGAAATTTTCTAGAAAATAAACTTCAATTACTAGAAAAAGAACTGGAAGGAAAGGAAATTCCAAGACCTGAAAACTGGGGGGGCTACTTGGCAAAGCCTTACGAAATAGAGTTTTGGCAAGGAAGACCCAACAGGTTACACGATAGAATAGTCTATAAATTAACAGATGATTTTGATTGGCAAATAGTTAGATTAGCACCTTAAAAATTTTGAGAATCTAATCAAAATAGTGTAGATTTGGCATTGTTAAGTATAATTAAAATCGATTTTATGAAATATAAATTGTTTTCTTTGGCACTAGCTTTCGGTCTTTTTGGAAATGTGTCAGCACAGGAAACTAAAAAAAACTCGGACGAAATATTAGTTAAGTTATCTAATTTACCGTTGCATTGTATCCGTTGTGAGTATCCTAATAAGACAGGACATATGATAAACGAGGAAAAAGATGCTACTTTAACGCCTAGCCAGTTGCACCCAGTCTTTTACGGTTGTTTCGATTGGCATAGTAGTGTTCACGGGCATTGGATGTTAGTGAGGCTTATTAAAACAAGACCTAATATTTCTAATTATCAAGAAATTGTAAAATTATTAGATGAGTCTTTCGATTTGGAAAAAATAGAAGCAGAAGCTCGTTATTTTGACAAATATAAAGGTGCTAACGTGTTTGAGAGGACTTACGGTTGGGCGTGGTTGCTGAAGTTAGATGAAGAGCTGGTTACATGGGATAACCCTCTAGGGAAACAATGGCACGAAAAACTACAACCCTTAACACGAAAAATAGTATCTCTTTGGAGAGACTACTTGCCCAAACAAACTTATCCTAATAGAGTGGGGACGCACCCTAATACAGCATTTGCTCTCGGTTTTGCCATTGATTGGGCTAGAGCAACAAATAATAGCGTTTTTGAACAAGAATTGATACAAAAGTCCAAGCAATTATTTTTGAAAGATAGTTTAATTCCTGCTCATTTGGAGCCAGATGGGGCAGATTTCTTTTCTCCAAGCCTAGAAACTGCGGACTTAATGTCTAGAGTATTGCCACAGAAAGAGTATGTAAAATGGCTTAATCAGTTTTTTGATAAAAGAGGAGTAGAAAACATTATAAAAGCTCCTATCATTAGTGATATGAAAGATTATCAAATAGTACATTTAGTAGGGCTTTCGTTTTCTAAATCATGGTGTATGAAGCGTATTTCTAAAGTACTTCCGAAGAACCACCCTCTAAAAGAGAAATTTAAAGTCGCTTCTAAAGAATTGTTATCTAACGGACTGCCTCTGATTTTTGAAAGTGATTACGGTGGCGACCACTGGTTAGCGTCTTTTGCTTTGATGGCTATGGAAGAATAGAAACTAGATTTATATAATGCCTTAAAAATCCTTTTCATTAAGCTTTGAGAAGGATTATATAGAGTTTATTTTATTTTTGGTTCTTGTCCCAATAATGGCTTACAATAACGCCAGTAAATATTTTCCAAGTCTTCTAAATAAGGTAAAACATCATTATCAAATTGAACATACTTAAATTCTAAATCAATATCTTCAAATTGAGCGAACCATTTTCGTAGTTTCAAAGATGATGTTTTTTTGTGACCAATACCTAAGTGCTGTAAAAACCTTCCAAAAAGATTTTTTTCTACTTTGCCTAGATACAAAATTTTTGTCTCTATGTCTGCACCTTTGTTGACTACTGTCCACCAGCCAGAATTAGCTTTTTTTGAACTTTTAAATTTTTTTTGAATTTTTTCGTTTGATAAATTTGATTTATTAATTATTTCAAACCAATAAATAGTTGGTTTGTTACTATTTTCTTTTATTTCTTTTATTCTGTCAAATCTTTTAATTAGATTAGTTTTAAAAGTTTCATTTTCTTTGCGTGGAATTTTTTTCGAATTCTCTCTCAGTTTTAAAAAATCTGAAAATTCCTCTTCGAGAGCTTTTATAAAGTCCTTATTTATGATCAAAGAATTATGAATCTTTATGTTTTCCTTGTAATTTTTTTTTAAATCTTTGTAAAATAAAATTTTTCTATTTACATATTCGTCTATTATAGTATTTTCTATTATAGTGTCTTTAAGCATTTAGTAAAATTATTTTATTAGTAATTTATTATACTTAATTAAAAAGTCGCTTCTGTAAAACAAAAGCGACTTATTATTTCTTTGATGAAATAAATTATTTTTTCTTAGCACCTGCTACAGCATCAGCAAGCTCAGAACCAGCTTTAAATTTAGCTACTTTTTTAGCAGGGATTTTAATAGCTTTCTTAGTTGCAGGGTTGATACCTTGTCTAGCAGCTCTTTCAGCTACAGAGAAAGTTCCAAAACCAACTAAAGAAACTTTACCGTCTTTTTTCTTAAGAGTTTCAGTTACAGCGTTAACGAAAGATTCTAGAGCTTTCTTAGCTGCTACTTTTGTGATTTCGGCATCTTTTGCCATTACGTCGATTAATTCAGACTTGTTCATAATGTTATAATTAAAAGTTAAGTTCTTATTGATAGCAAATATAAAAGTTTTTTTGAAGTTTACAAATTTTTTATCAAAAAATAATTTTAAATTGATAAAATCTACCTTTTTTCTTCCAAATTTTTTAAACTCATTTTTTGTTTTATATAGGCTTTATAAGCTGTATTTTATTTTTAAGTGGTTGTTTTATAGTTGTTTAATTATATTTAATTTAATTGTTGTTAAATTGAATAATACAAAAAAATACCACATCTAAAAATAGAGACTGTTTTGATAATTTGGTTTAAATTTGCAACATGTTAATAGAAGTATTTAAATCAAAGATTCATAGAGTAAAGGTGACAGAGTCTGACCTTAACTATATGGGTAGTATTACAATAGATGAGGAGCTTATAGAAGCAGCAGGTATTGTAGTGGGCGAAAGGGTTTATATCGTAAATGTGAACAATGGGGAGCGTTTTGATACCTATGTGATTAAAGGTAAGAGAAAGTCTGGAGAGGTTTGCCTCAACGGTCCTGCGGCGAGAAAGGTGCAGAAAGGAGATATCATCATCATTATTTCTTATGCACAGATGACTCCAGAAGAAGCACAGAATTTTCAACCTAAAATCGTTTTCCCTAACGAAGAAACTAACCTACTTACTTAGATGACGGCTAAAAGTAATCATAATCCGCTTAAGACACTACTTACCATAGTTGTATCTATTGGTTTTGCAGGATTGTTTATGTGGTTGGCTGTAAAAGGGTTAGATTTAGAAAGTATTAAGCAATCTCTTGCCAAAGCAAATTATTTTTGGGTAGCGGTAGCCGCTTTTTTTGGAGTGCTGGCGTATTGGGTAAGAGCGGTACGCTGGAATTTACTGCTAGAACCTATGGGATACACTATTTCTAATGCCAATGCACTTTGGACTTTATCCTTTGGTTATTTAATGAACCTTACCATTCCTAGAAGTGGTGAAGTAGCAAGAGCAACAGCCCTCTATGGTGTTGAAAAAGTGCCTGTAGATAAATCGTTTGGAACGATTATTTTAGAGAGAGTAGTAGATTTAGTGTGTATGGGGCTTTTTTTAGCATTGACTCTATTGTTTAAATACGATGCTATACTTTCTTTCTACAAAATGGCGTCGGAACAAAAACAAGAACAGCAATCACTACAAGAAGGGAACTCATATAGTATGATTATTTCTTTAGTTTTATTGATGTTGGGTGCGTTGGCTTTAATTCTTTTTAGAAAAAAAATACAGCAGACTACAATATATCAGAAAGTAATCAGTTTTATTAAAGGAATTATAGATGGGTTAAAGACCATTTTTCAAATCAGACAAAGGTTGAAGTTTATCCTTTTATCTTTGGGGATTTGGGTGTGCTACTATCTAGCGGCGTATTTGGTTTGTTTTGCTTTGCCTGAAACTTCTAACTTAGGTATAGCAGATGGTTTCTTTATTATTGTGGTAGGAACATTAGGAATGATGGTTCCCGCAAGTGGTGGGATAGGAGCTTTCCATTTCGCACTTAAGATGGGATTTATGGCATTGTTTCTATCGTTTGGGTCGTCGCCAGAAAAAGGTGGTGAGGTAGGTTTATCTTATGCGTTTATATCTCATACAATGCAGCTGGTAATTATGCTAGTAATGGGGCTTATCGCAATTCCTATGTTGGCGAAGGCTAAGAAAATAGCATTCAAATAATGATTTAATATTTTGAAAAAGGTATTTTTATTTTTAGGATTAGTTATAGGTGCGTTGGTATCGGCTCAAGACGGTACTACGGTTTATAACTTCCTCAATATGCCTTTTTCTGCAAGACAAGCCGTTTTAGGAGAGGTGGTTTCGGTAAGAGATTACGATCAAAACTTAGCGGCGGTTAATCCAGCGTTGCTTAATGTGGAGATGGATTCTAGACTGTCCGTAAACTACGCTAGTTATTTGGCAGGGTCTCATTATGGTACAGTGAGTTATGCTAAAGACTTGGAGTATGGACATTTAGTTTCTGCCAATGTAAGGTATTTGGATTATGGTAATATGCCTAGAACAGATGAGTTTGGGAATATCAATGGCGATTTTTCTGCGATGGATGCCTCTTTAGGTTTGGGTTATGCTTATCAGTTTGAAGATAAATGGACGATAGGCTCTAACCTTAATTTGGTAACTTCCAAAATAGACAATTATAATTCTATGGCGGTAGTTGGGAGTCTAGGGGTGGCTTATCATAATGATAAATCTAAAGAAACAGTAGGTCTAGTCATAAGAAATTTTGGCTATCAATTCAAGACTTATAATGGTGTTAGGGAAAAGTTACCATTGAGGATAGATTTAGGCTATACCAAACAACTAGACGAATTTCCTTTAGCATTTACCATTACCGCACAAAATCTCCAAAAATGGAATGTTTCTCAAGATTATAACAGAAACGGACAAGAAACTAAATGGACGAGGAAATTGTTTGACCACTTTTCGTTTGGAGCGGAGCTGTTTCCTGAACAAAGTTTTAACCTTCGTTTGGGATATAATGTGAAACGAGGGAATGAATTAAGTATAGAGGAACAAAGGAGTTTCACAGGATTATCTTTCGGATTTGGTTTAAAGGTGTCTTACTTCCGTTTTGATTATACCCACAGTCGCTATCACAATGCGTCTAACTTTAATTTATTGGGCGTTTCGTTGGATTTAGTAGAGTTAAGTGGCTACAGAAGATAATAAAAATTAAAAACAACTATGATGACAAAATTACCCGTAATCGCTATAGATGGCTATTCTTCCACAGGGAAAAGTTCTATTTCTAAGGAAATAGCTAAAAGATTGGGGATTATCCATTTAGATACAGGGGCTTTGTATAGAGCCATTACTTATTTTGCCCTTCAGAACTGCCCTTCTACTGATGGGTTTGATTCTGTTGCTTTGGTGGAGCAACTGCCTAATATTCATTTAGAATTTAAAGAAGAACAGCATCAGTTATCTCTTTTCCTTAATGGGGAGAATGTGGCAGAGAAAATCCGTTCTATGGAGGTAAATCAAAAAGTAAGTGATGTTGCTAAAATGCCCGAAGTGAGAAACTTTCTGTTACAAACTCAAAGGGATATTGCGGCTAATGGAGGCGTGGTAATGGACGGTAGGGATATAGGCAGTGTGGTGCTTCCGAATGCTGATTATAAATTTTTCCTCACGGCGAGTGTTGAAGAAAGAACTAAACGAAGATTTCTAGAGCTAAAGGCTTCTGGTACAGAAACTACAATGGACGAAGTGAGAACTAACCTTATCGAACGAGATAAAAAAGACTCGGAGAGGGCGGTGGCTCCTTTAATCCAAACAAAAGATGCTATTTGTATAGACAATACCAACTTAGATAAAGAGCAGACGATAGAAGCTATCTTAAGCTATATTAAAAAATAAAAAAGAGAGGGTTTTTCCTCTCTTTTGTGTTTATGATAAGTATTGGTCTAGTGTTCTTTTAGTTGAAGCAACATCGTGTACGCGCAGAATACTAGCCCCTTGTTGGAGCACTTTTAGATGCAGTTGTTGCGTTTCTTCGTCTATTTCCAAAGGCGATTTCCCCAAAGGTTTATAGATAAACGATTTTCTAGAAATGCCAATCAGTAGGGGATATTTTCCAAATCCGATGTGTTCTACCTCGTCTATCATTGTCATTTGGTCTTCTATGGTTTTGCCGAACCCAAATCCAGGGTCTAATATCACATCGTGAACACCCAAAGATTTCAACTGATTTATTTTTTCGGAAAAATAGAAATTGATGCTTTTAGTAATATCATCGTAGTCAATTTTTTCGTGCATAGTTTGATATTCTGGGTTGATGTGCATCAGTACATAAGGGAGTTTTAGTTGAGCTACGGTCTCCCATACTTTGGGGTCAAACTGTCCACCAGAAATATCATTGATGAGGTCTATACCTTCCTCGTAACCAAAACGCATCACCTCACTATAAAAGGTGTCTAAAGAAATAAGTGCCTCGGGGAATTCTTTTTTTATAAGACTGATGAGATTTCCTATGCGTTTAATTTCCTCTTGTGCCGAAATTAGTTGGGCATTAGGGCGTGTAGATTGAGCTCCTAAATCAATAAACGAAGCCCCTTCTTTAAGCATTTTTTCAGTTTGAATTAAAGCAGAAGTTTCTGTATTGAATTTTCCGCCATCAGAAAAAGAATCTGGGGTAAGGTTAAGGATTCCCATAATTTTGGGAGTAGAAAAATCTACAAGTCTTCCCCTGCAGTTGATAGAGTGAGTTTTCATCAATAATAATTTATTTTAGAATAGCCAATTTACAATAATAGGAGCTAATAATGTAGTGAAAATCCCATTAAGTATTAGCCCTACACTTGCAAAACCAGCGTGTTTTTCGCTCATTTCTATTGCCATCATTACACCTAATCCGTGCGAAGAGGCTCCTAGCGAAATACTTTGACCCATTGGGCTATTGATTTTGGTGTACTTTAGAATTTGCAATCCTATAATTCCGCCCACCAGTCCTGTAATAATAACGGCAGAAACCGTAAGCGGAACAATACCTCCTACGGTGTTAGAAACTTCTATGGCAAGTGGTGTGGTAATAGATTTCGGGGCTAGTGAAATTACTACTTCTCTATTGGCTCCGAGTAATTTAGCTATAGAACAAACACTAATCACTCCCACTACGCTTCCAAACAAATGCGAGATAAGGATAGGGAGGAGTTGTTTCTTAATTCTTTCTAGTTGTAAATATAGTGGCACTGCAAGAGCGACTACAGAAGGTTTAAGCCAAAAATCTATATAGTTACCTGCCACAGCATAGGTATTGTAAGGGATATTAAATACCATTAGATAACCAATAATAACAGCGGAAGCAATAAGTACTGGATTGAGAAAAGGCGATTGTATTTTTCGGTTGAGCATAATGGTACCGTAGTATATCACAAAAGTAAGCCCTAACAACCAGATTGGATTCTCTAGAAAAACCATCATGCTTATTTCAATTTTTTACGAATGAATTGATAAACCTTACCTGTTACTAAAATTACCAAAGCACTACTGATAACAATGGATACCATAATAGGAATAATATTATCCCATAACAAATCAAAATAGAGCATTATTGCCACACATACAGGGATAAAGAATAGCCCTAGGTTACCTAAAAGAAAATCCGAAATACCTTTGACCCATTCTAGTTTTATCCATTTTTTATGAAGAGCAAAAGTCAGTAGAAACATACCGATAAGACTTGAGGGAAACTTAATTCCAGTAAGGAAAACTACTAATTCTCCCAACGCTAAAAATCCTAAAATAATGGCACAATATCTAGCTAAAATCATAATATTTGTTTATAGATTTTACAAGTAGGGCAAATATACAATATAATATTGGGTATTGATAAGTAGCATTATGAAGCCTTGTAAGTTGCTAAATATTATGTAAATTTGGGGCTATGATAAAGGCAAAAAAGATACATAAATACTACGGTGATTTAGAGGTACTAAAAGGGGTAGATATTGAGATAAAACCTGCAGAAGTGGTCTCTATAGTGGGAGAGTCTGGTGCAGGGAAATCTACACTATTACATATTTTGGGAACGCTGGATATGCCGTCTGATGTGGGTATATATGGTACAGAAATAAGCATTGCTGGGCATTCTTTTCTCACGATGAACGACAAGAATTTGTCTAAATTTAGAAACGAAAATATAGGTTTTGTGTTCCAAAGCCACCAGTTATTGCCAGAGTTTACCGCCTTGGAGAATGTTCTGTTGCCTATAAAAATCTCAGGAAAGCCTGAAAAAGATTATATAGAAAAGGCACACGCATTATTTGAAGAACTCAAAATAGCAGAGAGAATTAATCACAAGCCTAAACAACTTTCTGGGGGAGAAGCCCAAAGAGTAGCTGTGATTAGAGCGTTGATAGGCAGTCCTAAAGTTATTTTTGCTGATGAGCCTACAGGGAATTTAGACTCTAAAAATGCTGATGCATTGCATCAACTGTTTTTTGATCTTAGAGATAAATATCAGCAGACCTTCATCATTGTAACGCATAACAACACACTTGCCGATAGTACGGATAGAAAACTTGTTATGAAAGATGGGTTGATACTATAATAGAGTATGAGAACGCTTTGTCTCTTTTTGTTTTTAAGTATTTGGCATTCTTGTGATAAAGAGAATGTTCCGCTAGAATCAGCGAAATTAACGGTTCTAGATGATTCTTTTCAGCAAAAAAGAATTAAAGAGAAAGCTCTAGTTGCAAAGGAATATATCCAAAATAAAAATTATAATCAGGATATTGTGATGCTGATAGATTATAAAATTCCATCAGGAAAGTATCGCTTCTTTGTTTATAGTTTTAAAGCGGATAAAATCGTAGATAGGGGCTTGGTGGCTCACGGCTCAGGTTCGGTAAATAAAGCAGATAATACTCTTGTATTTTCTAATACAGAAAACTCATATCAGTCTTCTTTGGGTAAATTTAAAATAGGCAATAGTTATAGAGGGCAGTTTGGCAAATCTTATAGGCTGGTAGGGTTAGATAAATCCAATAGTAATGCCCTTCGTAGAGCTATTGTTTTACATAGTTATCATAGTATTCCGAATCAAGAAATAAATGGGGAAATTTCGTTGAGTTTAGGTTGTCCTATGGTTTCTCATTTGTTTTTTAATCGATTAGAAAATTATATAGATACTTCGGAAAAACCTATTTTGCTTTATTCTTATTATTAAATTAAATATCAAGTCATCATGTCCATAAAAAACCTATCGGAAGACGACCGCCCCAGAGAGAAATTCTTAACTAAAGGTAGAGATGCTTTATCTGATGCAGAACTGTTAGCGATTATTATGGGAAGTGGCAATAGGGAAGAGTCGGCGGTAGATTTGGCGAGAAGAATTTTGCAAACTTATGGGCATAATTGGAATGCGTTGAGCGAGGTAAGCGTTGCAGATTTAATGAAGTTTAGAGGTGTAGGAGAAGCTAAGGCCATTAGTATTGCAACGGCTCTCGAAATAGGTAGACGGCGAGCGATGCAGGAGCAACCCAAAAGACTACAGATTACGAAAAGTGCGGACATATTTGAAATGATGGCACCGCTTTTAAGCGATTTACACAATGAGGAATTTTGGGTGATATTTCTTAATCAAAGTAATAAAGTTTTACAGAAAAAACCTTTGTCTAAAGGTGGAATATCGGGTACGGTGGTAGATGTAAGATTGATGTTCAAAATGGCGTTAGAGCATTACGCTACGGCGATTATAGTGGTGCATAATCACCCATCGGGAAGCATTTCACCTAGTGAGCAAGATTTGGAAATTACCAAGAAAATAAAAGAAGCGGGATTTTTGTTGGATATTAGATTGCTAGACCATATCATTATTGCTAAAAATAAATACTTTAGTTTCACAGATGAAGGCGTGTTATAAGATGAGGTTGCTGAAAAATCATCAGATTGATATTGAAAAATACACTCAATGTTTAAGAGTTTCTGAGCAGTATCATTTTCAAGCTGAAGCGATTTACCTTAATGCTTTAAATGAAGGAACTTGGGAGGTTGTAGTCTTAGGAGATTATGAAGCGGTAATGCCTATACCAATTATCAAAAAGTTTGGGGTTAAATTAGTGTTATTTCCTCCGTTTTTACAGCAGTTGGGTGTTTTTTCAAAAAAAGACAATTTGGAGATTAACGAGTTGTTTTTTAGTTTTTTGAAAAATAATTATAAGGTAGTTTATTATGCATTTAATGCTAAAAATAAATTAAATTCAGAGCTATGGAGGAAGAACTATAGACTTCATAAATCCTCTTACTCAGAAGTGTTTAGTAACTATTCCACCAGCCGAAAGAGGAATCTTAAATCTCCAAAAAACAATGAAATTAAAACTTCCTCACTAGGAAATTTATCCGAAATAAAACCTTTCTTTTTTCAGTTTGTAGAGTGGTTATCATCGGACAGATTGAAAGAAAAGTATTTCAAACACTTAGAATATTTAGAGCAAAAAAATCTACTAGAAATTTTTGCAGCGAGAGATTTGCAAGGGGCTTTGCTTTCCGTAGCGGTAATTTCTAATTTGGGTGGAGAGAAGGCTTTGCTCTGTTTTATAAATAATAAGGGTAAAAAGACTAATGCTCCTTCGGTAGTTTTAGACGAAATCATCAAACAATTTATTGAAACTCATCAGTTTAATTTTTTTGGGAGTAATATTCCTTCTGTGGAGCAGTTTAATCAGCGGTTTGGAGCGGTTTTAGAGAAATATCCAGTCTATCATCAATCCAAAAAACAACTTCTTTTACAATTTATAGGGTTGCGTTAGAAAGACTGTTTTTAAAATCAGTTTAAATCACTAACTTTGCCCTTATTTTTTCTGAAAAATGAGTTATAAAGAATTTTTGCCGTATGCATTTGCTTTGGTGTTGGCGTTTCCCTTTTTAGTTTTTATTAGACAGGGGCTTCATTACTATATGAAAGCAAAAGCAAAGGAATTGGAACTTTTAACTTTAAAAAAAGGAAAAGAAATAAATACACAGGCTCACGAGAGAATGACGATTTTTTTGGAGCGTATAAAACCCGCTTATCTTATCCAAAATTTTGATAAAAACTTAGCTACCCACGAGTTTTTGTATTTAACAGAGAAAAACATCAATCAAGAGTTTGAATACAACATCTCTCAACAAATCTATATAGATAAAGTGATTTGGGAGAATATAGCCGATGCTAAAAATAGTATAATTAAGCTGCTCAAAGATACTTATCAAGGGCTTAATGAGGCTAGTTTAGAAGAGTTTAAAACCGTTTTTCTGATGAGCTATATCAACGGTGAGGATTACATTGGTCTTTGCCTAGACGAGTTGAGAAAAGAAATGTTAAAAGCAAAATAAAATTAAATATAATCAAATGATTCCAAGTTTTAAAGCACACCCGTGGCACGGTATTTCTGCGGGAGAAAAAGCACCAGAAGTGGTAACAGTATATGTGGAGATTGTACCTTCGGATACTATTAAATACGAAGTGGATAAAGAAAGTGGTTATTTAAAAGTAGATAGACCACAGAAGTTTTCTAATATTATTCCAGCTTTGTATGGTTTTATCCCAAGAACTTATTGCGATGAGGAAGTAAAGAAATTGGCAGTAGAAAGCGGTGCTAAAGATGTTACTATGGGAGACCACGACCCACTTGATATTTGCGTGTTGAGTTCACACCATATTCAGTCAGGTAATTTATTGATGGACGCTATTCCAATCGGTGGGTTTAAGATGATAGACAAAGGTGAAGCTGACGATAAAATCATAGCAGTAATGGTGGGCGACCAGTCTTATGGGCACATCAGAGATATATCTGAACTTCCAGAGGCGGAGATTAAAAGACTAAAACACTACTTTTTGACATATAAAAATCTACCTTACGAGGAAGCATCTTGCAGAATAGATGAAACTTACGGAGCAGAACACGCTAAAAAAGTAGTAGAGGCATCTCTTAAAGATTATCAAACAAACTACGGAGAATAATTTTTAAGACTTATAGTAAAAACTAAGGAAGAAGAACCTAAAAACTGAATAATATTCGGTGGAGGTTCTTTTTCTATTTTTAAATAAACGAGTAAATATTTGTTTTATAAATTCATTTTTACTTATTTTTGACCAATGGAAAATTTCATAGTATCTGCGAGAAAATATCGTCCACAAGAGTTTGACACTGTTGTGGGGCAGTCGCATATCACAGATACTTTGGAGCACGCCATTGCCGAAAACCAGTTGGCTCAAGCATTGTTATTCTGTGGACCTCGTGGTGTAGGTAAAACAACTTGCGCAAGGATTTTAGCAAGGAAGATTAACGAAAAAGATGGCGCTACGAGCGAAGATGGCTTTTCTTATAATATCTTTGAACTAGATGCCGCGTCTAACAACTCTGTAGATGATATACGAGAGCTTACCGACCAAGTGCGTTATGCACCACAGGTGGGTAAATATAAGGTGTATATTATAGATGAGGTGCATATGTTGTCTTCACAGGCATTTAATGCATTTCTTAAAACTTTAGAAGAGCCACCTGCACACGCTATTTTTATTTTAGCAACTACGGAGAAACATAAGATTATCCCTACCATTTTGTCTAGATGTCAAATTTATGATTTCAAGAGAATTACCATAGAGGACATACAAGGACATCTTAGGAAAATAGCAGATAAAGAAGGTATTAGCTACGAAGACGATGCACTTTTCCTTATCGCTCAAAAGGCAGATGGAGCTCTTAGAGATGCTTTGTCTATTTTTGATAGATTGGTAACATTTACCCAAAAGAATATTACCCTTGCAAAAGCAGCGGAGGTACTTAATATTTTGGACTATGACCAATACATCAAAATAGTAGATTTAATCCACGCTAATGATATTCCTAATGTTTTGGTAGCGTTCAACGAAATTGTGAAAAAGGGTTTTGACCCTCATATTTTCATTGCAGGATTGGGGAATCACTACCGAGATTTAATGATGGCTCAAAATTCATCTACTTTAAACTTGATAGAGGTAGGCGAGAAAACTAAAGCCAAATATGCAGAACAAAGCAAAAAATGGACAGCTCAGCAGTTGGTAGATGCGATAGAAATTTGCAACTATGCAGACATCAATTATAAGAGTTCCAAAAATCCTCGTCTTACGGTGGAGATAGCCCTAATGCAACTGGCTAGCCTCACCCACGGGACAGAAGGAACTAAAAAAAAAAGTTTCTGATTTTAGCACCTCTTGTTAAAGAAGGGGCAGTTCAGAAAACTAGTGAAAAGGCGTCCACGGTTCATACAGAAAACTCTAAACTCATTTCCGAAACACCAGAAATAGAAATCAAAAAGGCTAAAGAACCTATTTTGAAGGAGTCTGTAAAGTCTTCATTTAGCATTAAAGAGGCTATAAACAAAACAGAAGAGTTACAGGTAGAAGAGGAAATAAAAGAAGAGGAGCTTCCCGATGGACATTTTAGTGAGACCGATTTACAAAAAGAATGGAAACATTTTTTGAAAAAATTAGCTCGTGAGGATATGGTAACCTTTAATGCCGTACAAAATTTTACCATAGAAAAAGCAGAAGAAAATAGAGTTTGTATTAGATATACATCTGAATCGGCTAGGGTAGAGTTTGAAAAGGTTAGTCCTCAGTTTTTTAATGATTTTAAGCATAAGTTTAATAACTATCGTGTAAAGTTTGATTTTGAAAAAGCGGAGCGAGTAATCATTAAAAAGGAAACAAAACGAGATTTATTTAATAAAATGGTGGAGGTAAATCCATTATTGAAAGACTTGCAGGAACTGATGCAGTTTGATTTTAATTAAGTGTAAATACAATGAATTTAAGAGATTTAAAAAACGATTGGTTGCAAAATTATCCGCAGCCAATGGTGATAGCAGGACCTTGCAGTGCAGAAAGTGAGGAGCAGATGCTAGAAACAGCTAGAGGAATTAAAGAAGCTAATGCAAAGATAGATGTTTTCCGTGCAGGTATTTGGAAGCCAAGAACTAAACCAGGCTCATTTGAAGGAGTAGGGGTAATAGGGCTTAGTTGGCTTAAAAAAGTTAAAGAAGAATTTGGCTTTAAAACGGCAACCGAAGTAGCTAACGCTCACCATGTGTATGCGGCTTTGGAGGCAGATGTAGATATTCTTTGGGTAGGAGCTCGTTCTACGGTAAACCCTTTTACAGTACAAGAAATTGCGGTAGCACTCAAAGGTACAGATAAACCTGTGTTGGTTAAAAATCCTGTTAATCCAGACCTTGCTTTATGGGTAGGAGCTTTAGAGAGGCTTTTGGCACAAGATGTTAAAAATTTAGGAGCAATTCATAGAGGATTTTCTACTTATCAGAAAACGCAATACCGTAATATACCTAACTGGCATATCGCATTAGATTTTAAAAATCAGTTTCCTAATATACCAATGTTTGTGGACCCTTCACACATTTGTGGGAATAGAGAAGGACTGTTTGACATTACTCAAGAAGCACTTAATGTAGGCTACGAAGGAGCGATGATAGAAACTCATTGCACTCCAGATAAGGCTTGGAGTGATGCTTCGCAACAAATTACACCATCAGTTTTAGATGAAATGATAAGTCGCTTAAAGGTAAGAACTTCGGATATTTCTGGCTACGAAGATGATATGGGAAAACATAGAGCTTTAATTTCTGATATAGATTTTCAGTTGATGGAACTTCTTTCTAACCGAATGAGAATATCAGAGAAAATAGGAACTCTAAAGAAAGAAAATAATATTGCTATTTTCCAACCTGAAAGATGGAAAGAAATTACAGAATATGCTAGAAAAAAAGCTGATGAAACGGGTATGAGTCAGGATTTTATAGAAAAAATATTTAAAGCTATTCACGAAGAGTCTATCGAGGTTCAGAATAAAGTAATGATAGGTTCAAAATAAGTTTCGAAAAATAAATAAAAAATCGGTTGTCATTATTTGTACAACCGATTTTTTATTAAATATCATTATCGTCTTTAGAACGGATAACCAAAGGCAAAGTTAAGTGTAGGTTTAAGCGGCTTTATATGGCTGATTCTCCAGCGTTCTCCTTCTGGTTGGTTGGGGTCGTACATTTTGTAGGCAAAATCTACTCTGAGGGTAACATAGGCAACATTTATTCTTACGCCAAAGCCACTACCAACGCCTAACTGCTTGTAAAATTTATTGAACTTAAAGGCATCTCCTAACCCTGTATCTTTAAGCGACCAAATGTTTCCTGCATCTGTAAACAAAGCCCCTTCAAACATATTATTGATAGGAAATCTGTACTCTATATTAGAAGTTAGTTTTACATTTCCCATAATAAAAGACCTTACCTTTTCATTTATTTGAGAATCGGCAGGTCCAAGACCTCCAAAGGCAATCCACGCACGGATATCATTAGAGCCACCATTAAAATAAGACCTTACAAATGGCATATTAGATGAGTTTCCGTAAGGAATACCTACGCCGATAAATTGTCTGAAAACAAGTGTTGATTTATTGATACTAAGGTGCTTTCTGACATCTGCATCAAATTTTACAAACTGAGAATAAGGAATATTGAATATTGTTTTTTCATTGTCGGTCAAGATGCTTTTGGAGTCTTTAGTTTTTCCAAACAGACTAATGAGGTTTCCGGCTAATTCCATTTTTCCACTGAAGTAGAATGGGTGTCTGAAATATTTTTTACCAATCTCGTTATACAAAAATTGATAGTTTAAAGAAGAAATAAGTACATTCTGCGTTTGTCTATCTCTATTGAGTAGAGATTGTAAGAAAGTGTTGTAAATGTCTCTGTTTTCAGTAGTTAAAGAGTTTAAAAAATCCCCGTCAGAAACTATTGTCCTAGAAACATCATCATAGGAGTAAGCTTTAACATCGTAAGAAGGATTAAAGGCTTGGTAAAGATTAAATATATTTTGCCTTACCTCATTATCTCCACGGAATAGGTCGTAATAACTGTCTTTATTTCTAGTTAAACTCAGCTGTGTATTGAATAGGGAAAGCCTGTGAGAAACCACATCGTTTACATTGGCGGTATAGTTGAGGCTTCCATTAAAGTTAATCCTGTCCATACCAATGTTATTCTGTACAGAAGTTCCTAAAACAATAGAAGTTGTGGGAGAATAGCGTTTAGGAATTAATTTGTAATGTTTAAAAGGGAGTAAAAGCCTAGGAACATTAAGAGCTACCTGTGCAGAGAGCTCATAGGCGTTGAATATTTTACCAGGGTCTTTGGCATTTTTGGTAGTACCTATGATACCTGAGAAACTTGTGGATAGGTTTTCTGCACCACCAAAAACATTTCTCGAAGTTAACTCAACAGATGGAGAAAAACCAAAGTTTAATATTTGAGAATAATGAGCATCAAAAGCTGTTTTGAATTCGTATTTAGAAAGTGGCTTTAGAACATATCTTACATCTAAAATACTATCACTGTTTTTTCTTAGTCCCTCTTTGTAATCTATAATGCTAAAATTGTTCATAGCATTGATGTTCCTTTTGGTGAGGTCTAAAAACTTTTGAGTGTAAATTTCTCCATTTTTAAGAATGATGGGTAGCCATAGGGAGCGGGTAGAGTATTGCTTATCAAGTTTGTGTATTCTTACACTATCGTCTTGGGGAATTTTATCAAAACGATAAGGTTTAGTGCTTAGGGTGTCACTAATATGGTTTACAACAAATACATCTACTTTTCCTATAGTTGCTTTTTTATAGGGACTGTCTTTGTCATTTCTATGTATATACATAGTGAGAGGCACATTTTTGTTACTCTCTAGGGTATCTGCCGTAAAGTAAATTTCCTCGTTAGTTTTGTTGAAACTATAATAACCTGCCTCACGCATACGCTCGGTAATTCTTTTGACTTCCTCTTCTAGGTTCTTTTGGTCAAGAATATCGCCAGTTTTTATTTTACTTTTATCAAATTCACTTTCATAGATACTTCTGATATTGCTGTCAGGGATAGAATAGTAATAGTTTTTTATTCTAGTAGGTTCGTTAAATGTAAGTTTGTAAGTTACTTGGGCCTTCTGTTTTGCAGTGTCAATATCTTGTTTGTAAGTTACTTTAGCATCCCAATAGCCTCTATAACGCATAAATTGTCTCATATTTTTAGCACTAGCTATGGTTTTTCCTTGTTCCAAAATTTTAGGAGCTTCACCTACGGTGTGTAGAAAACGGTCTTTAGTTAAAGATTTTCCTACATATTCAGGGTGACCATACTTAATAAATAGAGAATCTCTTAAACTTTGATTTCTCATTTGGTTAGGGTAGGTCATATATTCTGTAAGAATAGTGTCATATTTAGGGTTAGCAGCATTATATAACCATAATCCTAGAGGAACTACAAAAAGGACTTTTTTATTAGGTCTTTGTTGTGTGTAATTAGATATTTCGCTGGAAAATAGCTTTTTATCTTCGTAAATTATAGTGTTTTTCGTAAGTAAGGCTTCACCGTGAGGTACTTTTTTGGTGCTACTACAAGCGTACAAAAAAGCAAGTAGAATTGTGAGTGCGGAAAATAAATAATACTTTTGAAAATATTTTCTGATATGCTTACGAGTCATAAAGTTAAAATTTTACAATCTTTGGATAAGAAAAAATTCAGACAAAAATACAATTTGTTTTTGGTTGAAGGTAACAAAATCATCAAAGAATTAAAAAACACCAATATAGAAATAGAGTCTGTTTACTCTGCTAATTCCGATGGAATAGAATTTTTAGCTGATGTTTTAGTTCCCATTACAGAAAAAGAGTTAAAAAAGATAAGTTTTCTTAAAACACCTAAAGATAGTGTAGCCGTTTGTTATTTGCCTACTCCAAAAATTACAGAAGATAGCAATATTAACTTGGTTTTAGATGGGCTTCAAGACCCAGGTAATTTGGGAACTATTATCCGTTTGGCAGATTGGTTTGGTATAGAACAGATAGTATGCAGTACAGATACCGTAGATGTTTACAATCCTAAAGTGATACAAGCTACCAAGGGCTCTTTTACCAGAGTAAATGTGGTGTATAGCGATATAGAGCAGTTTTTATCAAATTCTTCTGCGGAAAATATAGGTACAGATATGGAGGGCGAAAATCTGTATAAAACTAATTTTCCCAAAAAGTTCAATCTAGTGTTAGGAAATGAAGGCAACGGAATGCGACCTAGCGTAGAACGATTGATGAAACGAAATATCACTATTCCTCGTTTTGGCAATCATAAAGCTACGGAAAGCCTTAATGTGTCTATGGCGGCAGGAATTATTTTGGGGCAAGTGTTTTCTGATAAATAATTTATTGTTATAAAGTCTTTTGCAGTACAAAAGAGAGGAGTGCTATAGGCAAAATGTTGTGTTTTTTTCTTCAAACATTTGCACACCTCCATAAAAGGTTATAATTTTGCTTCATATTTATGCGATACACTATCAGCGACATACAAAAAAGTGAAAAAAAGTGGCACAAAAATTTGGTAGTTCCAAATAATTGTGTAAACACACACACACACACACACACACACACACACACAGGATAGTTACCTGCATATGTGTCCTATTATCTAGAAATTTCTTTAGACTTTTATCATCAATTATAAATACAGTTCCACCAACTTTTGTTGGGGGCATTCCGTGCTTTTCTAAATTTAGTATTCATCAATATTGGCTAAAAGCCCCATTATTTCATAAGCTTAATTTGTTGTTGTTTTTGTTAGGGGCTTTTAGCGTACAGAGGGGATATCCTATTCTCTCTGTTTTAGCCTTTCTCCTCATTTTGTGTGTGTTTAGAGGGGGGAGGCGTTTTCTTATTAGTTCAAGGTTTAAAGTTCAAATATTCAAGGAATCCACAGAGCTATTGAACTACAACCCTCAAACTTTAAATCTTAAACATTGAATCTTAAATCTTAAAACATATGCCAATTAAGTACAAAGTCATTCAGAAAGGGCAACCGGGAGTTGCCGGTGGAGGCGAAAAGAAATATTACGCCTCTGCAAACACGGTAAGCGAGAAAACTTTAGCAGGACTTACCAAAGACATTGAGAAAATTTCCACCGTAAGCGGTGCCGACATCAGGGCAGTCCTGTATGCTTTGGTAGATGTCATGCAGACCTCATTATCGGAGGGGCAAGTGGTAAGGCTTGGCGAGCTTGGCAGCATGCGGGTAAGCATCAGTAGCGAGGGCAAAGCCACGGAGGAAGAGGTAACCACCTCGGCAATTAAAAATGCCAAAGTGCTTTTTACCCCAGGTACAGACCTCAAAAAAATGTTAGTCACGCTGAAGTATGAAAAAATGTAGTGTGTATAGAGTAAAAAACACGCGTGAAAAAAAAATCCGCATGCGTGTTTTTGGAGAAAAACACCTGTGTTTTTTTTGGTCTCTGCGAACACCCTCTACAAAGGCTTTTGCAGAAAGCGTTTTTTCAAGGGTTCAAAGTTTAAGATTCAAATATTCAAGGAATCAGCAGAGCTATTGAGCTACACCCCCAGAACTTTAAACCTAGAACCTTAACCTTTAACTTCTTAAATCTTATGAAAACATTAAAACTAAAAGCCTATACCTTTTTAATATCAGGTTTAGGACTTACAAGTATTTACGGTCAGGTTGGCATCAATACAGAACAACCAAAAGTGACCTTGGATGTGGTTGGCAAGCCAACTAATATTAGTTCCTTAGACGGGATTACTGCTCCTCGTATAAAAGGAGTAGAACTAAAGGCTAAAACCTATACCTCTGAACAGAAAGGAGCCATTGTCTATGTAACAGAGGTAGAGACCTCCCCTACAGGACAAACGGCTAATGTTACCAATGTAGGGTACTATTATTTTGATGGTTCCTTGTGGCAAAAATTTTCAGGGAAGACTTATACGGCAGGAACAGGACTATTGCTTAATGGAACTACATTTAGCCATGCTGCTCACACAGGAGATGTAACGGGAACCACCGTTTTAACAATAGCAGATAATGCTGTTACTTCAGCAAAGATAGCCGACGGTACTATAGTAGGTGCAGATATTGCGGATGGTACTATTAATTCTACAAAGTTGGCACCAGGTGTATTAACCAATATATATAACTCCGATGGAACGTTGTCTAGTAACAGAGTTGTAACAGCAGGAGATAACACGCTTACTGTTAAGGGTACTTCGGCAACACCTTTTATAGTGGAAGGTAATAATTGGACACCACTAAAAGTAGTTACTACTAATGCAGCAGGGGGAGGTATTGTTTTACAACCAGGAACTGCTGGGTGGGATAATCGTGTGGAAATGAAGGCTACTCCAGCTGGGGATATGCATGTCTACACTAACGGAGGCGGAGATGCTTTGACTATTACAAAATCAGGAGATGCAGGTATAGGAACAATAAATCCGTCTGCAAAATTACATGTGGCTGGTACTACAAGGATAGATAATTTACCATTGGGGGATCAGGCAGATCAAATAGTAACAGCAGATGCAAATGGTAACTTAAGAAAGAGAGCTGTAGGGGATGTGGTAAGTGCTAACTCTACCAATATATATAACTCCGATGGAACGTTGTCTAGTAACAGAGTGGTAACAGCAGGAGATAACACGCTTACTGTTAAGGGTACTTCGGCAACACCTTTTATAGTAGAGGGTAACAATTGGACACCACTAAAAGTAGTTACTACTAATGCAGCAGGAGGAGGTATTGTTTTACAACCAGGAACTGCTGGGTGGGATAATCGTGTGGAAATGAAGGCTACTCCAGCTGGGGATATGCGTGTCTACACTAACGGAGGCGGAGATGCTTTGACTATTACAAAATCAGGAGATGCGGGTATAGGAACAATAAATCCGTCTGCAAAATTACATGTGGCTGGTACTACAAGGATAGATAATTTACCATTGGGGGATCAAGCAGATCAAATAGTAACAGCAGATGCAAATGGTAACTTAAGAAAGAGAGCTGTAGGGGATGTGGTAAGTGCTAACTCTACCAATATATATAACTCCGATGGAACGTTGTCTAGTAACAGAGTTGTAACAGCAGGAGATAATACACTTACTGTTAAGGGTACTTCGGCAACACCTTTTATAGTGGAAGGTAATAATTGGACCCCACTAAAAGTAGTTACTACTAATGCAGCAGGAGGAGGTATTGTTTTACAACCAGGAACTGATGGATGGGATAATCGTGTAGAAATGAAGGCTACTCCAGCTGGGGATATGCGTGTCTACACTAACGGAGGCGGAGATGCTTTAGCTGTTACTAAGACAGGTAATGTGGGAATAGGGACGAATAGCCCACAGGCAAAACTAGATGTTGTAGGAAGTGTTAGAATAGCTGATGGTACACAGCAGGCAGGAAGAATACTTACTTCTGATAGTAATGGTAATGCTTCATGGGAGACTCCTACGATGAGTTATGCTTATGCAATTGGAAAAGGTGTTTATGATCAAAACTTTCCAGGATCTACTATACCTGCGATCCCTGGAGGGGATAGGTATATCTACACAGGTATGAAGATAACTTTACCTACTAAAGGAAAATACGCGATATTATTAGATTTAGCTATTTCTACAGTGCCAAGCCTTGGAGTTCAGCCTTTATTAAGTCATAATCCGGCTTATACTCCTAGTAATAATTTAGTAGAAGGTGAAGCTATAGTTGTTAAAGGTACTTTTTGGGACGAAATACTGCCGGAAGGGATTGATAAAGATCCTATTTATGGTGTTCCTATGAAAAATAAAGCAAATAGTATGTGGTCTGGTACGCTTGTATTTCCTTTAGCTTTACAGAGGGCATCTAATACAATGTATATAGAAAATACAACATCAGGACCCAAAACTTTTTATTTCTATGGAATGGCAGTAATCTTGAATCCTAAATCTAATCAGACAAAGTATGTTTATGAATTAGCTAGTGGAAGATGGGGAGAAGAATCTTTAACGGCTTTTAAGATAGGAGAATAGTTAGAATAGGTTATATATGTTTTATTTGAAATGTTTGAAAACGATACGGTCAAAATATAAATATTCAAAAAAAGAAATTTTATTGAGATCTGTCGTGTTAAGAGATTGATAGTTTAGAAGTGGAAAACTATATAAGTATTATCCGATAATTAAAGGAAACTATCTTAATTGAAGAAAAACTAACCGAAATTCTAAGTATACCCATTTTATTCAATAGAGTATTTTGAGATATGATGGATTTTACCCTTTCTTATTTATTGAGGAGGGGTTTTTCTTAATAATAAAGATATTTCACTATGAGAGAAAGAGATTAAGTTAGAAAATCACTTTTGTTTTAATCATACAAATTGGCTCTACAATGTATTAAGAAAGTGAGGGGAAAAGTATAAATGATGATTTTTATCAAATGTTAATAAAAATTAACATTAGAATTTCTTTAGTTCCGAGTTTATACAGATATTTGCCGTCTGAAAAAATAAAAACAAAATGGGAATAGGTAATATATTCAAAGCTTTTCAGCCGAAAGATAAAGTGTTTTTTGTGCTGTTTGATAAAGTAGCTGATAACTTAGTGGAAATGTCTAGACTATTCCACGAAGGCATTAAAGATTTTGATATCAATGATGACTCTTTATTAAAGAAAATGAGTGATTTTGAGCATCAAAATGATGATATCACTCACGAAATTTATGTAGAGTTAGGTAAAAACTTTATTACGCCTTTTGATAGAGAAGATATCCATTATTTAGCGAGTGGTTTAGATGATATAGCAGACTATATCTATGCTTCTGCAAAGTATATATTCCTATACAAAAGCCCTGAAACTAATGCGTTCCAAGAACTTTCATTACTCATTCATAAATCTTGCTTACAAATAAAAGTAGCAATAGAAAACCTTAAAGAGTTTAAAAATCCTGCAGCGGTTAAAGAGGCTACTATCAAAATAAATAGCATTGAAAATATTGCTGATGATGTACATAGCCAAGCGATGATAAAGCTGTTTGAGTCTGGAGACCCTATAAATGTTATTAAAGTAAGCCAAGTGCTTAACTACCTAGAGGAGGTAACAGATAAGGCTGAAGATGTAGCTAATATCTTAGATAATATTATCATTAAATACGCTTAGAGGTTTTTTAATTTAACTTAAAACAAAAAAGTATGGATTTTCCTATACTGCTCATTGTCATTATTGCGTTAGCGCTTATTTTTGACTATATCAATGGCTTCCACGATGCCGCTAACTCTATAGCGACTATTGTTTCTACTAAAGTTTTAACTCCTTTTCAAGCAGTGCTTTGGGCTGCTGTGTGGAATTTTGCCGCTTTCTTTATCGCCTTCTATATTGTAGGAGAGTTTAAGATAGGTAACACCATTGCCAAGACGGTGAATGAAGATTTTATCAATCTGGAAGTGATTTTTTCAGGATTGATGGCGGCTATCGCTTGGAATCTTCTAACTTGGTGGTTTGGGATACCGTCATCGTCATCACATACGCTTATAGGCGGGTTTTTAGGAGCCGCTCTTATGCACGCTTTGGTTTTGGATTATCAAGAGATTGTATCAGCACAACCAGAGTTGTCTACTTTCGAAACAATGAAACTAGCCTTTAAACAGTTGTTTTCTCAAGATGTAGTAAAATACAGTAAGGTAATACCAATATTCTTATTCATTTTTATGGCACCGTTTATTGGTATGGTGGTGTCTATCATTATTACACTTATTATCATCAATGTTTGTAAAAAATCTAATCCTCACAAAGCAGAAAAAGCGTTTAAGCAACTTCAGTTAGTTTCTTCAGCTTTGTTTAGCTTAGGGCATGGTCTTAATGACGCTCAAAAGATAATGGGGATTATCGGAGCAGCGGTGATTTTCTACCATGTAGATATGGTAGGCGGTACGGATATATACGCACAAATGCTTCCTAGTGATAGATTTAACTATTTTGCAAAAGATTATGTATGGGTTCCGCTAGCATCGTTTGTGGCTATTGCGTTAGGAACTATGAGTGGTGGTTGGAAAATAGTAAAAACAATGGGAACTCGTATCACGAAGGTAACGCCTTTAGAAGGAGTAAGTGCAGAAACAGCAGGTGCGGTTACTTTATTTTTGACTGATCATTTTGGTATTCCTGTATCTACTACCCACACGATTACTGGGTCTATTATCGGTGTTGGTCTTACAAAGAGAGTTTCTGCCGTGCGTTGGGGGGTTACAGTAAGTTTGCTTTGGGCGTGGATACTTACAATCCCAATTAGTGCGATAGTGGCAGGGATTACCTATCTTATTGTGATAATGTTTTAAAATATAAAATTGATACATGCCTCTTTACAAAGAGTTTTCTACGAAAGAAACAGCCGTTTTAGTTTGGAAACACGATGAACAACAAGAGGTATGGAGTGAGGAAATAGATACTCAATCTAAAATATCACTAAAAAAACAATACGAACGACTGATGGTAAGGAGAATGCTCAATTCGGCATTGCCTTGCCATCAGTTGCTTTATTTGGAGGACGGAACACCTTATTTAGAGCCTTCGTCTGCATTTATTTCAATCAGTCATTCATATCCTTATGCGGTTTTGGCAATATCTCCTAGAAAAATAGGCGTGGATATAGAAAAGAAATCTGATAAATTAGTTCGCTTAAAGGAGAAAATACTCTATCCTTCCGAAAAACTTTGGGTTTCTTCCGAAGATGAAGAATCTTATCTGACGGCATTATGGACGATTAAGGAGAGCTTATATAAAATCCATTCGGCTAAATATTGGTCTTTTAGAGAACATTACGAAGTACTGTCTTTTTCTTTGAATAACCTATCTTCAGTGGAGTGTAAAGTGTTTAATAGCCCAACCGATAGTGCAGATATATACAGAGCAAAGTTGGAAGTTATAGATGAAGATTATTACTTAGCCGTAGTAGAAGAAGCGTAATACTTTCTTAGTTCTAAACTTACTTTTCTTTGTTTTTTTGCAGTACTAAAAATCAGTTCCAGTAATTCTTGTATGCTTTTGAGTTCGGTGAGGTAAGTTACCTTTTTTGAGTCTCGTATGTTATAGAACTCGTTTTCGGAAATTTCCGTTTTCCTTTTGTTTAGAAGTTGGTGTACATAATCTTCGGGTGTCAGTTGGCTTTGCTCGTCTAATGTTTTATCGTAGAATTCATTATTTAGAGCAATTTTTATTTTGCTTAGTTCGGCATTTATTTTTGTGTTCCACGCTTCAAAATCTATTTCAGGGTAATCCTTCTTGGTTTTAGCGTATTGTGATAGAGAAGCAATATAAGCCGTTAATAGATGTGAGGTATTAACAAATTGATGAATATGCTCTAGCTTTTTCTGTTGATTTTTAGGGTCGGACAGCATTCTTTGGAAATTATCGGATAAATTGGCTAAAGCAATGGTTGCATTTTTTCTTAGTAGACGGTATTTTTCATCGGTGATGTTTTTGTGTTGTAGTGTTTTTATAATCTCTTCAAAATAGGCTTTGTTATGATTGATGGCGTTGAGCATAAGGGTTTGATTTTGGGTGTGCTCCCAAACAGGAAAGATAAAGTACGATGTGAAGAGGGCAATAATCCCAGCGATGATAGTATCTATAATTCTATCCTTTAAGATAGTTTCAAAGTTGCCTGGATTTAAAAAATTGAATGCCAAAAAGATATAAACTGTCATAAAAAGAACTGCCCAAAAATAGCGTGTTCTAAAAGTTGCAAAGCAGAATACCATAGAAATAAATAATACGGAAACTTGTGCAACAGGGTGAGTAATCCAATAGATAGCCGCTGTCCCTAAAAAAGCACCTACTAAAGTGCCATAAAGTCTAAGGAGGTTTCTACTTTTAGTGATGCTATACGCAGGACGCATAATAGCTACAATAGTAATGAGAATCCAGTAAGAATGTCCTATGCTGAGAGCTTCTATTTTAGAAACTGCGTAGCCTATCAGCATAGCTATAGTTACTCTAATAGAGTATCTAAATTGTGCAGAATCTAAGGAAAGATTGTTTTTAAACACCTTAAAATTGATAGGATTTTCCTTTGGGAGAAACTTCGACAAATCTAATCCTGAAGATAAACTCTTAGCGAGTTTGGTATCTTGTGATGAAACTTTATAAATCTGATTGATACTTTCAGTAAGTTCCGCTAGTCTCATCATACTTTGTCGCAGGAGTAAGAAATAGTCTAAAGTTTCTGCCGATAGCTTTTGGTTTCTTAAATCAAAGTAGATGTTAAAGCAATCTTCTAACTCTAGTGTAAGAGCGTGTTTTGGTTTTGGAGTGCTGCTTGTTTGTATACTTATACCAATATTTTTAAGCTCAATGGAGAGTATAAACAGCATTCTTTGTATCTTGTTAAATACTTCTTCGTCGCCAAAAAATTGTCTTATTTTAGAATAATCATTATCGGAAGTGAGGAGTTTTTCGTACAAATCAATACTACTAATGAAACTCATCATTAAAAGTCGGCTAGCAGTGGTAGATTCATTAACAAATTTTCTAGTTTTGAAAAGGAGTTCCCTTGTTTCTTCTTGAATATTTTTAATGAAAATTTGTTGTGTGGTAAGTTGTGTTACCAGTTGATCTAAATCTGAATCTTTAGAGTAGAACTTAGACTTCTGCTCTAAGAACTTAGCGAGTTCTAAGTAGTTTTCGCCTACGAGTTGTTTGGCGAGTTTATAAGGTTGTAGTTTAGATAGTAATAGTAATAAAAGTAAGTACCAAAGCGTCCCTAATGTGAAGATGAATAAACTTTTAATGATATGATTACCAGTAAGATGCCCATCAATAAAAATAGCTAATACCACCAAAGAAAGTCCACCAACGGAAGCCAGTCTCGCACCATAGACTCCTATCATATTGAAAAACATTCCAAAAATGATAATCTCCAAAAACACTAGTAGGCTGTAATCTTTGAGTAAGCTAGCGATAGTAGATACTACTAAAAAAGCAATGATAGCTGCAATTAAAGTGTTTCGTCTTCTAACGAATGAGCCAGGTAAATCTACCAAGGCGATAAAGCTCGTACCTAAAGGAAATAGGAAAAAATCTTTGAAAACACCTAAATAACTGAAAATAATAGACGGTATAATAATAGCTAAAGAAATCCTTACCCCAGCATATAAATATTGACTAGAAAAGAAGTTTTTGAGTTCTGTGGTATATTTCATACAGCTAACATCGAGGTAGGTTTTATTTTTCTTTCTTTTTTTTCTTCTTCTTTTTTTCTTTTTTACAGAATTTAGAAAGGTCTTTGGTAGTAATGATTTCTTCGTTTAAAAGTCTTTCTATCAATAGTTTTCTGTTATTGGTATAATAAGTTTCTACAAAATTTTTGAGTAAGAAAAGCTCATATTCCTGTTTAGAAATTTCTATTTTGTAGAAAAAAATCCGACCTTCTTTCTCTGTGCTTATGAATCCCTTTTCTACTAATATTTTAAGGAAGGTAGAAATGGTGTTTTGGTGAGGTTTGGGTTCTGGGTAGGCTTCCACAATGTCTTTAAGGAAAGCTCCTTGTAATTCCCATACAACTTGCATAAGCTGCTCCTCAGCGGTAGTGAGTGGTGTTATCATTGATGAATAGTTTGCTACAAAAATAGCTAAATGTTAGCTAAAACCCTTATGTCTAATGTGAAAAATATAAGTGTTTTTGTTTTTTTTGTATTGAAGTAAGAGAGTTTCATAGTTTCAGTTTAATAAACTTTTTGAAAGAGTATTATATTAAATGAGATTTTTCTTACTTTTGCAATATATTTGAAAATAGCTATGAAAGAATTTTCCAAAGAAGTTTACCTTAAGTGGTATGAAGATATGACTATGTGGAGACGCTTTGAAGATAAGTGTCGTTCTCTTTACTTAAAACAGAAAATTAGAGGTTTTTTACACCTTTATAATGGGCAGGAAGCGATACCAGCAGGATTTACTCATGCGATGGATTTAACTAAAGATAGTATGATAACTGCTTACCGTTGTCACATACATCCTATGGCGATGGGGGTAGACCCTAAGAGAATTATGGCAGAACTATGTGGTAAAGCTACAGGGACTTCGCAAGGTATGGGAGGTTCTATGCATATTTTTAGTAAAGAACACCGTTTTTATGGTGGACATGGTATTGTTGGTGGACAAATTCCTTTGGGAGCAGGTATTGCATTTGCTGATAAATATTTTGATAGAAAAGCAGTTAACATTTGTTTTATGGGAGATGGTGCTGTTCGTCAAGGATCTTTACATGAAACATTTAATATGGCAATGAACTGGAAACTTCCAGTAGTTTTTGTTTGTGAAAACAATCAATATGCCATGGGAACGTCTGTGAAAAGAACTGCTAACCACGAAGACATCTATAAACTAGGTTTAGGTTATGAAATGCCTTGTTTACCAGTAGATGCTATGGATCCTGAGAAAGTTGCTGAGACTGCTTTTGAAGCTATAGAAAGAGCAAGAAGAGGAGATGGTCCTACATTTATAGAGGCTAGAACTTATCGTTACAGAGGGCACTCAATGTCTGATGCGGAGCCTTATAGAACTAAGGAGGAGGTAGCTATTCATAAAGAGCAAGACCCTATTGAACTTGTAAAACAAAGGATTTTAGATAACAAATGGGCTACAGAGGCAGAGCTAGAACAACTTGACGAAAACTCTAGAGCTTTTGTAGAAGAGTGTGTAGAATTTATGGAAAACTCTCCATTCCCAGATGCTGAGAAGGTTTATGAATATGTCTATTCTACACCAGATTATCCTTTTTTAGATAAATTAGAAAACTAAAGTTAAGTGCAGATTATTTTAAGGAATATTTTTTATTCTTTGAATTAAATCTAAAACATAATAAATAAAACAACATGGCAGAAATAATTACAATGCCTCGCCTTTCTGATACAATGACAGAAGGTAAGGTTTCCAAATGGCATAAGCAGGTTGGAGATGCTGTAAAGGAAGGAGATATTCTTGCAGAAATAGAAACAGATAAAGCCGTTCAGGATTTTGAATCAGAGGTTAACGGAACACTACTTTATGTAGGTGTAAGTGAAGGAAATGCAGCTCCTGTGGATACTATTTTGGCAATTATAGGGAAAGAAGGCGAAGATATTTCAGGGCTTGTGGGCGGTAATCAAAGTACGCCTCAACCAGCTTCATCAGAAAGTGTCTCTGTGGAAAATACGGTAACTGAAACTACGTCATCAGTAGAAGTGCCTAAGGGTGTTGAGGTAATTAATATGCCTCGTCTGTCTGATACAATGACAGAAGGTAAAGTAGCTAAATGGAATAAAAATGTAGGAGATACAGTAAAAGAAGGAGATATTTTAGCTGAAATTGAAACAGATAAAGCCGTTCAAGATTTTGAATCAGAATTTAACGGAACTCTTTTATACCAAGGCGTAGGAGAAGGAGAAGCGGCTGAAGTAGATAAAATATTAGCCATTATAGGACCTGCTGGAACAGATGTTTCTGCTATTGTTTCTAATGGTGGAGTATCTAGCACACCTCAAACTAAACAAGAACAGTCAAGTGTAGCTTCTAGCACAAAAGCAGAAAAAGTTTCTACATCTAATGTTAGTGTTTCAACGGATAGAGTAGCTATTTCTCCATTGGCTAGAAAAATGGCAGAGGAGAAAGGTATAGATATTACAAATCTAAAAGGTTCTGGAGAGAACGGAAGAATCATAAAGAAAGATATAGAAAACTATCAGCCAAACGCAACAGAACAGCGTTCTGCTTCTGTAACGCCAGCTGCAGCACAAGTGGCTATGAACTTCGTTGCTAGAGAAACTACAGAAACGCCTAACTCTCAAGTTAGAAATGTAATTGCAAAAAGACTTTCTGAAAGTAAGTTCTCAGCACCTCACTACTATTTAATGGTAGAGGTGAATATGGATAAAGCCATCACTGCTAGAAAAGAAATTAACTCACTTCCTGACACTAAAGTATCGTTTAACGATATGGTGATTAAGGCGACAGCTATGGCTCTTAGAAAGCACCCTCAAATCAATAGTAGCTGGGCAGGAGATAAGATTATTCATCATGGTAGCATCAATATTGGTGTGGCAGTGGCTATTCCAGACGGATTAGTAGTACCTGTATTGAAGAATGCAGACTTTATGAATTATAGTCAGATTTCTGCAGGAGTTAAAGATATGGCTTCTAGAGCAAAATCTAAAGGTCTCAAAGCTAACGAAATGGAAGGTTCTACATTCTCAATATCCAACCTTGGAATGTTTGGAATAGAAACATTTACTTCTATTATCAATCAACCAAACTCTTGTATTCTTTCGGTAGGAGCTATTATAGAGAAGCCTGTAGTTAAGGACGGACAAATTGTAGTAGGTAATACTATGAAGTTGTCTTTAGCATGTGACCACCGTGTGGTAGATGGTGCTACTGGTGCAGAGTTTTTACAAACATTAAAAACTTACCTAGAAAATCCGTTTGCATTATTAGTTTAATATTTGCAAATACTTTAATAAAAATAAAACTCCATATCAAAAGGATATGGAGTTTTTTTATGGTTTGTATTTAGGATAAAAAATAACCTCTGCTTTTTAACAGAGGTTATTTTTAATAATATGTTTTTAATTTCTTAGTATCCTTCCGAAGCATTTTCTCCTTTTACAAGAGCCATTGCTGAAGAAGTACCTATTCTTTTCACGCCTAAAGCAATCATTTTTTCAGCGTCCTCAGGAGTTCTTACACCGCCTGCTGCTTTCACAGGAAGTTTCCCTGCGTTTTCTAGCATTATTTCAATACCTTCAAAAGTAGCACCATTAGGTTTGCCACCTTCTGTTTGATAGAAACCAGTGGAAGATTTTACAAAAATATTTTCTAGGTCTTCTTCCTTAAAAGTATCTGTAGCCCAAGTTGCTATTTTTTTAGTCAAATCCGCTATTTGAGCATCTGTAAGAGCTGCGATTTCAATAATCCACTTTGCTATCTTTTTGTGATTTAAGCAAAGTTCTGTACAACGCAAAAATTCGTCTTTAACTAAATCATTTTCGCCGTTTTTGTAAGCAGTATAATTGATAACAAAATCTAGTTCATCAGCACCATCTTCTATTGCTTTTTGAGCTTCATTTAATTTTGATTCTATACTCGCTGTACCTTCGTGAAACCCAATTACAGTACCCAATACTACTTTAGCATTTTTTTGAGCTAAATAATCTTTAGTTTCTTTAACAAAATCAGGACGAATCATCACAGCGAAAAGCCCATTGTCAATTGCTTCATCAGTTAGTTCTCTTACCTTTGCTTTAGTTTCTTCTAGAGTAATTCCAGCCTGTTCAGGGGTTTTAAGATAAGTAGAGTCTAGATAGTTTTTTACGTTTATCATTGCTTTATTTTTTAAGGGTTAAAATAGGGGTCAAAGATACGAAAGTTTCTTCTTTTCTAAATGAGTAATCTAATGACTTTTGTAATGAATTGAAAAAAAGAAATATTAAGGACAAATGGTTGCAATAAATATAAAAGTTTACCTTTGTACAGCCAAACTAAAAACAGAATGGAGTGTCTACAGAGAAAGGAAGTGAAAGATTTTATAGAAGCACACCTCGAAGAAGATGTGATGAAAATTCTTTTAAAAAAAACGATTTTTGAAGGAGTTAACAATCAAGATTTAGTTCAGCAGATAGAAGGGCGTAGGGTAGCTCGTAAAAAATTCCCTTTTTTGGATAGAAGTGGTATTTTATTTCCCCCTCATCTTAATTTAGAACAATCCTCTTCGCAATCTACGGCTTCTTTTAAAGGAGAATGGTTTAGTGGAAATCACTTTTTGGATTTAACTAGTGGCTTCGGGATAGATGCTTTTTTTCTGTCTCAAAACTTTAAAAAAGTAACTCTTGTGGAGCAAAATAGCTCTCTTTTATCATTAGTTGAACATAATTGGACGGAACTTGGTAGAGAGGCTGATTTCATCAATACAAATCTAGAAACTTTTTTAGAAAATAACCAAAAGCTGTATGACTTGGTCTATTTAGACCCTGCTAGAAGAGATAATAATAAAAATAAAAAATTTCTTTTAGAGGATTTATCGCCTAATATCTTAGAAATTAAAAATCAACTTTTAGAGATTTCTCCAAAGGTGTTGGTTAAACTTTCTCCTCTTATTGATATTAAATACTTGATTTCCGTTTTGTCTCATATCGTTTCCATAGATGTTATAGCGGTAAAAAATGAAGTAAAAGAAGTTTTAGTTTTGATGGACAGAAGTGTGGCAGAAAATACTTTTCCACTTTGCAGATGCTTTAATTTAGAAACAAATGAACCTGATTTTTCGTTCATTATAAAAGATGAAGAGAATACTCAAGTCTATTTTTCTGAAGCGAAGAAATATCTGTATATTCCTAATGGGGCTATACTTAAATCGGGAGCATTCAAGAGTGTTGCACAAAAATATCAACTGAATAAGCTACATATTAACACACACCTCTATACTTCGGAAGAAAAAATATTAGATTTTCCAGGGCGAGTTTTGGAGGTAGAAGAGGTTTCATCTAAGGAAATAAAAAAAGGAGAGCAGTATAACCTTGTTTCAAAAAATTATCCGCTAAATCCAGTGGAAATTAAGAAAAAATATAAACTTAAAGATGGGGGGCAGAACTATCTTATTTTTACTCAAACCATAAAAGGTAAAGTGATTTTGAGGTCTAAATAAAAATTAAAAATAAATATTTAGGCTATTAAAAAGAGATTTATTAACTTTGGGACAAAATTTAAAAGAATGAAAAAATATATTTTTGCAGTAGCTGCTATTTCGTTTATGGTATCTTGTAAGAAGATTCAGCCAGGAGGCAATAAGAATATTCTTAAACTAGAAGAAGGAGTAGAAAGATATACAGATGATGCACAAGGTAATGGGCATTCTGCTCACGCGGAAGGTCATCAAACTTCAGGAGTTAAAGAAGAAGTAACTATAGACTTGGAAGGTGTTACGCTAAAAGGATATAAAGGTGGAATGGAAGATACGATGTTATCTTTCCTTAAGTCGGGGAAGTATGCATCTTCTTCAGATGATGTTCTTAAGAATGTTTGGTATGATTTTGACCATGTTAACTTTAAAATGGGTTCTACCAATCAGTTAGAGTCTGGTGCAGAGCAAATAGATAACTTAGCGAAAATATTAAAGGCATATCCAGACGCTAAAATTAAAATTGGAGGTTATACAGATAAAACAGGTAGCGAGGAAACTAATGTTAAAATATCTCAAGCTAGAGCAGAATTTATTAAGGCTCAGTTAGAAAAAGCAGGCGTAGGAGCTCAAGTGGTATCGGCAGAAGGGTATGGAAGTAAATTTGCTAAAGTAGCAGCAGATGCTTCTGATGAAGAAAGAGCTTCGGATAGAAAAATGTCTGTAAGATTCACAAAATAAGAAAAGTACAAGTACATAATCTGCGTCTCTCCTAGCTTTGGGAGGGGCGTTTTTTTATTTCATTAAAAATAATTACTTTTACTACATCAAAAATAAACTGATGCAAGAAACACAAAATTACATTCAAAACCACAAGAAAAGATTTTTAGACGAACTTATAGAATTGCTTAAAATAGCTTCTATTAGTGCAGACCCAGCTTATAATCAAGATGTGCTTAACTGTGCTGAAGAGGTAGCAAAACACCTAGCTAATGCGGGAGCAGATGCGGTGGAGGTATGCGAAACTAAAGGTTACCCTATTGTATTTGGTGAGAAAATTATAGACCCGTCACTTCCTACGGTATTAGTTTATGGGCATTACGATGTGCAGCCGCCAGACCCTTTGGAATTGTGGGAAAGTGGTCCTTTTGAGCCTGTAGTTAAAGAAACTCCTCTGCACCCAGAAGGAGCAATTTTTGCAAGAGGAGCGGCAGACGATAAAGGTCAGTTTTTTATGCATTTAAAGGCGTTTGAAGCGATGATGAAGACCAATGTCCTTCCTTGCAATGTTAAATTTATCATAGAAGGCGAGGAAGAAGTTGGTTCGGCTAGTTTGGCAGATTTCCTTAAAGAAAACCAATCTAAACTGTCTTGTGATGTTATTCTGATTTCGGATACGGGGCTTTACTCTATGGAGCAACCTACGGTAACTACGGGGCTTAGAGGTCTTAGCTATGTGGAAGTAGAGGTAGAAGGTCCTAACCGAGATTTACATTCTGGGCTTTATGGAGGAGCTGTTCCTAACCCTATCAATGTGTTGTCTAAGATGATAGGTAGCCTTATAGATGATAATGGGAGAATAACAGTGGAAGGTTTCTACGACAATGTAGAAGTTGTTTCTCTTGAGGAAAGAGCAGAAATGAATAAATTGAAAGACGATGTAGAGTCTTTTAAAAAGTCAATTGGGCTTAATGGTATACAGGGAGAAGAAGGCTATACGACTTTGGAGAGAACTTCTATTAGACCGACTTTAGATGTTAATGGTATGTGGGGAGGCTATATTGGAGAAGGTGCTAAAACCGTAATACCATCTAAGGCGTTTGCTAAAATTTCAATGAGATTAGTGCCTAACCAAACACCAGAGGAAATTACAGAGAAATTTGTAAATCACTTTAAGAAAATAGCACCAGATAGCGTTAAAGTAAAAGTAACGCCACATCACGGTGGAATGCCTTATGTCTTAAAGAGCGATACCAATGAGTTTTTGGCGGCTAAAAAAGCAATGGAAAAAGCTTTTGGAAAAGAAGTTTTACCATTTAGAAGTGGTGGTAGTATCCCAATTACGGCGTTGTTTGAGGAAGTTTTAGGAGCTAAATGTGTATTGATGGGCTTTGGTTTAGATACAGATGCAATACATTCTCCTAATGAGCATTATGGCTTGTATAATTTCTATAAGGGGGTAGAAAGTATTCCGTATTTCTTCCAATACTATACAGAGATGAAAACTAAGTAAATACAATTGTACTTAGTAACATTATAAAAAATAAGGCTACTCCTTTAGGAGTAGCCTTATTTAGTTTGTATTCAGAGAAATTATTTAGAGATTATTTTACTCATAGAGTGGCTTTCTTTTTCTATACTGCTGTAAGATAGATTAGATAAATCTATTTTAGAAGCTCCACTAGCACGGGCTATTATTTTGTTAGAACTTCCTTTTAGGACAACTTCAGAAGCGCTAGAAACTTCCAGAGTAGTTACATTAGCTGCATTTATTTTACTGTTGATGTTAGACGCTCCGCTTGCTTCAATTTTAGCATTCTTAACGGTAATAGTTCCAGAGGTATTACTTGCACCACTGATCTTAATGGTAGTATTGTCAGCATTTAGGTTGCCTTTAAAATCACTTGCGCCACTGAGCTTAATGATAGTACTGTCGGCATTTAGGTTGCCTTTAAAATCACTTGCACCACTGCAACTAAGGTTGATATTTTTAGCATTAAAGTTTCCAGAAACATTAGAGGCTCCGTTCATACGAATATCACTAGTACTGAATGTATCTTGACTTTCTACCGAAGAAGCACCGCTCAATTCCATTTTGTTGATGTTTTTGGTATAGACGATGGCTTTGGTTTTAGCATTTTTTAGAGAGGTGTTAGGCTTGTATTTTAATGTAAGCACACCATTACTAGAAACAACGGTAAGGTAATCTAAAGCGTTAGAAGTTACCTCCACTTTCTCCTGATTAGACTTTACTAATTTAACCCCTATATTGGATTGAACTTTAAGCTGATTAAAACTAGCCACATCAAAAGTCTGTGTTTTAGTAGGCACATTGGTGAGGTTTACTTTTTGTGAATACACGCTAACCACAAACAAGGTAAGGAACAATAAGGTCCAATTTTTCAGATTTTTCATAATATACTTTTTTAGATTGTTATGCTTCAAATATAATAAATTATTTAAAACATAAAAGTGATTTTGGATATAAAATATGGAGATGAAGTACCATTCGATATAGGATATTATACCAATGATGAATAAAGTATAAAATAATGACTTTGTTTTTAGTGTGAGAATAGAGGGAATGCAATTATAAAGTATTAGGATTTGTCTTTTATTATTATGCTTTTGTCTATATAAATCATTATTTTTGTGGCAATATTCACGGATAAAAAAGACTTATGAAATTCTTAGACAGATACCAAGACCTAGTAGCAGAAGCAATAGAAAAGCATCAATTTAAAAACGAGCCAAAAGAACTCTATGAGCCTATGAACTATATCATTTCTCACGGAGGAAAACGCTTGAGACCTATTATGGTACTGATGGGGTGCGAACTTTTTGGAGGTAGTTTAGAAAAGGCAATGAAACCAGCTTTGGCTATAGAGTTTTTTCATAATTTTACGCTTATCCACGACGATATTATGGACGATGCCCCACTTAGAAGAAATAAACCTACAATACATACGCTACACGGCATCAATGTAGGTATTCTGTCGGGAGATGCATTACTCATTAAAGCCTATCAGTTTTTTGAAGATTTAGAGCCAGAACTATTTAAAAAGTGTATCACTTTGTTCTCCGAAACGGGAGCGGTGCTTTGCGAGGGGCAACAGATGGATGTTAATTTTGAAACCAATTCTAGCGTTACCTACGAAGATTATATAAAAATGATAACCTATAAAACGGGGGTGCTTAGTGCCGCTTCGTTTAAGATAGGAGCTATGGTAGCAGGAGCTACCGAGCAGGAGGCAGAGGCATTGTATCAATTTGGTAAACATATTGGGATTGCGTTCCAGATTATGGACGATTATTTAGATGTCTTCGGAAATCAGGAGCAGTTTGGAAAGAAACACGCAGGTGATATTTTTGAAAATAAAAAGACAGTACTTTACCTATTAGCAATGGAAAACGCGACTGAGGAAGAGCGAAAAGAGCTTAACTATTGGTACTCTAAAAAGACGGATAATATAGACAAAATCTACTGTGTAGAAAAGATTTTTAGAAGAACAAAAGTAGATGAAAAGGTGCTGAGATTGATACAAAAGCACAACCAAATCGGTCAAGATTGTTTAAAAACCATTAATCTACCAGAAGATAAAAAACAACCTTTTATAGAGTTGGCTAATTACCTTTTGAAAAGAGAATCTTAATTCTCCAAAATCTTAAAATATGATTGTACTAGGTAGTAATTCAGAAGTGGCACAAGCCTTTGTGGAAGAGGTGTTGTCTGAGGGGCAAAGATTTAGGAATCTTTATCTTTTCACTTCTAATAGAGAAAGTGCAGAGAAATTTGCAAAACATATAGAAGTAAAATATCTTCAGCATAGCCAAGTTATCATGTTGGATTTAATGCAACCTATTGATTTCAAAGTATTAGAAGAAGTAGATTCGGAGCTTTTATTCTGTGCTTCTGGTTACTTAGGTAAAGGCACCGAAGAGGGATTATTAAATCACAAAAATACAGAAGCTATCGTTGATATTAACTACGCCAAACTTATTCCGTTGCTCAATTATTTTGCTGAAAAAATGGCATCTAAAAGAGCTGGAACTATGGTGGTTTTGTCTTCGGTAGCGGGAGATAGAGGCAGACAGAGTAATTTTATTTACGGAAGTGCTAAGGCGGGATTAACCGCTTATCTAAGCGGACTTAGAAATTATTTGTTCCACAGAAAAGTGCACGTAATGACGGTGAAGCCAGGTTTTATGGCAACCAAAATGACGGAAGGTATGCCACTTAATCCAAAACTCACCGCAACACCTAAACAAGCAGCGGCGTCTATATATAAAGCTTACAAAGCCAAAAGGAATGTGGCGTATGTATTGCCTGTATGGTGGGCTATTATGCTGATTATAAAAAACATTCCTGAGTTTATATTTAAAAAACTGAAACTTTAAAATTAGCTCCTAAAGTACCTTTCTTTATTTATGAAAAAACTATATCTATTCGACTTTGATGGTACACTTACCACAGAGGACACTTTATTTCTATATCTTAAATTCTATAACAGCAGTAAATATAGAATACAATTTTTAAGGTACATTCCACTTTTTATTCTTTTGAAAATGAAACTTCTCAAAGCAGAGAAGGTCAAAGAGAGCTTTATTGCTTCTATACTTGCAGGAGAATCTAAAGAGCGAATAGAGAAGAGGTCTAAAGCCTTTTTTGAAGAATATTATCCAAAACTTTTCAGGACTAATGCTTTGGAATTTATAGAAAAAATAGATAAAGAGAAGACGGTGGCGTTCATTGTAACAGCATCGTTGGATATTTGGGTTCGTCCTTTTGCGGAGCATTTTGGTATGGGGCTTTTGGCTACGGAAGCCGAGTTTAAAGATGGGAAATTTTCAGGTAAGTTTAAAACCAAAAATTGCAACGGAGAAGAAAAAGTAAAAAGAATAAAACAGGCTACAGAAGGGCTTAAATATGATAAAAGTATAGCCTTTGGAGATACAGCAGGAGACCACGCAATGCTGAAATGGGCTAATGAAGGTTTGTTTCAATTTTTTCATTAAATTAGCCAAAAATATTGGTGATGAAAAATTTACTTTTAACCTTGGGTTTAGGCATCTTTACGATGTGTACTCCTCAAAAGCGGAAAGTTATGAAACAAGAGATTAGTAATCAGCAAAAACAAGAGGAAAGATTGTTTTATTCGGAAGCTTCTGGAGGGGAAGAAAAGAGGGGATTTAGACTTATAAACTCTCAAGAGGAACTTAATAGGGTTTTATCTGTAAATCAATTTGTAGTTTTAAACCCAAACGAGGAGAAGAGTAAAGAGCCTAAATTAATTTTTCCTAAAAATCAACAAGTAATTCTTTATCATTTAGGAACTTTTAGAGCAGGTATGCATAAGCCTCAGGGGATTGATAGTGTTAAGTTGGTAGGTAATACTTTGGAAGTTTATATGAAAAAAAATCAGTCTTCTTCGCCCCAAAAAACATCTATTAGAGAACCAGAAATGCAAGTGCAGGTCATTACCACACCGTGGATGGTTTTTTCAGTTTCTAAAGATTTAAAGTTTAATAATATTATACTGAAATAAAAAATGAGTAAAATATATTTAGATAATGCGGCTACTACGCCACTTTTAGACGAAGTAATAGAGGAAATGGTAAACTCTATGAAATTTTGTTATGGTAATCCTTCTTCTACGCATAGTATAGGGCAAGAGGCTAAAACTAGGATAGAAGCTGTGAGACGCCAAATCGCCGATTATTTAAAGGTGCAACCTGGCGAAATTATCTTTACTTCGTGCGGTACAGAGTCTAATAATATGATTATTAAATCTTGCGTGGAGCATTTGGGTGTGGAGCGAATTATTACCTCTCCTGTAGAGCACAAATGCGTGGCGGAGACTTGTTTGGATATGAAGAAACGCAAGGGCGTGGAGTTGGTATATCTTCGTCCTAATGCACAGGGTGATATAGATTTGGTAAAACTAGAGCAAGAATTAAAGAAATCGGATAAAAAAACTTTGGTTACTCTAATGCACGCCAATAATGAGATAGGTAATATTTTAGACATCAAAAAAGTATCTGCACTGTGTAAAGAAAATGGGGCTTTATTCCATTCGGATACGGTACAAACGGTGGCTCATTTAGATTTAGATTTTCAAGAAGTACCTTTAGATTTTGCCTCTTGTAGTGCTCATAAATTCCACGGCCCTAAAGGAGTGGGGTTTGCTTTTGTTAGGAAAGCTTCAGGGCTTCAGTCGCTTATAACAGGAGGACCTCAGGAGAGAAGTCTTCGTGCAGGAACGGAAAATGTAAGTGGCATTGTGGGGCTTGGCAAGGCTTTAGAAATAGCGATGAACAACCTAGAAAGCTATACTTCTCATATTAAAGACATAAAGAATTACGCGATAGAACAATTATCTAAAAATATTTCAGGAGTTAAATTTAACGGAAGAAGTGCTGAGCAGGATAGTAGCCTTTATACGGTATTGAGTGTTCTACTGCCATTTAAGAATCCGTTATTGAGCTTGCAGTTGGATATGAAAGGTATTGCTATTTCTCAAGGAAGTGCGTGTAGCTCTGGGGCTAGTAAGCCTTCTATGGTAATGATGATGGTGGTAGATGAAGAAGATATGGAGCATACCACACCTCTAAGAGTATCTTTTAGCCATCTTACGACTAAGGCTGATATAGATGCATTGGTAAAGGCTCTTAAAGAAATACAGCAAGAATTATAGAAATAAACGATATTAACTATCGATATATAAATACTAAAATAAAAGAATAAAGTAATATATTTGCAGACTAAAAATGTAAAATTATGGCATTAGAAATTACAGACAGCAATTTTAAAGAAGTAGTAATAAACTCAGACAAGCCTGTATTAGTAGACTTTTGGGCAGTATGGTGTGGGCCATGCAGAATGCTAGGGCCTATCGTAGAAGAATTAGCAAATGATTTTGAAGGCAAAGCAGTTGTAGGTAAAGTAGACGTAGATAACAACCAGCAGGTAGCTATGGAGTACGGTATTAGAAATATACCTACAGTTCTTATCTTCAAGAATGGAGAAGTGGTAGATAAGCTAGTAGGCGTGTCTCCTAAGGAGGTTATTGCAGAAAAATTATCAGCACATTTATAAAAAAAATAAATTGATTTATAAGCACTTTCTAAAATGAAGGTGCTTTTTTTTATATAAAATTTTGTTTGTATTGAAAAAAGTTATACTTTTGCAACCACATTATTCAGATAAGCGTTCTGATACATAATTAAGAATAATGTTCTTATAAAAAGATCCGGTAGTTCAGCTGGTTAGAATACCTGCCTGTCACGCAGGTGGTCGCGGGTTCGAGCCCCGTCCGGATCGCTTTTTTATAACTTTTTTCTGATCCGGTAGTTCAGCTGGTTAGAATACCTGCCTGTCACGCAGGTGGTCGCGGGTTCGAGCCCCGT
>NZ_LEKU01000012.1:0-4915 GCF_009932355.1 Riemerella anatipestifer
TTAGGCTATAAATCTACGGGTAATTAGTACTACTCGGCTATGCTGTTACCAACTTTACACCTGTAGCCTATCAACGTGGTCATCTCCCACGACCCTTAAAAGATGTCTCATCTTGAGGCAGGTTTCGCACTTATATGCCTTCAGTGCTTATCCTTACCAAACTTAGCTACTCTGCGGTGCGCCTGGCGGCACAACAGATACACCAGAGGTTTGTTCAAATCGGTCCTCTCGTACTAGATTCAAGCCCTCTCAAACATCTAACGCCCGCAATAGATAGAGACCGAACTGTCTCACGACGTTCTGAACCCAGCTCGCGTGCCACTTTAATGGGCGAACAGCCCAACCCTTGGGACCTTCTCCAGCCCCAGGATGTGACGAGCCGACATCGAGGTGCCGAACCTCCCCGTCGATGTGAGCTCTTGGGGGAGACTAGCCTGTTATCCCCGGAGTACCTTTTATCCTATGAGCGATGGCCCTTCCATACGGAACCACCGGATCACTATGTCCTGCTTTCGCACCTGATCGACTTGTGGGTCTCACAGTCAAGCACCCTTATGCCATTACACTCTACGCACGGTTACCAAGCGTGCTGAGGGTACCTTTGAAAGCCTCCGTTACTCTTTTGGAGGCGACCACCCCAGTCAAACTACCCACCACGCAATGTCCTCGTTTCCGAGTTAGGCTCTAAGTAAACAAAGGGTGGTATTTCAACAACGGCTCCACCAACACTAGCGTGCCAGCTTCATAGCCTCCCACCTATCCTACACATTGTTTACTCAAAGTCAATACGAAGTTATAGTAAAGGTTCACAGGGTCTTTTCGTCCCATTGCGGGTAATCGGCATCTTCACCGATACTACAATTTCACCGAGCTCGTGGCTGAGACAGTGCCCAGATCGTTACACCATTCGTGCAGGTCGGAACTTACCCGACAAGGAATTTCGCTACCTTAGGACCGTTATAGTTACGGCCGCCGTTTACTGGGGCTTCAGTTAATGCCTTCGCTTACGCTAAGCACCTTCCTTAACCTTCCAGCACCGGGCAGGTGTCAGACCCTATACAGCATCTTTCGATTTAGCAGAGTCCTGTGTTTTTGATAAACAGTCGCCTGGGCCTCTTCACTGCGGCCAACATTTCTGTTGGCGTCTCTTCTTCCGAAGTTACGAGACTATTTTGCCTAGTTCCTTAGCCACGACTCACTCGAGCACCTTAGGATTCTCTCCTCGACTACCTGTGTCGGTTTTGGTACGGGTTGCTTCACTTCGGCTTTTCTTGGAACTGCTTTCCCTACAACAACTTCGCCCGTAGGCTAGGTCTCAACTATTCCGTCAGTCTTCAGTAAGTACGGCAATCCGTCCCCTTTTTAGTGTGAGCAAGTATGGGAATATTAACCCATTGTCCATCCACTTCCCCTTTCGGGTACGCGTTAGGTCCCGACTAACCCTCAGCTGATTAGCATGGCTGAGGAAACCTTAGTCTTTCGGTGAGGGGGTTTCTCGCCCCCTTTATCGTTACTTATGCCTACATTTTCTTTTCTATAAGCTCCACAATACCTCACGATACTGCTTCTGCGCCGATAGAATGCTCTCCTACCGATGTATTAATACATCCCATAGCTTCGGTAATATGCTTATGCCCGATTATTATCCATGCCGGACCGCTCGACTAGTGAGCTGTTACGCACTCTTTAAATGAATGGCTGCTTCCAAGCCAACATCCTAGCTGTCAATGCAGTCCAACCGCGTTATTTCAACTTAGCATATATTTAGGGACCTTAGCTGTTGGTCCGGGTTCTTTCCCTCTCGGACATGGACCTTAGCACCCATGCCCTCACTGCTGATGAACATTTATTAGCATTCGGAGTTTGTCAGGAATTGGTAGGCGGTGAAACCCCCGCATCCAATCAGTAGCTCTACCTCTAATAAACTTAACATCAACGCTGCACCTAAATGCATTTCGGAGAGTACGAGCTATCTCCCAGTTTGATTGGCCTTTCACCCCTACCCACAGGTCATCCGAAGACTTTTCAACGTCAACCGGTTCGGTCCTCCACTTTGTGTTACCAAAGCTTCAACCTGCCCATGGGTAGATCACAAGGTTTCGCGTCTAATCCTACTAACTATTCGCCCTATTCAGACTCGCTTTCGCTTCGGCTCCGTAACTTAATTACTTAACCTCGCTAGTAAAATTAACTCGTAGGCTCATTATGCAAAAGGCACGCCGTCACAGCACTAAGCTGCTCCGACCGCTTGTAGGCGTACGGTTTCAGGTTCTCTTTCACCCTTCTATTCGAAGTGCTTTTCACCTTTCCTTCACAGTACTTGTTCACTATCGGTCTTTCAGGAGTATTTAGCCTTGGAGGATGGTCCCCCCATATTCAGACAGGATTTCACGTGTCCCGCCCTACTCTTTTATCACTTATGTATGCCTTTCATGTACGGGGCTATCACCCTCTATGGCCACTCTTTCCAAAGTGTTCTATTAAACATATAAAAGCTTTTGGGCTAATCCGCTTTCGCTCGCCACTACTTACGGAATCTCTTCGATTTCTTTTCCTCCGGGTACTTAGATGTTTCAGTTCTCCGGGTTTGCTCTGCTTACGCAGTAATACATCTTCAATGTATTGGGTTGCCCCATTCGGATATCTACGGATCAATTCGTGTGTGCCAATCCCCGTAGCTTTTCGCAGCTTACCACGTCCTTCGTCGCCTCTGAAAGCCTAGGCATCCGCCATACGCCCTTAACGATTTCTTTCCTAATATTTTTGGTTACTCAAGCACTTATAAGTGCTCGGTTTTCTCTTTGTGATGTCTTTTACCGTTAATGTCAATGTGCTTTATGCTTGCTAGATATTTAATGAACTGATGTTGTATTTGGCTCCATCCGTCACTTTTAAATTAAATATCTAACTCTAGTGGAGAATAAGGGAGTCGAACCCTTGACCTCCTGCGTGCAAGGCAGGCGCTCTAGCCAGCTGAGCTAATTCCCCCATTAGTGTAGATGTTAGATTTCAGATGTTAGATTTTAGACATTCAACTTCTTCTAAATTCTAACTTCTAGTATCCAACCTCTATTAATTAGTAGTCTCGGGCAGGCTCGAACTGCCGACCTCTACATTATCAGTGTAGCGCTCTAACCAGCTGAGCTACGAGACTGTCTTAGATGTCAGAGTTTAGATTGTTAGAATTTAGATTCTCATCCTTATTTCTAACTTCCAACTTCTAGTTTCTAATCTCTTTCTTATCCCTGATACTAATCTTAGGGGTTATTTCTTTATATACCAACCAGTAAAAAAACCAAAGCTACTTTAAGTAAGCTTTCTTATTTTTGTTTATACTCCAAATGAGTCTCTAAAATGAGATGTTCCAGCCGCACCTTCCGGTACGGCTACCTTGTTACGACTTAGCCCTAGTTACTAGTTTTACCCTAGGCAGCTCCTTTTACGGTCACCGACTTCAGGTACCCCCAGCTTCCATGGCTTGACGGGCGGTGTGTACAAGGCCCGGGAACGTATTCACCGCGCCATGGCTGATGCGCGATTACTAGCGATTCCAGCTTCATAGAGTCGAGTTGCAGACTCCAATCCGAACTGAGACCGGCTTTCGAGATTTGCATCACTTCGCAGTGTAGCTGCCCTCTGTACCGGCCATTGTATCACGTGTGTGGCCCAAGGCGTAAGGGCCGTGATGATTTGACGTCATCCCCACCTTCCTCTCTACTTGCGTAGGCAGTCTCACTAGAGTCCCCAACTTAATGATGGCAACTAGTGACAGGGGTTGCGCTCGTTGCAGGACTTAACCTAACACCTCACGGCACGAGCTGACGACAACCATGCAGCACCTTGAAAATTGTCCGAAGAAAACCGTATTTCTACAGCTGTCAATTCCCATTTAAGCCTTGGTAAGGTTCCTCGCGTATCATCGAATTAAACCACATGATCCACCGCTTGTGCGGGCCCCCGTCAATTCCTTTGAGTTTCAACCTTGCGGTCGTACTCCCCAGGTGGCTAACTTATCACTTTCGCTTAGTCTCTGAACCCTAAAGCCCAAAAACGAGTTAGCATCGTTTACGGCGTGGACTACCAGGGTATCTAATCCTGTTCGCTCCCCACGCTTTCGTCCCTCAGCGTCAGTTATAACTTGGTAACCTGCCTTCGCAATCGGTGTTCTGAGTAATATCTATGCATTTCACCGCTACACTACTCATTCCAGCTACCTCAACTATACTCAAGACTAGCAGTATCAACGGCAGTTCTACAGTTAAGCTGTAGGCTTTCACCACTGACTTACTAGCCCGCCTGCGGACCCTTTAAACCCAATAAATCCGGATAACGCTTGCACCCTCCGTATTACCGCGGCTGCTGGCACGGAGTTAGCCGGTGCTTATTCGTACAGTACCTTCAGCTACCCTCACGAGGGTAGGTTTATCCCTGTACAAAAGAAGTTTACAACCCATAGGGCCGTCGTCCTTCACGCGGGATGGCTGGATCAGGCTTGCACCCATTGTCCAATATTCCTCACTGCTGCCTCCCGTAGGAGTCTGGTCCGTGTCTCAGTACCAGTGTGGGGGATCACCCTCTCAGGCCCCCTAAAGATCATTGACTTGGTGAGCCGTTACCTCACCAACTATCTAATCTTGCGCGTGCCCATCTCTATCCGCCGGAGCTTTCAATACTAATTGATGCCAATCAGTATATTATGAGGTATTAATCTTCCTTTCGAAAGGCTATCCCTCAGATAAAGGCAGGTTGCACACGTGTTCCGCACCCGTACGCCGCTCTCAAGTATCCGAAGATACTCTACCGCTCGGCTTGCATGTGTTAGGCCTCCCGCTAGCGTTCATCCTGAGCCAGGATCAAACTCTCCATTGTATGTTTTTCCTGTCTCACTCAAAGTTTTGTTACGCTTTGGTTTTTT
>NZ_LEKU01000013.1:0-12227 GCF_009932355.1 Riemerella anatipestifer
CTCGCCTAGTTGGGACTGCTCTCATTTTAGCTCACGAGCTTTGTTGTATTTTCAGCGGAGTTCGTGAATGCGTAACATTTGAAGGGTATTCACAACTACCTTGTTCCTTATAAACATTCTCGCCTAGTTGGGACTGCTCTCATTCTGAAGAGTATTCACAACACCTAAGGGCATAAAAAAAATCCCTGCAGAGCAGGGATTTTTGCTATATTATTTATTCTATTACAGAAAATTCCTCACTTCCTTAATACAGACGAAGTCGCTTCCCTCGTACGAGGGAAGGCTCTTCGCCTTACCGAGAGAAGAGGCTTCGCCTTAGGCAGTGAAGGAGCTTCCTCTTATAAAGCAACCGCCCTTCCTTATTACTAAGGAAGGGCGGTCGTTATTTAGAAGTGCCAAAAACACACTACACAATAGTAATAGGCGTGCTTAGTGTTTCGGTGCGGGGTTCTTTCAGTAAGGTAGTACCTTTACTGCTTTGCGTGGTAATGCTGAGTTCATAGTTCCCTGCTTCTAAATCTGAAGGTACAAGAATAAGCACCCTTGATGGCTCGTTGATTACGATACTATCTTTAGCCAACTTAACCTCATTTTGGTTGTCTAGGTTTTTAAAGACGATACCGTTTTTAGGGTTGTCGCCGTCTATTTTAATGTAAGTACCTTTGATTTCCGCGTTTTTGCCTTTGGTAAGTGTGCCGTCTGCTTTGCCAGTAGCTTTGTCGGTGATGCTGAATACGCTCATTGGGCTGGATTGTTCGCCTAGGATTTCCACTTTGGTATCATTAGCGGCTTTTCTTAGGTCGGTGCCTTGGTTCACATTTACATAAACGGAGTGCTTTTCTTTATCCCAAGTTTTGTCGTAAAACACGCCCTTAATCGCAGGACGCATATACACCAGTCCTGTATTTACGCTATACCCATTGAGTACCAACTCCGAGGCTTTGCGGTTAAAACGAGTGATAATATCTACCGCCGTTTCGGTTTGTATCTCCATACCCTCTTTTTTAAGGGCTTCTACAATTTCTGTAATACCGAGGCTACCACCTAGAAGGGGAACGGCTACAAAATCATTAGGGTCATCTTTGGTGAGTAGGTTGGGACGCAACCATGCTTTTAGTGTATTCATAAGTGTAAAATTTTAATGTTAGATATTTATATGATAATTATTGCACAAAATATAAACGAAAGTTTCGTTCGCCTGTATAAACCCTTCTTGTATATAGTGTTCTTTGTTTTATATAATAGTTTATCCCAGATTTTAAGTAAACGAATATATTAGAGCCCACGTTAGTTGATATACTATTGACATTTACAAGACTCCTACTTTCATAATAAATATTACCTACATCTAACCCCAAGTTATTATCGGAAATTTGTATCCACGCTGTTGCAGAACCATTATCTACATTTCCTTCATTATTGGGATCGTTATTTTGCACATAAAACCATCTAGAAACCACAGTATACCAACCAGTCTTAGGGACAGTATAGGGACCATAGCTTATATCGTATGTAGGGTCAAGTTCGTAAGGCACTCCATTAGCATTCCACCAAGCATCAGGAGTAGCATAGTTAGGGGCTTTTAGAGCAGTGCTTGTCCAAGTAGCCTTACCTTCGGCATCACTTGTTAAAACTTTTCCTGCACCTTGGGTACCGTCTGCTATTCTTACCCCTCCAGCTACATCTAGCTTAGTGGTTGGGGCATCAGTACCAACCCCTATATTCCCTGCTCCCTTAAATACTAGGTTATTAGCTCCTAGAGTTACCGTTCTATTACCTGCTAGAGTACCATCTGCGGTGTAGAGATTAGTAGATACCCCTCCGTCACTACTCAATCTTACCCATTCCCCATTGGCAACACTGCCTGTAGGAAAGGTTTGGTTAGGGTTTTTAAAATAGTAAAACCCTGGGCTTACACTTACTTGCTTTCCTCCCTTGCTAGTATCGGATACTGTAAGACCTGTCCCCGAGTTATATACCACCATACCATCAAAGTAGTTTCTAAATTTCCCTGGATTGATAGAAGTGGTTTTGAATACCCAAGTAGTTAGGTTAGTAGTAGGAAAGTATAATCCTTTACCTAAGCTATTAGAAAGTAAAGTGGTATAACTTGATGCATCTAAGAAAGGATTTTCTTGTGATATCGAAGCATTTGGAACAGATTGTAAATTAACTTGAGCGGAAGTAAAAACAACTCCCCATAACCCTATTAAAGTAAATATTTTTTTCATGACTTTATGATTTAGTATTAGTAGCTTCCTCCTATAACATACCAGTTAGTCCCATCAGACATTAGTATATGCCCCTTACCTGCATCTATAGTAGAATTATTTGCTGGAGAGTTTGTTCCTGAGTAATTTAAACCTGTTCCCGCTTGATTATTCACCGCTATAATTTTATTGGTGTAGCCCGAAGGATTAGGAAGGTTAATAGTAGCCGTTGTAGTTTGCACCAAACAAAATGTACCAGGCACAGCCCATTCTGTAGAGTTGGCTTGGTCTACCACTCTAATTCCTCCTGTAATAGATTGTAGTGTCGTTCCTCCTGTAGTACTACTGGCTCCTGCTCCCAACTTTACCCAAACGCCTCCTTTAAAGAAGTAAAAACCCGTAGCATCTACATTAGCCGTGGTTCCCGAAGCAGTACCGTCTGCCACAGAGCTAATGTAAAGCAAAGTAGATTCTGCTACACCCGACCCCATGTTGGCAGCCCTCAAACGACTGACCCTAGGAATTAGCACCCCTTCTACAGTGGAAGCTGTGCTTAGGCTGTTAGCGGTATTCGGTTTTATTTCCAAAGTGGCTTGGGGCTGAGATTCATTGATGCCTACTTTACCATCATACTGCCCATAAGCCATTAAACCTAGACCTAAAAAGGCACATACACTTAGTTTGGTTGTTTTTGTTTTCATAACATTTAATTTTAGAATTGTTGATATTTAATTGTTTAAGATTATAGAGGTTAGATATTGGATATTAGAGGTTGGAGGTTCGGTTTAAGGGTTGATGAGGCTGTACTAAGTTCTAACCTCTGAAATCTCACCTCTAACCTAAAAAAACGCCTCCCCCCTCTCAACACACACAAAACGAGGAGGAAGGCTAAAACAGAAAGAGCAGAACGCTCCCCCTGAACACTAAAAGCACCCAACAAGAACGACCATGTTATGAGACAAAACAATGGTGCTTTTAGTAAGTATTGATGAAAGCTAAATTTAGAATGGTATAAACACGAAATGCCCCCAACGAAAGTTGGCGGAACGGTATTTTGGTTTAACGATAAAAGTCTAAAGAATTTGCTAAATAGTCGGACGCATACCCACGAAACTACCTGTGTGTGTGTGTGTGTGTGTGTGTGTTTACACAATTATTTGGAACTACCAAATAATTGGGATACTTTTTTACACTTGTTTGTATGTTACTGATATTGCGTGTCATAAAACTAAGGCAAACTTATAACCTTTTGCAGAAGTGTGCAAGTTTTTACAAAAGTTTTTGGTCTTAGCTTAAGTATTATCTTCTGATTTTACCACCTAAAAACACATTTGGTTTCACTAATTTTGCGTATTTTTGGAGTAAATTCTGAAAATAGTAGAAATGAGATACATCAAGCTAGGAGACATTCCACAAAAAAGACACACCGTTTTTAAATCTAAGGAAGGGCAGTTCTATTACGAACAGCTTTTTGGTACAGAAGGGTTTCATGGGATTGCTTCTTTATTATACCATATCCACAGACCCACTCAAATTAAATCTATAGGAGCTCCTAAAGATGTATCGCCCAAAATAGCGGTAGAGAAAAACATTGCCCCTAGAATGTTTAAGGGTATGAATGTAACTCCCGAAAAAGATTTCCTAGACAGTAGAAAGGTATTACTCCTTAATAACGACCTTAAAATGGGACTTGCCAAGCCCCAGCAGTCTATGGACTATTTCTACAAAAATGCAGAGTGCGATGAGCTGTTGTTTGTGCATCAAGGTAAAGGGGTTCTTAAAACCTTTGTGGGGAATTTAGATTTTTCCGTAGGCGACTATCTTATTATCCCTAGAGGGACGATTTACCAAATCTCTTTTGAAACAGAAGACACGGTACTCTTCTTTTTAGAAAGCCACTCTCCTATCTATACGCCTAAACGCTACCGCAATGAGTTTGGGCAGTTGCTAGAGCATTCGCCGTTCTGCGAGAGAGACATCATAGCCCCTACTTTTGTACCACCTATAGATGAGAAGGGAGACTTCCTTATTAAAGTAAAGAAGGAAAATCACATCACCGATTTTATCTATGCCACACACCCATTTGATGTGGTAGGTTGGGACGGCTATTTTTATCCGTATAAGTTCAACATCAAAAACTTTGAACCTATCACAGGGCGTATCCACCAACCGCCACCAGTACATCAGAACTTTGAAGGGCATAACTTTGTGGTTTGCTCTTTTGTGGCAAGGCTTTACGACTACCACCCAGACGCCATACCTGCTCCTTACAACCACTCTAACATCGATAGCGATGAGGTACTCTTCTACACCGAAGGCGACTTTATGAGTAGAAACCATATTGATTTAATGGATTTCACCCTACACCCAGGTGGTATTGTACATGGGCCTCACCCTGGAGCTATGGAGCGAAGCATCGGTAAAAAATCCACCGAAGAGTACGCTGTAATGGTGGACCCATTCCGTCCGCTTAAGATTACAGAGGAAGCCATTAAAGTAGAAGACACCAGCTACAAAACCAGTTGGCTAGAAGATGAAAATAACTAAAGTTTAAACTAAAAATATAATATACAATGCATCATTATGTATCAGCCGAAGAGGCTATATCTATCGTTAAAAGTGGCGACCGTGTATTTTTGCATGGTAGTGCCTGCACCCCCAATGTTCTTATAGATGAAATGGCAAGACAAGCCGATAGGCTTAGAAATGTAGAGGTGGTTTCCATCACCCAACAAGGGAATATGGAGATTGCAAAACCACAGTACAAAGACAGCTTCTACATTAAGTCTTTATTCGTATCTACGCCAGTAAGAGAAGCGGTAAATTGCGGGAGAGGAGATTTCGTTCCTGTGTTCTTGAGTGAAATTCCGTTGTTGTTCAAAAATAAGGTGCTTCCGCTAGATGTGGCTATCGTTACGGTATCGCCTCCTGATGTGCACGGCTACTGTACTTTAGGAACTTCTATAGATGTGGCTAGAAGTGCTGTAGATAGTGCCAAGAGCATTATTGCAGTGGTAAACCCTAAAATGCCAAGAACCCACGGAGATGGTATGATACATGTACAAAGGATAGACAAAATGATTTGGCACGAAGAGGAGCTTTTAACCATAGACTATGGCTCTAAAGTAACCGATGTAGAACGCCAAATAGGAAAGAATGTTGCCGAACTTATAGACGACAGATCTACCCTACAAATGGGGATAGGTACTATACCAGATGCGGTATTACAGTGCCTTACCAACCATAAAGATTTAGGGATACATACAGAAATGTTGAGTGATGGGGTAATAGATTTAATTAAGAATGATGTCATCAATAACAAATACAAAGGAGCTCACGAAAACCGCACCATTACAAGTTTCTGTTTCGGTACTAAAAGATTGTATGACTTCATCAATGACAACCCGTCTATTGCGTTCCTAGATGTATTAAAGGTGAACCACCCTATCGAAATTATGAAGAACCAAAAAATGACGGCGATTAACTCTGCCATAGAGGTAGATTTAACAGGACAAGTTTGTGCCGACTCCATCGGGACTTACCAATTCAGCGGTATTGGTGGACAGATGGACTTTATGAGAGGAGCTGCTCTAAGTGAGGGTGGTAAACCTATCATTGCCATTTCTTCTCGTACTAAAAAAGGGGTTCCGAGAATTGTTCCTCTACTAAAACCAGGGGCTGGTGTGGTAACTACAAGAGGGCATATCCACTATGTGATTACAGAATATGGTACGGCGTACCTTTACGGAAAGAGCCTTAGAGAAAGAGCTAAAGCGCTTATAGAAATTGCTCACCCTGATGATAGAGAGATGCTAGATAAAGCAGCATTTGAAAGATTCAAAGTAGAGTTGTAATAAACTCCGTTAAAAACGACACCAAAGCCTTCCCCACAAGACAAGGGAAGGCTTTTTGTTATGAAAGCATTACCCTAATTTTCTAAATGGAGATTTGTAAATTCTAAACTCTCCTAGAATGAAACCTTTTTTTTATCTTTGCACCTAAACAGCATATTATACAATGGAAAAACAGACTATAAAAGATATTTTATCAAACTATAAAACGATTCTTCATCACGACATCACCATAGAAGGTTGGGTAAGAGCATTCCGTTCAAACAGGTTTATTGCACTTAACGACGGTTCTACACTTAACAACCTCCAAATCGTAGTAGATTTTGAGAAGTTTGATGATGAAATTATCAAAAATATCCACACCGCTTCATCGCTTAAAGTAACAGGCGAAGTGGTGGAAAGCCAAGGGGCTGGGCAGTCGGTAGAGATTATTGCTAAAAAAATAGAATTGCTAGGAGAAAACCTATCCGAAGAGTTACAATCTACCATACTTCAGCCTAAAAGACACACTCTAGAAAAGCTAAGAGAACAGGCACACCTTCGTTTCAGAACTAATCTGTTTGGTGCGGTGTTCCGTGTGAGAAGTGCCGTGAGTTTTGCCATTCACCAGTTCTTTAACCAAAACCAGTTTTTCTACATCAATACGCCTATCATTACGGGGGCTGATGCCGAAGGTGCTGGAGAAATGTTTGGAGTGAGCAACTTTGACCTTAACAATATCCCTAAAAACGAAGACGGAGAGGTAGATTATACACAAGATTTCTTTGGTAAGAAAACGAACCTCACGGTATCTGGACAGCTAGAAGCCGAAACCGCAGCAATGGGGCTTGGTAGAGTCTATACTTTTGGACCTACATTCCGTGCAGAAAACTCTAACACCACAAGACACTTAGCCGAATTCTGGATGGTAGAGCCTGAAGTGGCTTTCAATAATTTAGAAGACAATATAGATTTAGCAGAATCTTTCTTAAAATATGTTATCCAGTATGTACTAGACCATTGCAAAGATGATTTAGAACTGCTAGACAAACGCTTTGCTGAAGAGCAAAAACAAAAACCTGAAAAGGATAGAGCGAAAGAAGGTCTAATAGAAAAATTAGAAAATGTAGTGAAAAAACGCTTTAAGCGTGTAAGCTATACAGAAGCGATAGAAATACTACTCAATTCTAAAGAAAATAAGAAAGGGAAGTTCCAGTTCCCTGTGGAAAAATGGGGAGCAGACCTCCAGTCGGAGCACGAGCGTTATCTCGTAGAGAAACATTTTGAATGTCCTGTGGTCTTATTTGATTATCCTAAAGAAATCAAAGCCTTTTATATGCGTCTTAACGAAGACCAAAAAACAGTGGCGGCAATGGACGTGCTTTTCCCTGGTATTGGAGAAATCATTGGGGGTTCACAGAGAGAAGAGCGTCTAGAAGTTCTAAAGCAAAAAATGGCGGATATGAATGTAGATGAACACGAATTATGGTGGTACCTAGATACTAGAAAATTCGGTTCTGTACCTCACGCTGGGTTTGGTTTAGGACTAGAAAGATTGGTGCTATTTGTAACTGGAATGACGAACATTCGTGATGTAATCCCATTCCCTAGAACACCTAAAAACGCTGAATTTTAATCATGCTAAAGCAAAATTTACAACTCAAACTAGGGCAGAAACTCGCGCCTCAACAAATACAGCTGATGAAACTGATACAGCTGCACACTCTTGATTTTGAAGAAGAGTTAGAAAGAGAGCTAGAGGAAAACCCTGCCTTGGAAAAGGTAGAAGAAGAAGCCGATTATGGTGAGGAATTCTCAGAGTTAGACAAACTAAACGATGAGGATTCTGATAGCATAGAAACAGATTTTGATGTAAATGAATACTTGTTTGACGATGAACCGTCTTACAAAACAGCGTCTAGCAACTACTCTCCTGATGATGAAGAGTTTGACCAACAAAGTGTACTCACCGAAGGACAAACCATCTATGACTATCTGATAGAACAAATCAGGCTAAGACATATCTCTGGAGAAGAGTTGGCAATCGCCGAATATCTTATTGGGAACTTAGATAATGATGGATATATTCGTAGAGAGCTTAAAGCTATTGTAGATGATTTAGCCTTCTCTCAAGGAATCTACACCACGGAAGAAAGAGTGGAAGAAATTCTCCTTAACAGAGTACAAAAACTTGATCCTCCAGGGGTAGGTGCTAGAGATTTACAGGAATGTTTGCTATTACAAATCCGTTCTAAACTGCAAACCGCACCTAACAAAAACACAGAACTCGCAGAGGAAATTCTTAAAACTCAATTTGAAGCACTCACTAATAAGCATTACAAAAAAATAATGCAAAGGCTAGACTGTTCAGAGGAAGAATTAAAAGAAGCCTTAGACGAAATAAGTAATCTTTCACCTCGTTTGGGTGGTAACTTTGATACGCAAACTATTACCATCAACCAAGAGATTATCCCTGATTTTACCATTCAGGTTAAAGATAATAAGGTAACGCCTCTACTCAATAGCAAAAATGCACCACAACTAAGGGTTTCTAATGAGTATCGCAATATTCTAGATACTTACTCCCACGATAAAGAGTCTAAAGACCATAAACAAGCGGCTCTATTCATCAAACAAAAATTAGATGCAGCTAAGTGGTACATAGATGCCATCAACCAAAGGCAAAATACTTTAATGCAAACCATTTCTGCTATTGTAAAACTACAACACGAGTATTTCTTAACGGGTGATGACAAATCCTTAAAGCCAATGATTTTAAAAGATGTTGCAGACATTACAGGATTTGACATTTCTACCATTTCTAGAGTAGTCAAGAGTAAATATGCAGATACGCCAAACGGTATTGTATTACTTAAAGATTTGTTCTCTGACAGCTTAACCAACGAAGATGGCGAGGAAGTTTCTACCAAGGAAATTAAAACTTTCTTACAAGAAGTGGTAGATAACGAGAACAAAAGAAAACCTTATACTGATGATGCCTTGGTTAAAATTCTTAAAGACAAAGGCTACAACATTGCTAGAAGAACCATAGCCAAATACAGAGACCAGCTAAATATCCCTGTTGCAAGGTTAAGGAAAGAATTATAAACCACATACAATCATCCTCTTAGCATACCACTAAGAGGATTTTTATTATGTATCTAATAGTTTATATTTTTTTGCTTATATTCGCAACCGAAAATAAAGGGGTGCTGTAATAGGCTGAGATTATACCCAATGAACCTAGAACAGGTAATGCTGTTTAGGGAAATTTCTCCCACTATTTGGGAGTACTGTATAATTATATAACCCCTTTTATTCCAACTAAATTTTAAACTAAAAAATTTAATTAAGAATGAAAGGATTTGTTTTTTATGGACTTTTCGCAAGTTCCATAGTTGGGGCACAGCAAACCCCAAAAGACTCCACAAAGACCACAGAAGTGGCAGAAGTAACTTTTACCAAAAGGCTTCCTATTTCCAAAGACATCATCAATGTAGAAAAAGAATTAGGTGCTAAAAACTTGGGACAAGATTTACCTATTTTATTAAAGAATCAAATGTCCGTAGTTTCCACCTCCGATGCAGGTAATGGTGTAGGCTATACAGGTTTTAGAATTAGAGGTACGGCAGGCACTTCTGTAAATGTGATGATGAACGGCGTCCCATACAACGATTCTGAATCTCAAGGAACTTTTTTCGTTAATGTTCCAGACCTTACCAGCTCTGCCTCACAAATTGTGATACAAAGAGGTGTAGGTACTTCTTCTAACGGTGCGGCGGCATTTGGAGCTAGTGTTAATATCATTTCAAGAGAGCCAGAAGAGCATTTTTATCTTCGTTCAGACAACAGCTATGGTTCATTTAACACCTACAAATATTCAGCAGAAATAGGCTCTGGCAAATTTTGGAATAACAGGCTTTCCGTTATGGGGAGATATACCACGATACATTCGGACGGTTACATAGACCGAGCATTTTCAGACTTAAGTTCTTATAATTTCACAGCTCTTTTTGAAGAAGGAAAAACTAGATTAAGGCTTAAGATGTTTGGTGGAAAAGAACAAACTTATCATGCATGGAATGGCATCAATGCGAAGACGATGCAAGAAAACCGAAAGTATAATCCCTCTGGAGCCATATATAATAAAGATTGGAGTCAAATAATAGGATACTATGATAATGAAACCGACAACTACCAACAAAACCACTACCAATTACTTTGGCAACAGAAACTTAATTCTAATTGGAATTTAGAAACCACACTCCACTACACTAAAGGAGCAGGCTATTACGAAAATTATAGACAAGACAATAAATTCTCTAGGTATAACCTTCCTAACATTTCCATCAACGGCAATGAAATCAGCCGAACCGATTTCATCAGAAAAAAATGGCTAGATAACGATTTTTATGGTATTGTATCTAATCTTTACGGTTCATTAGATAACCTAGACTTAAACTTCGGGTTGGTAGGAAATCAATACTACGGTTGGCACTTTGGTAATGTTACAGGCATACAATTTACCAATATACACGAACACGAATATTACCGCAATCGTTCCTTGAAAAACGAAGTTTCAGGATTTGCTAAAGCCATTTTAAAACTCAATCAGTGGGAGATATTTGGAGATTTACAACTAAGAAATATTGAGTATGATACCAAAATCCTCACAGGGGAAGAAGAAGGATTAAACTTTAATAAAAACTGGTTGTTCTTCAATCCAAAAGCAGGAATCAACTATCGTATTCCGAAAGGAAAAGTATTTCTTTCCTATGCCGTTGCCAATAGAGAGCCTAACAGAGCGGCACTTGTAAATAATCCTCAAACCGTATCAGAACGCCTCAATGACTGGGAATTTGGTATTGAGAAGCAATGGGGTAGTTTTTCCCTCACCACCAATGCCTACTATATGCTTTATAAAAACCAGTTGGTACTTTCGGGGCTCATCAATGATGTAGGTGCATTTATTCCACAGAATGTAAAAGATAGCTATCGTTTAGGTTTAGAAATAGGCACTTCCACTCGAATTACAGAACAGCTCCACTTAACCGCTAATGCAACTATAAGTAGAAATAAAATTAAAGAACTAGACTCACAAAACGAAAAAGGAGAAAAAGTAGTTTTAAAAGACACAGATATTTCATTCTCTCCAAATATTATAGGAAATATCGGTTTGAATTACCAACTTAGTCCACAGTTTTTAGTAGGACTTACTCAACAATATATAGGGAAACAATACCTAGATAATACACAAAACATAAATTATAGTTTATCTGATTATTACCTAGCTGATGTAAATGTAAAATATAACTTAAAACTCAACAGAACCAATATAGATTTTAGCTTACTTGTAAATAACTTATTTAATAGGAAATACGCTAACAATGGTTATGTTTGGGCACCAGATGCCTACTTCTTCCCACAAGCGGGTACTAATTTTATGTTCGGAATGAACATTAAATTTCAGTAAGATTACATAATCCGCTAACAATTACAACTCGCTCCATTATTCTGTGGAGTGAGTTTTTTTATATGGTTTTTTGGCGTGTCCCTTTCCAATTCTAAAGCCTCTTCTAGGGTCGGTCTACGGACAGTCGCTATCTTACAAAGCCCACACCTATCCCTTACACCTTTATAAGATGAGCTCCAACAATGCCCTTCGCCCTCACGCAACGGCATTCATAATACAAATTTCAATCACTTAGTTCCAACTCTTTTAAACTTTCAGAAAACACTGCGAGAAGTAATCCTATCTCTCGCACCGTTTTAATCAAAACGGTGCAAGGCGTTTTATAATCCTACGCCGATGTGTTGCTTTACCCTACAACACTCCGTTGTCTTAGGCTACACCGATGTGGCGTCTTATAAGACAACACGCCTCCTTCCTGAACACCCACAAACACCCCCAACAAAAAAAGCCTCTAGCAATACTGCTAGAGGCTTTTCAAAAATAAAAACTGGCGGCGACCTACTCTCCCACTTTCGTAGTACCATCGGTGCTGGTGGGCTTAACTTCTGTGTTCGGAATGGGAACAGGTGAGCCCCACCGCTAAAACCACCCTAAAGGTCTTTATAAAGAGATTAGATGTCCGATATTAGAACTTAGAGTTTAAAAACAGTTTGTTGTAACCATTTTTACTATACTAATGTCTAACATCTTTAATCTAATGTCTATTTTATCGGT
>NZ_LEKU01000014.1:0-114721 GCF_009932355.1 Riemerella anatipestifer
GCTTTTGAATGGACTTCAAAAAATCGGTAAGTTCTTCACCGCTTTGGAATTGTTTAAAAAAATCGTCGTTTAAAAAATCTGCTTTGTTCATCGTGTATAAAAATTTAAAGTTAATAAAAAAACTATCGAGGGTTGCAACCCTCGATAGTTTAAACTTTACACACTTTGTGAGATACTACTAAGAAACAATAATCATTACTTTAAACTATCCAATGGGCTTTTTATTGTCCGCTGATGTTCAGAAGTAACCTGCGTATAGATTTGAGTAGTCTTGATATTATTATGTCCCAAAAACTCTTGTATATATCTTATATCTGTCCCCATTTCCAAAAGATGAGTAGCATAGCTATGCCTTAAACCGTGTATGCCTACTGTCTTATTTATACCTGCCTTTCTCATCGCAGTCTTAAAAACCGACTGAACCGACCTTACCGAATACATACCGCCATATTGTCCTTCAAATAGATACTTTTTAGGTTTATATTCTCGATAGTAGGCTCTAAGTTCAGGCAAAACACTTTCAGGTAAAGGCACCATACGGTCTTTTTTACCTTTAGCATTCTCAATCCGCACACGCATAGTTTCGCTACATATATCCTCTAGTTTTAAATTAACAATCTCACTCACTCTCAACCCCATACCATAACAAAGCTGTAACATACATCTATGTTTGAGGTTGGTGGTTACTTCAAATATTTTTAAAATTTGTTTTTTATTTAAACTCTTTGGTAGTTGTTTTTTTGTTTTAGGACGAGGAATATCAAAAAACATTTTTTTGCGATGTAAGACTTGCTCAAAGTAAAATTTAATCGCATTGATACGGCTGTTTATTTCCGCCTCCGAAAGTTTTAAATTCTCAAAACAATAAAGAAAATAAGACCTTAAGCGTTCTTCGGACAATTCATCTACTGGAAAATCTTTTAGAACATAAAGCAGTTGGGCAAACTCTACGGCATAAGTTCTAAGCGTATTTCGACTGTATCCTTTTAGTTTTAAATGCTCCTGAAAACGCTCAAAAGCAGGGCGATTAACCGCTTTTATTTTTGAAAATACCATTTTGCCAACCAATGGCTCTTCTGTAATACTAAAAAGGGTTCTATAATGTCTATTGTTAGGTACATACCAACTTTTTTGACTAGCCGACCAACGGGCAGTGGTATGTTCTTTAAGAAGGTCTATAAGCTCCTTCTGATACGGAAAAGAAATCCATATCACATTTTTCTCACGGTGTTCCCCAACTTTCGTTTGATATAAAGAGCTATTCCACTGCATATCTGATTTTATTTAGTTCAAATACAATGTTTTAAAATTTTTATTTTAGACGACCTTCCCTCCAAAAATAATACTGAAATTTAGAGTTTATATTGACTTTATTCCTTTTATTTATCCAAGTATATTTTAGAAAAACTTTAGTCGTAAGAAATTCGCTTAATTGCTTAGAGTCAATTTCAGAGTATTCATCATCAATACAATTCCAACAATCTGTTTCAACATTTTTAGCCAATTGTTTATAGTATTCAATCTCTTTTTTTGTCAAATTAGGAAATCTAGATTGTAGTTTTTCTGAAATATCTCCACCCCAATTTTTACCAAACTCCAATGTCAAACTTAGAGCGTAATTCTCAATCTTATTTTTATTTCTATAAAACCAATCAATCATATCTAATTACTTCCAATAAAACATATCCCTCCAAAACTAATTAATTTGATTTTCAATCAACCAGCTCCTAACCTTATTCTTCTACCCTATCCAAAATTTCTCTTGCTCGGTCAGCCATACTTTCATCTACTACAAGGATATAGTTTTGGTTTACAGGCATTACAGCTACATTATTAACATACTCATTTTTGATATAGCTTTCTATACCTTCAGACGAAAGTTTAGACTTCATAATCTCTACTTCGTATAGAAATCCTGATTCAAATATTTTTACCATAACCAAATTTATTTTATTCAAATATAATAATTTTAACTATATTAGTAGCGTTTAAATCAACCTTATCACATTAGTATGAGTTATTATCCACTTAGTAGTATCCCAGACTATTATATGCTAGATAGCCTTCTTACCGAAGAGCATAAATTGGTTAGAGATTCTGTGAGACAATGGGTGCAAAGTTCTGTAATTCCTCAGATAGATAACGCCGTACAAACACACAAAGAAATCCCCAACCTAATGCAACAATTGGGCAAAATAGGAGCTCTAGGAGCCTATATCCCAAAAGAGTATGGCGGTGCTGGGCTAGACCAAATTTCCTACGGCATCATTATGCAAGAATTAGAAAGAGGAGATTCTGCAGTGCGTTCTGCGGCTTCGGTACAATCATCTTTAGTAATGTATCCCATTTTTGAATTTGGAACAGAAGAACAAAAAAGAAAATTCCTACCTTTACTCGGAGCGGGTGAAATTACAGGAGCTTTCGGACTTACCGAACCCAACCACGGCTCTAATCCGTCTGATATGGAAACTCACATTAAAGATATGGGCGATTATTTTCTGCTTAATGGAGCTAAAATGTGGATTACCAATGCTCCTACTTGCGACATCGCTATTGTTTGGGCTAAAGATGAAACCAATACCATTAGAGGGATAATCATAGAAAGAGGAATGGAAGGTTTCACTACTCCAGAAACACTCAATAAATGGAGCCTAAGAGCATCTAGAACGGGAGAATTGGTGTTCCAAAATGTAAAAATCCCTAAAGAAAATCTCCTACCGAATGTAAAAGGAATTAAAGGTCCATTGTCCTGTCTTAACTCTGCTAGATATGGGATTTCTTGGGGTGTTATAGGTGCTGCTATAGATTGCTATTGCACCGCAGTACAATACGCTAAAGAGCGTACCCAATTTGGTAAACCTATTGGTAGCTTTCAGCTTCAACAAAAGAAATTAGCCGAGTTTCTCACAGAAATTACTAAAGCTCAACTTCTTTCATGGCGTTTAGGTCTGCTTAAAAATGAAAACAAAGCTACTCCAGCACAAATTTCTATGGCTAAAAGAAATAATGTAAAAATGGCATTAGACATTGCTAGGGAAAGCAGACAAATACTAGGTGCTATGGGGATTATGGGAGACTTCCCTATGATGCGACACGCTGCCAATCTAGAATCTGTAATTACTTACGAAGGCACTCACGATATTCATCTTTTAATAACAGGTATGGATATCACGGGTATTAATGCTTTCTCATAAAAATTAACTATAAAAACGAAATTGAAACTATGAACGAAAAAGACAAACGATTCATCACTTTATGGCAAAACTTACGACAAAGTAGACTCAAATTTTCGGTAAGACAAGGCGTAGTAATCGCTTTTATGTTTATACTTATTGCTGCTCCTATCAATTATTTCATTACTCAACCTGATGATTTTAAAGCCTTTTTAGGAAAAAATGGGATTATTTGGTTGGTGGCTTCGGCTATTCTTAGCCTGTACTACTACTTTGTGGGCTTTAATAAGTATGAAAAAAGGTATAAAAGTTTAATAAACCAATAGAATTAAATCTGAACAATGATAGATAAAACTGTTAAAAATGTGCAAGAAGCCTGTGAAGGCATCAAAGACGGAATGACCATTATGCTTGGTGGATTTGGGCTATGTGGAATCCCGGAGAATAGCATTGCCGAGCTGGTAAGAAAAAATGTAAAAAACCTTACTTGTATTTCTAATAATGCAGGTGTTGATGATTTTGGGCTAGGACTTCTACTTCAAAAAAAGCAAATTAAAAAAATGATTTCGTCCTATGTGGGAGAAAATGCCGAATTTGAAAGACAACTACTGAGCGGAGAGTTAGAAGTAGAGCTTATCCCACAAGGAACTCTAGCAACTAGATGTTTGGCTGCGGGGTATGGTATGCCTGCTTTTTTCACACCTGCTGGCGTAGGGACAGAAGTTGCTGAGGGTAAGGAGGTCAGAAACTTTAATGGTAAAGATTATCTTTTAGAATATGCTTTTGATGCTGATTTTGCCATCGTTAAAGCTTGGAAAGGCGACACAGCCGGGAATTTAATCTATCGTTCCACAGCCAGAAACTTTAATCCACCAATGGCAATGGCAGGTAAAATTACTATTGCAGAGGTAGAAGAGCTTGTACCTGCAGGAACATTAGACCCTGACCAAATACATACTCCCGGAATTTATGTACACCGTATTTTCCAAGGAGAAAACTACGAGAAGAGAATAGAGCAAAGAACCGTAAGAAAATCCAATCAAGACTAAACTCAATTATGGCTTTAACAAAAGAACAAATAGCACAAAGAATTGCTAAAGAAATAAAAAACAATTCCTATGTTAACCTAGGCATAGGTATCCCTACCCTAGTTGCCAACTACATTCCAAAGGGCATAAATGTTGTATTGCAATCCGAAAATGGGTTACTCGGAATGGGACCTTTTCCAGAAGAAGGTAAAGAAGATGCGGATTTAATAAACGCAGGTAAGCAAACCATCACTACTTTACCTGGTTCAGTAGTTTTTGATTCAGCAATGAGTTTCGGTATGATTAGAGCTCAAAAAGTAGATTTAACCATACTGGGAGCGATGGAAGTTTCCGAAAATGGAGACATCGCTAACTGGAAAATACCAGGTAAAATGGTAAAAGGTATGGGAGGTGCAATGGATTTAGTTGCTTCCGCAAAGAATATTATTGTAGCAATGCAGCAAGTGAATAAACATGGTGAATCTAAGCTTCTCCAAAACTGTAGCTTACCTCTTACAGGAGTTAAATGTATCAAAAAAATAGTTACAGAGCTTGGCGTTTACGAAATAGTGCCCGAAGGAGGCTTTAAATTATTAGAAAAAGCTCCCAATGTAAGCCTAGACGATATTAAAAAGGCAACAGCTGGGAAACTCATTATAGAAGGAGAAATCCCAGAAATAGTTTTAGACTAAAACAAATATATATTATGGAGGATAGAAAAACAAAACTAGAGCGTTTTGAAGAAAGTGTGTTATCTAAATATCAGATTTACAACAGTATTTTTATGACATTACCTTTCAGTGGTGTGTCTAATGTGGGGAGATTTTTGCCTCTGTTTGGCGAAGAATGTAAAAAAGGCTATCAAGATAATAAAACACCTACCGAAATCGTAGAAGAGTTTTTCAAAAAATACGCTCCACAATCCTCCGAAAAAGAAACTAACGACCTTCTGTTTAGGTTTATACAATATATTGAAAGGCAAGTAGTTTTGTTTGATGCCATAGAAGATGCCGCTTTCTCCACAGTAAATAATATGGACGGACTGGGCAGTATTCGAAATATGAAAGAGAAAGCCGAAGCTCGTAACAAAGTGACTGAACTTAAAGCTACTCTACAAAAACTTAAAGTAAGACCTGTACTTACGGCTCACCCAACTCAATTCTATCCAGACTCTGTATTGGTTATCATTAACGATTTAACCCAAGCGATTAAAGATAATGATTTAACCACCATCAAAAAACTTCTAGCACAACTAGGGAAAACACCTTTTTATAAAAAGGAAAAACCAAGTCCGCTAGATGAAGCTATTGGACTTATTTGGTATTTAGAAAATGTGTTCTATCATTCTATGGGGAATATTTACAGCTATCTTAAAAAACATATTTTAAAAGATGAAGCTCTTAAAAACTCCGTGGTAGAGCTAGGTTTTTGGCCTGGAGGCGATAGAGATGGCAACCCTTTCGTAAAACCAGAAACCACTCTAAAAGTAGCGGAAAGACTCAAAAAAAGTATTCTTAAAAATTACTATAAAGACGTCAGAATTCTAAAAAGAAGACTCACTTTTAAAGGAGTGGAACATTTGGTGAAAAACCTAGAAGAGCAACTCTATAAAGCAGCGTTTTTAGAAGAAGAAAACACTCTAACGCTTCAAGAATTTAGGCAAACTTTAGAGGAAATAAGAGCCATTTTAATCTCAGAACATCAATCTCTATTTGTAGATGAATTAGATGCTTTACTCTATAAAATTGATATTTTTGGATTCTATTTTGCAAGCCTAGACATTAGACAAGATTCTAGAATCCACCGAAGTGTGATAGAAGATATTGCAAAATCGACCTCTGGAAAAATTATTCCTGAGAACTATTCAAGTCTTTCCTACGAAGAACAAATCCAAGCCCTATCACAGGCAAATGGCGTCTTAGACTTAACCTCATTTAACCAAGAAATTACTAAAGATACCTTAGGTTCTATCCTAATGATGATGGCTATCCAAAAAGAAAATGGAGAAAAAGGTTGCAACAGATACATCATTAGTAATAATCAAAACGCAGCTAATGTACTAGAGGTATATACCTTACTGAAGCTTTGTGGTTGGCAAAACCCTACCGTAGATATTGTACCACTTTTTGAGACTATAGATGATTTGGACAATGCCGAAGAGGTAATGACAACGCTTTACCAAAATAAAGATTACAGAGAACATCTTAAATCTAGAGGCTATCAACAAACCATTATGCTCGGTTTTTCTGACGGAACTAAAGACGGTGGCTATCTAAAAGCCAATTGGAGCATCTATACCGCTAAAGAAAGACTTACCAAAATCTCTAGAGAACACGGTATAGAAGTTCTGTTTTTTGATGGGCGTGGTGGACCTCCAGCTAGAGGTGGTGGCAAATCTCACCAGTTCTATGCTTCTTTTGGTAAAGATATAGAATCTGATGCTATACAGATTACAATACAAGGACAAACCATTAGCTCTAACTTTGGGACTTTAGACTCTTCTCAGTACAACTTAGAACAGCTTATTAGTGCTGGTGTTAATAATAAAATTTTCACTAGCGAACAAGCTAATATTTCGTCCGAAGAGAAAGAAATTTTACAAGATTTAGCAGACATTAGCTATCAAAAATATACGGAGTTTAAAAATCATCCTAAGTTTATTCCGTACCTCGAAAAGATGAGTACGCTAAAGTATTATGCTAAAGCCAATATAGGCAGCAGACCTTCTAAGAGAGGTAATTCGGATACGCTCAACTTTAGCGATTTAAGAGCCATTCCGTTTGTGGGTAGTTGGAGCCAACTAAAACAAAATGTACCTGGTTTTTATGGTGTGGGCACAGCTTTAGCTCATTATGATGCTAATGGAAACTTTGAAAAACTAAAGGCACTATACAAAAAATCTCTATTTTTCAGAACTTTACTAGAAAATAGTATGATGAGTCTTACCAAATCTTTCTTTAAACTCACAGAGTATATGAAAGACGATGTGGAATTTGGTGCTTTTTGGCAAGAAATTTATCAAGAATATCAACTTTCTAAAGAAATGCTCCTAAAACTTACCGAGTTTAAAAGCCTCATGGAAGACCACCCAGCTGGTAAAGCCTCTATACAAATAAGAGAAGAAATGGTTCTGCCTCTACTCACCATACAACAATATGCTCTAAAAAAAGTACAAGACAGAAGTCCCCTTTCCGAGGTTTATGAAAATATGGTGGTAAGATCTCTATTTGGAAACATTAATGCGAGTAGAAATTCTGCGTAGATATAGTTGTTACCTGTGATGTTAAAACTAAATTACATAAAAATATGAATAGCGTAAGGATAGGAAATCTAAAGATTACTAAAAAAGGAATAATAATTATTTGCTTATTTTCATTTCTATATGGAACTTTATTGGGTATTATAATATTTTGGAATTATAAGAAGTATCATGTATCATTAAACATCATAATGATTGTCTTTTCTTCAATTCTGTGGAAACAATTTAAAAAACAAATTAAAAATGAAATAATAACTTTATAAGACAGCTATTTAGATTAATTTAGTTTCATTGAAAAAGCATCTGCTTCTGTTGGACTGAATTGAACTTAAGGTTCATTTCAGTTCCGCCCTTCGCAAATACTTGACCGTTTCTGTGCAATTTTCTGAAAAATATAGTACCAGAAAGACAAATCTAGTTTATATAAATTAAAAAATATAATTTATGAGAACAAAAATATTTCTCTTGATTTTTGGATTTTCATTTTTTTTAAATTCATGTAATTATCGAACAAAAAGCAATATTAGATTTGAAAAGAATACAGGAATTAAGTTTCCAGATTCTGTCAAAGTAATTCAGGATAGATTTGAAGATGCAGGTCCTGACTACGTCTTGTATTACGAGTTTATAACAAATGAAGAGGACTGTCTGAAGATTTTGCAAAGTCTTGAAACTTCTAGAGAATGGAAAAAAATTCAAGACAATCTCACATTTTCAAAAACAGTTGATGGAATTATTTATAGTATCCAAATTTTAGTTGATAAAAAGACAATTATCTATATTGAAGAACTAATATAAAAACTGCACACAACGGCTCGGCGGCTTTGCGAAGTTTCCTCTGGAAGCTCTGCTTCCGAGAGGGAATTTTGCAAAACCGCTTGATGTGCGAAGTTCGCGAAGCGACGAGCTCATCAGGCGGTGTAAGCCGCCGAGCCGATGTAGCGAAAGGAGCGAAGCGGATTTCGCTACATCATAGTATTTGCGAAAGGCGGGGTAGGTGTAGGATTGAAGTTTGGTAATATTTAGTCACTTCTGCTTTTCCGTATTACTTTTTTTCTTAGTTTAGCAACACTATCCAAAAATACCGCTATCAGATGAAGACACTGACTTTTTTTATATCCTTAATATTTTTGTTTTCCTGTAAATCACAGAAAAAATTTCAGGTTATCTACTTAGATGAAGATTATAAAACTAGTTACATTGCTGATAAAAACAGAAATGTAATTAAGAAACTTGATGATTCTTATGGATTAAACTATAGACCCGAAACAATGGGATACTTTTCAATATTTTCCATTACAGGTGAGGATGGTTGGACAGCGATTGATATAAATGAAAACAAACTGTTTAAAGTATACAATACTGAATTTGGAACCCCAAGTCCAGACGATATAATTGAAAATAGGATTAGAATAGTGAATTCTAACGGAAAGATTGGATTTGCAAATAAAAAAGGGAAAATTATTATTCCCCCGCAATTTGAAATGGTATCTTCATTCAATAAAGGAAAAGCAATAATTGCTGAGAAATGTGTTAAAAAACCTTGGGTTGAACATCCTAAAGAAAGTGATTGCCAACACTATTCAATAGAATGTCAAAGACACGGATACATTAATAAAAAGGGCGAAATTATAAAATTTGGAAATTTTACATTTGAAGAAATTCAAAATCAAATTAATTGGAAAGGGCAATAAAAAGCACTGCCTACAACATAGTAATTTGCAAGAGGCAGAGTTCAGGGAATGACAGAAAAATCGGTAACATTTCATCGCAAATACTCAGCCGTTATCTACAATATCACCAAACCATAATGCTAAATAATTCAAAGTGAAAATTCAAAGAAAAATTATTGAATATAAGTATCAAATTTTAGTATTTATTAGTTTCATTATATCTCTATTCTTCAATGCAATTATTGTAAAGGATTATGATGAGATTAAGAACTTCATGGGTATAGATTTGTTCTTTTTTGGATTATTATCTTTTTTGGGAGGCGGAATATTAGAATTTTTGATTTGGACAGCAAATCCCATTGCCTTTTGTTCATTGCTTTTTTCAAAAAAAAATCCGAAAATTGGAATCATACTGAGTATAATTTCTTTCGTAATTGCAATTAGCTTTACAAAATGGAATGAAATTCTTGTATCTGAAAGTGGTCAAAATGGAAAAATTATCTCATTAGATGTCGCATTTTGGATTTGGATTACAACAATATTTTTATTAATTATATTAAATATTTATAACCTAATTCTGAAATTAAAAATCGAAAAAAAGAAATAAAGATACTGTAGACAACAGGGTATTTCTACGAGCGTGTTGAAGACAAGGTTGAAACGGTTGTAATATTTTGCCACAAAAACTTTTCGCTTCCACAATTTTGTTTAATTTAGTAGCATTGAAAAAGCATTTGCTGTAATAATAGTATGACCGACCAACACGCAATAGAAATTATAGAAAAAGAATTCAAGAATAAAACACTTGCGGTAACGGAGCAGTATCTTGAAATTCATAGTCCAATTTATGTTGATAATAATCTTAGGATTGACCGTATTGACCGTGATAGAAAAGATGGACTAATTATCGCTTACTTACCTGTGCTTGGCGAGAGATTTTATTTTTCGGTATATATTGACACAAATATAAATGAGGTTATAAATGTTGGTACAGAATCGTTCTATTATGTTTGTTTTAGAGTAACATCAGAGACATTATCAGCTGACGACTTAAAAGCAATTACACAGTTAACACCAACCGAATTTTGGAACAACGGGGACTTAAAAGAAAGAGGAAAGTTAAGATATACATTTAGTAATCTTACTTTTTTACCTAATCCAGAACCCGATGAATTTGAAGATAAGCTAAAAAAATTGCTTGACTTTTTAGAACAAGATAAGAATGGAATCAAAGAACTTGTTAAAAAAGCTGATTGTTATATACAGGTTGAGATGGATATTCATAACGGAAACGGAATGCTTGGTGAGTATAATATTGATACAGAAGATATAAGAAGAATGAATGAGCTAGGACTTTCAATAAATTTTGGTCTTTATGTGAGTGGAAGCAACTTCAAAGATTAAAACGACTACAGCTGACATAATATTTGTAAAAAACAGAAAAAAGATGTTAAATTGAAAAGTAAAACTCATTTATTCACTTTACGGAATAATGTTAAATGGTCAAAAATTAAATTATTTTTATCAATTGTTTTTGTAATTTATTCTACATCTAAGTTTCAATCACAAACTATTGTGAATGACAATAAAGAAGTTAATATAATCTTTCCTTTTGAATATGTAAAGTATTCTCTTGGAACTTATTATCTTTTTACAATTAAAAACAATTCAAATTTTAATTATTTTATTGATACATCTGTGAATTCATTTTGGGGCAGAGCATTGATTTTAAAAAATGAAAAATACCTTCCTCAAAAATCATATTATTCAAGTAGTTATCCTGCTGAAAGAGAATATAGTGAATGTGAAAAAGATTTTCAAATAATTATGAAAGGAGAAACTAAAAATGTTCTATTGCCAATATTTCAATATAACGGAACCTATGATTTTGATAGCAATAATAATTACAGGATTGTAATAAGTAATCAAAAATTTTCAAGAGCTATTTCTTCAGAAATGGGATGTAAAAAATATATTGAACAAATGGAAAACAAAAGCTATAAACTTTTGGAAGGAAATATAAACTTGAGTCTTAAAATTATTGAGTGAAAAAATGTCTCATAACAACTTTGTTTTATTAAAAAACATTTGCTTGACTCTTCAAACAACAATTTTAATCACTCAAAGAATTACATAGAGTCGTACTATGAAGTATCAATGTTGTTAGTTAAGATTAGATATTTATTTCTCACTCTCAGTAAAGTAACGCATTTTAACAGTCTAACTTATTATCCATAACAACCAAAATTAACACTTACCATTCGTCCATTTTTTGACTCACCAATAGTAACAGTTGTTTTATCTTTCAGCAAAGACTCTTTGTATTTAAGTATATCTAATGGTACTAACTTCTCACAGTCATTTGAGATAACCAAAGTATGAGCATCAATGATATAAGTTCTTATTTTAGAGCTTTTATTAACAATAAACTTTTCATCTATATTTCTATACTTTACTTCTACAAAATCAAGGTCAATATAGATAATTCCATTTTTCTCATATATATTTTTTGCATAAGCATTTATATCTTCAAAGTCTTCTCCTAAAGAAATTTTTTCAGGCTCAATATATTCATTAGACTTAGGTGAAGAGCTATGGTAAACCTTTAAAGATTTTCGTTCCTTAGTCTCAACTTTACTATCACAAGACTGTAATATAAAAATCGTTAATATTAAAAGCTTAACTAAATTTTTGAATTTAATATTAAAATAGTACATAATAATAGTTTACAAGAGTATAACTTTCTATCAAAAAAAGCACCAAAGAGATTCCCTTTAGTGCTTTTTAATTTAGAATAAACCATTGAGCTGACCATCTATCCTTTCTAATATAGAACCAAAATCTTCTGGTCTTTCTACGAAGTCTAAATCATCAACCTCTATGATTAAAAGTTTACCTTCTTTATAATTTTGTATCCAACTTTCATATTTATTATTAAGTTTAGAAAGATAGTCTATACTTATTTCTGCTTCATAATCTCTCCCTCTTTTGGCAATTTGTCCTACCAATTTGGGTACAGAGGCTCTTAAATAAATCAGTAAATCTGGTGCAGAAACAAAAGTTTTCATCAACTCAAAAAGCGATGTGTAGTTTTTATAATCTCTATCACTTAAGAGTTGCATTTCGTTTAGATTTTCAGCAAAGATATGAGCGTCTTCGTAGATGGTTCTATCTTGAATAATGTTTTTACCACTCTCTCTAATCTCTTTAACCTGACGAAATCTACTTCCTAGAAAATATATTTGTAAGGCAAAAGACCATTTAGACATATCGTGATAGAAGTCGTCTAAATAAGGGTTATCATCTACATCTTCAAACTGAGCCTCCCAGCCGTAATGTTTTGCTAACATCTTGGTAAGTGTAGTTTTACCTGCACCTATATTTCCTGTTACTGCTATATGCATGGATTTGTTTTTTGAAAAAAAATTATTGATTTAAAAAAGTTCGTAAAGATAAAGTTTGTCCCCTATCAAAGCCAAATATCCATTGCTATTTTTTTCCACAATTTGAGCTTTAGGTTCAGAAAAAACAGTTTTTAATTTATCTTCTTTCAACTCAATTACAGAAGTATTGGTAATCACAAAAATAGAGTTTCCTTCTCTCCTTAACTTCCTAGCAAATGGCACTTCCATTTTTTGAACCTTTTTTGAGATTAAGGATATTTTTATTAAATAGTCATTTTGCAAATAATATAAGAAACCATTATCTACGATGAAATCTTTAATATCATTAAAATCTATATCTAAAACAAAAGAATTAAGTAATCTATTTTCTCTGAAATGATACTGTAACAAGGTCTTAGACATAGGATTAAGCAGCCACATAAATTGTAGATTTTCCATATATAAATGGCTGATATAGCTGGGACTTTGACTGGGCTTAAGACTTTGAATTTCGTTAAGATTTTGGTCTAGCATTTTTATTTCCTGCTGATTTTCTGAAAACAAAACGATATTAAGAGGATTTTGCACCGATTGAACCTTAAACGGAAATACCATCATCATTCGTCCTTGTTTTTGCCCTTGTATGTTATATTTGGTAAAGCTAAAATCGTTATTTTGGTATAGGTAGATATTTTCATAATCGTCTATAAAAATATCTTGCACAGACTTCAGTACCCTTTCATCTATAGGTACAATAACCTGTGCAGAAAGGTTTGCAAACCAAAAACTTATAACGAAGACGAGGGTTCGCACTTCACTAAATTATTTAATCTTAACCTCGTAGATTTTATCCCAATTTTTCCCTGTAACTAGCATATTTTCACCTTTGAAGGCAATTCCATTTAAGACATCATCTTCTCCCGAGGTGTGTTTTTTAGCTATTTCTGAAAAATCAAATTTCCCTACAACCTCTCCTGTATTTGGATTGATTTTCAATATATACGGTTGTTGCCATACATTAGCGTAAATAAATCCTTGATGATATTCTAGCTCATTAAGTCGGTCATAAGCTTGAGTATTTCCTGCTACGGCAATCTGTTTGGTAATTTCAGACGGATTATTAGGGTTTAAGAAATAGAGATTTTTTGTTCCATCTGATAAAATAAGGTTTTTACCGTCATAGGTAAGTCCCCACCCCTCGCCTATCGCCCCAGGATAAGGGAACTCTGATAAAAGTTTTAAACTAGCCTTATCATAAATAAATCCTTTTTTGTTTTGCCAAGTGAGTTGATAGACTTTATCGCCCACAATAGTAGAACCCTCCGAAAAAATATCGTTAGACTGTGGCGTTACAGCCAAAGGCGTTATACTTCCTAAGTTATACTTTAGGATTCTGGAGCTACCGTGTTGCCCATCACTTTCGTAAATAGTATTACCCTCTAACTGAAATCCTTGCACAAAGTTTTCGGTGCTATGTGGATATTCGTTCACAATAGTGTAACTTAAATTTTGTTCTGGATTTTTAGCAAAAACATAGATAGTTGCGTCTTGAGTTAATGTTTCTCCATTTTTAGTTTTAATGATAAAAGACACCTCGTTATCGCCTAAACTAAATACTTCAGGAGTAATCTTAAGGTCTGATATTTCTTTATCTCCAAAACTAATACTTATCGTCTCAGCATTTTTAGTAACCTCTTCTGGAAGTTTGATAGCATCACCAAAATGATACCCTTTTTCTTCCATAGAAAGATTATATTCATTGAGTGTATTTAATATCTCTTTATCTTTATTACAAGAGGCTAAAAGCATTAAGCCCAAACAAGCCACAATGATATTTTTTTTCATAATTAGAATCTTTATTTTTCAGTTTTTAATTATACTTTAACTTTTGTTTTATCTACATTCAAAATTTTATAAACCATTTCTTTCAGAAGCTCAGCATCTGTCATATTTACTGCCCCTAGACCTTTACTTTTCATATCAAATTCTCTAAGAATAGATATAATTCTAGTGGCGTGTTTTAGCGGATAAAGCCTCGCCGATGTTTCGTAATCTTTAATAAAATAAGGATTAACACCCATCTCTGCAGCAATACTCTGTGGCGACATACCTTTAAGGCTATGAAAAACAATAAGATTAGAAAAATAATTATACAAACTACCCAACATCATCACAAACGGATTAGATTTTGGATTTTTACCGATGTAATAAGCTATTTTCATCGCTTGTTCTTCATTCTTTGTTCCTAATGCCTTTTGTAGTTCAAATACATTATAATCTTTACTAATCCCAATATGTTTCTCTACAAGAAGACTGTTAAGCACCTCTCCTTCCTTTAAAATCAGTTTAAGTTTATTGATTTCATTAGCTATCCTAGAAAGGTCGTTTCCTAGATATTCAGCTAAAATTGTAGGGATATTAGGTTCTGCTTTCAGCCCTGCTCTAGAAATTTCATCTTGTATAAATTGAGGTAAATTCCAATCTTTGACAGGTTCGCTAAGGAAAAGCATTTTATTCTTAGCCAAAGTTTTAGCAAACTTTTTTCTAGAATCTACTTTTTTATGCTTGTGAGCGATTACCAAAATGGTAGACGGCACAGGATTATTAACATAGGCTTCTAGAGCTTCTGTCTCTTTTTCTGTAAGTCTAATATCTTGGGCTTCTTTGAGTACGATAAGCTGTTTATCGCCCATCATTGGGAACTGCCTTGCTAACGCCAACACTTCCGAATAGGTAGTATCCTTACCATAAACTACGGTTTGATTAAACGCTTTTTCATCTTCCGTAAGGACTTCATTTTCGAAATGTTTTAGCGCTACATCTATATAATAAGGCTCTTCCCCATGAAAAAAATAAATAGGGAGAAGTTCTTTATTTTTAATATTTTTGAGGATTATTTCTAACTCTTTCATAAAAATGCAACTTCCAAAACTTGATTTTAAGGAAACTTTTGATTTCCAGTTTAAGAAAGACAAAGATACATTTTTTATTTACGATTTACCAAGAAAATCGTGGTTGGTGCTTACACCTGAAGAATGGGTGAGACAACACTGGATACATTATTTTCACAAGACTAAAGGTTATCATCTTTCCGCCCTTATCACAGAACAAAAACTAGAGCTTAACGGAACAACAAAACGCCTAGATTTACTAGTTACAGAAAAGACAAAGCCTAAAATTTTAATAGAGTGCAAAGCTCCTTCCGTTCCTCTTACCGAAGCTACTTTTGAACAAATCGCGAGATATAATAGCATTATAAAATCCCCCGAAATTATTTTAAGTAATGGTGTGCAACACATCTATGCCAAATATGAGAATGAAAATTACACATTCTACAAGAGAGAGTTATACTAATTTCTAAGTGGTCTAGCCTATTTTGTCATTGTTAATTGTTAAATTTGCAATTCTTATAATTTTTAGAGTATGAATCCAAAACAAGATATAAAAACTCCTAGTAAAACCTTATCCAAAGGGCGTATTATTATAGGCGTAAGTTTAATTTTAATTTCTGCCATCTTAGTTCTTTCTTTCATTTCTTATTTGGGAAGTTGGAAGTCTGACCAAAGCCAAGCAGGAATGCTTACGGACAAATCTGTAAAATCTTCTAATTTTATAGGGAAATTCGGAGATTGGCTAGGGAATCTATTTATCTTTGAAAGTTTTGGAATAAGTGCCTTTATTATTGCTTTCTTAATCTTTATGCTAGGAACTTTAGTTCTTAAAAAGAAGTACTTTAAACCTTTAAAAGCATTCTCTCATTCGTTATTTTTTATTTGTTGGTTACCTATTTTTATTGGAGCTATTACCAAAGGCGAAGGTGTTTTAAGTGGTGTATATGGTTTCCAAATATATGATTATCTAAGTGTATTCATCGGAGATTTTGGGCTTTGGCTTATCCTTATTACCAGTATTGCTTTGTACTTTGTTTTGGAGTTTAATCTTCGTCCGAGCGTTATTAAAGCTAAGTTTGACCGTCTTAACGATAAAGCGACTTCTACTTTGGAAAATATTAAAGTTAAAACAGGTTTTCAAGATGAAGAAGACGATGAAGACACCTCTACTGAGGATACCACAGATTTAGACTCTGATGCAGATAATTTAGTTAAAGAAGAACCAACCTATAATATTATCTCTACTCCCAAAATAGAAATTCCTACTAAAAAGGAAAATATCTCCTTTGATAATATCAATTTTGATTTAGAGCCTCAATCTACAGCCGAAATCATTGCGACACCTAACAAAACTTCGGAAACTAAAAAGGAAAATATCGTAGAAGTTTCTTTAGAATCAACCCCAAAGGAAGATATTTCAAATAATGATGACATTGATTTCAGCATAGAGAAAGTAGCTCCTGTGGAAGTTATAGAAAGTGAAGATGTCGCTAGCGAATTAGTAAAAAAACACGGACTTTATGACCATAGGCTAGAATTAGCTAAATTCCAAATGCCTAGTATTGAGCTACTAGCCGACTATGGTAATGAAGAAATCACCATCAATAAAGAAGAACTAGAAGAAAACAAAAATAAAATTGTAGGACTTCTGAAGAACTTTAATGTAGGTATCGCACAGATAAAAGCAACCATCGGTCCTACCGTTACTCTCTACGAAATAGTACCAGAAGTAGGTACAAGAGTAGCATCTATTAAAAAATTACAAGATGATATAGCTCTTAACCTTTCGGCTTTAGGGATTCGTATTATTGCACCTATGCCTGGCAAAGGGACGATAGGTATAGAAGTACCTAGAAAAAATGCGTCTATGGTATCTATGCGTTCGGTAATTGCTTCTCAAAAGTTCCAAACCACAGATATGGATTTGCCTATTGTATTTGGTAAAACCATTTCTAACGAGGTCTTTATGGCAGATTTAGCCAAAATGCCACACCTTCTAATGGCAGGAGCTACAGGACAAGGTAAATCCGTAGGAATCAATGCGATATTAGCGTCTTTGCTTTATAAAAAACACCCTAGCGAACTTAAACTAGTATTGGTAGACCCTAAAAAAGTGGAACTCTCACTCTATTCTAAAATAGAAAGACACTATTTAGCCAAACTACCTGATACAGAAGAAGCTATACTTACAGATAATTCTAAGGTTATCAATACACTTAACTCTCTGTGTATTGAGATGGACAACAGATACGATTTACTTAAAAATGCTTTCTGTAGAAACCTTAAGGAATACAATAAAAAGTTCACTGAAAGAAAACTAAATCCAGAAAACGGGCATCGTTATTTACCTTATATCGTTTTAGTAGTAGATGAGTTTGCTGACCTTATTATGACAGCAGGTAAAGAGGTAGAACACCCTATTGCTCGTCTAGCACAGCTAGCTCGTGCGGTTGGGATTCATTTGATTATTGCAACCCAAAGACCATCGGTAAATGTTATCACTGGTATGATAAAGGCAAATTTCCCTGCTAGAGTATCTTTCCGAGTAAATGCAAGTGTAGATTCTAGAACGATATTAGACGCTACTGGTGCTGACCAACTAATAGGCAAAGGAGATATGCTCTACACCAATGGTAATGATATTATCCGTGTACAATGTGCCTTTATAGATACACCTGAAGTTGAGAAAATAGCTGATTTTATAGGCGAACAAAAAGGCTACCCTGGAGCTTACGAACTACCAGAGTATAGTGGGGAAGATAATGGTGGTTCTGGTAGCGATTTTGACCCTAATGAAAAAGATGCCCTCTTCGAAGAAGCAGCAAGAATTGTAGTTTCTACACAACAAGGTTCTACTTCCATGCTACAAAGACAGCTTAAATTAGGATACAACAGAGCTGGTAGAATTGTAGACCAGTTAGAAGCAGCAGGTATTTTAGGTAGCTTTAATGGTTCTAAAGCAAGGGAAGTCCTCATTCAAGATTTAACATCATTGGAACAGTTTTTGGAATCAATGAGACGAAATTAAAAAAACAATCTATGAAATCTATACTAAAAAAAACAGGATTAGTTGCCCTATCTCTAGGAGCTATTTCTTACCTATCAGCTCAAAAAGTTGATGCAAAGGCGAAAGCTCTTCTAGATGGTGTATCGGCTAATTATAAATCAAAAAAGAATACCTACTTTAAATTTTCATACGGTTCTGGTAAGAATAAAGTTCAGAAAGCTGAGACAGGTATTTTCTATTCTAATGGCTCTCAATATAAACTAAAAATAATGGGAACCGAGCAGATATTTGACGGAAAAAAAGTTTACAATATCAGTGATGAAGACCAAGAGGTTACCATCGCTATGCTCAACAACGATACAGCAATGTTTTCCCCTATGAGCTATCTAGACGATTACAAAAAAGGCTACGATATTGAGTATCTAGGCAAAAAGAAAATCAGTACAGGTAAGGTAGCTGATTTGGTAAGAATGAAACCCACTAAACAAAGTGAAATAAAATATGTTTATCTTTTTGTAGATGCTGGTAAAAAAGAACTTTTAAAACTAGAACAGCAATCCAAAGATAATGATATTGCTGTGATTGATATTAAAGATTTTAAAAGTAATCAAAACTTAAGTGCTGATACTTTTAGTTTTAATAAATCAAAATATCAAAACTATCTTATTACTGAACTTTAAGCTTTAATATAGTTGTTAGTTTTCTAGACAATACTTTTCAGTTTTATAAAGAGTAGGTGTTAAAAATTATCATTAAAAACTATAAAAATTGCCACAGAGGTTTTATCTTTGTGGCTTTTAAATTGATTTTGTAATCATACAAGATATGCTGAAAAAACTAGACCGCTATATTATTAAAACTTTTTTTGGACCTTTTTTGTTCATATTCAGCGTATTGTTTTTTATTTTCTTAGTTAACATCATTTGGATTAAACTTTCACAGTTTACAGGCAAAGGGCTTTCCCCTTTTGAAATAAGCAAACTCTTGTTCTATATGGGTGTTAGCGTAGTTAATATGGTACTCCCTCTTACGGTACTCCTTTCTTCCATAATGACCTTTGGTGCATTTGGTGAACGCTACGAACTCGCAGCAATGAAAGCGGCAGGCATCTCATTATTTAGAATTATGCGTCCGCTCATATTTGTTGTAACACTACTCTCCATCATTTTATTTATCTTTTCTAACAATGTTATTCCAGACTTTAATAGAAAAGCCAAAAATATGCTTTACAATATTGCAGCCACTAAACCTGCACTCAACTTTACTGCAGGTCAGTTTATCGGAGTAATACCTGGAGCATCTGTAAAATTTGATAAAATTTCTGGAGAAAATGGCGAGAATTTAGAAGGTATTATCATCCATAAAGAAGTAAATGGAAACAATCCACAGCAAACTATTATTGCCCCTAAAGGGAAGTTTGTACCTGCACAAAACAGAAACTATCTAAAACTCATCTTATATAAAGGCTATGTTTATGAAGATGAAAATACTAGCTACAATTATAATGAAAGGACTAAACAACCTAACAAAAGTATAAAATTCGATAGTTTAGTAACCCATTTTGATGTAAGTGAATTTATAAACAAAGCCATAGAAGAAGAAAAAATTACCGAAAATTATCAATTCCAAACCTATCTAGACATCAATGGTTCTATAGCTCAGCTAGAAAAAGAGCAAAAGACTAGGTTTGATAATATTAGTAACGAGCTAGTAGCTCAGAATAATTTTTATGTCAATTACCTAGATAAATCAAAAAATAAAAAAGCTACACAACCTTTTAAAATTGATACTCTAAAAAAAGAGAAGAAAATAGAAATTCTTTACAATGCATATAAAAAAATAAACACTCTTAAAGAGGACAAAAAAAGCAATAAAGACCCTGAGTTATACGAAATGCTTAAACAACGTAGCAAGATGATTATGTATCAGCAGAGGATACTTTCATTCTCCATAACTTGTATTATTTTCTTTTTAATAGGTTCTAGCTTGGGTTCTATCATAAGAAAAGGAGGCATTGGCTTTCCTGTGGTTATTGCGATTGTCATATTCATTATTTTTTATGTTCTTAACTTAACCGTTGAAAATCTATCTTGGAAAGGGAAACTCGACCCTTATTTAGCAGCGTGGCTACCAAACTTAATACTAGCTCCTCTAGGTATATGGTTTACTGTAAAAGCACTTACGGATTCGCAAATTTTAGATGCTGAAAAGTATAAAGCTTTCTTTAAACCTATAATACAGAAATTCTCAAAGAATAAAGAACATCAGAGGTATCAATAGATAGTAAGATATGTTTATTTACATCTAAAATATACTTTTAAGAATATCATTTTACATATTTAAAATTAATTTTGGCAAGAAAATTGATTGCGACAAATTACTTTTTGCAAAAAGCCTCAAAACTAATAATCATTTGTAGATTTATTTAGTATTAATTTTAAATTTTATGACAAATGATAACTTTTTCACAAAATCAAAACGAACAGAAAGCTCTAGATGAGCTCTTATTTGCAGGTAGAAATAAAGCCTATGGAGCCTATTCTCTTAGAGCAGAAGCTGATTATTATCTTAAAAAAGCTTTATTTTCAGGAGTGGCTTTATTCGGGGTTTTCATTGGAGGGACCTATGCTTATTTGCAAACAAAAAAAGTACATATTACTACCAATAAAGGCGTAGAAATAGAGCTAAAACCTATTGCCCCTGTAATAAAAGAGGATAAAATAGTTAAACCCATCGTACCCAAAGTACAATCGGTTAAGAAAGTCGAAAAAACGGTAGAAGTTAAAACAGTGGATACTCGTGTTCCTACACCTACGGCTAATCCGCCTATAGAAACACCTTTACCAAGTATTAAAACTCTACAAACAGCTGCATCTGGTTTTGAAAATAAAGAAGGAATTATTTCTACCACTAGTATTGCACCTACCAAACCTAACATTGGAAATGGAGCTGCCACTAATAATGTAGCGCCAGAAGTAGTTAAACCCAATAATGTTATAGAAACCGTAGTGGACGAAGATGCTGTATTTATGGGAGGTATAGATTCTTTTAGAGCTAAAGTAGGTGAGAATTTTGATTATGAAGCAATGGTTGGAGAGGAAGGTCTTGTAAAGGCAATGGTAACATTTGTGGTAGAAAAAGATGGTACTATTACCAATGTAAAAGCGGAGGGGCAAAACAATATGTTTAATAAGGAAGCAGAAAAAGCCATAAAATCTGTCAGAGGTAAATGGACTCCAGCTAAAATTAAAGGAGAGGCAGTGCGTTCTTACTTCAAAATTCCTGTATCTATAAAGTTTGAATGATAAATAATTACAATTTTTGACCAATTAATTATCCACAATTACCTTAAAATTGTGGATAATTTTTTATAAGTTTAAAGCATTCATTACAAACAAATTAACATATTTTTATATTTTGAAAATTGAGACTGCATTAAAAAAATTGTATTTTTGGGACTTAAATCAAAAATATGGGTAAAATAATAGGTGTTGCTAATCAGAAAGGTGGTGTAGGGAAAACTACAACTTCCGTTAATTTGGCTGCGGCATTAGGCGTTTTGGAGAAAAAAGTTTTGATTATAGATGCAGACCCTCAGGCTAATGCCACTTCTGGGCTAGGCATAGAGGAAGTGCAATATTCTACTTACAATCTTTTGGAACATAGCGTTACCGCGAAAGAATGTATTGTACCAACTAGCTCTCCTAATTTAGACATCATTCCGTCTCACATAGATTTGGTTGCTGCAGAGATAGAACTTGTAGATAGAGACAACAGAGAGTACATGCTAAAACAAGCTCTAGAAGAAGTAAAGGACGATTATGACTACATCATTATAGATTGTGCTCCTAGCTTAGGTCTTATCACAGTTAATGCACTTACTTCCGCAGACTCTGTTATTATTCCTATACAGTGTGAGTATTATGCACTAGAAGGTTTAGGTAAACTACTTAATACCATCAAAAATGTACAAAATATACATAACCCTAATTTGGATATAGAAGGGCTTCTTTTAACAATGTACGATGGTAGACTTAGGCTGTCCAACCAAGTGGTAGAAGAGGTAAACACCCATTTCCCTGATATGGTTTTTGAAACCGTTATCAATCGTAATGTAAGACTTAGTGAAGCACCTAGTTTTGGAGAAAGTATCCTAATGTACGATGCCGAGAGTAAAGGTGCAATACAGTACATACAACTTGCTGAGGAAGTTTTACTTAAAAATGAAGAAAAAGTATCAAACTAAAAACATTAAATCTAAATCATTATTAAATGAAAGATAAAAAAAGAGCTATGGGGCGAGGTTTAGGAGCGATATTGAATGCTGAAAAAAAGGCAACCATAAACACTGCTACAGACGAAGGTGCTAAGCAGATTATGGGAAGTATCGTAGAGATTAACATAGAGGATATTTACCCCAACCCTAACCAGCCTAGAACTTACTTTGACGAAGATGCTCTTAATCAATTAGCACAATCTATTAAAAACCTAGGGGTAATACAACCTATCACGCTTAGAAAAGACGGTGCTAGATTTGAAATTATTTCAGGGGAACGAAGATATCGTGCGTCCCAAATAGCAGGATTAAAAACTATCCCTGCCTACATTCGTTTGGTAAACGACCAAGAGCTCCTAGAAATGGCTCTTGTGGAAAATATCCAAAGAGAAGATTTAGATGCTATTGAAATTGCTTTAACTTACCAAAGGTTGCTTGAGGAAATAGGTATGACACAGGAAAATCTAAGTCAGCGTATTGGTAAAGAAAGAAGTACGATTACTAATTATATCCGACTTCTAAGACTAAGCCCAGAAGTACAAGGAGCTATTAGAACAGGAGCAATTTCAGCAGGACACGGAAGAGCCATCATAAGCCTTCAAGACGAAAAGCTACAACAAGAGCTATTTGATAAAATTATCAAAGAACAGCTTAATGTCCGCCAAGCGGAAGCCGTAGCATCTGGACTAAAAAATCCTAAAGAGAAAAAAAATAAAGTAGAAAGAGAGCTTCCTAATCATTTAAAAAGAACTCAAAAATCACTTTCTGATTTGCTAGAAATCAAGGTAGATATCAAAGCCTCTGCCAACGGAAAGAAAGGAAAAATAGTTTTTGATTTCAATAATGAAGAAGAGCTAGAACGAATTTTAAATGCTTTTGAAAAATAAATTAATGTCTAAAGTTTTTAGTTTTTTAGCTTTACTATTCATTTCGCTAGGGTTAGCTCAGAACACTAATGTAGATACTCTTGGTATTTCTAAAACAGAGACTGAAGTAGTACAAGAAATAGAAAAAGCTAATGCTAATAAACCTATTCTCAAAACTTACAATCCCACACTTGCAGGGCTTTATTCTGCGGTATTACCAGGTTTAGGGCAGTATTATAACAAAAAATATTGGAAAATCCCTATTGTATGGGGTGCTGTAGGTACCAGCGTGGGCATTGCCATTTGGAATCAAAACAATTATGAACGCTACCGAAAAGCTTTTGTAGCAGAGCTTAACAATCAGCCACACGAATTTTCTGGCATTAGCGGTGTAGATGCTACCGTTCTTGGAAATACACAAGACCGAATGAAACGCCAAAGAGATTATGCCATCGCCATTTCGGCAGGAATTTATTTGCTCAATATTATTGATGCCGTTGTGGACGCTCATTTACACGAACAAAGAAACGACCCAGATTTAGCCATTGCTCCTACTCTACTCAGTGACCAATGGGGCTTACAAAACGGAAAATTAGGGTTTTCACTCAATTATAGATTTTAAAAAAACAAAACTTATGAAAATTGCACTAGTAGGATATGGTAAAATGGGGAAAATTATAGACCAAATAGCTACCAAAAGAGGACATCAAGTGGTTGCTAGGCTTAATGAATCTCCTACCCTAGAAAATCTTAATCAGCCCGATGTGGTAATAGAATTTTCTAATCCAGAAGTCGCTTTTGAAAATATCAAAACTTGTCTTGAACTTAATATTCCTGTGGTTTGTGGTACAACAGGGTGGTTAGAAAGAAAGCCTGAAATAGAAAAAATAGCAGAAGCTAACAAAACTGCATTTTTATATGGGTCTAACTTTAGTCTTGGAGTTAATCTGTTTTTTGAATTAAATGAAAGGCTAGCTCAACTAATGAATAACTTTGGAGAATATGGTTGTCAGTTAGAGGAAATTCATCACACTCACAAAAAAGATGCTCCTAGCGGAACGGCAATTACTCTAGCAGAAGGCATTATAAAACATACTGATTTTGATAGTTGGAAGTTAGATGAAACTAAAGATAAAGCCTTAGGCATTACAGCCATAAGAGAAGACGAAGTACCTGGTACTCACAGTGTATTCTATCGTTCCGAAGTTGATGAAATTGAAATAAAACATACCGCTTTTAACCGAAACGGATTTGCTCTAGGAGCTGTAATTGCTTCCGAATGGATTGTAGGCAAGCAAGGAAACTTCAGTATGAAAGATGTTCTATTTCAATAAATAACGATTAAATTCAATAAAAAATAAACCAATGGATTATATATTAAAATATACCGTTTTTGTACTCATTCTTTCTGTACTAATGGGTATTTCTACATGGAAACTGTTTAAGAAAATGGGATACAATCCTGTTTTTGCTTTTATACCATTTTATAACTACTTTATAGTTTTAAAAGAAACCGAACAGCCGAAATGGTGGGTTGTATTATCCTACTTCCCTATTGTAGGTCCTATTATGATGTCTGTTTTTCACTTACATCTTATGAAGAAATTTGGGAAAACAGATATTGTAAGTCAAATTCTTACAGTAGTATTACCGTTTATCTATATGGCAACGGTTAATTACAACCCTAAAACTGAAATTGAAGAAAAAGACACCTTCTATCTAAGTGGAGAAGAAAAGGAAGAGAAAAAAGAATCTTTCTTAGGGTCTATTACTTTCGCTGCGGTGTTTGCTACGGTAATACATACTTTTATTACTCAGCCATTTGGCATTCCTACAGGGTCTATGGAGCGTACTTTATTGGTGGGAGATTTCTTGTTTGTTAATAAACTCAACTACGGCTATAGAATGCCTATGAGACCTTTAGCTATACCATTTTTGCAAGGAACAATAATGGATACAGGAGAGCCTAAAAATCCAAAGGACGACCCTAAGTCTTATGTAGAAGCCGTTAAACTACCTTATTTTAGACTACCTGGTTGGGAGAAAGTAGAACGTAACGATATTGTGGTATTTAATTATCCGCAAGACTCTGTACATACCGCTATAGACAGAAAAGATGCCTATGTGAAAAGGTGTGTGGCTGTAGGCGGTGATGTTTTAGAGGTTAGAAAAGGGAGACTTTTCATCAATGGTAAGCCAGAGGTTATTTTAGGCGACCAAGAAAATCAAGTTTCTTATCTTGTATATACTTCTCAACAGATAGATGTTAATCAACTTTGGAATCGTTTGGGATATTTACCTTTACAGGAAGGAGCTACTGCAGATGGTTATGTTTACCATTTCCAAGGGCTTACAGATAAGTTGTTAGCAGATATTAAACAACTTCCTGAATTTGTAAAAGCGGAAGAAATACTTTCTGAAAAAGGTGAAAAAACAATTTCTTACCTTAATCCTCAACAGACTAAAATTGATACGACTAATACCATTTTCCCAATCAATAAAGATTGGAATCAGGATTGGTACGGACCTATTAGAATTCCTAAAAAAGGAGATGTAGTAAAAATCAATCAAGAAACACTTCCTGAATACCAATGGATTATTTCTAAATATGAACACAATAAACTAGAAAACAAAAACGGAAAAATCTACATCAATGGTAAAGAAGCCAATGAGTACACCATCAAACAAGATTATTACTTTATGATGGGGGATAACCGTGATGCTTCATTAGACGCAAGATTTTTCGGATTTGTGCCAGAAGAATACATCGTAGGAAAACCAATGTTTACTTGGATGAGTCTGCAAGGTGTCTTTGATGAAGGACCTAAAAAAATAAGATGGGACAGAATGTTTAAAGCTACTAATACAGGAGAAGCTAACAAAACTTCTTATTGGTGGATAGCCGCTATCATTCTTGGATTATTTTTCGGTTGGGAGTATATTTCTAAATTATTCAAAAAGAAAAAAGACGACTAGATGAAACTATTACCTTTGTTTTACCTCCCTCCTATTTCTTGGTGGTCAGAGTTTTTGTCGGAAGAACCTATAATTCTAGAACAATACGAAAACTTCCCAAAACAAACCTACAGAAATAGAGCTAACATTTACGGTGCTAATGGTAAACTATCCCTTAGCATTCCGATAAAGCATAATGGAAAAAGAGCGTTGAAAGATTTGGAGATTTCCTATGACGAAAATTGGCAGAGTCTACATTGGAAATCTATAAAAATAGCTTACCAAACTTCGCCTTATTTTGAGTTTTATGAGTCAAAGCTGGAAAAAATATTTCAATCTAAAGAAACTTATTTAAAAGATTTTAATTTAAAGGCTTTAGATATAATTCAAAATATTTTAAAGACAGATAAAACCTTTCAACTTTCCGAAAGCTACGAGAAAGAAATTGAAGGAGAAGATTATAGAGACTGTTTTTCTGCCAAGCAGCCTACTTCTTATGAAGTAAACGAATATTATCAAACCTTTTCTGATAAGTTGGGCTTTTTAGAAGATTTATCTATTTTAGATTTAATCTGTAACATTGGTCCAGAAGCCACAACTTATATCAGAAATGTTAAACTAAAAAAATAAAATGGTATAATACTTGAAAGTCGGTATTATATTAAAGTCTAAAAAAATAAAAAATAATGAAGAAAATAATGATTGCTGCTTTATTTCTAGCAGGACTGAATTTAACTTTAGCACAAGAAAAAAGAGATAAAGACGCAGAAACTTGGTATCACAAAGATTTCTCCACAACTAATGTTTATGGAGTAAATACTAACAATGCCTATAAATTTTTAGAATCTAAAGGTTTAAAGCCTAAAACTGTGGTTGTAGGTGTATTAGATAGTGGCGTAGAAGTAGACCACCCAGGATTGGCAAAAAATATGTGGAAAAACCCTAATGAAGTTCCTAATAATGGGATAGATGATGATGGTAATGGCTACATAGACGATATCCACGGTTGGAATTTTATGGGAGGAAAGACAGCCGATGTAGATGTAGATAACCTAGAAGTAACTAGAGTGGTTAAGAAATACAAGCCTATCTTTGAAGGCGATGACTCTTCTAAAAACAAAGCTAATCAAGCTCAAATGCCTGAAGAGTTTGAAATGTATATGAAATCCAAAGAGATTTTCAATAAAAAAGGAATTGAAGCTCAACAAAGTTTCCAATATTACTCTCAGTTTAAATCTAGAATTTCTGCCATTGCTAAAGTTCTAGGAGATAAAACTTTAACTGCAGAAAATTTAGCTACTATAAAACCTACTTCTCAAGAGGAAGCAATGTATTTACAGATACTCAACCAAATGGCAGCATCTAAAGAAATGCAAGGCAAAACTTCTAAAGAAGTAGAAGAAACTTTAAGCAAAGAGATTAACGATGCTTTAAAGCATTTTGAAACGCAGGCCACCAAGCAATATAATCTAGATTTTGATACAAGACAAGAAATCGTAGGAGATAACTACGAAGACTATTCTGAAAAATACTACGGTAACAACCATTACGAAGGTCCAGATGCTCAGCACGGAACTCACGTGGCTGGTATTATTGCTGGATATCCTCATGGTAAAGAAGTGCAGTATGGTGTAGCATCTAAAGTAGCTAAGATAATGACCGTAAGAGCGGTACCAGACGGAGACGAAAGAGATAAAGATGTGGCTAATGCTATTAGATACGCTGTAGATAATGGAGCTAAAATCTTAAATATGAGCTTTGGGAAACCTGTTTCTCCAGGTAAGAAATATGTTTGGGACGCCTTTAAATATGCTCAAGAAAAAGGAGTACTCCTTGTAAAAGCTGCAGGTAATGATAACGAAAATATAGAAGAAAATGTGTACTACCCTACTAACTTCTACAAACCAACTGATGAAAAACCTTTCATAAACAATATGATAGTAGTTGGAGCTAGTACAAATGACAATGAGTTTCTAAGAGCTGGTTTCTCTAACTATAATGGTAAAATGGTAGATGTATTTGCTCCTGGAGATAAAATCTACTCTACCGTTCCAGATGGTAAATACGAATATCTACAAGGAACTTCTATGGCTTCGCCAGTAGTAGCAGGCGCAGCAACGGTACTTTTAGCTTATATGCCTAACCTTACTCCAGAGCAGATTATAGAGTCATTAGTAAAAACAGCTAATAAATCTACTGTAAATGCTATGATTAACTCAAATACTAACAATCGTTTTGATTTAATTTCTAGAGCTGGTGGTGTTATAGATACTTACAAAGCAGCAGAATATGCTTACAATAATTTCTACAAAGCTACCCAAAAATCAGAAACTACAAAAGCAACTAAAACAACTACAAAAAAGAGAGTGAGAAAATAATATTTTCTTAGTTTTACTTTAACCAATAGAAGTCATCAAAATATTTTGATGACTTTTTTTATTTTTAATTTTCAGATGAGGCAACCTTTTTATTATTTTGCCGTCTTATGAATAGAAGAAACCAATCACCGTGATTTCAAAAGAGATTTTTAACTTATTAAAACAAAATAACCGACTCGCACAAAAGCAAGTTTATGATGCTTTTTCGGGTAAAATGTTAGCCATAGCAAAATCTTATACTAATAATCTATCCGATGCGGAAGATGCTTTATTAAAGGCTTTTTATACTGTTTTTACAAAAATAGACACTTGTAAAGGGGCAGAGTTTTTCACCTTTTGGTTAAGAAGAATTGTTATAAATGAAGCCATTAGCATCGTACGAAAACAGAAGCACATTTTATACATAGAAAAAGACATAAATGATGACCTACAAGACGAACCAGAAGATACAGAAACACAAAATCATTTATTGGATATTCCGATAGAAGAGTTGTTATCAGAAATGCCATTGGGCTATAAACTTGTATTTAACCTGTATGTATTTGAAGAAAAAAAACACTCCGAAATTGCAGAAATCCTCAATATAAAAGAAGGAACTAGCAAAAGTCAATTTAATAAAGCTAAAAAGTGGCTCAAAGAATTCATCACTCAAAAACAATCTTATGGAAAATAAAAATTTAAAGCATAGCTACGAAAACCTTTCCGAAAAGCCTTCTCCTATGCTATGGGAAAAGCTAGAAGAAAAATTAGAAACAAACGAAAAAGTGACTCCTATTTTCAGCATCAAAAAAATAATGAGATATGCTGCTGTATTTTTGGCTTTAGTTAGCCTTGGAGGTTTATTATGGAAATTAAATATACCTAGCATTCCCGAACATAGCAATGCTATTGTTTCTAATCAAACTACCACTACAAAAACACCAGTGGAAAGCACTACCAAAAATATTATTTCACAAGAAACTTTACCCGTAGAAAAAAAGAATGAAACAGAAATTAAACCTCAATTAAAAGTAGAAAAAAATAATTATCAAGCTATTGCTAAAAATAACCATACAAACAAAGACAGCCTAAGAATTAAAGATTTAGAAAATTCTGAAATCTTAGCTAAATCATCTGAAGAAAAAAAGGAAGAAACTTATGTAACAGCTGACCAATTGCTCTTTGGTAGAGAAATAGACAAAGAAAAGAGAAATCAATCAGAAAGTAAATCTAAACTTGGAAAAGTAGATAAAAAGGAAGCTAAAGAAAATACGTTCCCTATTGAAATTAAAGAACCCAAAGAAGTGGAAGTTCTCGGTGTAAAAGTATATTCAAAAGAAAAATAATATATAGAATTAGATTAAAAACTTATCACATTATGAAAACTCAAATTTTATTGTTCAGCACCATGGTATTCGCTATGATGGTATCTGCCCAAGAAAACAAGCTTAAAACTTATAGCAAAAAGGTGGACAGTATTGTACTATCAGAAAAACAGCTTATGAATAAAGAAATAGATTCTTTGGAAGTTCTTTATTCTGATAAAAAGCTTTCACACGAAAACCTTTTAAACCAAAAGTCAGAAATTGCTCGTAAGTACGAACAACGCATTAACACCAAAATCCAAGAAGAGAAAAAAACTCTAGAAGAATTCACCAAAGAACAGGTAAGACACAGAGTACTTTCTCCCGAAAATGATACTATAAGAGGGTTTTTCGTTATAAGAAAAAACAGCATCGATATTAGATCTAGCAAAAAGAAAACCCCAGCTTCATTGCTTAAAAAATCTGGGCTATCTGTCTCCTACGCCTTTCTCAACTTAACTGAAAATGCAGGAAGCCTTAATCCGTTTGAAACAGCCTCTAATATGCGTATAGGCAACTCACATAGTTTTGAGGTACAAGCTAGAAAGGAAAGACAAATAGGCAATACCATCAGTCCGTTATTCATCCGCTACGGATTAGCGTATAGATCAGACACCTATATGCCAAAACGCCCTTTGGTTTTTCAACAAGAAAATAGACACCTCCAACTATCAGAATTCCAAGAAGGCTCTTTAAAGCGCTCTAAACTTCGCCATGTCTATCTTACATTTCCTATAGAGTTTCAGTATGTGCTGAACCCTAGCTATACGGAATACAAGGGGAAATCTTATCTAGATAATAGCAAAAAACAATGGCGTATAGGCTTTGGAGCTTACGGAGGTATCAACCTAAGAAGTTTAATTAAAGTGAAATATTACAACGAAGGCGGAAAGTTCAAAAAATACCAAAACAAAATAGATTATGGTGTAAATTCGTTTCTATTTGGAGCTAAATTCAGTGTAAGCTACGGAGGGTTTAATCTATTCATCAAAAAAGACTTCACTCCAATATTCAACGATGAAGCTCTTATCCCTTCTAAAAACGGAATACAAATTGGATTGGATATTATGAACCTTAATTTCTAAATTCCTTAACATAGATCAATAATTTAGAATTAGAATAAATGTATATTTGCACTAGTAAAATAATTAAACAATGAAAAAAATAGCATTATTATTCGTTATGGTAGGTGGGCTACTTACAGCTCAGACCAAAAATCTAAAAGTAGAAAAAGCCAATATTAACTGGTGGGGTTATAAGGTAATGAAATCCGACGCTTCCTCTCATAATGGGACATTAGGAGTAAAAAATGGCACTGTAGTTTTAAAAAATAACCAGTTAGCTGGAGGTACTTTCCTTTTGGATATGACGAGCATCAACGCCACAGACCTCACAGGAGAGTATCAAACAAAACTCAATAATCATCTTAAAAATGGAGATTTTTTTGAGGTAGAGAAATATCCTACGGGAAGCTTTAAAATCACCTCTCTTAAAAAAACAGGAAAAGCAGATTACAACTACCTTATTACAGGGGCACTTACTATAAAGGGCAAAACCAATACCGTAACTTTCCCTGCAAAAATAGATGTAAACAAAGGAGAAGTTACCTTAACTTCGGATAAATTCTCTATTGATAGACAAAAATGGGGTATTGTTTACCAATCTACTATGAAAGATGTAGTCATTAAAGACAATATGGATTTACAAGTAAGTTTTACTGCTAAGTAAATAACTCTAACATTGAGCATAAAAAATAATAAGTTGGATTTTTATCAAGTCCAACTTATTTATTTTATAAATAATTCAGTTCTTTCACTTTGGTTTCAGAAAATTCCCCTGATTTATACTGAATTAAATAACTCCAAAATACACACAATTTTAGTACCTTTGTCGTATTATTTTTTAAGCTTAGAATGGTTATGCAAACTGTATATATAGATTTTTTTAATATTGGCGATGAGGAAGATTTTTATTCTCAATTAAAAGAAAAATTATCTCTTCCCGATTATTTCGGAAATAATCTAGATGCTCTCTACGACTCCATTAGTGGAGATATAGAACTTCCTCTACACCTAGAATTTGTAAATATGACTGTAGAGCAACTGGAAGATTTTGAAGACCTCTTGGCTACCCTTGAAGAAGCTGATGAGGAGATAGATGGTTTTAGTTTTTCCTACTATCTTGAGCAATACGAAGACGAAGATTAAAATCTATGAAAATGGCTTGGGAACGCTTCTTTAGGGTCTTGTTTTAGAACATTTAGCTTTACCCAAGACTTAAGAAAACCATATCCATACGAAAACATTTGCACATAGGTTGCCATAACTGCCATTATAGCAATACTGATATTTTTAGTTTTTATAAGTGCGTGTATCCAAACTACAAAAGTATATAAGCCGTAAAGCCCGAGTAATAAGCCATTATGCCAAATAAAATAATGTAAAAATCCTATAATATAGCCTATCAAAAACAAACTAGGAAACCAAAAAGTAGGCTTTACATATTTAGGATGTCTTTGGTTGAGAATAGGACGAGCAATCCCAAACTGATAGACCTGTTTTGAGAATTTACCTAAATCGGTTCTGCGTTTATGATACACCCCAATACTATCAAAAAAAGCCGTTTTACAGCCTGCCTCCCATAACGACATAGACAGGTCCGGGTCTTCTCCTATACGCATTTCAGAAAAACCTCCTACCTGCTCAAAAGCTGATTTTTTAACACCCATATTAAAACTTCTCGGCTGAAATCGTGATACCGCTTTTTTACTACCTCTAATCCCTCCTGTTGTAAAAACGGAAGTCATAGAATAAGAAATGGCTTTCTGCATAAGGTTAAATCCTCTATGGGCTTTATCCGCCCCACCAAAGGCATCACAAGACGTTTTAGAAATATTATTTTTTATTTCTTCTATATAGTTATTTTCCACAATCACATCACTATCTACAAATACCAGCCAATCGCCTGTGGCACGCCTTGCACCGTAGTTTCTTGTTAAACCAGGACCAGAGTTTTCTTTCCTAAAAAACTGAATGTTCAGCATTTCCTCAAATAATGCTATTGTAGGTCGTAAATCTACAACTGAACCATCATCTACTACAATCACCTCAAACGCTTTATCCGTCTGACTAGATAGGGAATTTAACAATTCAAAAAGTTCGTCTTTCCTATTATAGATAGCAATAATGATAGAAATACTAGGCATAAAATAAAGAGTATTTAGTTTTGATTTTTGGCTTTTTTACTTCCTTCATACATTTCGTATTGCAGGAATCTGGTTTCCAACTTACCGTTATATAATTTTATTTTTCGGCTAGGTCTTAACCCAAGTTTTTTAACCGCTTCTAAATCTGAACTAATAAGCCACGCCAAAGTATTAGGATAACTTTGTTTAAAGGTATCTCCTATTTTTTTGTAAAATGCTTCATCATTGATACTAATTCGCTCGTCATAAGGTGGATTAAATACCATTAAAAGCGGAAAATGCTCTTTTTCTGACTCAAAGAAATTTTGTTTCTTTAGTTCAATCACATCTTCCAGCTCTGCGGTTTCAATATTAGTTCTTACCACAGCTAAAGCTTTTGGGTCTATATCATAACCTATGATTTTCCCCATAAACTCTTTTATCCTATTGATTCTAAATTCTTTTATCTTAATAAAAAGTTCTTCATCGTAATTTCTCCAATTTTGGAATGCGAATTTTTTTCTAAAAAGTTGAGCTGGTAAATCCATTGCCATCATAGCAGCTTCTATCAGCAATGTACCACTACCACACATAGGGTCTAAAAAATTACCTTTGCCGTCCCAACCTGCCAAATGTAGCATTCCAGATGCCAATACTTCGTTAATTGGTGCTACACCTTGCTCCTTTCTGTAGCCTCTTTTAAAGAGAGGGTCGCCAGAAGAATCCAAAGAAATCACCACCATATCTCTATCAATATGTAGATGGAATTTAATATCAGGGTTTTTCGGAGCTACATCTGGGCGTTTATGATATTTATGCTGAAAGTAATCCACTATGGCATCTTTCATCTTAAGAGTCATAAAATGGGAATGGGTAAACCTTTCCGAATGCACCGTAGCATCTATGGCAAAGGTTTGGTTCAAATTCATAAATTCGTCCCAAGGAAAGCGAGATAATTTATCGTAAAACTTTTGCTCATTATAAGCCTTAAACTCCAAGATAGGTACTAAAACTTTAACTCCTGTACGCAAGGCATAGTTAATCTTATAGAGAAACCCCAAATCGCCTACGCAATTTACCGCTCTATTTTTAGTTTCAACCTCTCTCCCACCGAGCTTTTTTACCTCTTCCGTTAGAACTTCTTCTAATCCGTAAAAAGTTTTAATACTTATCTTTAAATTATCCCAATTCATCTCTCTTAAAATATCTGTGCTACAAAGATACTAAAAGCGATTCTATTTGTTTAAAGTTAAAACGGCTCCACTTACATTTATTACAGTTTAATATTTTTTAATTATATTAGTGAACTCATAAACACAATTAGTAAATAATTTTATAATAAACCTAACAAAAGTAAAGTATATGAAAAATTATGTTATTGAAAATCTACCCGACTATTTCAAGCAGTATAAAAAATCTATAAAAAATCCTAAAAAGTTTTGGGATAAAGTAGCCGATGAAAATTTTGTTTGGTATCAAAGATGGAGCAAAGTCGTAGAGTACGATATGCATGAGGCTAAAATAAAATGGTTTAAAAATGCTAAACTCAACATTACCAAAAACTGTATCGACCGACACCTTGCCGAAAGAGGCGATAAAAACGCCATTATTTGGGAACCGAACAATCCTGAGGAAGCTACGCAATACATCACCTACAATGATTTGTATGAGAGAGTGGGCAAAATGGCCAATGTTCTTAGAGCCCAAGGCATACAGAAAGGAGACAGAGTATGTATTTACCTCCCTATGATTCCAGAATTAGCCGTTGCTATGTTAGCCTGTGCTAGAATAGGAGCTATACATTCGGTTATTTTTGCAGGATTTTCAGCTTCTGCCATAGCTTCTAGAGTTAACGATTGTGAAGCTAAAATGATTATCTGTTCCGATGGAAGTTATAGAGGTAGTAAAGTGTTAGACTTAAAATCTATCGTAGATGAAGCCATGGAGCAAACACCTTCTGTTGAAAAAATTCTTGTAGTGAAAAGAACTCATAACTCTATCAACATGAAAGAAGGAAGAGACCTTTGGTTAGAACCTCTGTACAACGCTACTCCTGTGGACAATATTCCTCAAATTATGGATGCTGAAGACCCTCTTTTTATCCTCTACACTTCAGGTTCTACGGGAAAGCCTAAAGGTATGCTACATACCTGTGCTGGTTATATGGTTTATGCTGCTTATACCTTTAAAAATGTATTTAACTACAAAGAAAACGACATCTATTGGTGTACCGCCGATATAGGTTGGATTACAGGGCATTCCTATATTTTATATGGTCCTTTAGCTAATGGGGCTACAACTGTCATTTTCGAAGGTGTACCTACCTATCCACAACCTGACCGATTTTGGGAAGTTATAGAAAAACATAAAGTTACTCAATTTTATACTGCCCCCACCGCTATCCGTTCTTTGGCGAAGGAATCTTCGGACTGGGTAGAAAAACACGATTTATCTAGCTTACGAGTAATTGGTTCCGTAGGTGAACCCATTAACGACGAGGCTTGGCATTGGTACAACGACCATGTAGGTAAGAAAAAATGCCCTATTGTAGACACTTGGTGGCAAACTGAAACGGGTGGAATTATGATTGCTCCTATTCCTTTTATCACTCCTACTAAGCCTACTTATGCTACCTTACCTCTACCGGGAATACAGCCTGTACTCATGGACGATAAGAGAAACGAAATCACCGCAAACCAAGTTGATGGTAGTTTGTGTATTAGATTCCCTTGGCCAGGTATAGCACGAAGTATTTGGGGCGACCACGAGAGATACAAACAGACCTATTTTTCAGCTTTCCCAGGTAAATATTTTACTGGAGATGGAGCTTTAAGAGACGAGGTAGGCTATTACAGAATTACAGGGCGTGTAGATGATGTTATTATAGTATCTGGACATAACTTAGGTACTGCACCAATAGAAGATAGTATTAACATACACCCTGCCGTGGCAGAGTCAGCTATTGTAGGTTATCCTCACGAGGTTAAAGGAAACGCCTTGTACGGTTTTGTGATTCTAAAAGATACTGGAGAAAGTAGAGATAAAGAAAATCTAAGAAAAGAAATCAATCATCTGATAGCAGATACCATAGGTCCTATAGCTAAGTTAGATAAAATTCAGTTTGTATCTGCCTTACCTAAAACAAGAAGTGGAAAGATTATGCGTAGAATTTTAAGGAAAATAGCCGAAGGTGATTTTAGTAATTTTGGGGACACATCTACTTTATTAAACCCCGAAATTATAAATGAGATTAAAGACCAGCGTATTGATTAGTCCATTTTCTAAAAACTTTCAAAAGCTGAATAAATGAAAAAACAGAACATAGAATTAGGGTTAATTCTATTATGTTTAGGAATGATAGGGGTATTTTCAATTCTCACAATGGAAATACCCTTACCTCCTGAAGCAGAAGTAATACTACGTAAGAGTTTTAGTCCACTACAAATAAAAATACTTGCATTAGTAAACCCCACTATAATGCTCATTGTTGCTGTGGTTCTAGGAACTATTCTCCATCAAAAGGTAAATCTAAAAGTTCCCATTATTGAACACATAGTCGAAATTAAAAGTCATCAGCTCCCCAATCTCCAAAATATTCTAAAATATGGTATTTTAGGTGGTATCCTATCAGGAGTTTTATTAAGCCTTACAGGAATTATATTTAAGCCAATGCTTCCGAAAGAATTTATAGTCTTAGGAGAAACTCTGCAACCCACCCTAACTGCTAGATTTCTGTACGGCGGACTAACCGAAGAAATCTTAATGCGATTCGGTGTGATGACTTTCGTTACTTGGATTGCTTCCAAAATACTTAATGGAACTCAACCTATTGTGTATTGGATTGGTATTATTATAGCATCGGTTATTTTTGCTATTGGTCACTTCCCTATTACCTATCAAGCCGTGGAAAACCCTTCTTTTGGATTATTAAGTTATGTATTTATTGGGAATTCAGTTGGAGGCATAATATTTGGTTGGCTATATTGGAAGAAGGGATTAGAAAGCGCCTTTATTGCTCATATATGTACCCATATTATTATGATAATAGTAGAGAGAATGATATAAAAAAGCACAAATGACATCTAAGAACAATTTTATAGAAATCTTCAAATGTAATTCTGAATATTAAAAAGTCTATAGCCTGTGTGATTATTAGATATAAATATATATAAATTTAACTCTAACTTATAAAAAAGCTACCTCAATTTTGAGATAGCTTTTTTTAGTATTTAATCTTAGAAAATTTTACAATTAAATTTCTGTATCCAAATCCCAATTCTCTAGATAATCGTGAACCGCTTTTAAGAACATTCCACCTAAAGAACCATCTACCACACGGTGGTCATAAGAGTGACTCATAAACATTTTCTGTCTAATCGCAATTACATCGCCCTCTGGAGTTTCTAGTACCGCAGGTTTTTTAACAATAGCTCCTACTGCCAAAATAGCCACCTGAGGCAAAGGAATAATTGGTGTACCCATTAAATTGCCAAAAGAACCAATATTAGAAATAGTATAAGTAGCGCCTTGAGTATCTTCTGGTTTTAGTTTTTTGTTTCTCGCACGATGAGCCAAATCATTGATAGCTTTAGCCAAACCACTCAACGATAATTGGTCTGCGTTTTTAATTACAGGCACAATAAGATTTCCGTCTGGTAAAGCTGTTGCCATACCTATATTGATATTTTTTTTCTTAATGATTTTGTCTCCATCTACAGAAACATTTATCATTGGATAATCCTGAATAGCCTTCACTACCGCTCTTACAAAAATAGGCATAAATGTAAGCTTTTCGCCTTCTCTCTGTTGGAAAACATTCTTATACTTATTTCTCCATTTCACCACATTGGTAACATCACTCTCTATAAATGAGCTTACATGAGGAGCCGTGTGCTTACTACGCACCATAGAATCAGCAATAATTTTTCTAACTCTATCCATTTGTATCACTTCATCTCCCTCAGAAGTACTTACAGGTACAGAAGCCACCGCAGACGCACTACTAGGTGCTACCACCTGAGGTACTTCCGGTTTCTTAACAGGTGAAGAAGATTGACCTCTATTCTCCACATATTTTAATATATCTTCTTTGGTAATTCTACCTTCTAGACCTGTACCTTGTATAGTTTTTAATTCAGCTTCTGAAATATTTTCTTCCTGAGCAATAGATTTCACTAAAGGCGACAAATATAAATCTCCTGAAAATTCTACCTTAGACTCATTTAAAGGTGCTTCTATTGTTTTTATAACATCAGCACTAGGAACTTCTTCTACAGTTTCAACGACTTTTGGCGCTTCTTGTGTAGTATCTGATACTGCACTTCCTCCTTCTGTTTCTAATATCGCAATAGCCTCTCCTACTTGTGCTACTTCGTCTTTTTGTTTTAAAATTTTAACAATCTTCCCCGAAACAGGAGTAGGTACATCTGAATCTACTTTGTCTGTTGCTATTTCCACTACACTATCGTCCTCGTTTACGAAGTCACCCTCGTCAAATAGCCAAGAAATAATAGTTGCTTCCATAACGCCTTCTCCCATTGAAGGAAGTAATAATTTATATTCTGCCATTGTTTTATTGGTTTTTAGCAAAGATAATGTTTTTTTAAACTCTCACACGAATTTCATCGTTCAATTTTTCAACGATAGCCTATTTAAACGCCATCTGTATCTCCCAACATTGGAACAAACTTATACACTCCAAAAGTTTCCTTTTCTATTTCTGTTTCAGAAATTTTGGTAAATCTATAAAGTATCTGCTCTTCTAAAGCCCCTAGCGGAATGACCATTTTTCCACCTACTTTAAGTTGCTTTAATAACTCTACAGGCAAAGTTTCAGCTCCGCAGGTTACAATAATTTTATCAAACGGAGCAAAAGTAGGCAACCCTAAAAAACCATCTCCAAAACTTTGAAAATGTGGACGAAGCCCCAAAATTTTAAACATCTTTTTAGAAAAATCAAATAGCTTTTTCTGTCTTTCAATAGTGTAAACTTTCGCTCCCATCACCATAAGAACCGCTGTTTGATAGCCGCTACCTGTGCCTATTTCTAATATTTTTTCTCCTTTTTCTACCTGTAATAATTCGGTTTGTTCCGCCACAGTAGAAGGGTGAGAAATCGTCTGATGTGCAGCAATAGGAAAAGCTCTATCTTCGTAAGCATAATCCTCAAAAACACTTTCCATAAAAAAATGACGAGGCAATGCTCCTATCGCTGATAGTACATTTTCATCACAAATACCCAGTTTTTCTCTTAGATATTCTACCAGTATTTTTCGTTTTCCCTTATGTACAAATGTGTCTTTCATTTTATTCTTGGAAAAAGAAAGTTATTCTACTTTGAAATTAACAACGGCATCTAATTTAGGATATTTCTTATCACTCACAAAGTGTTTACCTGTACAATCTATTTCCTTCCAACCTTTCTTTCTACTACAATCACCCACCTCTACCACATAAGACACAAAGCTAATTTCCTCATCTCCTTCATGATAGACTTCCTTATATTGTACCGCTACATCTAACACACAAGGGAAATTAGTATTTAGTTTTACATTTCTATAAATAACATCATAATGAGTTTCTCTATTTTCTGGAATCTCAAAATACTTCTCATATCCGCCAGTTTCTCCTTTTAAGTCAGCCATCGCCCTCAGAGCGTAGTAAAGAGCCTTAGTGTAATATTCCCTCGTATTTGCACGAGTATAATCATCAAAGAAATGCCCACCTTCAAACAAAACGGTAGGGATTCCTGCTTTCATAAAATTATCTCCTGTAGAAGTAGGGTAAAACTCATCTGAATAACGCCCTATTTGATTTGGAATTTCTATTGATAACTTGCTAAAAATCTCAGCAATCACCGCCATACTTTTCTTTCTATTTTCTGTAACTTCTCGCTCTATATTTTCTGATGGAGCTAAAAAAGATAAAGTCGCAGGATGAACCGCATCTATTGTAAAAATAGTCCTTTGGTCATGCAAATTAAGAGCATAGTGATAATCACCATTTAAAACGATTTCTTTTAGAAGTCTCATTTCTAAAGAAGATTCTTTAACAAAATCTCTGTTAATATCTATATCCAGAGCATTTCTTCTCGTCCAAACTGCTGAACCATCAGGATTAAGCATCCAAATAAAATCCAATCTTATATCCTGCCAAAGTTGTTCTGATAAAAATGGATTATGCTCTAAAGATTCTAATAAATCCAACATAGCTAAAGTTGCAGTAGATTCGTTACCGTGCATCTGACTCCAAGCGACTACACTGGTTTTCCCTTTCCCTATACTCATCATATAAATAGGTAACCCCATAGGAGAGGTTCCTATCTGCTCTAAAACATTCCCATACTTCTCTTTTAGAAAAACAAACAATTTTTCGGGCGAAATATATCTATTTTTAAATTTTACATTTTTAACATACGAAAACACATTTGTCATAACAAATATTTTTATTTCCACAAAGATAATACTAAAAAAGCAAAAACAATATTTTACTTTTGTAAATTGTTTAAACACTTCTATATGACTAAATGTCTGTTGATAAAATTGTGGATTAAATACAATTCAATTAAAAACTATTAAATATTAAAAATCAGTATTTTATAAATTTTATATAAAGTATTTTATCAAATTAACTTTAATTGTAATTACTGCTATTTATCCCCATTTGCAGAAACTAACATTAAACACTTACAAATGTGTATTTCATGAAAAACGTTCATATTTTCACTTTTGTAATTAGTTAAGATTTTTTATTTTCATATCTTTGCTTTATGACAAACGAAACTATATTTCTATTAGGATTTTTAATATTCATTGGGATTGTTATGGCTCTAGATTTAGGAGTACTTAGCAAATCAAAAAATAAAAAAACGGAAGGTATTTCATTTAAGAAGGCCTTACTAATGAGTGTTTTTGTAGTCTGCCTATCTATGGTATTCTACTCTATCTTGTTAGGTTTTGGACATCAATTACACGGCATCGATAGTATTAAAAAACTAGAAACCATTGTTCAGAGACATAGGCATCCTATAAAGATAATCCCAAATGATTTAGAAACGAGTATCCAGATTTATAACCAAAATTTAGGACTAGAATATCTTACAGGCTACGTGGTAGAATATGCTCTATCGGTAGATAATATATTTGTAATTGTACTAATATTTACAGCTTTTGGTGTTGAGAAAAGGAACTATCATAGAGTTCTATTTTGGGGAATTTTAGGTGCTGTTGCTATGAGGTTTATGTTTATTTTCATAGGAGCCGCTCTTATAGAAAGGTTTGCTTGGATAATGTACGTTTTTGGAGCATTCCTAGTATTTACAGGGATTAAAATGTTCCTATCAAAAGATGAAGAAGAAAGTATAGATACTGAAAAACATCCTGTAGTAAAATTTGCTAATAAATATTTTAAAGTTCATAATCAGTTTGTAGGAAATAAATTCTTTGTAAATATAGATGGGGTAAAAAAAATGACCCCTCTATTTCTAGTACTTATCATTATAGAATTTACCGACTTAATCTTTGCCGTAGATAGTATTCCTGCTATTTTCTCTGTTACTAAAGACCCTTACATAGTGTTCTTTTCTAATATTTTTGCAATCATAGGTCTTAGGTCTATGTTCTTCCTATTGGCAGGGATTATAGATAAATTTAGATTCTTAAAAATAGGTTTAGCGGTATTGCTTACCTTTATAGGAGCGAAAATGCTTCTGCACCATCAGCTAGATGAGCTTGGATTTACCACTACACATTCGCTTATCATAATTGTAAGTATTTTGGCCGTAAGCATTCTTGCCTCTTTAATTCCAGTGAAAAAAACAGATTAAATTCTACGAATATTTACATATTTAAAATTAAATAAAGTGCTTATAATAAATTATTTATAAGCATTTTTTATTTTTGTAAATTTTAGTTTTCATCTCAATTTTACAAATGTTTATTGTTAACTCATTTATTTATTTTACTTTTGTAAAGCGCATTAATTAACAATTGTTATCTCTATTTTATGAGTTTAAATGAAAGAATATCCAAAGTTATAGCTTATTCGGAGCTTACCGCCTCTGATTTTGCTGACGAAATAGAAGTACAGCGATCTAGTATTTCTCACATCACTTCAGGGAGAAACAAACCCTCTCTTGACTTTATTATAAAAATAAAAGACCGATTTCCAGAAATTGAATGGGATTGGCTCATCAATGGAGAAGGTGAAATGCTAAAAACCGATAAGTCCTCTGAGAATGATAGTAGAGAACAGTCCACCTCTACCCTCCCCGATTTATTTAGTTTTGAAAGTAATTTTATAAGTGAAGAAAAAAAACAAGTTTTTCCTAATCCGCGAGAATCTCATAAAACGGAAGTAGATAAAGAAACTGAATCTATAAAAGAATCTCAGCCATTAGAGAAAAAAGTAGAAAATTCAGGCTCCGAAAAGATTATTAACATTGAAAAAGAACCTAGCACTCCAAAAGTTAAAAGAGTGGTTTTATTTTTTGATAATGGAAAGTTTGAGAGTTACGAAATATAATTACATTTTACTATTTCTCAACAAAAAAGTAGTCTAACCACAAAAAAACTACTTCTAGCAGAAAAATATAATTACAACTAAAAAAAACTTGCTTTTATTATGAAATCCATGATTCACTCAATCCAACAAGTTTCCAAATATTTTCAATTTTAATAAAAGCCAATACCTGATAAATAATCCGATTGATTATTATACATAATACTATTTATGCGACATTTTGTTAAATCCCTTAATCAACAATATATAAGGAAAATAAAAATTAAGATGCTAAAAAATAAAAGAAATCTTTATTCAATAATTACGCTGATATTTCTCTTTCAATTATTTATATTCTCGGATAATTTAATGCCATTTTCTTGGGGTAAATTAAAAGTTGAAGGTTTGGCTTGCACTTGTCCTGATTTAACTGTTAAAACAGGAAAAATATATTTGAGAACAATAACACCAGATAGTCTAAAGAGATTTAATATTGATTATTCAGAAATATATTTGACTGAAAATTCTTTTAAAAAATTCCCAAAGAACTTTAATCCTTCTTATATCTTTGATCCAAACTTTATAGAAGGGAAAGTTGTTGGAAAAAGAAATATTGAAGGCGAAAAGCATTGGAATTTAGTTTTTGATGTAAGTAATTGGCAAATTTTAAACCCCTTGAAAGATATTCTAATTAAATTTTTATTCTTTTTGCAAATAATAATTTTTATAATATACTACTTGAAAAATGAGAAAAACATCACATAACATGGGGGTTGCAAGATGCGGAATTGAAGTGATCTCAGAAAATTTCTAGAAAATACCCGCTTTTAGTTCTCTCGCAATTTAGGAAATAGAAAACGTTTTTGCTAGAGTTTCGTCATCCTTTCAACTTTCGATTGCAGTAGACCACACCTTGGAAGACTCCTTTCCATAAAAAATTTATTAATCATATTCACTTTTTTATCACAAAATATTTTATAAAATATTGAATAACTGCTAAATATAAATTAATTTAATATCCCTCAAGAGGAATCATTTTGGTTTCATCTACAATCTCGTATTTTAAGGCTTTAGCAAGAACAAATATTTCGTTAAGGTTGGTCATAAGTTGCTTTTCTCCTTGTTTCTTTAAATCTTCCTGATTAACCCTTTTGTATGCCTCATCTTTAGCATTTTGAGTTATTTTTTTAATATCCTTCTCATCAAAACGGTCAAAGAAAGAATCATCTAGAGATTGTATTTCTACACTTGGTATAATCCTAACTTGTGGCTGTGGTAACTCCTTTATAATTAGTTTCTTATCAGTACTATCTACCTCTATCTTCATTTTAGTTAAATCATAGGACACCTGTGCCATAGTCTTTGTAAAAGTGATAATTTTTTTCTCAGTAGATGGCAATAGACTGCTCCCTAAAAGCTCAGATTTAATAGTGGTTTTCTGCATACTAGAAAAGTTTTGTTCCATAACCACCATCTTATTCATTTTAGAAATTTGGTTGTTAATAAGGTAATAATCACTTACGATTTCATCTCCTTTTTTGGTCGTAAAACCCTTCCATGCAAAGAAAATAAGGAGCATTACTAAAACGCCCCCTACAAATCCTATAATAACTTTAATATTTTTCAATTTAGGTTACTTTTTCTTTACTAAATTATACAAATCTTGTTCCAAAAAGCCTGTAGATGGTGATTCTACAATACGCCCAATCTCTCTTCCGTAGCGTTCTAAAACAATAGTTGGTACTTTTTTCACATGATAATCTAACTCCTCACTTTCTGGTGATTCCATGCGTTTAGAAAGTGCTATTATTTTCATTTTAGACAACGGATAATCTATCTCTTTTAATATTTTAATCAGCCTAGGAAACTCTCTATGGCTATCCTCACACCAAGAGCCTACAAAAACGGTAAGATTGTATTTATTAAGCTCTTTGCTTTTTTTAAGTAGCGCTATAGTATTTTTATCTGTTTCGTAGTTGGCATACTCCTCATCATACCATGTTTTAAACGGCTCTTGCTGAAACTGACTAAGCGTTTGCTTTCCTAATAAAACTTTTCCATACTGTTCGGACTCTACTTGACGATTAACAACTGTTTTCTCAACCACTCCACAAGAAGCCATCCCCAGTGACAATACGGTACTTAGAGCAAGTTTTTTTATCATGATATTATTTTTATTTTTCTATTATTGATTTTAAATCTGCTGGAGAGTAATATTTGTTTTTCAATACTTTATCATCAGAAACTCTGTGTACATTGTATTTTGCTCCTGATTTTTCATAATAAGCCTCCTCCCCTTTTGTTTCCTTATAGAAAGCTACCGTCTCCTCTGCTTGTTGTTCGTTTTCGCAAGCTTTAGACATATTAGACCTTTGTACTTCGTTAAACAATTCTACAAACTTTTCGCCTAACCCAAACTCTAAAACAGCTCCACTTAGCACATACTGCAAGTCGCATAAAGCATCCGCTATCTCTACTATATTTTGGTCTTCTATTGCCTGTTTTAGCTCATTTAATTCCTCTTGTAAAAGGCTCACCCTTAATTCACATCTTTCCTTAGACGGAATTTGAGGTTGGTCTAATATAGGCGCATTAAAGGTTCTGTGAAACTCTGCTACTTGATTAAGGCTATCTATTTTTTCCATGTTTAATGTCTTATAAATCTATTATTATAAAAATGATTTATCAAAAGAAAACGGCAGTAAATCTCTTATACATTTCGTTTTATAGATTTCGCCAGAAACAGAAGCAAAATAAATTTCTATCGGTTCTTCTTGGAGAGCCTCATACTCCAAAATACTCTGTCTACAGGCTCCACACGGAGGAATTGCTATTGATGAAATACTATCTTTTGGTGCACCAATTACAAATAACTTCTTCATTTTAACAATTGGATAATTGGCAGATGCCCAATAAATGGTAGTTCTCTCCGCACACAACCCTGACGGGTAAGCTGCATTTTCTTGGTTACTCCCCGTTACAATTTCCCCATTTTCTAAAAGGATAGCACAGCCTACCAAAAAGTTAGAATAAGGTGCATAAGCCTTTTCTCTAACTGCTTTAGCGGCTTCGTATAGTTTTTTTTCTGTATCATTTAAAGCCTCTATACTTTCGAAAACTTCAAATGAAATATGAAGTGATTTTTCCATTTTCATTAGGTAAAATAAGAGGGTAAAAGTACGGATTTTTATTAAAAAAAACAATTAAAACCCTTACTCCGCCATATACCAAGTCATTTTTTCTAAATACTCTGGTTTAGGGTTGATAAATTTTATGATTTTTTTATCGTTGGGCGTTGTAAGTCTGTAAAAAATAATTTTATCTGCGTGATATTTAAAATAAGGATGTTTCTTTAGCCACTCTTCAGGAGCGTTAGATAAGCTATATTTCTTTACTTTAGAGGTATTTAGATTGGCTGTTTCTATTAACTTTTGAGTTAAATCAGGGTCGATATAATAGGTTTCTAGAATTTGCTTTTTGTTAGCAAACCCACCGAGTAGCCCTCTAAACGAAATATAACTTTTAGCTGCCTTAGGCGTAAACCCAAATTCCACTAACTGCTCATAAGAAATCTCATTAAGGTCCACCGAAGCAAAATTAGTCTTTATCTGAGGTTTTGTAGTTTCTACTACCGAAGGTTCCTCATTTTTAATTCTAATATAAGGACTTAATGCTTGGAATTTCTCATCAGAAATCACAAAACATTTCTTAACCTCGTCTACTGTTTTAAATCTTCCTTTGAGTATTTTCTGCTTATAGTTTACAATAACGGCAGCTTGTTTCTCCGAAAAACCCAGCTTTTGCCAGCCTACTAAATCCAAGTCGTTAGGATCAAAAGGTTGATATACAGCACTTTCTTTTTTCTCTCCAATTTCGTTGGTTGTACTAAGATTTACTTTATTTGGCAAAAGAACATACGGTGCTATAATAGCATAATTTTCAGGACTTAAGGTATAGCAGTCTCTTAATTTTTCTTTGCTAATGAAACTTCCACCCAAATAATTTTTATATTTGATAAAAGATTGAGCCTGTTTTTCAGAAAAGCCGAGCTTCATCCAATCCGAAACAGAGTATAAATCTGGATTAAAAGGCTTATTTACAGTAATTTTAGACTTATAAAACGATTGACGAGATGAGCTCTCATAAGACTTAGCCACTTTATCAGGAAGCATTATAAATTCTGACAATTCGCTAAATTTCTCTGCCGAGATTACATAGCATTTAGACAATTCTTCTTTAGACGAAAAAGAACCTCCCAACAAATCTTTATACTTTAGGATTGTTTCAGATTGTCGTTCAGAAAACCCTAAATTTTGCCAATCTTGTAAACTTAGCTGATTAGGATTAAATGGGGTAAGATTTAATTTTTCTCTATTTTGGTGTTCTACCGAGGTGGTAAAAGTTAGCTCAGGTAATGGTTGCTCTTCTTTTTGTTTTTTATAAAAGTAAAAAAATATCTGAATTCCTAAAAGCAACACCGCTATAACAGACCACCCTAACACTTGCTTTTTTATCATACTGAACTCCAGTCTAGAGAATGGCTTTTTCATAGCATTTAATTTTAGTTAGATGCTACCAAATTAAATAAAATTATGGAATTGAAAAATAGTTTCTAAATAAATCTTTAAACTCTTTAGATTAGTACTTTTTTAGACTTAACTGCATAAAAATTTGCCAAATCAGCACAATAATTATTTCAGGAATAATGATGTAAAAACTTAAGTCATAAAATTCTTTATGATACATAAACTTAAAAAAGAAATAACTTACTAAAGGAAAAAGAAAAGTTAAAAGAATCAACCAGATAAAGTATTTCTTAATATCAATCTTACTACCAAAAATTTTATTGTGATTTACAATAGTCAAAATACCACCCAATAATGAAACACCACAAACAGAAAACCAAAAAGAAAGCTGAAGCTCTGAGCTTCTAATAGAAAAGAATTTAGTAAAAAACGATACTATGACGAATCCTAAAATCCATTCAGAGATTATATACCAAATACTTTCTTTATTCAATAATTTGGTTTTGGGAGAAGTTATAATGGCAAAATTTAAACATGATAACGATAAGAGAGCATTGAAAAAGATTACCGAAATTTTTATTGAAAAACATAATTTATAAACATAACAAAACAACATCAGATTTGAAATAATCAAATAGAATATATCTAAAAATTTACGATTATTCATTTTTATCAGATGTTAGCCTCATTTACTCCTTATCCACCAAAGCGTCTTTAAGTTTGGTAAGTTCTGATTTTATAAACTCTAATCGGTCTATTATTTCTACCGTTTCGCTTACTTTTTCGTTAGTAGCCAATGCCACTCTAGCACCGTCTAAGGTGTAGCCTTTTTCCTTTACTAAGTGATAAATCATCTTTAGGTTATCAATATCCTTTGGCGTGAAATATCGGTTACCCTTCTTATTTTTTTTAGGCTTTATTACAGGAAATTCTTTTTCCCAATACCTTATGAGTGATGTATTTACATCAAAAGCCTTGGCAACTTCGCCTATGGAATAATATAGTTTTTCTGGAAGATTAAGTTTCATGTTTATACCAAATTAGAACCACAATTACAGTGGTAAAGCAAAAATACAAATAATCTCTAAACCTTAGTCTGGTTGAACAAAAAATATTTGAATATTAGCCACTTGGACTGATAATATTTGCTAAGTTGATTTTTATCTCTCCTACGACAAGTTCCGTACGCTTGAGCATAGAAACCAAAATGCCCCCTTACCACTGCCCAAAGATGAGGAAAACCGTTTTTAACCCCAAAATAAAGTCCTGCCACACCATCTAAACACAACCGAACGAAAATAATCCACAACAGATAGACAGGTAGATTTTTAAGCAACATAGAAAGATTATTCCTTATATTAAGATAAGTCTTATAAGGGCTTTGTTTATTAAGAGTACCACCTCCCACATGATACACTCTAGAAAGCCCAGTATAGTAAACTTTCTTTCCTAAATTCCTCAATCTCCAACAAAGGTCTATCTCTTCTTGATGGGCAAAAAAACGCTCGTCAAAACCACCGATGCCGAAAAAATCTTCACTTCTAATAAATAAACAGCACCCCGAAGCCCAATGTATCTCGCATATATCATCATATTGCCCTTCATCTTTCTCCAAGGCATCAAAAACTCGACCTCTACAGTATGGATAACCTAGGTTGTCTATCATTCCGCCACCTGCACCTGCAAATTCAAAATACTTTTCGTTATTAAAATCTAATATTTTAGGCTGTACCGCCACGATATTCTCATCTGATTTGAACAAATCTAAAACAGGCTCTAACCAACCAGAACTTACCTCTACATCAGAATTTAACAAGCAAAAAACATCTGCCTTTACAGCTTGTAAACCTTCGTTATATCCACCTGCAAAGCCGTTATTTTTTAAGTTTTTAACCACTTTAACCTCTGGAAAGTTTTGCTCTAAAAAAACAACAGAATCATCTGTAGAAGCATTATCTATCACCCAAATATCTACTCCTTGGGAATGTTTAATTACATTAGGCAAAAATCTTTTAAGCCAATGCTTTCCGTTCCAATTAAGTATTGCTATTGCTAATTTCATAATTTTATTATTTAGCAAAAGTTTTAATGGCATCTTGATACTTCCATCGCCTATGACTCCAAAGCCAATTGTCTGGTCGTTTTTTAATAGTGGTTTCTAGCATTTTATGAAATTTATTAACCACTTCGTACGGCTGAAATCGTTCTCCATCGGGGTAAATTCTGTAATAATTAACTTGATAAAACCCTCGTTTAACCTTCTTCATTTCGCAATAAATAAAGATTAAATCCATTTTGGTAGAAAGTTTATCATACCCAATAAAGGCAGGTGTTTTTTGATTTAAAAATTCTAAACCATAATCTACATCCACCACATACGGCGACTGGTCTGCCACAAACATATACACCGAATTACCATCGTTAGGCTGCTTTAATATATGCCTTATCACTTGCTTAGCCTCTAATGCTGTATTACCAAAACGACCTCTAATGAGTTTAACTTTTTCTTCCCAAAAAGCACTCTGCATTTTTCTATATACAGGAAAGCAGTATTTTTGTGGAACTACTTCTGCAAGGGCATTAAACCATTCCCAATTAAAGATGTGTCCGGAAAGCATTATAATATTTTTCTGCTCTTCTAACGCCTCCGAAAACAAATGTTGATTGATATGCTGAACTCGTACTCTTAGCTCGTTATTAGATACAATAAAGGTTTTTAATGTTTCTACAATATAGTCTGCAAAGTTTTGATAAAACTTTTTACAAATTGTATTGATTTCCGTTTCGGACTTCTCAGGGAAAGATTTTCTTAAATTCTCCAAGACTACTTTTTTTCGGTAACCTACTACATAATAGCTTAGTACAAAAATAAGGTCGGAGAAAATATAAAGCACCCTTAAAGGCAGTTTAGAGATGATATAAACGGTTCTAAAAAGGATATTATTTAGCATTGATTTTTCTTAACGACTGCAAATTTACAAATTACAAAACAGATGAGATGTCAGAATTATTCTTTATTTTTGGGATTTAAACTTAAAATCAAAAAATTATGAAATACCGCTATTTAACCATAGGATTGATGAGTGCTACACTCGCTATTTTATCTTGCAACAAAAATGCAGAGAACTCAACTAGCAATACCAGTGATAGTACAGAAATTAAACAAAAACTAGCCGAGCAAGAAAAGGACAAGCTAGAAAAGCCCTACCACCCAGAAGATAACGCCGAGGAGAAGATTGCTGCCTTAATTTCTCAAGCTCAAAAAGAGAATAAAAACATCATTCTACAGGCAGGTGGCAACTGGTGCATTTGGTGTCTTAGATTTAATGATTACATCAACAAAACGCCTGAAATAAAAGAAATTATAGACCAAAACTACCTCTACTATCATTTGAATTATTCAAAAGAAAACGAAAACAAAGCTCTATTTGAAAAATATGGCAACCCTGGTGAGAAATATGGTTATCCTGTATTTATTGTTTTAGACCAAACAGGCAAGGTAATCCATATACAAGACAGTGCTGTATTAGAAGAGAACAAAGGCTACAGTCTAGATAAAGTAAAGGCATTCTTCAACGAATGGAAGCCTAAAAATCTCTAAAAACAAATTGAGGTTATCCTTAAAAAGATAACCTCAATTATTTATTTTTTCAAAAAATCAATGATAAGTTCTGTTGGTCTGCCTATAGTGGCTTTTTTACCTTTAACCACTATTGGGCGTTCTATTAGACGAGGATTATTCAGCATTATTTCTAAATATTCGTCCTCTGTATAGCTTTTGTCTCCATAATTTTCTTTAAAGAATGTGTCTTTCTTTCGGATAAGTTCAGACGGCTTCATTTCTAAAGATGAAAGTATTTCTTCTAAATGTTCTTTAGTTAAAGAATCTTTAAGGAGATCGAACACTTCCACATTCTCATTGGCAGAGTTTAGCAGTTCTAAAGCTCCTCTTGACTTAGAACATCTGTTATTATGGTATAATTTTATCATAAATTTTGGTTTAAAAAATCCTCTAAAGTTACCGATTTTTGCTCGCCAGTCTCTAGATTTTTAATAGAAACTTGTTTAGTTTTAATTTCTTCTTCCCCTACAAACACAATATATGGAATCCCTTTTTTCTCCGCATAAGTGAATTGTTTTTTCAACTTAGCAGCTTCTGGATAAAGCTCCGCAGAAACACCTTTAGCTCTTAATTGTTGTATAATATCCATAGAGTGAAAAGCCTCCTGCTCTCCATAATTAGCAAAAAGATACTTCGTATTTTGAGACACTTCTTGTGGAAAACGATTGAGCTCTTCCATAACTAGATAAATTCTATCTAAGCCAAAAGAAATCCCTATTCCAGGAATATTTTTAACACCGAAAACTTCTGTTAGATTGTCATATCTACCACCACCACCAATGGAGCCTAACTGTACCTCGTTAGACTTAACTTCAAAGATAGCACCTGTGTAATAATCTAGTCCTCTTGCTAAAGTAATATCAAATTGAAGCGCCTTTGGAGAAACACCCAAAGCAAGACATTGTTTAATCACAAACTCTAATTCCTCAACACCTTTCAGCCCTATTTCTATATCAGAAAAACGCTCTTTAAGTGCCGATAGATATTCTAAACTATCCTCTAATGGATGGAATAGAAACTCCAACTTTTCTATCGCTTCACTAGGTATATTTTTATTTTTAAGCTCCTCAATAACCCCTTCTTTACCGATTTTATCTAACTTATCCAAAGCTACAGTAAAATCTATCAACTGTTCTGCTATACCTGCATAAATAGCTAACCCTGAAAGTATTTTTCTGTTATTGATATGGATTTTCACATCTAAATTAAGCTCAGCAAAAGACTTTAAATAAAGCTGAACTAACTCTACCTCTTGCCAAAGGCTTTCGCTACCCACCACATCGGCATCGCACTGATAAAATTCTCTAAAACGACCTTTCTGTGGTCTATCAGCGCGCCATACAGGTTGAATTTGGTATCGTTTGTACGGAAATACAAGCTGACCGTGATTCATAGCCACAAATCTCGCAAATGGAACGGTAAGGTCGTATCTCAGTGCCTTATCGGATACTTTAGGCGTGAGTTTTTTATGGTCTTTTTCTATTAAATCTTGTTCTGATATTTTACTTAAATAATCTCCAGAATTCAAAATTTTAAAAATAAGCCTATCTCCTTCCTCCCCATATTTCCCTGTAAGAGTTGATAAATTTTCAAAACTAGGTGTCTCTAATGGAGAAAAACCAAACAGTTCAAAATTCTTTTGTAAAATACTAATGATATATCTTCTACAATAAACTTCTAATGCCGAAAAATCTCTTGTTCCCTTTGCTAAACTAGGCTTCATAAACTCATCACTTTTAAAGCTACAAAAGTACAGAAAAATAAGTTGTCCACAATATTAGCGTAAAATCTTGTAAAATATGTCTATTTGTCAGTAATTTTAATTTGGCGAAAAATTTGTTTTGAGATGAAATTATAAAAGATTAAAAATATGAAAAAAGCACTTATTGTGGTAGATGTTCAAAATGATTTCTGTGAAGGAGGAGCTTTAGCTGTACCAAACGCTAATGAAATTATCCCTTACATCAACCTTTTAATTGAAGAGAATCAATATGATAAAATAATTTTCACACAAGATTGGCACCCTGCAAATCACAAATCATTTGCATCTAATAATGGTAAAAAAGTAGGTGAAACCATATCACTGAACGGCGTACCACAATTTATGTGGCCAGACCATTGTGTAGAAAATTCTTTTGGTGCAGAATTCCATAAAGACTTAGACACTAGCAAAGTAGATTATATTGTAAAAAAGGGTAAAAACCCAGAAATAGATAGCTATAGTGCATTCCAAGACAATAATCATTTTATGAAAACAGGGTTAGCTGACTATCTTAAAGAAAACGATATACAATTAGTAGAAATTGTTGGCTTAGCACTAGATTATTGCGTTAAATACACTTGTTTAGATGCTGTTAAAGAAGGATTCTTAACCTGTCTACACTTTAATGGTACTCGTGCTGTAAACGTAAAACCTGAAAACGGAAGAGATGCCATCTACGAAATGCTAGAAAATGGTGTTACTATCTTAGGTTAAAAAATAAAACACTCATAACTATTTATGAGTATTTTTCTTCCATATCAATATAAATAAAAAAAGCTGAGAGGGAAACTTCTCAGCTTTACTTTTGCTAAAATATACTCTAGAATTTAACTCCTAAACCTACTTGGAAAGTATTGTTCTTGTTGGTTGTATTATCTGACGCAGAAGTTGTTCCATTTTTAGAAATATCTGTAAAACCTGCTACGTATCTAGCATTAACACCTATGTTTGGTGTAATATCAAACCCTAAACCTAACCCCATTCCAAAGTTGAAGCTATTAAAGTTATCCTTATTAAGTTCTGCAGGGATTTTTCCCGACCCAAGAGGTGTTTCGTAAGAAGTTTTAGTATTTGCTCCCACTAAAAAGCTAAACTCTGGTCCAGCTTCTAGATAAAATTCAGGAGTAGCCTTATATTGGAACATTACAGGAACCGAGATATAGTCTAAGTTTAATTTCGTTTCTGCTTTTCCTAATATAGGAACATTCATTGTAGTTTTAGAGCCCAAATTGTTATAAAGTATCTCAGGCTGGATACTAAAACTCTCCGATACAGGAGCGTTCAGAAATACCCCAGCATAGTAACCTACTTTAGCCTTAGTATCATCGTAGCCCTCCTTAGAGATAGAAGATACATTTAAACCTGCTTTTGCTCCAAATTGTTGTCCAAATGCAAATGAACCAGCTACTACCGCTAATCCTAAAAATAATTTTTTCATAATTCCAATTTTTTAATTTTATAAAATTTGTTTTTTACAATAACTTTCTAATCAAAAGGCTTGCCAAAATTAAACAATTGATTAAAAATAAGCGTGAAAATAATCTTCATCTACTGTATTTCAATTCAATAAAAAAGGTTTGGAATATTTTTCAATCCAAACCTCAACCTTAATTATTTTTAAGATTATTAAATATCTATTTTCGGTAAGCCTCGGTGTGTACCTTTGCTACGGCTCTTCCAGAAGGATCGTTCATATTTTTGAAAGATTCGTCCCAAGCCAGTGCGGTAGGTGTGCTACATGCCACAGATGGCACAGACGGAACAGTAAGTGCTGCCGCTTCTGAAGGGAAGTGTTCTTCAAAAATACTTCTGTAATAATATTCTTCTTTAGATGTAGGCGTTTGTACAGGAAAACGAAACTTAGCATTAGCTAATTGCTCATCTGTTATCTTTTCGTTCACTAGTTCTTTAAGCTTATCTATCCAGCTATAGCCTACTCCATCAGAAAATTGCTCTTTTTGTCTCCACGCTACAGATTCTGGTAAGACATCTTCAAAGGCTTTTCTAAGCACCCATTTTTCCATTCGCTCTGGAGTAATCATTTTATCTTTCGGGTTGATACGCATAGCTACATCCATAAACTCTTTATCTAAAAACGGTACTCGTCCTTCTATCCCCCAAGCCATAAGAGATTTATTAGCTCTTAGGCAGTCATATTGGTAGAGTTTATCTAATTTTCTTACCGTTTCGTTATGAAACTCTTCTGCATTCGGAGCTTTATGAAAATAAAGATAACCTCCAAAAAGTTCATCTGAGCCTTCTCCAGAAAGCACCATTTTTATCCCCATAGATTTAATTACTCTCGCCATTAAATACATTGGCGTAGAAGCTCTTACCGTAGTAATATCGTAAGTCTCTAGGTAATAAATTACATCTCTTATAGCATCTAAACCTTCTTGTATTGTAAATTTTATTTCATGATGAATGGTCCCTATATGCTTTGCTACTTCTTTCGCTGCTTTAAGGTCTGGAGAACCTTCTAACCCTACCGCAAACGAATGTAGTTGAGGATACCATGCTTCAGATTGGTCATCAGTTTCTATTCTTTTAGCAGCATATTTTTTAGCTATGGCTGAAGTAATAGAAGAATCTAAACCGCCTGAAAGTAGTACACCATAAGGCACATCAGACATCAACTGACGGTGAACGGCAGCTTCTAAAGCTTCTCTAAGTTCAGACAGATTAGTGGCATTGTCTTTTACATTGTCAAACGCTCTCCACTCTCTTTTGTACCACTGCTCAAATTTAGCTTCTTTGCTATGCCAATAATGACCTGGAGGAAATATTTCTATTTTAGAACAATAACCTTCTAAAGCTTTAAGTTCAGAAGCTACATAAAAAGTTCCATTTTTATCCCAACCTATATATAATGGGATAATCCCCATGTGGTCACGAGCGATAAAATATTCATCTTTTTCGGTATCATAAAGGGCAAATCCAAAAATACCATTAAGTTCATCTACGAAATCTTTACCTTTCTCCTGGTAAAGAGCCAAAATGACTTCGCAGTCAGATTCTGTTTGAAACTGATATTTCCCTTCAAATCTTTTACGAATTTCTCTATGATTATAAATTTCACCATTTACAGCTAAAACCAACTTTCCGTCAGGACTGAACAGTGGCTGTTTCCCAGAAGTAGGATCCACAATAGCTAGACGCTCGTGAACGATAACCACTTTATCGTCACTATACACACCACTCCAATCTGGACCACGATGACGTATTTTTTTTGACATTTCTAATACCTGAGGTCTAAGACTCTCCGCCGATTGCTTTATATCAAAAGCACAAACAATTCCACACATATATATATTCTCCTAAAATTATAAATCTACGACAAATTTATCATATTTATACGATATCAAGCCTTCTTTAAATCAAAAAAAATAAAAAAAGTGAAAGAAAAATATTTTTTGAGGGCAATTCCGTATCTTTGCACAGATTGTAAAATAAACTATAATACTAATAGAATATTATGTTCCGAACACATACTAATGGCGAACTTTCGCTGAAAAATCTTGATGAAAATGTAACACTTTCTGGCTGGGTACAGACAATAAGAGATAAAGGTTTCGTAGTCTGGATAGACCTTAGAGACCGCTATGGCATTACTCAACTTGTTTTAGACGAGGAAAGAACATCTAAAGAGCTACTAGAGAAAGCTAAGAAACTAGGTAGAGAGTTTGTGATACAAGCCAAGGGAAAGGTTATTGAAAGAAGCAACAAAAACCCTAAAATACCTACTGGAGAAATAGAAATATTAGTAGAAGAGCTAAATATTTTAAATGAATCTCAACTTCCGCCTTTCACTATAGAAGATGAAACAGATGGTGGTGAAGAACTGAGAATGAAATACCGTTATTTAGATATTAGAAGAACACCTGTAAAAAATAAGCTCATCTTTCGTAGTCAGATGGCACAAGAAGTGAGAAATTACCTTTCTAACCAAGGTTTTATAGAGGTAGAAACACCTGTACTCATTAAATCTACCCCAGAAGGAGCTAGAGATTTTGTAGTACCTAGCCGTATGAATGAGGGGCAGTTTTACGCTCTACCACAATCTCCACAAACCTTTAAGCAACTCTTAATGGTAGGTGGAATGGATAAATATTTCCAAATTGTAAAATGTTTTAGAGATGAGGATTTAAGAGCAGATAGACAGCCTGAATTTACTCAAATAGACTGTGAAATGGCATTTGTAGAGCAGGAAGATATTATGAATGTATTTGAAGGTATGACAGCTCATCTCCTAAAGAAAGTTACAGGGAAAGATTTTGGAGCCTTCCCTAGAATGTCCTTTGCCGAGGCGATGCAAAAGTATGGTAATGATAAACCAGACATCAGATTCGGAATGGTATTTACTGAACTGAATGAAATTGTTAAGGGAAAAGATTTTAAAATATTTGATGAAGCAGAATTGGTAGTTGGTATCAATGTAGAAGGCTGTGCAAACTATACTAGAAAACAAATAGATGAACTTATAGATTGGGTAAAACGCCCACAAATAGGTGCTACCGGCATGGTTTGGGTAAAATATCAAGAAGACGGGACACTAACCTCTTCGGTTAATAAATTCTACACTGAAGAAGATTTAAAACTGATTGCTGAAAAATTCGGAGCAAAAGTAGGTGATTTAATGCTTATCATGAGTGGAACAGCTTCCACCGTAAGAACTCAACTCTCAGCTTTAAGAATGGAATTAGGCAACAGGTTAGGCTTAAGAAAACCTGATGAGTTTGCTCCTCTTTGGGTGGTAGATTTCCCTCTTTTAGAGTGGGACGAAGAAACTCAGCGTTACCATGCGATGCATCACCCATTTACTTCACCAAAGAAAGAAGATTTACATTTACTAGAAAATGAGGCTAGCAAAGCGAGAGCTAATGCCTATGATTTGGTACTTAATGGTAACGAAATTGGAGGTGGTTCTATCCGTATTTACGACCGAAATTTACAATCTAAAATGTTTAATCTATTAGGTTTTACAGAAGAGGAAGCAGAAGCACAATTCGGATTTTTAATGAATGCCTTTAAATATGGTGCTCCACCTCATGGCGGACTTGCCTTTGGTTTTGACCGACTAGTGGCTATCCTAGACGGCAACGAAGTTATTAGAGATTATATTGCTTTCCCTAAAAATAATAGCGGTAGAGATGTCATGATAGATGCTCCAAGCAACATTGCAGAAGAACAACTAGAAGAGTTACACTTAAAACTAAGAAACTAAATAATATAATAAAGCCTCTCTTTAGGAGAGGTTTTTATTTTATATACTACCAACTATAACATAAGAGCTATCCTCTAAGTCTTTCTAATAGAACCATCATGAGGAAAGACAAAACAACCAAAGTTTCCTCTTCATCATCTATGTCTAACATTCGGTTAAGTTGAAATTTTCTACCAAAAAAAGAAGGCATTTTTTTCAACTGAAAATAAGTTTTACCCGAAGCATCTTTAACGGAATAACTAGGATTAAACAAATAACCAGTAAAAAAACTTAAAATAGGGATTTCACCTACAAAACTATCCAAAATCTTAACGAAAGCATTATCCTCCGAAATACTATACTTTAATTGGTTATTTTCGTCTATTATGTCATAATGAGCCTTCCATATAGAACGCATACCTTTTCTAGCCAGTCTTCCATAAAGTTTATTATTAACAATATCTAACATAGAATAAGACGCATTAAAGTCTAGCCATCTATCTGCCTTTATACGAAATAATTCCTGCTCTTTTTTCTCATTATTATAAACTACTACATCTTCTTTTAGCTTAAACATTTTCTGTCTTACATAGGCTACATAATTACCATTTTTATCCGTGATATTAAAATCACTGGCAAGGGTAGTTAGTTTAAACTTAAAGTCTAACGGATAATTTAAATTTTTAAGTACCATATTTTAAAATTATTTAGGTTGAATTTCTCTTTGATATTTTGCAATTTTATAAATACCATAAGCTAAACATACTTGAGCTATAATATAAGTTATCATTACCGCAAGACCTTTATACACATTATATTCAAAGAAAATAGAATGAGCAAGAATCGTATCCGATATTACAAAAAACAAAACTCCAAATTTAATGTATTTATTTTTTAAGCCTAACGAAAAATAAAGCATTACCGATATAGTAGAAGCATACACAACTACAGGGATTTTCATATCACCTAAATGACTCCAAAACAAGCTAATAAAGACAGCTAAATAAATAGCTATCGGTAACAATTTTACTAAAGAAAATTGAGGCGACCTTATTCTATAAAAACAGATAATGTAAAAAATATGAGCTAATAAAAAACTAGCTAATCCATACAAAAAACCAGAGTCTTTTAGTAAAAAAACATCACCTAAAAAACTAAAAAACAATCCTGTTAAAAAAAGTTTATTATTACTTAGTGACTCGGTTTTATTAAGTTGATAATAAATTAAAGCTATTATAGGAATTAGTAGTGGCTTACTATATATTCTTATACCTATCTTGTCAAAATAGATTCCTAGTAAATCTACAATGAAAACAATACTCAATAGTATGATGTAGCCTATTTTTTTCATTTCTTAATTATTAGCTAAGCCCTGTAATTACGCCATTATCATCTATATCCATACCTTCGGCAGCAGGGATACTAGGCAACCCTGGCATACGCATAGTAGTCCCAAGCAACGGAATTACAAACCCTGCACCAGCAGCAAATTCAAACTCTCTTACTGTAACTTCAAAATTTTCAGGTCTACCAATTTTAGAATCGGTATCACTAAGAGATTTCGGCGTTTTTACCATGCAAACAGGAAGTACTGAAAGTCCTAAAGATTCTATCTTTTTCAATTGAGTTTTAGCTTTGGAAGTATAAGCAACAGATGATGCACCGTAGATTTCTTTTGCTATCTTATCTATTTTTTCTGGTATGGTTTCTGTGTAAGCATAAAGTGGCTTGAAATTGCAACTATTGCTTTCCGCCAATTCGGCAACTACTTTAGCTAATTCTTTCGTACCTTCTCCACCTTGTGTAAATCCATAGGAAACCACGGCTTCTATGCCTTTCTCTTTACATTTTTCTTTAATAAAATTTATTTCCTCCTCGCTATCTGTATCAAAATGATTGATAGCTACCACAGGCTTCAAACCAAATTTCATTACATTTTCCAAATGTTTTTCTAAATTACCTATCCCTTTTTTTACAAAATCTAGATTAGGTGTGCTATATTCCTCTTTTTTAGCTCCTCCGTGATGTCTCAAAGCCCTTACCGTAGCCACTACAACCACCGCATCTGGTTTTAGCCCTGCAGAAACACATTTAATATTAAGAAACTTTTCCGCTCCTAAATCTGCTCCAAATCCTGCTTCAGTTACGGTATAATCAGCTAAAGACAGTCCCATTTTAGTCGCTAAAACAGAATTAGTACCTTGTGCTATACTTGCAAACGGACCACCGTGTAAAATAGCAGGATTGCCTTCTAGAGTTTGTACAAGATTAGGTTTTATAGCGTCTTTTAGAAGGATAGCCATTGCCCCTACAACATTTAAATCTCTAGCATAGATTGGTTTTTTATCATAAGTACTTCCTACATAGATGTTTCCTAAACGCTTTTTGAGATCTGAGAAATTTTCAGCTAGACAAAGAATAGCCATAACCTCAGAAGCAGGTGTGATATTGAAACCGTCTTCTCTAGGAATACCATTCGCAGAGCCTCCAAGTCCAATTACTATTTGTCTTAAAGCCCTATCATTCATATCCATTACTCTTTTCCAAACCACCGTTCTAGGGTCTATATTAAGCGAACGAGATGCGTTTTGAATATTATTGTCAATAGCTGCAGCCAACAGATTATTTGCCTTTTCTATAGCAGAAAAATCACCTGTAAAATGCAGGTTAATATCTTCCATTGGAATCACTTGGGAATAACCACCACCTGCAGCCCCACCTTTAATTCCAAAAACAGGACCTAAAGACGGCTCTCTTAATACAGCGATGGCTTTTTTTCCAATTTTATTAAGTCCTTCGGTAAGCCCTATACTTACGGTAGTTTTACCTTCCCCTGCTGGGGTAGGTGTAATTGCAGTCACAAGAATAAGTTTAGATTTTCCTATTTTATTCTCGTCAATTAGCGACAATGGAAGCTTAGCTTTATACTTTCCGTATAATTCTAAATCATCTTCTGGAATGTTAACCTTTGCAGCAATTTCTTTTATTGGTAATATTTTTGCACCTTGTGCTATTTCTAAATCTGCTGGAAAACTCATAATACCTATTTTAATAATTTAACTAAGCCCAAATTTACTAAAACCTAAGGCAATTGAAAAGTTATTAAACCTTTATTTTGTCATTGTTTTTTGCATACAGAGGCAAAATTTTCTCTATTGAACCTGACATGTAAATTTTCTCATAAAAATTAGGCTGATTAAAAAAAATATTTTAACTTTGCCGACTGTTAATCAACCTCTGACGAGAGCCGTGTATGTTGTTTGGCATAAACTTATTTTATTTATTAAAAAATGGATTTAATTAAGTACGTACAAGACAAGTACATTACAAAAAAAGAATTCCCTGAATTCAAAGCTGGTGATACCATCACTGTTTACTACGAAATTAAAGAAGGTCAAAAAACAAGAACCCAGTTCTTTAAAGGAGTAGTTATCCAACTAAGAGGAACTGGAGCTACTAAGACTTTCACTATCAGAAAAATGAGTGGCGATGTGGGTGTAGAAAGAGTATTCCCTATCAATATGCCTGCTCTACAAAAAATCACAGTAGACAGAAGAGGTAGCGTAAGAAGAGCTAGAATCTACTACTTCCGTGACCTTAGAGGTAAAAAAGCTAGAATTAAAGATAAGCCTTATATTGCTAAATAATTTAGGCTTTACTAGAAGAACTAAACCAAAATCCCTCTTAGTTATTAGAGGGATTTTTTTATTTATAGACCATTTCATAACTTTGTAGAATATAAAATAATATAATGCACAAAGCAGGATTCGTAAATATCGTAGGAAAACCAAATGCTGGTAAATCTACCCTTCTTAATCAATTGATGGGTGAAAAACTAGCGATAGTAACTAAAAAAGCACAAACCACAAGACATAGAATATTCGGGATTTATAATGAACCTGATTTGCAAATTGTTTTTTCTGATACTCCAGGAGTGCTAGACCCAAAATATGGACTTCAGGAAAAGATGATGGATTTTGTAAAAGATTCTCTACAAGATGCAGATGTCTTTCTTTTTATAGTAGATGTAACTGATAAAGATGCTCCTTCAGAATTTTTGGTAGAAAAGTTGAATAAAATTCCTGTTCCTGTACTTATCCTTATCAATAAAATAGACCAAACCAATCAAGAGGAATTAGAAAAATCAATGCATTTTTGGCATGAGCAAATACCTAAGGCGGAAATATTGCCTATATCTGCACTAGAGGGGTTTAACACAGATGTTATTTTACCGAAGTTAAAATCTTTGCTTCCTGAGAATCCACCATACTACGATAAGGAACAATTTACAGATAAATCTGAACGCTTTTTCGTAAATGAAGCCATTAGAGAAAAAATCTTGCTCAATTATGAAAAAGAAATTCCGTACTCGGTAGAGGTGGTTACAGAAATGTTTAAAGAAAAAGAAGGTATTATCTTTATAGACTCCATTATCTATGTGGAAAGAGACAGCCAAAAAGGTATTTTAATAGGACACAAAGGCGAAGCTATAAAAAAGGTAGGCACACAGGCAAGACTTGATTTGGAAAAGTTTTTTGATAAAAAAATCCATCTTAATCTTTTTGTAAAAGTTAGAAAAGATTGGCGTAAAAATGAAAGAGATTTAAAAAGTTTTGGTTATAGATAAAATAGAAGCACGCACCTTAAGAAGATGCGTGCTTTTTTATTAAAAATACTTTTGTTGTAATGCCTCTATGGTTTTAGAGCTATTACCTATATAAATATTTTCTTTCCCTACAAGAAATACAGGTCGTTTTAAGAAACTATAATGCTGTAATAAAAGTGTTTTGAAGTCTTCTTCTTTCAACTCTTTCACATCTATATTGTTTGCTTTAATTTGAGTAGAACGCTTACTAAAAAGCTCTTCATAAGACTTTGTAATAGCATACATCTGGGAGAGTTCTTCTTCGTTTATAGGCTCACTTTTGATTTCTCTTAGATTCCAATCTGATAAATCTAAATCTTGCATAATTCTTTTGCAAGTGCTACAGGTTTTTAGATAAAAAACAGTCTTAGTCATTTTTATAGAAGTTTAATTTTATCGTCTAATATTTCTATTATTTTATCTTTATAAAGACCTCCAATGGCTTTTTTAAAGTTTTTTTTGCTCATCTGTAGTTCAGTCTTTATTTCTTCTGGAGATGACTGGTCAGATAGATAGAGTAATCCATAATTTTCCTCTAGTTTATCTAATATCTTTTGCTTGAATTCATCTATATTAGTATAGCCTTCAGGTTGAAGACTTACATCTATTTTACCATCTTCTCTAATGTTTTTAATATACCCCTCTATTTCGTTTAATGGATAAAGTTTTTGGTAAACATCTGAATTATAAACCAGTCCAATATATTTTTGGTTAATAATAACATTCCACCCTAGCTCTGTTTCATTCATGAGAATAAGGTTTACCTTCTCCCCTTTCTTTAATGATAAATTTTGATATTGAGGATTTCTTTTAAATTTGGTAGTTCCTGTAAGTAACCCTGTTTCTTCATCTACATAGACATAGATAAGATAGCGTTTTTCCTCCTGCATTTTACCCTTTTGTTGTTTATATGGGACAAATAAATCTTTGATAATCCCTAAGTCCATAAAAGCACCGCTAGGTAACACTTGCACACAGTTGAGAACGGCGAATTCATTAACTTGACAAAGAGGTATTTCTGTAGTTGCTTTGAGGATTCCTTCATCTTGATAAACAAACACCTCTAGGCTGTCCCCTACCTCCATATTAGGCAAAGTAAAAATATTAGGGAGTAGGCATTGTTCACCATTATCTGATGTTAGTAACCAACCATTATCTGTTTTTTCTTTTATTTCAAGTGTTTGAGTAATTCCGATTTGCATTTCAAAAATATTATACCTTTGCAAAGGTAAGTTTTCTATTTATAAATTCGTTACTTTACTATCTCTTATTGATATCAAAAACAAAAAGGCACTTCGTGAAAAGTGCCTAAAAGCGTAGTTTGTAGCCCTATGAGGAATCGAACCTCAACCTAAAGAACCGGAATCTTTAATTCTATCCATTAAACTATAGGGCCCCTTGTTTTATTTAAAACTTAATTTTAAGTCCACCCATAATTTGCGTACCTAAAACTTTGTAACCATAATAATTTTGGTAATTAGCCCCCAAAAGATTATTACCAAGTGCAAAAATACTGAAATTCTTGTTAATCTGATATTCCGCTGAAATATTAAGGTCTGCATAACCACCTACTTTTTGGTTATCAATCTCTTCTTCTGCGTATATAGGAGTAGAAATTAGGATACCTGAAGGATTGATAGAAAAACGATTAGCCATTCTATCACTTACAAAAAAGCCTCTAAATCCTAACAATAATTTATCTTTAAGCGTTTGATATTTTGCTCCTATTGATGCTTGCAATAAAGGTCTATAATAGATATTGGCATTGTTTTCTAAATTATACTTTTGGAACTGAATATTGCCATCTAAAATTAGAGAGGCTAGAGGTTTATACTCTACCTCACCTTTAATTTGGCTAAGAGTACCGTTGTGATAAGTAGTGGAAAAAGTATTAGCATAATCATATCCTAGCCTTGAGTTATCGTCCATTAGATTAGAAAACAAAGAGTTACCTCTAAAGAACATCATATTATCCAATTTACCGTAACTAGCTTTAACATTGTACTTAATTTGTTCAGAAACTATTCCTTTTACACCAAAATAAAACTGATATTTAGTATGTGTAGGTTTTAATTCTAAATCGGATACCAAAAACGGATTCTGCTCTAATAATTCTGAGTAAGTGTTAAACTGAAGCCCACTCTCTACCCCACCATATAAATTAACTTCTGGAGTTGTCGCTACGAATAGTTCCGCTTGAGGGAACCAATAGAAACGGTTAGACTTTTGTTGAACTTCGTTCAGCTCTGTTAAGCTAGAACTTAATAGATTAAATCCAGAACCAATTTTTAAGTAAGATTGCCCTTTTTTAAAAGTGATTTTGGGCGATAATCCACCACCAAAATAACGAGAATTATGTTGATTTAAAATATTAAACTGAGTGTTTACCATATCCATTTTTACACCTAAATCCAAATTAATATCTAAATCTTGACCTAATTTTAAATGATGCTTAGACAGATTTACAAGAGCTTCTATTTGGCTTTCGTTAGCTTTAAATCTATCTCTAATAGCAGAAGTTTTTACAGTAATATCATTAAAAATTTCGTTGGAGTAAAAATCATAATTCCCACTTATCTGAAAACGACTGTATTTTTGTCCCAAATCAGCATCAGAATTAGGAACTAGAGCATAAATACCATAGTAATTATAATCGTTAAGACCTACAGAAGTGGTAAGGTTAGCCTTGCCTTTTTCTCCAAAATGATTAAGAAATCCTGAAATCTCCGCTTGTTTCTGTGAGGAATCCCAAGCGTATTGTTTTTTTAAACCTTCATTAGATAGATAATGCACATTTGCTCCCACCTCTAAATTATCTTGCATCTTACCAGAAACATTAGCATCTGCTAAAAATTGATTGTAATTACCATAACCTATTCTAAAGTAGTTTCTTAGATAATTTCTATTGAATTCTGGCGAAATATCTTCACCTTGTATTGCTGAAGTTTTGAAATCCGACAATACAGGCACATTCACTACTTCGTAATTTATAGGCTCTTGCTGTTTTTCTTCGGGTGGATAATTTTTTTCTAGAGCTACAGAAGTTTTCTTTTTTTCTATACGCTTAACTTCAGGCTCTCTTTTGCGGTCTAGGATAAGCTTTTCCTCTTTAATCTGAGCTAACGAGATACTTCCCCAACCTAACAATATTAGTGCTATTATTTTATGTTTGTTCATTTTAAATTCTAGTTTTTTAATCGCTAAAAATTATTTAATCATTTTTTTGACTTCCTTAGCTTCTGTCACTACATCAGGGAAGTCTTGATAGTTAGTTATCACTTGATCGCAGGTATAACTCGCTTGATATTTGTCCTTTAACGCCAAATAGTTTCTAGCCATCAATACCAAAGATTTAGCGCCCCAATATTCCTCCGAAGCGTAATTATTAGCGAGTTTAAAGATACTTTCGTTACTATTTTTAAAGGCTTTAGCTTTATTTTGATAATAAGCCTTAGCATAAAGAGCTTCCGCCGCTACGCTAGGGTTAGATGATTTCTCTAAATCTGTATAAGATTTTTGAGCCTCTTTGTCTTTTCCTTGATTCATAAGGCTTCTAGCTTTAATGACTTTAGCCTGTTCTAACACTGCAGGTGAGTTTTTGGTATTACTTAAAATTAAACCTGCATAAGTTTCTGCTTTAGCGAAGTCTTTTTTATCAGCATAATATTTCATCAACTCTTGTTGAGCGAAAGATTTTATTTTTGGGTTATTAGAATCTACTAGCTTTGCTAAATGTTCTGCAGCTTCTTCTCCTTTATTTTTAGATAAAAGAATTTGAGCGGAACGAAGCCTTGCTTCCTCTTGATAATCATTAGGATAAGCCGTTACAAAATTGAATGATTTCAATGCTTTGGCATCATCTCCATTTTGATAATAAGATTCTCCTAATTCGTATTGAGCTTGGAAGGCTGTATTGCTAGAAATATTTTGTGCTAAATATTTCTCGTAGTAAGGGATTGCTTTTTCGTACTGCTTTTTGGTGTAAAGCTGTCTTGCGGTAGAAAGGTTAATTTCATCTATTTCAGATTTGTCTAGACTAACACCTAAATTCTTAGCAAAGTTTTGATAACCTGCCGTATCTCCTGTTTTTAAATAAAGAGAACGAGCCACCACTAATACCTTATCTGCATAAACGGTGTTTTGATATTTTTTAGCTAACGCTTTTATTCCAGAAAATGCTTTGGCTTCTTGGTTTTGTTCAATATCATTTTGTACCATATAAATCTCCGCATTGGCTACCAAATGAGTATCTATACTGGTTTTAACAACTTTATCAAAGTATTCACTAGAAAGAGTAAACTCATCATTAGCAGCATAGGCAGTACCTATTTCGTACAAAGCATCATCTTTATACTCCGAATTGGGATACTGAGCAACTAGCTTTTTCATTTCTGAAATTTTAGCTTCAGTATCGCCTTTAAAACCTAAAGCCATTGCCTTTTGGAACAGCGTATATTCATCGGTAGTTTCGGCATTATTATAAATGGCGATAGCATCGTTTAGTTCGTTATCAGCATAGTGTGTGTCGGCTAGTCTTAACTCAGCATCGGCTTTGAATTCTGCTTTAGGGTTTTTGAGATAAAGTTTAAAGCATTCCTTAGCTTTACCAAAATCTTTATTCTTAAAATAAGCATATCCTAAATCATAATTGATTTGCGAGCGTTCATCAAAGCGACCTTCTGTCTTTTGTAGTTTTTCAAAATAACTAATAGCCGAAGGATAATCCTCTAACTGATAATAAGTCTGTGCCAACCAATATTGAGCCTTTAGATAAAACTCTTGGTTATGATTAAACTTTAAACTCTTTTTAAAATATAGTTCGGCTTCTTTGTAATTTCCTTTATTAAATTCTTCCGTTCCTAATAGATAGGCTACCTCTTGTTCTATTTTATCTGTTTCGGTAGTTTTGGTATTGATTTGATTTAAAGCACTTAAAGTTTCTTTATAATTACCCGAATAAAGATAAGATTTCACCAATAAAGTTTGCATCTCTGGAGAACTATCTTTATAACTGTGGATATAAGATTGTATCACCGAAGACGAAGATTCATAAGGGTTTCCTATATCATAACTTAATTTAGCATATTGTAGATGAGCTAACTTTTTAACTTTAGCATCATAGGACATCTGATAAGCAGAACGGAAGGCAGACAGAGCTTCTTGCTTTTTATTGGTTTCTAAATAAGCATTTCCTAGCTGATAATAGGCATTTTGAGATAAAGCAGACTGACTATTAACTAACTGATTATAATAGGATACCGCTTCATCATACAAACCCATTTGTGCCGCTACAAACCCCATTTCGTATAAATCGGACTCACTAGGAGCTTCTTTAGAGTCTAAAAATACCTTTAGGTGAGGATATGCAGCTCTGTATTCTCCTTTCATAAAATAGCTTTCTCCTATTATTTTATGAACCTCGGATTTGTAAGAACTACTTAGATTTTCTTTTAAAAGCGTTTCTCCTTCAGCTATTGCTAAATCATAGTTTTTATCATTAAAATACATCTGAACAAAATAAGGCTTTACTATTTTGCTGTATTTTTCCTTGTCTTTAATCTCGTTAAAGTATTCAAAAGCCTTTCCTGTTTGTCCTTCTGTGTAGTACAAATGTCCTAGCATATAGGCGATGTCTCCTTTTTCTGAATCTTCAGAAGAAATATAAGCATTTTCCAAATCCTTAATAGCCGCTTTTGAATCGCCAGACATAAACTTAGCATACCCTAGCTTTAAAGAATGTTGGGTATGTTCCGAAGATGATAAGTGATTAACATTTAATTTATTAAGTATTTCTAATGCCTTTGGAAAGTCTTTTTTTATTAAATAAAAATCGGCTAAAGGAGCTTGTCCCTCTGCAAAATGTTCCGCATTAGGATGGTTTGTAATGAAGGTATCCAATCCTTTTTCCGCATAAGGATTTTGTAAAATAACATCAATCAAATGAGTGTAAAACCCAGCAACCTCTTTTTGAGATTGAGTTAAAGACTGATGATAAAGATACTGCTGAGTGTATTGATATTGAGAAGCCGCAAAAACTTTAGTTGTGTAGAGTTGGCTCGCTAAATCCGAAGAAAAAGTATTTTTTTGACTAAAAATAGCCGACTGTTGTCCTTCCGAAAGTCCGAAAAAAAGCACAGCCGTAGCTATCCATATTTTATTTTTATTCATCTTGATTTTAAAATGAGGTTTTTAGTATTTATTTAAAGGAACGAAAATAAGCAAAACTTATTATTTAAACAACTTGCGAAGTCTAAGAGAACCATATGTTCCTGTAGAATTAAGTGTAAATATGATATTAAACATATCTTATCATAAAAGTTTTAATTTGTAATTTTGTAGGAAAATACAACATATTATGTCAAAAAAAGTACTTTTAGCAATATTAGACGGTTGGGGATTAGGTACAGATGATAAAGTTTCTGCAATTGCCCAAGCACACACACCATTTATGGATAGCTGTTACAGTAAGTTTCCCAATACCACTTTAGAAGCTAGTGGCTTAGCCGTAGGGTTACCAGACGGACAAATGGGAAATTCTGAGGTAGGACACATGAATTTAGGAGCAGGAAGAGTGGTTTATCAGAATTTGGTAAAGCTCAATATGGCGGTGGAAAATAAAACCTTAGGTCAAGAGAAGGTTATTTTAGAGGCTTTTAATTATGCTAAAGAAAACGGTAAAAAAGTTCATTTTATTGGTTTAGTATCCAATGGTGGAGTTCACTCTCATATCAATCATTTAAAAGGACTATTGTCTGCAGCAAGTGATTTTGGATTAAAAGATAATGTTTTTGTACACGCCTTCACAGATGGTAGGGATTGCGACCCACATTCGGGAAAGAGCTTTATAAAAGAGCTTTCAGAACATATGCAAAGTACGACTGGGAAACTTGCTAGCGTTGTGGGGCGATACTACGCGATGGATAGAGACCGCAGATGGGAAAGGGTAAAATTAGCTTATGATGTAATGGTGAATGCAATAGGAGAACCTAGCAGAAATGTAGTAGAGAGCATAGAAAAATCTTATCAAGAAGGCGTTTCTGATGAGTTTTTGAAACCTATTCTTTGTGTAGATGAACATGGGAACCCTATTGCAAAGATAGAAAACGATGATGTGGTATTCTGTTTTAATTTTAGAACCGATAGAGGTAGAGAAATTACCGAAGTTCTTTCGCAAAAAGCATTTCCTGATTTTGGTATGACACCACTAAAACTCCATTACATCACACTTACCAATTATGATAAAGATTTTAAAGAGGTGAAGGTGGTTTTTGATGAAGAGGTTTTAAGCGATACTCTAGGAGAAGTCTTAGAGCGAAGCGGAAAATCACAGATAAGAGTGGCAGAAACAGAGAAATATCCTCATGTAACTTTCTTTTTTTCAGGCGGTAGAGAGAAGGAATTTAATGATGAAAAAAGAATCTTATGCCCAAGTCCTAAAGAGGTGGCTACCTACGACCTTAAACCAGAAATGTCTGCTTACGATATTACCAACAAAATTGTGCCTGAACTAGAGAATGAAACGGCAGATTTCGTTTGTCTTAACTTTGCTAATACTGATATGGTAGGGCATACTGGCGTTTTTGCAGCAGCAGTAAAGGCAGCCGAAACCGTAGATAAATGTATAGAAAAAGTAGCTACTACGGCTTACGAAAATGGTTACACTGTATTTATACTAGCTGACCACGGAAACTCTGATGTTATGATAAATCCTGACGGTAGTCCTAACACACAACATTCTACGAATTTAGTTCCTCTTATTGTTATGGATAAAGACAAAGTATGGAACTTAACACCAGGTAAGTTAGGCGACATTGCACCAAGTATCTTAAAAGTAATGAATATAGAAAAACCTGAAGCAATGACAGGTAATATCATTCTTTCTTAAAAGATTACTTTAATTATAAAAAAGCATCGCCTCGAATTTTATTCGAGGCGATGCTTTTATTTAGGGTAAATACTAAACAAAAGGTATTTTAACCACTTTTGCAGGTACATTTTTATTTCTAATCTGAATAAAAATCTCACTACCTAGTTTAAAATGAGGCTGGTCAACATAGGCTAATCCCAAACCAATTTTCTTCATAGGACTCATTGTTCCAGAAGTTACTTTACCAATTACATTCCCTTCTGAATCTACAACAGAATAGTCATGTCTTGGAATGGCTTTCTCTTGCATCTCAAAACCTATTAATTTTCTCGTAATACCTTGTTCTTTTTGTTGAGCCAGAAAATCTCTATCTACAAACTCTGTATCTAGCTTGGTAATCCAACCTAGCCCTGCTTCTAATGGAGAAGTAGTGTCGTCAATATCATTTCCATATAGACAGAATCCTTTTTCTAAACGGAGGGTATCTCTAGCCGCCAACCCACAAGGAATAAGCCCAAACTCCTCTCCTGCTTTAGTCAAAGCATCCCAAATTTGCTCAGCATATTCATTTTTAAAATAAATCTCAAAACCTCCACTTCCGGTATAGCCTGTGTTAGAAATAATAACATCAGCCACACCATCTACGCTTCCTACAGTAAAATGATAGTAAGGAATATCCGCAAGTTGAGTATCCGTTAGTTTTTGTAAAGTATCTAAGGCTTTAGGACCTTGTATTGCGATGAGAGAAATTTCGTCTGAAGCATTAGTCATTTTAGCTCCAAATTTCTCGTTGTATTTAGAGATATGTTGCCAATCTTTATCTATGTTAGAGGCATTTACTACTACAAAATACTTTTGGTCCTCCATTTTGTAAACAATTAAATCATCTACAATGCCACCTTTTCCGTTAGGAAGACAAGAGTATTGTGCTTTTCCGTTTTCTAAAGCTTCTACATTATTAGAGGTAACATATTGTAGAAGTTCTTTAGCACCAGCACCTTCTATGTAGAATTGCCCCATATGGGAGACATCAAAAATTCCTACTTTTTCTCTTACAGCAAAGTGTTCTTCTGTTACTCCAGAATATTGCACAGGCATTTCAAACCCAGCGAAAGGAACCATTTTAGCTCCCAGCGAAACATGTTTGTTAAATAAAGCGGTTTTGTTCATTATTACTTTTATTATTAAATTATTTTATTACTTCAACATTTTTTGTTTATATTCTTTGAGAATGATTTTAAACCATTCTGTAAATTGCTCTGGATTATTCTCTAGCTCTTTATCCAAAGCTTCCATAGAGATGTATCTTACCTCCGAAACTTCTTCTGGATTAAGGTTAAAATCACCTTCGTAAATTCCTGTAAACACATAGTCTAGCTCGTGTTCCCAAAGATTATCACCAACTTCGGCTTTATAAATGAAACTAAATTTTTCAGAAATATCAGCATCAATACCCAACTCCTCAATAAGCCTCCTCTGAGCTCCAGCCTTGTAACTTTCTCCTAATCTTGGGTGAGAGCAAACCGCGTTAGTCCAAAGTTTAGGTGAATGATACTTAACATCTGCCCTCCTCTGGAGCAGCATCTCTCCTTTGGTGTTGAATAAGAAAACAGAAAAAGCACGGTGTAGAAAACCACTTCTGTGTGCTTGGAGTTTTTCCATCACACCCAAAACTTCATCTTTGGAATTTACTAAAACTACTTGTTCATGCATATAGTCGCAAATTTAAGATATTATTTTCAATAGGTTGATATTTGCAGTCTCATAATTTTAGTAACACTCTACGATTTCAAATATTTTGTAATTGGTATTAGTTCGTACTTTGGACTTCTACTTATAAACATATCAAAAAATGCAGCGTGTGTTGCTCCTGATAAAATCATAACTCTATCTTTATCCGTTACTTTTATCCGATTTATATTTGCATACATTCTTAAATTACGACTGTAAAAATCCGAGGCAACATCAGCACCTTCAAAATTATCTTTTGTGTTTACATAGGCTAATAAATCTGCATTCATATTTATAGAGGCATTATAATAAGCCCAATCATTCATAGCTATAAACCGTTGAATCAATGGAAGTTTATTTACGGAATTATAGTTTTTAAAGCAGAATCATAGCCCTTGAGATAAGTTTTTGCATCAATCTCATGAGCTAATTTGTCTATTTTCATATAATCATAGCCCATTTGATGATCAATAGCCATAATTTTTGAGGTATTAGCTAATCTTCCAACCTCATAAGCAATGTATTTTACCTCACCATTAAATTTGGTTTCTAGTTTAGGATTCTTTTTATAAGCTTCAAAATCTTCAGTTAAAATAGATTGATATTCAGGCTCTACCTCTACCAAAATTATTGTTGGCTTGAATTGAGCAAGTAACGAATCTAGACGATTTAAGTCCTTTTTATTATTCTCATTATTCAAGTCAAACTCTGTTTTATGTTGGTCTGAGGTCTCTGCCATATGAAATGTGCCAACATTTAGAACTGGGATTTTTTTTGTAAGTTCTCCTTCATCTAATTTTTCTGAATCCTTACATGAAACGAAGAATAGTAAGAGATAGATACAAAATAAAATATTTTTGTTTTGCATAAAGTTATTTTATTTATGATACTTCAGTTCCATTTCAGGAGTTATTTTAAGAAGTGTTTCATAGATGAGTTTAATTACATTTTGCACATCAGTTTTATCCACCATTTCTACCGTAGTATGCATATATCTTAGCGGAAGCGAAATAAGTGCAGACGGTACTCCACCATTAGAATGTGCAAAAGCATCGGTATCTGTCCCTGTAACACGGCTAGAAGCTGCTCTTTGGAAAGGAATTTTTTTAGCTTTAGCGGTATCTGTAATTAGAGTTCTAATATTATGATGTACACTAGGAGCGAAGAAAACCACTGGTCCATCGCCACATTTTTGCTCTCCTTCTTTTTTCTTATCAATAAAAGGTGTCGTAGTATCGTGAGTAACATCGGTTACGATAGCGATATTAGGTTTAATGGTGTTGGCTATCATTTCGGCACCGTAAAGCCCAACTTCCTCCTGCACAGAATTGGTGATATACAATCCAAATGGTAGTTTGTTTTTATTTTCTTTTAGCAGTCTAGCCACTTCAGCTATCATAAAACCTCCTATCCTATTATCCAAAGCTCTACATACAAAATAGCGGTCGTTAAGTTCAAAAAAGGTATCAGGGTAAGTAATCATACAACCAACATAGATGCCCATTTTTTCCACCTCTTCTTTAGACTTAGCTCCACAGTCTATAAAGATATTTTCTATTTTAGGTACAGGTTCCTCTTGTTTAGCTCTAGTATGTATCGCAGGCCATCCAAAAACACCTTTAACGACGCCTTTTTCTCCGTGTATATTTACCACTTTAGATGGAGCGATACTTTGGTCTGAACCACCATTTCTAATCACATAGATAAGTCCGTCTTCAGTAATATAATTAACATACCAAGAAATTTCATCAGCGTGAGCTTCTATAACTACTTTGAACGGGGCATCAGGATTGATGATTCCGTAAGCCGTTCCATAATGGTCTGTTCTTACTTCATCTACATAGGGCTTGATGTAATCCATCCATAGTTTCTGTCCAGCGTGTTCGTATCCAGTAGGAGAAGCTGTATTAAGGTATTGTTCCAAAAATTTCAAAGATTTTTTTTCAAATTTCATAAAAGGGAATAATTTTTGATGTTAAAAAATTCTTATTTTGAGAAGGTAAAAGTAATGAATTTTAAAATAAATCTGCTGATTATTTTTTTGTGTATCGGTTTTATGTCTAAAGCACAAAAGGATACCCTTGTTGTAAAGGCGCTATCACAATATCCAAAGGAATTACTCAAGAAAGATGACTACGGAAATTACTATTATTACGATGCGAAACAACAAGCTAAAATCTACGAAATTGAAGGCGAAACAGTAATCGTTTTAGATGAAGTAGTTATTCCAAACAAGCCTAGATTTAATAATCAGTTAGATAAAAATTATTATTTCTTTTTAAGTAAAAAATTGAACCGAGTTTACCCTTTATTTATAACCGCTTTAGAACAATATAACGAAATAAATAACTACACTTCTCGTCTTGATGATAAATCTGAAAAAAGAAAATACATAAAAACTAAACAGGAAGAACTTGCACAAGCCTATGAAAATAAACTAAGGGACTTAACGACTTCCGAAGGTAGAATTTTTGCAAAATTGATGTATAGAGCCACTGGCAAAAGCGTGTACGATATTATCAAAGAATTACGAGGCGGCTGGAGTGCTTTCTGGTGGAATGTAAAGGGAAATATTGCTGATGTAGATATAAAAGAACCTTACGACCCATACAGAAATAGACACGACGAGTTTATAGAATCTCTGTTACAATCTTATTGGAATTTAGGTTATTTTGCACCTTATGAAGGTCATAAAAATTTTAAAGTAAGAAAAAATTAAAATCTTTTCTTACTTTTTTAATACTATTTATAGCATTATTACACCTTCTATCTTGTGAACTTTTTTATAAAGATTAATCACTTGGTCTGCATCTAAAACAAACGCTTGGATGCTGGTAGAGATGTACTTACCGTTCTTACTTTCCTTAGTAGATATGGAGTTTTGAGTATTATCAAAAATCTGATAAATTTCTGTAAGTTTAGCCTTATCATTAGGGAAGATAAATTTAAAAAGATAATCCGTTGGAAAATCATGAGCGTCATTTAGTTTTTCTCTAAACGAATGATAAGGATCTTTAGTTGCGTCGTCTTCAAATGTTTCTACCATACTTTTGTTATTTTGCCAAGCAAAGATACAAAATAAGTTTTAGGATTATGACCGTACTACATTGTCATACCAATATCAATTCCTTTAATTTTTCGGTAAAGGTCGGTGGCGTAGTTATCCGTCATACCGCTTACAAAATCTAGTACACCCAATACTTTTTGATATACACTTCCCTCCTCTACCCTAAACTGATTAGGAATTAACTGAAGAGCTTTTTTATCATAACCTTTTCGCTCCGAAGGGTCTAAAATAGCCGAAGGAATAAAGTGATTTAGCAATTCATACATTACATTATAACCCGCGTTTTCAATCTCTACTACTGCTTTATGATTGTATATTTTTTCAATGGAAAAACGTTCTATCTTTTGGAGGGCATTATTTTCTTTTTGGTAAATGCCAAGCAACGAACTAGCAAAATTTCCTTCTAATAAATCTGCCGCATTATCTTTAAATATCTCAATAGACTTATTGATTAAAGAATTGATGACTTTAGCTCTTAAATAAGAAATTTGCTCATTACTATCCGTAATTACACTTAGTTTTTGGTCTATCTTTTTAGTGTCAATCTCTATAGATTTTATTAAATCATAAAACAAATTTTTACAATCCGAAGTATTTACAATCCCCAATCTATGGGCGTCTTCCATATCTATAATATTATAGCAAATATCATCTGCCGCTTCTACCAACCACACAAAAGGGTGTCTTTTGTAGCCTAACGGATTTTGCGTTTCCTGTATCATCGCTGTATTTTCGGCAATGTGCTTAAAAGTTTCTTTTTCGCTTTGGAAGAACCCAAACTTCTTTCGGTGTAGAACGCTTTTATCTTTAGCTATCGCCTCACAAGGATACTTTGCAATACTCGCTAAAGTGGTATGGGTAAGCTGAATACCTCCTTTTTCCTTTCCCACTTGCTGATTGGTAAGTACTCTTATCGCATTAGCATTTCCTTCAAAATTGATAAAATCTGCCCATTCGTTAGGTGTAAATTTAGATTTAAGCTCACTTTCATTCCTAGCGAAATAACTTGCAATGGCATCTTCTCCCGAATGCCCAAATGCAGGATTGCCTATATCGTGGCAAAGACAAGCAGCCGCGATAACCTCTCCTAGCTGATAGGTATAGAAATGCTTTGCTGTTTCGGATAAATCATTCTTAAAAGTTTCCACCAAGAAAGCTCCCGCTAGACTTCCTAAACTCCGACCAACAGATGAAACCTCCAACGAGTGTGTAAGCCTATTATGCACGAAAACACTCCCTGGCAATGGGAACACTTGTGTTTTATTTTGCAACCTTCTGAAAGCCGAAGAAAATATAATTCTATCATAATCTCTTTGGAAATCGTTGCGAGAAACTTTGGTATTAGGGTCGTTGCCTGTTCTTTGATTGGTGAAAAGTTGGTTTAAATCCATATTAAGACACACAAATAAATTAGGAAGCAAAAATAAGTAAATAATAATATACTCCTACTTACAAAAACATTCAAAACCCTTGAAAGTTGTATATTTGCTTTTCTCAATAAGAGGGTTTATACCTTCTTTACAAAATAATCGTAACATGTAGTCTTATGAAATACAAAAATATTCGTGAAGAAGAACTCAAAAACAAAGTTGGGACAGACTTTTTTAAAGATTATGACACTACCGAAATAGTAGGCAATATAGACTTTACCGTACTACCAAGACAGGAAAATATTTTTGGCAGAACCGCCCTCCTATGGGCAGAAGCCAAAACAGGAAACTACGACACCACGGCTATGTTCGTACAGCTTATCCTCACTATTGGCAAGGCACGAACTTTTGATAAAGCCTATCCTCCTGCATTTCTTGGTGCATTTGATGGACAAAAAATCGCTTTTGTACCTTACATCAATATCCAAGATATTTTCTACCTTAACGATTTTAATTGGAATGTAACTCCCAGCAACCACACGACTAAAGAGTTTCAACTTATCAAAGAACGCATAGACCAGACTTTGAAAAACACTTCCTATGTGTACGATTATGAAACCGACGAAAAGGAACTGCGTTTCTTTATTAAAAATAATATTGCTAATGCCTCTGAAGTACGAAAAATCAAAATAGATAAAAACAACTTTATCCCCATCTACCTCCGCTGGCTAGAAATAGTAAAGCCTACAATTGATGTTGATTGGGACGAACTCAAGAAAAATAACATTTTAGACAGTGACTTCTACCTTGCCGATATTTTTGTAGATGATAAGGATACTCAAAAACTTGAAGACGATACCTCCATACGCGATAGTCTATTTGTAATTTACGAAAACCAAGGCTATAAAATTTCTAAAGAAAACCTCCGCCAAATGTTTGATGCCACTATCGGCATACGCAACAAAAACGCTTACCAACAATTTTGGAAACGCTACAAGCGTCCACCCATTACTGAATTTCAGGAATACATCATTGAACGGAGAGACCTCCTTGTACCACAAGATATTCGTGAACGCAAGGGAGCATTTTTTACTCCCAGAAAATGGGTGGAACTTTCCCAAAAATACCTTACCGATTATCTAGGTGAAAATTGGCAAGACGACTACTACATTTGGGACTGTGCTGCTGGCACAGGCAACCTATTAGCAGGACTTACCAACAAATACAATATCTGGGCAAGCACGCTAGACATGGCAGATGTAAATGTAATGCACGAGCGTATAGACCACGGTGCTAACCTCCTAAAAAGTCATGTATTTCAGTTTGATTTTCTGAACGATGATTTTAGCAAACTCCCACAAAGTTTGCAAGACATTATTAACGATGAAGAAAAACGTAAAAAATTAATCATCTATATCAACCCACCTTATGCAGAAGCTGGTAATGCAAAAGCAAAAGTAGGTACAGGAACACATAAGGGTGGAACAGCTACCAATAATAAAATTTATGAAAAATATAAACCAATTATTAAAAAGGCAAGCAACGAGCTTTTTGCACAGTTTTTTGCCAGAATTTATGCTGAAATCCCTAACAGCGTGATTGCAAATTTTTCAAAGTTGAAAAATTTGCAATCACCTAACTTTTCGGATTTCCGAAATTTCTTCCGAGCGAAGCTCGAAAAAATTTTTTTAGTTCCTGCTGATACTTTTGATAATGTCAAAGGTCAATTTCCCATTGGTTTTTTTATATGGAACGGAGCAAAAGACGAGCAATTTAAATATGCCCAAGCAGATGTCTATAATAAAGATGGAGAATTTGTCTGTCTGAAAAACATTTATTCATATGACAACTCAAAAAATATAAATCAATGGATTTTCTATAAGATATTAGATGATTATAATAAAATAGGACACTTAAGCAGTCGTGGGTCAAATGATTTTCAGGGGCAAAGTTCTGTAAATATAAATAGATATGCCGTAAAAATAACTGATAGGAGTAATAGACGCTATCGTTCAACATTGAATATAGATAGTACCAATTTATTCATTACAAGCATCTATTTTTCTGTCCGCCATGCTATCCCCGCCACATGGCTTAACGACAGAGACCAATTCCTATATCCTAACGATGGCTGGCAAAGCGATAAAGAATTCCAAAATGATTGTTTAGCATTTACACTTTTTCATAATCAAAACCGCATTACATCAACAGAAGGCACCAACCACTGGATACCCTTTACTGAGCAAGAAGTGAATGCACAAGATAAGTTTGACAGTTCATTTATGACTGATTTTATAAAGGGTAAACTTAAATCCACAAAAAAATCACAAGAAGCACCTCTCTTTGCTTTGGAAGAAATTCCACCACTGGTTCCCACAGAACCGTTGCAATTCTCCACAGAAGCTCAAGCTGTATTCCAAGCAGGTAAAGCCCTTTGGTGCTACTATCATACTCAACCTAACGCTGAGCCTAACGCCAGTCTATACGATATACGAGAGTATTTTCAAGGACGTAATAGCAAAGGTAGAATGAACTCTCGTAGCTCAGACCAACATTACACAAAACTCATTACCCAACTTAGAGATACTTTGAAAGACTTAGCTCAAAAAATTACTCCAAAAGTTTATCAATACGGTTTTCTGAAAGAATAGTAGAAGTAGTAAGAGCATAAAATAAATTGATTAAAAACGCATACTATACAACATGCTGAGAATATAAATGCATAGAATAAATATTGTCTAAAATTATGGAAGACTTAAATCGATTAGATTCGGTAAAAAAGATATATCCAGACTTTAAAGAGGCAAAATAGATGAACGATGATATATATATTATACAAAAAATCATTAACTTTAACCCACAATAAAACAAAAACCACTTGGGGCAATAGACCAACGGCGTGGGGCGACACAAAAAGTTGGTGGGCAATGCAAGAATGATATGGAGCGATAGAAGAATGATAAAGGGCAGCACAAATTGTTAGTGAAAAATACAAAAACGGCTTGGGGCGATAGAAGAATGAGTGGTTTTTATTTATAAATTTGAAAATAATTTAAAAAACTAAATACAAATCACTAAAATTTAACACTTATGAAAGTAAAAAGAATTTCCGAACTCCAATATTTGGAGAATTACCGTCTGTTATTCGCCAACCTTGATGAGGTACAAGATTTAAAAACCGAACTGGCAGAGTTTGGTTATGATGATGCCAAAATAGCCGAAGGCAAAGCCCTATTCGACCAAACACAACAGCTCTACAACCAAAACCAACAAGAAACCGCCGAAGAAAAAGAAGCCTATGCTCGGTTTTCAGACGCCTTTGATGTTCTAAAGAAAACCTACAACAAACACCGAAAAATAGCCAAAGTTGCCCTTATGAAAAAAACCGAACTTTGGAAAACCCTCGCCCTCGATGGGAGTTTGTCTGCCGCTTATCTCAAAGCAATGCAAGAAATCAAAACCTTTTACGAACAAGCCCAAAGCCACAGCGAAGCCCAACCTTTATTGGAGAAATTCAAAATCACTCCAGCCGAAGCTAAGGCACAAGAGGCACAAATCCTACAAGTAGAAACTCTCCGTGCGGCTTACGAAAAAGAAAAAGGCGAAAGCCAAGATGCCACCCAACAGAAAAACAAAGCCTTTACTACCCTTTCCGATTGGGTTCGGGAGTTTTACGCCGTAGCCCAAATCGCCTTAGACGACCGTCCACAACTATTGGAAAGCATCGGTAAGTTTGTAAGAAGTTAAAATTAGAAGTCATCTAAAAACAAAAAATCCTGAACTTTTTGGTTCAGGATTTTTTATCTTTTTTAAGTAATATTTTTAATCTCTTCTAGACATTAAAATTCTCAATACATACCAGAACAGAAGCATTACAGAAGCAAACAATTGTAGAGAAGCTCCTACATACTGACTTTTGGTATAAGTAAATTGTAGTTTTTGTGTTTCGTATAAGATACTTGCTGATGCTAAAAGTACCATACCTACAGAAAACCAAAGCCCAAGGTTAAACCCGAAAAGAGCTCCAGCTACAATAAGACCTAAAGCTACAAAACCACCTACTACAATGATGTTTCTTAGGAACGAAAAATCTCTTTTGCTGGTAAACGCTACTCCTGTAAGTCCACCAAACAAAGCTAAAGTAATAATAGCTGCTTGTGGTATTAGAGTTGGGTCGCTATAAAACATTGCAATATAAATCATTGGCAAAAAGATAATTGCCTGCAATAATACATAGAAGCCAAGCCCCATATACTGCGTGTTTTTATTCTGAGACAGTGTCCATTTGTTCGCTAAAATAGAAGCTAACCAAAAGCCTCCTAGTATCAAAAGCCAAATATACTTCCCAGAAATCATAGAAATGATGGTTTCTTGAGGGACTACACTAATAAGAAGACTCTCCACCACCACAAAAGCCAATACTGCTAATGCTAAGTGAGTATAAGTTTTCTTGTAGAATGTTGCTTTTTCAACATCTGTAGCCTGTGCCACTAGTAAATCATTAGAATATTCCATAAGATTGTTTTTATTTTTACAAATATAATAAATTTAATTCATTCTCAATCAGTCTATAGTTCTTAAGAAAGACATGCTATCTACATTATCAGCATAAGTATTTAGACTAGGAGTTTGAGCCTCGCCAAAGCCTACTTCTCCTCTATTCAAATAGAGATGACTTACAATGCACTGTATATTTTCGTGGTTTTCATTTAGGAAAGTCTCAACCTCTGCAATATTATCATAACGGCTAAAGTTAATTACCGAAAGTGGACTGAAAAGTTGAGTATCCTCTTTAAGCATCACAAAATTATTATCCCAAAAATTTTCTTGATTTAGAAGATAAACCGCTCGGTTATAGTCGTAATTGTTGGCGTATTTGTGATGATTGATAATATCCTGAAACCCTACAAAGTTTTCAAACAGACGCTCTAGTTTAAAATCTTGAGGAATGAAAAGCCTCGTAACATTACGACAGCCTAAACCAAAATATCTAAAAATATCTTCTGCTAAAAGTTGTAACTCTTCATCTGTTTCTTTCCCTGAAAGGACAGCTACCGAAGTTCTATTTTTGCGAATAATGTTTGGTTTATTCTTAAAGTAATATTCTAGATACCTTGCCGTATTATTACTTCCCGTAGCAATCACAGCGTCGTAATTTTCCAGTTTTTCTACCAGCTGATATTCTATACCATCAGAAAGTGAAGCCCATTTTTCCAAAAGAAAAGGTAAAATTTGTTTATCCTTAGAAGACATTTTAATAACAGGTATATGCCCACTAAGTACGACTGTGATAACATCGTGAAACCCGACTAAAGGAATATTTCCTGCTAAAATCAGCCCTACCTTTTTACCGCCTTTGGTTTCGGGATAACTATTTACCCAATTATTAAGGTTTTCTTCGGTTAATAAATCTGCCCATTGTTTTAATGCAAACCGTAAACTGTCTTGAGTAAACCAAGGATTTTCTATTTCTGCACGGCTTAGTTTCGCTGAAAATAAAGCTTCTTCCTCTGAGTAAACCTCTTCCGTTTTTTCCAAAAATTGATTTATGAAAAGTCCCAGTTGAGCTAAGCCTGAAATTTTAATACTGATATTCATTTGGTATTTTGTATAAAAATATGATAACTTTGTGCAAATTTAAAAATTTATTAAGAATGGCAATCATAATCACTGACGAATGCATTAACTGTGGGGCTTGTGAGCCAGAATGTCCTAATAACGCAATATATGAAGGAGCTGTAGATTGGCGTGCTTCTGACGGAACAGAACTAAAAGGAATGGTAACACTACCTTCTGGGCTTACGGTAGATGCAGATGCTCCACAAGAGCCAGTAAATGATGATGTCTATTTTATAGTTTCGGACAAATGTACAGAATGTAAAGGCTTCCATGAAGAGCCACAATGTGCTGCTGTATGTCCTGTAGATTGTTGTATCCCAGATGAAGATAATGTAGAAACAGAAGAACAACTATTATCTAAGAAAGCATTTCTACACGGTGAATAGACACCCAAATATCGCTCGCTATTAAACTGAAAATGGCGGGCGTTTTAGTTTTAAATAGAAATAATCTAATAGAAATTAAAAATGAATAAAAAACATAATTTTAGTGCTGGTCCGTGTATACTTCCACAAGAGGTTTTTCAAAAATCAGCGGAAGCCGTGCTTGATTTTAACGGATTAGGCTTATCTTTATTAGAAATCTCTCACCGTTCCAAAGACTTCGTTGCGGTGATGGATGAAGCTAGAGCCATTGTAAAAAGACTAATGAATCTTAATGATGATTATGAAGTTTTATTTTTACAAGGAGGTGCTAGTTTGCAGTTTGTTATGGTTCCTTTCAACTTGCTTAGCACTACTGGTAAAGCAGCTTACCTAGATACGGGGACATGGGCAGCAGGGGCAATAAAAGAGGCTCAAAAATTAGGAAATGTAGAAATTGTAGCCTCATCTAAAGCCGACCAATACAGCTATATCCCTAAAAACTATACTGTTGGGAAAGATTTTGATTATTTCCATTGTACTTCTAATAATACCATTTATGGTACTCAAATGAAAGAGTTTCCTCAAGTGGAAGTTCCAATGGTGTGTGATATGAGTTCGGATATTTTCTCTAGACAACTGGACTTTTCTAAGTTTGATTTAATCTATGCTGGAGCACAAAAAAATATGGGACCAGCAGGGACGGTATTAGTGGTTGTAAAGAAAGATGTTTTAGGAAGAACACAAAGAGATATTCCTTCTTATTTGGATTATTCTCTACATATCAAAAAGGAGTCTATGTTCAATACACCTCCTGTTTTTGCCGTTTATGCCTCATTGCTTACACTACAACATTTAGAGCAAAATGGAGGAATTGCAGCTGCCGAAACTAAAAATAAAGCTAAAGCAGAACTTATCTATAACGAAATAGATAGAAACCCTCTGTTTGAAGGTTTCGCTACCATAGAAGACCGTTCTATGATGAATGTAAGCTTTAAATTGACTGATGAGTCTAAAAAAGAAAAGTTTGATGCTTTATGGAAAGAAGCAGGCATCAATGGACTTAATGGACATAGAAGCATTGGTGGTTATAGAGCTAGCCTTTACAATGCACTTCCACTAGAAAGTGTACAGGTGTTGGTAGATGTTATGAAATCTTTAGACTAATAGTAAATGAGTAATATGAAAGTATTAGCTAACGATGGTATGTCCAATGCAGGGATTACCATGTTAAAAAATGCAGGAATAGAGTTTATTGAGCATCGTGTGGCTCAAGAGCAATTAGCCAACTTTATAAATGAAAATAATATAAATGTACTTCTTGTAAGAAGTGCCACTAAAGTAAGAAAAGACTTGATAGATGCCTGCCCTAACCTCAAAATAATAGGTAGAGGTGGTGTAGGAATGGATAATATAGATGTAGATTATGCTTTATCCAAAGGTATTAAAGTCATCAATACCCCTTTAGCTTCGTCTAAATCTGTGGCAGAGATGGTATTTGCTCATTTTTTCTCTTTGGCAAGGTTTTTACACGAATCTAACCGAATGATGCCTCTAGAAGGAGATACCAAGTTTAAAGATTTGAAAAAAGCCTATACTAAAGCGGTGGAACTTTCAGGAAAAACGTTAGGGATTATAGGTCTAGGAAGTATTGGTAAAGAAGTGGCTAAAATAGGCATTGCCCTAGGAATGAATATCATAGCCTACACTAGAAAAGCTAGAAAAGAAACTATTTCTCTCAACTTTTTTGATGGGAGAAGTCTTGATTTTGAAATAGAAACTACAAACGATTTGTCTAAGTTACTGTCTTCGTCTGATTTCATTACAATAAACACACCTAAAACAGAAGGATATATACTAGATTCTGCTGAGTACGAATGTATGAAAGATGGTGTATTTATTGTAAATACGGCTAGAGGTGGCGTACTTAATGAGGAAGCATTACTAGAATTTATTGAAAACGGTAAAATAGCAGGTGCTGCTCTAGATGTTTTTGAGAACGAACCAGAACCATCTTTATCTTTACTTATGAATCCTTGCCTTTCATTAAGTCCTCATCTAGGAGGCAACACTCTTGAAGCTCAAGAAAGAATAGGAACAGAACTTGCCCAACAAATTATAAACTTTAATTCGTAAAATGCCTACATTCAAACCATTTAAAGGAGTAAGACCAAGAAGTGAGTACATCAACATATTCCCCACTCGCCCGTTGGATAACTATACTGATGATGTAATAGCCGAAAAAGCTAACATAGAAGGAAGCTACATCAATATGGTAAAGCCCTATATATGCAGTAAATCCAAAGATGTAAACAGAAATTTAAGAAAGGTAAGAAATAACTACGAAGAAATAGCAAAGAGTAATCTTATGCAAGATGCTGCTTCTTACTACTTATACGAGCAAATAATGCCTAACAAAACTGTTTTCAGAGGTTTGTTAGGATTAGTTTCTGTAGAAGATTTTTGGAATGGCAAAATAAAAAAGCACGAGGCTACTATTACACATAAAAAGGAGAGGTTAGCCGAATATCTTGGTAAAGTAGAACTACAAGCAGAACCTGTACTCCTTACTTATCCAGCAAATTCAAAGGTAGAAATGTTGATGAACCTTGAGGAAAAAAACATTCCTATTATAAACTTCAAAGATGACCAAAATATTTGTCATAAAGTTTGGAAAATAGATAACCGTCTAAAACTCCAACAGTTTAAAGAAGTTATAGACCAAATAGACTCTTTCTACATAGCCGACGGACACCATCGAATTGGCTCTGCTGCATTGAATGCAAAACTACAAAGAGAGAAAAACAAAAAGAGTTTAGGTACAGAAGGTTATAACTTTGTTTATAGTTTCATTGTATCTAATCAATCTATAAAAATACACGATTACAATAGATTGATAAAAGACCTTAATGGATTTTCTAAGGAAGACTTCTTAAAACGATTGGAGCAAGATTTCCTTATCTATGAAAAGGGAGAAACGCCTTATTTCCCTTCTAAAAAATTCCATATCAGTATGTATCTAGATGGGAAGTTTTACAGTCTACACATTAAGCACGACCTTCGTCCTACGGAGGAAGGGTTAGATAGTATGGACCATTACCTTTTAGAAAAATTTATTCTAAAGCCAATTTTAGGTATAGAAAACTCTAAGATTTCGGATAGAGTTAAATTTCTAAAGGGAACTTCTGATATTAACGGAATACTAAAATTAAAAGACAAGGTAGACTCAAATGAATATCAAGTTGCTTTTGGGGTTTATCCAGTGAGTTTTAATGACTTAGTTAAAATCTCCGACTTAAATCAAAAAATGCCACCAAAATCCACTCTAATATCTCCAAAACTAATGACTGCAATGGTAATGTACGATATGAAATAAAAAAAGAAGCCTTGCTAGTAACTTGCAAGGCTTTTTTCTTTATTGTTCAAATTTGAAAGTTCTAATAGGGAAAGGTATATTGATACCTTCCTCATCAAATCTTTTCTTTAGGGCAGTAATAAGATTACTTTTTTGTTGTGCTACTTGCAAACCAGAATTAACATTGAGCATACATCTTATTTCAAAATCAATAGCACTATCTCCAAACGAAGTGTACAAAAATACAATCTCTTCCCCTTCTACTAAGTGTTCAACCGTTTTCTTTACTGTTTCTAAACTAATTTCTTTAACTTTATCTAAATCAGACTCATAACCAACACCACAGGTTAAGATAAGTCGTCTCTGCTGAGTTAAAGAAGCATTTTTCAGTGGAGAATCTAATACCAATTTATTAGGTATCAACACAATATTATTATCTATATCTTTTATCGTCGTCATTCTAAAGTCTATATCTACAATTTGACCAGAGAAATTGTTTGACGATACCCAGTCTCCAATCCTGATATTTTTAACTAAAGAAAGTACAATCCCAGAAAAAGTATTAGATAGCGTGCCTTGTAATGCTAAACCTACAGCTAACCCCATAACCCCAGCACCTGCAAGAATTGTATTTAGTACACCATTGAGATTAAGAACTACTAAAACAAGTATAATTCCGAGCATAATAACACCTATGGAAACCATTCTAGCAACTACATTCTTAGCAGAATCTTGCAGAGATGTTTTGTGAAGCAAACCTATAACAAGTTTATAAATAAGCCTAGATAAAAACAAGGATACCGTAAAAACAAGAATAGCCACAATAAAATTTGGGATATTGGAGAATACAGCTAATTGCCATGCTTCTAACTTTTCATAAGTTTTATCCCAAGCAGAGCCTACACTCTTAGTGAATGAATGTTCTAAAATATTTAAAAACATATAATCTATTTTTTAACTTAAATTTTACTCCCATTCTATAGTTGCAGGTGGTTTACTAGAGATATCATAAGCTACTCTATTGATACCTTTAACTTCATTTATAATTCTGTTAGATACTTTTTCTAAGAACTCCCAAGGGAATTTACTAAAGGTTGCCGTCATAAAATCTATTGTATTTGCAGAACGCACCACAGCTGTGTATTCATAAGTTCTTTCGTCCCCCATTACCCCTACGGATTTTACAGGAAGTAATACCACAAACGCCTGAGATACCTTATCGTATAGATCATTTTTATAAAGTTCTTCTATAAAAATATCATCGGCTTCTTGCAATATTTTAGCTTTTTCAGCATCTACTTCACCCAAAATTCTAATGCCTAATCCAGGACCAGGGAATGGATGTCTATAAACTAAATGATGCGGAATACCCAACTCCTCTCCTACCTTTCTTACTTCATCCTTAAAAAGCTCCCTCAAAGGTTCTAAAAGTTCAAAATCCATTTCCTCTGGTAAACCACCTACATTGTGATGAGACTTTATAACCGCAGATGGACCTTTAACCGATTGAGATTCTATCACATCCGGATAAATTGTTCCTTGTGCCAAGAACTTAACTCCTTCTATCTTATGAGATTCTTCATCAAAAACAGCTACAAACTCATTTCCGATGATTTTTCGTTTTTGTTCAGGGTCTGAAATACCTTTTAATTTTGATAAAAATCTCTCCGAAGCATCTACTAGCTTAATGTTAAGATTGAAATGAGAACCATAATTCTCCATTACTTTCTGTGCTTCATTTTTTCTTAAAAGCCCTGTATCTACGAAAATACAAGTCAGTTGAGAGCCAATCGCTTTATGTATTAAAACTGCTGCTACAGAAGAATCTACACCTCCAGATAACCCTAATATCACCTTTTGATTACCAACTTTTTGTCTAATTTCCTCTACAGTACGGTCTATATAGCTAGTAAGTTTCCAGTTTTTCTCTGCCTTACATATATTAAAGACAAAGTTTTCTAACATTTTAACACCTTCTTCTGTATGAGAAACCTCTGGATGAAACTGAACGCAGTAAATATCTTTATCTTCGTTAGAAATAGCTGAAATTACTTCTGTTTTAGCGTTAATAGTAAAACCTTCTGGTACTACTTCTACTTCATCAAAATGGCTCATCCAAACGATAGTTTCTTCCGAAACACCTTGAAATAATTTAGAAGATTGTTGTATTTTAAGCTCAGCTTTGCCATATTCTCCTTTGATACCTTTTTTAACAGTGCCTCCCAGTAGATGAGTTGTTAACTGCATACCATAGCAGATTCCTAATACAGGAATTGATTGTTCAAACAAAGCTTTGTCTACCAAATGAGCATTTTTCGCATTTACAGAGCTAGGTCCACCAGATAAGATAATCCCTTTGGGGTTCTTTTCTAATATGACTTCAATAGGTGTATTGTAAGGTAGTACTTCAGAATAAACTTCCATTTCTCTAATACGTCTTCCTATCAGTTGGTTGTACTGAGAACCGAAGTCTAATATGATAATTCCGTTTTGCATAGATGGTTTATTTAGACAAAAAGTAAATATGGAAATTATTAACAAATTTCACATAATTACTTTTCAATATTTGGTTATATAATTATAATCTGATTAAAATTTAGCAATATCATCACGATAAAAAGCATAATCAAAATTTACTGTATGGGCATCAGCATAAACTTTCTTTCGTGCTTCCTCATAAGTTGGAGCTGTAGCTATAAAATTAATCACTCGTCCTCCGTTAGTAATGATTCTTTCCCCTTGTCTAGTAGCCCCAGCAAATAGCACTTGGCTATGTTCTACCTTATCTAAGCCTGTAATTTCGTATCCTGTTTCTATATTTCTAGGATAACCTCCAGAGCACATTACCAAACAAACTGCTTTCTCATCTTTAAATTTAAGTTCAACTTCTTTACCTGCTAAACAATCTTCAATAACATCAATAAGATTATTTTCTAACAATGGCATAATTACTTGTGTTTCAGGGTCACCTAACCTCATGTTGTATTCTAAACAGTAGCAACCATCAGCTGTTACCATCAGACCGAAGAAAATAAATCCTTTAAACTCAAGTTCATCAGCTTTAAGCCCTTGAATGGTTGGATTAAGTATATTTTTCTTAAAGTCTTCCATGTGAGCCTCTGTAAACTCTGGACTTGGAGCCACACTCCCCATTCCTCCTGTATTTGCTCCTTTATCTCCGTTTCCTACCTTCTTATAGTCTTTTACTGGTATACAAGGGAAAAGCTCTTTACCATTAGAGAAAGCAATGATAGAAGCTTCAAACCCTCTTAAATACTCCTCTATAATGACTCTAATCCCTGCATCTCCGTAGATTCTTCTAATCATAAAATCATCAAGGGTAGCCAATGCTTCATCATAGTCTTCACAAATAACTACACCTTTACCTCCTGCCAAACCACTTGCCTTGATTACTAAAGGATAGTTTTTGTTATTTAGATATTCTTTAGCTTCTTCGTAAGCATCAAAAACTTTTGCAACAGCCGTTTTAACGCCATGTTTCTGCATAAATTTCTTAGAAAATGCTTTACTTCCTTCTAGGCTAGCTGCCTTTTGGTTAGGACCGAAAACTTTTAAATCAAACTTTTTAAATTCGTCTACTAAACCGTCTACCAGTGGAGCTTCTGGACCTACAATAGTTAAATCTATTTTTTCTTTGATAGCAAAATCTCTTAGGTATTTAATATCAGTTTCGTGTGCTGTCTTACCTAGGGCTTGCGTAGTGGCATTGCCTTTAGCAAAATACATTTGGGTAACTCTTTTATCATCTTTGAGTTTCATAGCTAGAGCAGATTCTCTACCTCCATTTCCAACGATTAGTATTCTCATTATTTTTTGTTTTTTTATTTAAGTAACGATTTGCACAAAAATACAAATTTGAACTTAATATTTTAAATTCTTTTTTAATTTTAACTTGTAGTTAACTTAGTACCTCCTTATAAACTTCCATTAAGTCGGTAGCGATATTTTCATCATTAAACCTCTGCACATAGTCTAATCCCTTTTCTAAACGGCGTTTTCTTTCCGCTTCATTATTCCATAGAAATAGGATTTTGGATTTAATATCTGATATATTCTGCGGATTGATGTAAGTAGAATCTGGACCACCAGCTTCTGGCATACTGCTTATATTACTCGTAATAACAGGAGTGCCTGAATATAAAGCCTCTATAACAGGAATGCCAAAACCTTCAAAAAGGCTGGGATAAATAAATATATCTGCCAACTGATAAATCCCAGCCAGCTCCTCCATAGATACATTTTCTAAAAAATGGACTTCTACTTTGGTTTGAGCTAGTGTTTTATCAACTTCTTTTTGATATTTTGTTTTTCTACCTACTACCACTAAAGGGATACCTGTACCATCTAAAGCCTTAATGACATTAAGTAAATTTTTCCGTTCTTCTATCGTGCCAACATTTAGTAAAAAACGCTTTGGTAACTGATACTTTACAGCAATTTTAGTAAGCTCGCTGGGGCTTAGTGGGTTCTTAAAAGCTTTATGACAGCCTTGATAGACTACTTTTATCTTCTTTTCAGAAACATTTAGATATTTAATAATATCTCTTTTTGTTTGCTCCGAAATAGCAATGATAACATCTGCCTGTTGAGCCGCTTTTTTAAATTTCCAAAAATGAATTTTCCTGTCAAAGAAAGAATAAAACTGAGGGTAACGCAAGAAAATTAAATCATGAATAGTTACCACTTTTTTAATTGTTCTATCATTCCATATCAAAGGGAGTTCTCCAGAAAGTCCGTGAAATATATCGGCTTTTAAATTCTGAGCATCAGTTCCCATTTGCCTTTGCCTCGCTAAAAATCCTTTGGATATTTCTTTAAAAGCAACATTTGGTAATGTTAAAATATCTTTTCCTCTTTCACTTATTTTTTCAGCTAAAAGATAGTATTGGTATTGCGAAAATTCTGAAGCCAAAATCCTTACCAAATCTCTAGAATAGTTCCCTAGACCTGAGGTATTATGAAAAAATCTTTTGGCATCGAAGGCTATTTTAATCATTCCTCAAAAGGTTTAATGATATCTTGGCTCAACTGTTTTTGATTCCAATGTTCTTTTTTATTTCTATATAGAAAAAATTTAGCAAATTTATATTTATCCTCTATACGTCCTTCGTATTCCTCTCCCATTTCTCGGTATTTTATATTTGGATTTTCTTGTAAACATTCTTGTATTGCTTGGGTTAATACAGGAGGACCTGTGGTTTTATGGACATTGTGCGGATAACGATGGTTTTTGATATTTTCATAACAAATTTCTAGCGTTCGTTTTAGAAAAGGATGTCCAGCATTAAAAATTAAAGCCCATTGGGTGTAGAATACCTTTACTCGCTCTCTGCTTATAATGGCCTGGTCTGTATCTAAAATGAATTCATCAAATTTACTTACCAACTTACAATCAATATCCAAATAAATGCCTCCTTTTTTATATAGAATGGCATAACGAAAAAAATCCGCTTTAGCAGCTCCTACCGTTAAACTTTTGTAAGCTTTGTAATATTCTGGAAATTCATTTTTAAAAAAATCCTCTATTTTCTCGTCATCATAAAAATAATAAGAATACTCAGGATTTCTCCTAAGCATTCTCTTAATATGCCAACGGGTAAGCCATGGCAATTTATCAGTTTTAAAAGTCTGAAATATTTGTTTTGGGATAGCCATATTATACCGCTACATTATTCTCTCTTAGAGCGTCGTTAAGAGAGGTTTTCTTATCTGTTGACTCTTTTCTTTTTCCTATAATTAAAGCACAAGGTACTTGATACTCTCCTGCAGGGAATTTTTTAGTAAGACTTCCTGGAATTACTACTGAACGAGCTGGTACTCTCCCTTTATATTCAATTGGTTGCTCTCCTGTTACATCTATAATTTTAGTAGAACCTGTTAGTACCACATTAGCACCTAAAACCGCTTCTTTTTCCACATGTACACCTTCTACTACAATGCATCTAGATCCCACAAAAACATCGTCTTCTATAATTACAGGTGCTGCTTGTAATGGCTCTAAAACACCACCAATACCAACTCCTCCACTTAGATGTACATTTTTACCTATTTGAGCACAACTGCCTACTGTAGCCCAAGTATCTACCATAGTACCACTATCTACATACGCCCCAATATTTACATAAGATGGCATCATAATAACACCAGAAGCTATATAAGCTCCTTCTCTAGCCACCGCGTGAGGCACTACTCTTACCCCTTTTTCGGCGTAGTTTCTTTTCAAAGGCATTTTATCATGAAACTCAAAAGGTCCAACTTCGATGGTTTCCATCTTTTGAATAGGGAAATACATTACTACCGCCTTTTTCACCCATTCGTTTACCTGCCAACCGTTAGCCGTAGGTTCAGCTACACGAAGCTCTCCCTTGTCTAGTTTAGCAATAACTTCTCTAATTACTTTTTGGTTTTCTTCATTCTGTAATAAATCTCTGTTCTCCCAAAGATTTTCTATTGTTTGTTGTAATGACATATTTGTATTTTATATTAAAGTATTCTTCTTGCAAATAAAAAAGATTTGTTCCAATAAGTTTCGTTTAGAGACGAAATAATAACTCCTTTAGAAGTCGAAGCATGAATAAACTTAATTTCTCCATCAGTTTCTATGGTATGAACAATACCCACATGAGAGACTTTAGCACCTCCCATAGTTGCGAAAAAAACTAAATCTCCTATTTTAATTTCTTTAACAGAGATACTAGTCCCCTCCAATGCCTGATCTGTTGAACGCCTAGGAAGGGTTTTATTATTCTCTATAAAAACTTTAGAAACTAGACCAGAGCAATCAAAACCAGATGAAGTATTTCCTGCATACTTATAAGGAACACCTAAATATTTTTCGGCTGTTTTAATTATTTTTCTAGCCTCTTTAGTAACTACTCCTGAATTTTCTGAAGATAATGTTTTAGATGCAACTTTACTAACTTTGCTTGTAGTTGTGGATCTTTTAGAAGTTCCACAGCTAACTAACAGCACAGAAAATAGCACAAAACCAATAAATCTTCTCATTATTCCAATTTGCCCCAAAAATACAAAAAATAGACTAAAGTTAGTCTATTTTATTATCGGAATATAAAAGAAAGAGCAGCCCTTTAGACTGCTCTAACTATCTTTTATTATAAATCTTAGATTATTTGAAGAATAAAGAGAAACCTGCGTTAACTCCAAATGCACCCGCTGTTGTAGTTAGGTTATTGTTAGTTGTACTGAATTGGCTGTAACCTAGACCTAGATTTATACCTGCAGTTTTATTTAACATGTAAACTCCACCACCTTTAACTCCCCAAGCTAAACCACCTACAGATACATCACCCGTAGTATTGCTACCATATCCTACTCCAACTCCTAAATATGGTCTGAATTGAGATCCTGTAGAAAAATAGTAAGTTGCGTTAGGTAAGAAAGAAAGTGTACTAGAAGAACTATTCCCCTCCTTAGAAGATAAAAAGTTAAACTCTAATCCTAAAGCTAAGTTATCCATAACAAAATATCCAACACTAGGACTAATGTTAAAAGTAGAAACCTTACCAGCATCGTAAGACTTTCCATCATACTTTACCTTAGTTGACACACTATTAAATCCTAAATTGGTTTTACCTTCTACAACCCAAGATCCTTTTTCTGTTTGAGCGTTCATTGCTCCGAAAAGTGCTAAAGCACCTACTAAAAATAGTTTTTTCATTGTTTTAAAGTTTTATTCGTTTCTTTATTTCGCAAAGATATATATATTATTCTAAAACCAAAATGATTTTTATCATATTCTAATTTAATCTCTTCATTTATCATATTCCTTTGCACTCTGTCTTTTTTCTTCCTCATTATAAGCAGAGATTATCTTTTTAACCACAGGGTGCCTTACCACATCGGCTTCGTTGAGATATACAAAGCCTATTTCCTTAATGTTTTCTAGGATATGCATAGCTTCTTTCAAGCCTGATTTTTGCTTATATGGTAAATCTACTTGTGTAGGGTCGCCTGTAATTATGAATTTAGCATTCATTCCCATTCTTGTTAAAAACATTTTCATTTGGGCATGGGTTGTATTTTGTGCTTCATCTAAGATGACAAAAGCATCGTCCAAAGTTCGCCCTCTCATAAAGGCCAAAGGTGCTACTTCTATCACTTTTTTCTCAATAAACCCTTCTAGCTTTTCGTGTGGTATCATATCTCGCAAAGCATCATAAAGCGGTTGTAAATAAGGGTCTAGTTTCTCCTTTAAGTCTCCTGGTAAAAAACCAAGGCTCTCCCCTGCTTCCACCGCAGGGCGTGTGAGGATAATTCGTCTTACTTGTTTTTCCTTTAAAGCTCTTACTGCCAAAGCTACACTGGTATAAGTTTTTCCTGTTCCTGCAGGACCTATGGCGAATACCATATCTTTTGTTTCGGTTTCCTTTACGAGTTTTTTAAGGTTAGTAGTTTTAGCCTTAATGATTTTCCCTTGGACTCCTTTCACAATAATATCTTGATCAAAGACAAGTTGTTTTTCTTTTTCGTCTTTTATCATCAAGATACTTTCTACATCTTTGATAGTAATAATATTATGTTTAGTGATAAATTTTACAATATCGTCCAATTTTTCTTTTAGTACCTCCAAAGTTTCGGGATTTCCCATAGCGAATATAAAATGGTCTCTCCCTGTTATTTTAAGCGTCGGAAACGAAGACTTTATCAGATTAAAAAACTGATTTTGAACTCCGTAAAAGGTTTTAATTTCTATTCCTGAAATTTCGTAAGTTAATTCCATATATACTAAATGATATATTTATTGTCTGTTAAATATTTTTTGTAGAGGGTTTCTCAACTTTCTGATGAATTTAATTTCTTCTTGAGTTAATTGTAAGGACTTATTTTGAGATAAAAAGCTCTTCATTGTTATAAAAAATTCTGAAAATGAACCGTTTTTAAAAGACGACTTCGCAGATGATATCATAGCTAGAGGAAGATTAAGCCCAATATTATAGAAATATTCTCCCAATTTTTCAGCTTTTTGAGATTTGTATTTATAAGCTGTAGGTCTTAAATGTTTTACCCAAAGATTTTTAATGGTGATAATATCATAACCATTCATTTGAGCTAACATCACATCTATATTATCCCAACCCAATACGGAGCGAAGTCCATTCATTGCTAAAAAACAATCTTTTCGGTAAGATTTTATAGGACCTCTGACATGATTTTTTGAGGATAAATTCTCATAAATCCATTCTCCTTTATCATTTTGAATATATACCAATCCAGAGACCATACCAGCTTTAGGATTTTCTGTATAGATTTTATTGATGTTTTCTAAATATTGCGATGGAAATATAATATCAGCATCGAATTTGCAGATAACATCATAATCAGCTAAAGAAACCTCTTCTAAACCTCGATAAAAAGTTTGAACGACCTTTGCCCCAGGCTGATGAAAGGAAGATTCTAAATTTTTGAGTTTAAAAGAAAGGTTATCTTTAATGAAACTTTCTACCAACTCTTTTGTTTTATCTGTAGAGCCATCATTTACAACAATGCAGTCAAAATTTTGATAAGTCTGTTTTGCTAAAGATTTTAAACATAGCAAAATACTATCTTCTTCATTATGTGCTGGTATGATGATAAGGAATCTCAAATTAGTCTATTTTTTTAATGAGCTTCTAGCCAATTATCTCCTACCCCAACCTCTGTAAGCAATGGTACTTTGGTAGAATAAGCAGTTTCCATTTCTTGTTTTATTAAAGTAGTCGCAACCTCTATCTCTTCATTTGGGACTTCAAATACCAATTCATCGTGTACCTGTAAAAGCATTTTGGTTTTTAAACCTTGAGCTTTTATTTCAGAATCTATTTTTATCATTGCCAGTTTTATAATATCAGCAGCACTACCTTGTATTGGGGCGTTTACAGCATTTCTTTCTGCATGTCCTCTTACTATAAAATTGTTAGAGTTTATATCTTTAAGGTGTCTTTTTCTTCCCATTATAGTTTCTACATAACCTTTTTTTCTAGCCGTTTGAACTTGCTCTGTCATAAAGGCTTTTAACTTTGGATAAGTTTCGTAATAGGAATCTATGAGTTGTTTGGCATCAGTTCTAGAAAGACCTGTTTGGTCTGCTAAAGCGAAAGCACTTTGCCCATAAATAATACCAAAATTAACTGTTTTGGCTTGGCTTCTTTGAGTTTTGGACACTTCACTCAAAGGAACATCAAACAATTTGGAAGCCGTAGAAGCGTGAATATCTTGCCCCTCCTTAAATGCGTTTATCATAGTTTCCTCTCCAGAAATTTCTGCAATAAGACGAAGTTCTATTTGAGAATAGTCGGCTGAAACAATTTTAGAACCTTTTGGAGCTACAAAAGCACCTCTTACCTGTTGTCCTCGTTCCGTTCTTATAGGGATATTCTGTAAATTAGGATTATTACTAGCTAATCTCCCAGTAGCGGCTACTGTTTGGGCGAAACTGGTATGTACTCTGCCATCTATTGGACTTATTTGATTTGGCAAAGCATCTACATAAGTGGATTTTAGTTTTTGTAATTGTCGGTATTCCAAAATTAACTTGATAATCTCGTGTTTATGAGAAAGTTTTTGTAAAACATCTTCTGATGTGGAATATTGTCCTGTTTTGGTCTTTTTAGCTTTAGGGTCTAGTTTTAATTTTTCAAATAATATATCTCCTAATTGTTTAGGTGAGTTAATGTTTAGTTCTTCTCCTGCCTGTTCAAATATTTGTCCTTCTAAAATCTTTAAATCTTGCTCTAAGCTAATACTTTCATCTTTTAGCCATTCTTTATCCAAAGCTACACCAGCAAGTTCCATTTTAGCTAATACTTTAACTAAAGGCATTTCTATCTTATAAAATACCTCTTCTACTTCTTCTTTTCTTAGTTGAGGCGAAAAAATTTCGTATAACTGAAAGGTAATATCAGCATCTTCTGCAGCGTATTGTGTTTGTGTCGGTAGGTCAATTTCTCTTAATGTTTTTTGCCCTTTTCCTTTTTTGCCAATTAAAGTTTCTAATGCTATAGGCTTATAGTTAAGGTACATTTCAGAAAGATAATCCATACCGTGTCTGCCATCAGGATTGAGCAGGTAGTGAGCAATCATTGTATCAAATAAATTGCCTTTAACCTCTATGTCGTAATTTAGGAGTACTTTGTAATCGTATTTTAAATTATGAGCAATTTTTAAGATACTTTCCTTTTCAAAAAACGGACGAAAACGCTCTACAATAGCCTGTGCCTCCGCTCTATTTTCAGGGATTGGGACATAATAAGCCAAGCCTTTTTTATAACTGAAACTAATGCCTATAAGCTCTGTTTCCATCTCATCTAAAGAGGTGGTTTCTGTATCAAAACAAACCGCTTTTTGTTTCAATAGATTTTGTAGGAGCAAAAGTTGACCTTTTTCTGTATCTATATATTGATAGAGATGCTCTCGGTCTTCTATAGTATGTTTGGTAGTTGTAGTCTGTTCTAACGCTTCAAAATCTGAAAATAAATCTAACTGTACTGGCGACTGAACAGAATCTTTATCCGATTTTTTTTCCTCTACTGATTTTTCAGTAGAGAAGGCTTTGTAAAGATTTTCGTACAATCTTCGGAATTCTATCTCTTCAAAAATTTGTTTTACCTCTTCAAAGTTAGGTGTTTCTAAATCGTATTCCTCTTGATGAAACTCTATGGGAGCATCACAAAGTATGGTGGCTAGTTTTTTTGACATTAGACCACGCTCTGCAGAGGCTTCCACCTTTTCTTTTAATTTACCTTTAAGCTGATGAGTATTGGCTAGAAGATTTTCCATAGAGCCATACTCCTTGATGAATTTTTTTGCAGTCTTCTCTCCCACTCCTTCAAGCCCAGGGATATTATCCACCGAATCACCCATCATTCCTAGATAATCTATAATCTGCTTAGGGTTTTCTATTTCGTATTTTTCTAAAACTTCCTTTACACCTAAGATTTCAACATCACCACCTTTTAATCCTGGTTTATAGATTTTTATATGCTCTGTAACGAGTTGTGCAAAATCTTTATCTGGCGTTACCATAAACACCTCGTAACCTTGCTTCTCTGCCTTGCCTGCAATAGTACCTATAACATCATCTGCCTCGTAGCCCTCTACTCCTAAAATTGGGATATGCATTGCCTTTAAAATACGATGAATGTAAGGTACCGCAATTTTTATTGCCTCTGGAGTTTCAGCTCTGTTGGCTTTATAGTCAGAAAAATCTTCGTGTCTTACATTTTGTCTCCCCACATCAAAAACGACGGCTAAGTGAGTAGGACGTTCCTTTTTAATTAACTCAATAAGAGAATTAGTAAAACCATAGATAGCGGAAGTGTCTAATCCACCAGTGGTAAGTCTAGGATTTCTGATAAAGGCATAATAGCCTCTAAAAATCATTGCGTAGGCATCTACAAGATATAATTTTTTATCGGTGTTCTCAGTCATAGAGCAAAGATAAACAAAATCTTTTTTCTAATAGTTGAGATTTCCTACTAAATCTTAGAGCTTCTCTAGTCTAGCAAACTTTAAAATCAAGTTTTTTTCGCCTTCGTGTTCAAAATGAACTTTTGCTTTGATGTTGGTAGCATCGGTACCATCAATAAAAATAACCTCTCCCATACCAAACCTATCGTGTCTTACTCTATCGCCTACTTGTATGTCTTGCGTTGTTCCACCAGCAGGATTGTTAATTTTAGCTGATGCTAACGGTTTTAGCTTTTTAGGTTCTTTAGGCTGAAAACTCGTTTCTGCACGATTGATGGTTTTCTTAGGTTCTTTCTTTTTAAAAGCGATTGGAGCTGATGGTGTATCATCAAAAATATTAGATTTAATCCCTGAATGATTTACAAAACGCCTTTCCATACTTGCATTAAGGAAGTCTAAATATTGAGCATCTATTTCGCTAAGAAATCTGCTCGGCTCCGAGTCTGTAATTTTTCCCCATTGGAAACGAGAAACCGCATAGGAAAGATAGGCTTGTTTTTCAGCACGAGTTAAAGCTACATAGAAGAGCCTTCGCTCCTCCTCCAATTCTTCTCGGGAGCTACTGCTCATAAAACTCGGGAACAAATTCTCTTCTAATCCTACAAGATGTACCACAGGAAATTCTAGACCTTTGGAAAGGTGTATTGTCATCAGAGAAACCATATCCTCACTGCCGTCTGGCTTGTCTTGAGTGTCTGCCGAAAGGGCAATGTTTTCTAAAAAGTTAGAAAGACTAGCATCGCCTTCTTCAAGTTGTTGCTGTTCCTCAATGAAACCTTGCATTGAGTTCATCAATTCCTGTATGTTTTCTAACCTAGAAATTCCTTCTGGAGTTTGGTCGTCTTTTAGGTTTTTGATAAGCCCACTTCTTTTAGCTACCTCCATTGAAACGGTGTAAGCATTTTCGGTTTTAAGCATCACTTGGAATGCTTTTATCATTTGCCAAAAATCATTTAGCTTATTGAGAGCCGAATTATTAAGCCCTAATCTAGGTGCGTGAAATGGCAAATCTGACAGAACTTGAGCCAAAGACAACCCTTGCCCATCTGCGTAAACAATAAGTTTGTTTTGTGTGGTTTCGCCTATACCTCTCACGGGATAGTTGATGATTCTTGTGAGTGCCTCGGCATCGTTTTCGTTTACCAAAAGTCTTAGGTAGGCTAGTAAATCTTTAACCTCTTTTCTTTGATAAAAAGACAATCCGCCATAGACACGGTATGGAATATTTTTTCGTCTTAAAGCATCTTCAAAAGCTCTAGTTTGAGAGTTTGTTCTATATAAAATAGCAAACTCATTGAACTTTCTTTGTTGAGAGTTGTGCAGCTCCCAAATGTTTGCGGCAACAAAGTTGGCTTCGTCGGCATCTGAAAGTGAACGGTAAACTTTAAGTTTTTCGCCTTCTTCATTGGCACTAAATACATTCTTTTTGAACTGTTGCTGGTTTTTAGCAATCACCACATTAGCAGCGTTTACAATATTCTGTGTAGAACGGTAGTTTTGCTCTAGCGAAACCGTTACGGCATCTGGATAATCTTTTTTAAAGTTCAGAATGTTATAAATATTAGCTCCCCTAAAAGAGTAGATAGATTGGGCATCATCTCCCACGACACAAATATTTTCAAATTTGGAGGCTAACGCCTTTACAATAAGATATTGAGAATGGTTGGTATCCTGATACTCATCTACTAAAATGTATCTAAATCTGTCTTGATATTTTGCAAGAACTTCGGGGAAACGCGTGAGAAGTTCGTTGGTTCTCAAAAGCAAGTCGTCAAAATCCATCGCTCCGTTTTTAAAACAAACTTCCACATATTTCTGATAAATTTGCCCAATGAGCTTCATATTTGCTCGGGCATCGTTTTCCATAAGTTCAGGATTGTTATAGTAAGCCCTTACGGTGATGAGATTGTTTTTGTATTGAGAGATTCTGGCTTGTACTTTTTTAGGTTTGTATAAATCAGAGTCTATATTAAGGTCTTTGATGACCTTCTTAAGTACATTAAGAGCATCTTGAGAGTCGTAAATGGTAAAGTTGGAAGGAAATCCTAAGTAATGAGCCTCGCTCCTTAATATTCTTGCAAAAACTGAGTGGAAAGTCCCCATCCATAGGCTTTTAGCATCGCTTTCTCCAACTACTTTGGCAATCCTCTCCTTCATTTCCCTAGCGGCTTTGTTGGTAAAGGTAAGTGCAAGTATATTAAAAGGATCTACTCCATTGGTAATTAAGTGTGCAATACGCATCGTAAGTACACGCGTTTTACCAGAACCAGCTCCTGCTAATACCATTAGTGGACCTTGTATTGTAGTAACTGCTTCGTACTGAGCTTCATTCAATCCCTTCAAATAATCTACCATAGAAGTGCTTTTTTAATATTGTCTCTCCAAAAATCCCACAAATTTACAATCTATAAACGATTAAAAAAAATACTGATGATGTTCTTTAGTTAGAAAATTTGTTATACAAAACATTAACTTTTATTGATGATAAAATTAACTTAAATTCTTCAGCATACCTTTGACTTCTGATTTGATTTTTGCTTTAAAAGACTTTGGTTCAACAATTCGGACTCTATCCCCATAAGATAAAATTTCTCGTTCAAAATCGTAAGTTGGAACGACAAATACTGAAATCACCAACTCATCATTCGTTTCGGAAACGATTTTCTGTGATGGATGCAAAGGCAAAGCCTTAATATAGTTTCCCTGATGCCAATCGAATGAAAGAACAATTTCTTGTGGTTCTTCTCCATTTGTAGCAATAATGCCAAAAGAATTTTCAAAGGCTTTTTGGGGTTCATAAGTTTCTCTTTTAAAGGTTTTATTTTTAACGTTCAAATCAGAGATTCTGTCTAGTCCAAAAGTCTTCATAAATAATGTTTTGTCACCTTTTGACTGATGATCTTTTGCTAACAAATACCAGCGATGTTCAAATTCCTTCAAAGCATAAGGTTCTACAATTCTTTCAAACTTTTCGTCTGTCCAAAATTTTTGGTAAGTAAAACAGATGACTTTTTTATTGACGATAGCGTGAATGAGTCCGTGAAGATGCTGTAATCCTCTTGCTTTCCTTTTTTCGAAAAGCATAATATTTTCCCTGCCTTTGACTTCTCTGTAAGCCTCAACTAAAAGTAAATTATCAAAGATATTTTCTTCATATAGTTCCAATTCCTCATTACTAATGTAATAGGCATTGTTTGCACGGGAATAAGAAATTTCAATACCTGAGATTTCTAAAATTGCCTTTTTATCTCTGAGAAAAGTACGCTCTGTGAATTTGAGTTGATCTAAAATGTCTTTTTCTTCAAATTTTTCTTTTAAGTAATTTTCAATTTCTTGAAAAGACGCACCTTTTTCTTTTCTCCGCCTTAGTAGCTCTTCTATATACTTCAAACGAAGCATTTGTTCTGTTTTTGCCATTGTGAATTTTTATATTGTAAAGATAAAGGATTAAACAGACAAAATAAGTCTGAGAAAACTTTTTTTTAATCGCCTTATTTTGTCTGAATACTTCAAGAAATTTGTAAAAAAAACAAAAATGAAACTTGAAGTTGAGTTATACCCAAATGATTATTTGTTAGACTTTTTAATTTTTTCCACTTGTAAAAAGAAAGGGATTCTTTCTAAAGATTTCACAAAAATAATACCTCCAATTTACGATGATATTAAAATTGCTTTTTCTAGTTTTGTTTGGGTAAAGAGAAACGAATCTTGGTTTTTGATGAACATTCAAAATCAGAAAGTAATAGGGAAACCCTTTGCTAAAGTCAACAAATTCAGCCTCAATTATTGCTGTGTGTCTGAAAATGGTGTTGATTTTGGTTTTATTGACATAAAAGGAGAATGGATTATCTCACCCAATTATACTACTGGGCAATTTCTTGGACTACATTTTTTTGGTGTGAAAAACAAATCTGGGAAATTTGGAATTATAGATTTTAAAGAAAACATCATTCATCCTTTTAGCCTAGAGTCTCTTCCTACTTTTAGCAACGCTGTTTCATATCTTCTAAAAAGAAGAAAAACGCTGAAAGAGTGGCTTCAACTGTAATTTTAAATACAAATTTTATCTAAATAGTCTGCAAAAGTTTTTAAATTTTCAATTAAATATTTTTTCTTTTCGGAGTTTGAAATAAATCTTTTTACATAATTTTCTTCGTCATTAGTTTCAATAAAATACTTCCAGCATCTCCAAGATACGGTTCCAAGTTCGTCATTGATTTCTTGTTGGAAAGATTTTAGTTTATCATGAATAATAGGATTCAATTCTTTCGAATTATCAATAGTACAAATTCCTAAAAACACGCTGTAACCTTCATGTTCAAATCCTATGGCTAAATTTCCCCAATTATCTTTTGTAAAATATTTATTCCAATTGGTAGAATTGATTTCTTTTAAACCTAAAAAATCTGAAATCTCATCAGAAAGATCTTGCAAAATTTCTTCCACGGCTCTATTGAATAGCGTTTTTATTTCAAAAGAGGCTTCTATATTGGCTTTAATTTCATCAACTATTTCCATTTGTTTTTCTTGATTAATACCTTTATTATTCATGTTTTTTATCAAATTATGATACTGTTGTATGGCTGTTTTCAAATACAATTTATTAGAGTTTTTTTCTAATTCTGCAGTGCATTTTTCCAACCAGTTACAGATTGTATTTTGGTAGCTAATACATTTATAGCTTATTTTTTTCTCTGAAAGCTCCTTATGATAGCTAGATTGATACCCTGTCATCGTCAGAAATAAAAGTTCTCCATTTGGAAATTTATTATGATACCTTTCCAATTGTTTATACTGTTCAACAGCATCTATTTTATTTTCAATCATCCATTGTTTATTGCCATTTTCAATCAAAATATCTATCCTGCCTCCATTTTCGCTATTTTTATCAATTTGACCGCAATAACACTCACGAGTTACTCTAATAAAATCCTTTGTCAAATAGCATTCTCCGTAGATTTCTGAAAGAAAAAGTTGTAAAAACAAATCTCCTTGTCCGTGACTTCCATCAGGGGAAAGTAGTTCCGCAATAATTTTGGAATGAGTGTTATTTTCTTGTCTTTCTAAACCTAAAAGAGAGTATATATTGAAATTTTCTCCGTTTTTATAAATATTATCATTGTGTTTTTTAAGAACAGTATTTATATTTTGTAATAAATCTCCCATGATTTTTTTTTGGCAAAAATAGTTCGCTTTATCCAATTTTGAAACTCATCATATTCGTAAACAAAACAATGATGTATAGATTTTACTTCTCATGTTTCCGAAATCACATTATCTTTTTTTAATTTCCCTTGAATTTACATATTAATTCTTTAAAAACCAATCTTCCTAACAAATCCATTTTCTATACTCCATTTCTCTTCGGAACAGAATTTCACAACTAAATCAAAACTTGGCTGTTTTTCCTTTAATGATTTTTTCAATTGAACATCTTTCGATTTTAAATGAATTTTCTCAATTGTTTCTAGAACATCGAAGTGAAGTTGTATTTCCATATCTTTAATTTTATACAACAAAAATCAAAAACAAAACCGTTAAAATATGACGGTTTAATTTTTGTTTATTATTAAATTTCTCAGTATTCTCTCCTCCAACAATTCTATAAGAATCTGTTGAGTTTTTGAAAAAAAACAAAAATGACTTTTCATTTATCTATCTTTTACAGATTGAAACTTTAACATTTTCTTATAAGAAAGTTCAATTAAAACATTCTAACTTTGTAACAAATCATTAGAAAACCCTACTAATGGTTTAAGAAATTTAAAACAAAAAATAAATTTAATATCGTAATGAAAAAAAAGTTTTTCTCTTTGGCAGTGGCTACTTTCGCGGGAGTTCTGCTAAATGCACAACAAATCAAATTTGAGGAGTACGATCTCCCTAACGGACTTCATGTGATTCTCCATCAAGACAATTCTGCTCCGGTAGTTACTACTGCTGTAATGTACCACGTAGGTGCTAAAGACGAGATGGAAGGCAGAACAGGCTTTGCTCACTTTTTTGAACACCTTTTATTTGAAGGAACTCCAAATATTAAAAGAGGCGAATGGTTTAAAGTAGTTTCTTCTAACGGTGGTAATAACAATGCTAACACCACTGGAGATAGAACTTACTACTACGAAACTTTCCCGTCTAATAATACTCAATTAGGACTTTGGATGGAGGCTGAAAGAATGAGACACCCCATCATTAATCAAGTAGGCGTGGATACTCAAAGAGAGGTTGTGAAAGAAGAAAAAAGGCTAAGAATGGATAACCAACCTTACGGAAATCTATTTAATAGTATTTTAACTTCTGCTTTTAAAAATCATCCTTACAAAGGGACTACCATTGGCTCTATGGAAGACTTAAATGCAGCAAAATTAGAGGAGTTTCAAAATTTCTTTAAAAAGTATTATGTACCCAACAATGCTACTTTAGTTGTGGCTGGAGACATCAATCCTGAACAAACTAAAAAATGGATTAACGAATACTACTCTACTATTCCTAGAGGTGCAGAAATTACTAGAAACTTCCCCAAAGAAACGCCTATTACAAAACAAGAGGAGGTAACGGTTTATGATAATAATATCCAAATTCCAGCGTATGTATTTACTTATAGAACGCCTTCTAATAAAGAAAAAGATGCTTATGTTTTAGAAATGTTGGGCAGTTATTTAAGTAGTGGCAAATCTTCTGTTTTATACAAGAAGTTGGTAGATCAAGAGAAAAAGGCTTTGCAGGTACAAGCTGCTAATATCGGTATGGAAGATTATAGCATCTTCGCATTCTTTGCAATACCTATGGGAGCTACTACTAAGGCTACACTAGAAAAGGATATAGATGCTGAAATCAAAAAACTACAAACTACACTAATTTCGGAAGAAGATTATCAGAAACTTCAAAACCAGTTTGAAAATCAGTTTGTAAATTCTAATTCTACTGTGGAAGGTATCGCTCATTCTCTAGCAGATAGTTATGTTTTGAAAGGAGATACTAATCTTATCAATAAAGAGATAGATATCTACCGTTCTATCACCCGTGAAGATTTAAAACAAGCAGCGATTAAATACCTTAATCCAAATCAAAGAATCAACATCAATTATTTACCTCAAAAAAAATAATTCTAATCAACAATGAAAAATATCAAATACATTGCAGCGGCATTTCTAGTTTCAGGAATGTTATCTGCTCAAAATATAGACCTTAATGCAATGCCAAAACCAGGACCTACTCCTACGGTAAATGTGGCACAGCCTAAAACTTTCACCCTTAAAAACGGACTTACCGTAATGGTGGTAGAAAATCATAAACTCCCTAGGGTTAATGTTACTCTTACCATAGACACACCTCCTATATACGAGGGCGATATTGCTGGGGTTTCTAACATTATGGCAAGTCAATTAGGTAATGGCACTACTTCCCTTAGCAAAGAAGAATTTAATAAAAAAGTAGACTTCTTAGGAGCTAGATTAAATTTTGGTGCTTCTGGAGCATTTGCCAATACACTATCTAAATATTACCCAGAAGTAGTAAGCCTTATGGCAGATGCTATCATCAATCCAAAATTCTCTAGTGAAGAAGTTCAAAAGTCTAAAGAAAGGGCTTTAGAAGGACTTAAAGCAGACGAAAAGAGTGCAGAAGCTATCGCTAACCGAGTGTCTGATGCACTTATTTATGGTAAAAATACCGCTTTAGGAGAGTTTAAAACAGCGGAAAGCATCAATAAAATTCAACTAAAAGATGTGCAAGAATTCTATCAAAAATATTACACCCCTAACAATGCTTATCTTGTAATTGTAGGAGATGTAAAATATGATGAAGTAAAGAAACAGATAGAAAGCCAATTTAAAAATTGGAAAAAATCTAATGTTAAAATCCCAACTCCTGCACCTGCGAAAAATCTAACCACTACCGAAGTGAATGTAGTAGATGTTCCTAATGCTGTACAATCTATCATTAAAGTAGGTAATGTTTCTACTTTACAAATGAAAGACCCACAATATTTTGCTGGAGTTATGGCGAATTATATACTTGGTGGCGGTGGCGAAGGCAGATTGTTTATGAACCTTAGAGAGAAAAATGCATTTACTTACGGGGCATATTCTAACCTATCTACGAGTAAATACTCGCCTAACTTTAGTGCAGAAGCAAGTGTAAGAAATGAGGTTACAGATAAGGCTGTAAAAGAATTCATCAATGAGCTTAATGCCATCTCTACTGTAAAACCAGAAGAGTTACAAAACGCTAAGGCAAAACTGAAAGGTAGTTTCATAATGTCTTTAGAAAAACCTGAAACTATTGCTAGATTTGCTTTAAACCAAAAACTTCAAAATCTACCTGCTGATTTCTATACTAATTATTTAAAGTCTATAGAAAAGGTAACAGCTGCTGATATTAAAAAGGTGGTTAATGAAAATATTTTGCCTAATCAAGCGAGAATTTTCATCGCTGGTAAAGCAACAGATATTGCGGATAATTTAGAAAAATTAGGTTATCCAGTAAAATATTACGATGCCTATGCAAATCCTAGCAAAAAACCTGAAGTTAAAAAAGTAGATGCTAATGTAAATGTAGAAAGCGTTGCTCAAAACTACATTAAAGCCATAGGTGGAAAAGAGGCGGTTAGTAAAATCAATTCTGTTACAATGAATGCTACGGCTACCGTTCAGGGAATGCCTTTGGAAATGACTTTAGTACAAGCAAAAGGTGGTAAAATGATGATGGATATGAAAATGATGGGCAACTCTATGCAAAAAGTTGTATTTGATGGTAAAGAAGGCTATATTATGGCTCAAGGAAACAAAATTCCTATGCCAGAACAGGCTAAACAAGAGATGCAAAAATCTACTGAAGTATTCAAAGAATTAGCGTTTGCTAATAATGGTAACTATGAACTAAAAGGCATTGAAAAGGTAAATAATGAAGATGCTTATGCTATTAAATCAGGTAAAACCACTTATTTTTACAGCGTAAAATCTGGATTGAAATTAGGTGAAACTAAAGTAGAAAAAATGGGTGACAAAGAAATGACTATCCCTTCTACTTTCTCTGATTACAAAGAAGTTTCAGGAGTTAAAATGCCGTTCAAAATCAACCAGAATATGAGTGGTATGGATATTACTTTTGAAGTAAAATCTTACGAATTTAATAAAGCTCAAGAAACAGATTTTAAATAGTTGATAAAATCATAACTTTTTGAACATTAAGAGGCAATTCTATTTGGAGTTGCCTCTTTTTTATATAAGTTTTGATGATTTTATTCTTAATATAAAATTATTCTTCTTATATTTGCGGACTTAAAAAATTATCTTTTTAGTTATGGGTACAGTTTTTACACTATTTATGGTTCTTATAGTAATTGTGTGCGTGTTGTTGGTAATGGTAGTTATGGCACAAAACCCTAAAGGTGGAGGTCTTTCAGGAACATTCGGGGGAGCGTCTTCAGCTTCTTTTGGAGTTCAAAGAACTAATGATTTTATGGAAAAAGCAACTTGGACATTAGGAATTACAGTAGTGTTGCTGATTGTTTTAAGTGTGGTATTAACTGCAAAACCTACAATAAATGTGGCTCCTGTAGCTCCTAAGAAAACAGAGTTACCTAATGCCCCACAAGCACCAAACCAAAAAGTAGATTTAAACAATACAGCTACACCAGTAGCTCCAAGCAATACAGGAAACTAATATTTTTGGTCTTAAATAATAGAAAAAAGCGAAAGAGATTACATTTCTTTCGCTTTTTTTAGTTTTAGGCGTTCTATAAAGTATTTTAGTTTTAAACCTTGTAATAAAAATAGATATTTGAATCTATTTTTGGACTTATAGTATTTTTCTAAAAATAAAAACATCGCTCCATAAAATCTTGACAAATATTTTAAATCTTTCACGGTGCTTTGTCCCTTGTGATGAAGTATAGAATAAGCCCCATAATAGTAGTTTTGAAAGCCTTTACAGATAAGAGTATAGCACAAATCTATATCTTCGCCGTACATAAAATATCTTTCGTCTAAGCCTCCTATATCCAGATATAGTTCTCTTTTCATTAAAAGAAAAGCTCCTGTAATCACTTCTACACAAGCAATTTCGTTTTCGTTAATATCGTTTCTATAATAGGTTTTACGGTTGTTTTTCCGAGAGGTAAATAGAAATAGTTTTTCAAAAGAATTGATGATATTCGGAACAGAACGCTTACTCTCAGGAAGAAAATCCCCCGCCAAATTATGCATTTTTACACCGATGCAACCCAAATTATTACAACCATCAGCAAATTCTAGCAAACCATCTAGCCCATCACTTTCTAACTCGGTATCTGGATTTAGTAATAAAATATATTCGCCTTGAGCTTTTGTAGCGGCAATATTATTCGCTTTGGAGAAACCTAAATTCTCTTCTAATGCTATAAAAGTAACCTTCGGAAAGGTGTGTTTAAGTTTTTGCCAAGAGTTGTCTGTAGAGCAGTTATCTATAACTATAATCTCGTAATCTACTTTAGCTGCATACTTTTCTATGGATTGAACACAAGCCAACAATAAATCGGTTACATTATAATTAACGATGATAATGCTTAGTTTTTTTTTCATAAAAACTTAATGACCTTTATAAGGTATTCGGTTTAAAATAGACCTCCCTAAAGAAACTTCATCAGCGTACTCTAGCTCATCTCCAACAGAAATACCTCTCGCAATATTGGAGAATTTAACCTGAAAATGCTTAAACTTTTTATATAAATAATATACGGTGGTATCGCCTTCCATAGTGGCAGACAGTGCAAAAATTACCTCCTCTATCTCTCCTGTTTCTAGTTTGCTTTCTAAAGTTTCTATATTTAGTTGTTGAGGTCCAATACCTTCCATAGGCGATATTTTACCTCCTAGAACCAAATATTTCCCTTTGAATTTCCCTGTATTTTCTATCGCCATTACATCTCTCACATCTTCCACAACGCATAAGAGCTCAGCGTGTCTACTGTCATCTGAACAAATTTCGCAAATATCTGTGTCCGAAAAGTTATGACATTCTTTACAGTATTTTATCTCCGTAACTAGATTTTGTATAGCATCGCCTAGAGCTATTCCTTGCGAACTCGGTTGTCTAAGCAAATGAAGTGCTAGCCTAAGAGCCGATTTTCTACCTATCCCTGGGAGACCTGATATTTCTTCTACGGCTTTTTCTAAAACCTTACTTGGAAAATTCATAACCACAAAGGTAATTTTATTTTAAAAATAAAACAAAAAGAAAGCCGACTAAAAGCCGACTTTCTCTATTTATTAAAATTGATTTTGAAATGAATATCAATTTTTATTTAACCATCAGTTTTACATTGTGTTTTACTCCTTTATCATCTACTAGATTTAGGATATAAACACCTTTAGGCTGTTGAGTTAAATTAAGCTCAAACTTGTTTCCGTTGTAGCTGTTAGATAAAATCTGTTTTCCAGACATATCGTAAACTCCAGCTTTTAGAGAAGATACAGTAGGAGCTGCTTCTACTACAAAGTTGCCATTAGACGGATTAGGATATACTTTTAATCCTCCATTTGCGTTAACATCTGATGTAGAAAGCGTAGTAATATTAACTACAACAGTTTGTTTATCAGATTTAACTCCATCAGAATATACCGCGTACACATCGTAAGTATATGAACCATTTGTAGTCATAGTTTCGTTGTATAGACGAGTGCTGTAATCATTAATATTGCTTACACTTACACCATCTTTAACAACCTCATAGCCTACTAGGTAAGGTAATGTAGTTATTCCGAATGTTATTTTAGGATTAGAAATATTATTTACTTTGCTATCGCCTTCCTTAAGTACATCGTTTGAAACTAATTTCTGTCCTGCTAAAAGAACTTTCTTATAGTCTAACTCAGAAGAAGTTGCCAATGCTTTATCTGTAATGCTAGCACTAGATTTTCCTGCTGGAGAGTTATCGTAACCTACTTCTACATCATCTAATGCAATATAGAAAGCATCATCAGCTTTTTTAGTTCTATGGTGGAATGCTACAAAGAACTCTTTATTTGTATATTGCTTAATGTTAAAAGTTTTAGTAACGAATGTCGGAGCATTTCCTGTTGCATCAAATGTATAAACTTTATACCCTGCTTTTATCTCATCTACAGTAGGTGCTTGTCCTGAAGCTGGAGCTTCAACAACATAAACATCATATCTTTCTGGCCAAGGGAATTTTACAGCATACTTCAATACTTCTGCTCCTTTTCTTAACTTAGGTGTTACTAAATAGTCATCAGCATCTATTGCTCCAGAGAACCAAGAATAAGATCTAATACCATAGCCTCCAGAATTTTTAAACAATGTAGCCGATGAAATAGTCCATGTTTGATTATCTGTATTACCATCAATCACGGTCATTCCTGCAGGTAAGTTTCCAGCACTTTCAAAGCCTTCGGAATATACAGGATTCATTTCTGGTCTATCCCATTTAAGAGCTAGATTTTTTGTATTCTCATCAAAGCTATGTGTTAGGTTTTCTACGCTATTGTAGATGCCTGTTACTGTGATATAATTATCTTTTTCTTTAGTGTTAGTACTGTGTGCAGATGTAGCAGTAAGCCCTACTTTGTATTTACCTATTTTAGAAAACTTAACATTAGGGTTTTCAGAAGTATCTTTAGTTCCTCCTACATACTCTACTCCATCAGACGGAGTGATAGTCCATTTGTACTCTGTTGGTTTAGGGTTACCTGTAGAAGTATTAGTAAATATTACCGCTTCACCAGAGTATATATTCTGATTATTTACTGTAAAGTCTGCTACCGTAGCTGTATTTTTGACTGTAACGTAAGCACTCTTACTTAGAGAATTTTCTCCTTTCGCATTAGTAGCTTTAAGGGTAACTGCATAAACTCCCTCTTGGTTGAATACTACTTTAGGTTCTTTAGAACTAGCAGAAGTATTCTCTACAAAACTTACTGTACTAGGATTGAAAGACCATTCCCAAGAACTTATAGGTAATGTGGAAGCTGTAACCGTACTGTTAGTTAAACTAACCGTTTCAAAAGAATTAGGGTTTAATTTACTTGCTTTAAAATCAATATTAGGTTTATCTTCTGCATACTCAAACCTTGTTTTATCTATAGCAAAGGCATAAGATAAAGCACTACCTTCTGTTTTATGATTAAATCCGATATAAGCTATTTGGTCAGTATCTACACTAAACTCATAAGAGTATCTATTGTAAGCCGTAAGAGCTTCCACCTTAGGAGCCACTTCTTTAGTCATTGAAGAGCTATTAGCTGCAGAACCTAAGAAGATACTAATATTTTCAATAGGAGTTTGGAATTTACGAGCATAGAATATCACTCTATAAAGAGTATTCTTTTTAAGTTTTAGAGGGTTAGAGAATAGCCAATCATTTACATTAGTTTTGTTTCCTGGGAAATTTAATGCAAAAGAGCTACCTTCATAAGCTAGAGTTGCATCATCATATTTTCGCCATGTTCTTCCATCAGCATCTTTATCTTCAGATGTCCAACCATTTTTAGCAAAATCATCTTCATAACCAAACTCATGAGATGATAAGTCTGGGGTTAAGTCTGCTACAACACCATATGCTTCTACACTGGCTTTATTATTAAGCTCTACCTCATCACCTGTATAGACTACTTCCGAAGTAATTGTATAATTAACAAAGGATTTAGATAAGTCTATATTTTGTACTAAAGCTACCGTTTCTCCTGAGTTTAAAGTAGGAACTGTAATCTCACCTTGAGTAACTTCTTGACCATTATCTTTATTGATTAACTTATAAATCACTTTAGCCTCTGTAGAAGCTGAGTTACCTTTGTTGGTTATTTTAAACTCTACAGGTGTAGTAGAAGAATATTCTACTGGAGATACTTTTACATTAACAGCTGTTACTGCTAAGTCTTTTGCTACACCACTATTGATACCAGTAACTACCATAGCGTAATCCTGACTATCAGCATTAACTAATGTTACTGCTGTTCCTGTAGCATCTGTAGTTACATTATTCTTTTTTAGAGTTCCTTTGTGAGTTACCTTTATGGTATAAGTTGCACCAGGCACAGGGTTATCTATTACAACTTGCTCCACATTATCTACGTCATTGTCAGCTTTAATAGCTGGAGATGCAGGATTGTCAGGATTTAGTCTCCAAGGCAGTTCCTCTACTCCATCTTTTATTACTCTAATATCTAAATCGTTTACCAGCATTTTGGTACGATTGTTAAGATTATCCATACTAGGAAGAGTTTCAGGAACTGGATCTGTCCACGCAATAGTTACTTTTAGAGGTTCTGTTCCAGAAGCTACTACTTGCAATTCTTCTGTTGCTCCATTTTGCAAAGTTTTTTCCTCTATTAAAGAATATTGATTCCTTAGCGAAATAGTCTTAGCTGCATCAAATGCGTTTAACAATCCCCACCCAGAAGCATAGTCTGGTCCTGGAGCTTCACCTGCTTCGTTAGCTGTAGCAATAGCCAATGCTTTTAAAGTAGCTGACTTCATATGAGCATTAAACTTCTTGAAATAATGCTCTTGTAACAATAATAAAGAGCCTGTAACATTAGGAGAAGCCATAGAGGTTCCGCTCATTGTTCCATAAGCAGTATCTCCTGTAGATACACTAGATTTAAGGTCAACACCAACGCCAGAAATATCAGGCTTAATTCTTCCATCGTCTACAGGTCCAAATGCACTAAAACTAGCCATTCTTACATCTTGAGGTGTCTTATATCCTCCCACTATTTTATTTGCAGCGCCTACAGTAAGAATATTTTTACCTGTGCTTCCGAAAATAATACAATCAAACCCATTATCACCTCCATTTCTTTGTCTTACTTTCGTTGAAGCCATCCATTGCCCTGCAGAGTCTCTCACATAATGTGTCTCTCCTGGTGCAGGACCATCTCCTCTAGGATTTCCTGCTGCTTTCACAGGTAAATAGTAAGGTGCATTAAGAGCAATTAAATCCCAATCTCTATCAGGAGCTGTATACTGTCCATAGCCTTTATATTCAGTGTCCTCATCGCTTCCAAACCAGTGCCAGCCTTGAGTTCCTGACCAATTTCCCCACTCGAATCCTCCCAAATAACCATAAGAATGATTGGATAAAATTGCTCCAGCAGCAGCAGCAGCCACCATTTCATTCTCATCATTATTCCAATCATAAGCATCTAATGTAGCCTTGGGAGCCATTCCTTTCACCAGAGCATCTACTCCTGATGCTACCATAGTTCCCGCTACATGGGTAGCATGATCGCTATTACTTAATGGGACATCTTTCTGAGTTACTCTTCCTCCAAACTCTTGATGGGTAGCTCTCACTTTTCCTCCGTCCCATTCGTGCACCTTCATTCCACTACCTTCTAGGTTGAAAACTCCAGCACTAGGATGAAGTTTACTAGTACCTGTACCTTCGGCAGCTCCCGTGTTATATGTAATATAGTAAAGAGCTCTCCCCTTTTTATCAAAGCCTTGAAGTTGGTAAAGTTTACCATTGGCTTCACCCATAAATGGAATTTTAAGGTCTTTTGCTTTAGCCTGTAGCTCTTTAACACTAAGAGTAGCCTTACTAAACCCTTTCTGCAACAAATTTAGTTGCTTGAGATTAGATGACTCTTTAATTTTCTTTACTTGTTCTGCATTCTGTGCAAAAACAAAGTTCGGAAGTAACAGAAAACCTGCTGCTATTGGTAGCAAATTTCCTATTTCTAAAATAGATTTTTTCATAAAATACAAATGTTTTAAACGCTTTACAATATTAATGTTTTTTTGCTAATAAAAAAATCAAACAAGTGTATAACATATACTGTAAAACAATTTTTTTTAACTTAAAATAAAAATATAGTGTAATTTTTGAAAATATAATAAAACAAAAATTAAGAAATAATAATTTAATATCGAATAGAGTTCTATATCACATTAAATAGCTTAGTATAAAATACTGATAATAAGACTTAAAAACTAAAATTACCCCTCAATAAAACATATGAATAATATCTCAAACTAGATAAATATATCAATTCTAATTTATTTTTAATTTATTTAAAATCAACAGTTTAAGTATATTTAAAAAATACAAAAACATGATATTGGTCATGTTTTGAAATTTAATATTGTACAATTTATTATTTTATTATTTATAGTAATTCTAAATAATTAGATGTAATAAATTTAAATATGATTATTATATAGCAACTTTTTTTCATTATTTTTGTGGAAA
>NZ_LEKU01000015.1:0-59217 GCF_009932355.1 Riemerella anatipestifer
TTTCTCTCAACTTTGCGACCAATTTATGATTAAAAGAAACTATGCTAAAACTTTTGAAGGCTTTAAAACAAGGATAATCAGTAAAATAACCGCCGCAACGGTTATTCAATATATCAATAAATTTATCTTCCAAAGAAAATTAAATCATCTAAAAATCAGTATTATTTAAAATGCACAACGAGTCTTTCTATAGTAATATTTGATCTTAAAGCAGTTGTAAACTCACTTCCTTCTATACTAGAAATATTACTGGTTGTAAGATTATCTGCTGTAATTAATCTAAAGCTATTTCCTAAATAACTTTTTTTATTTGTACTTGTGGTATTATTTCTTTCTGCATGCTCATTTTGAAGTAAATATAAATTTGAAGCATATCTATAGGCGCCTGTAGGAGAGCCATTTGTAGAACCTATATGTGATACGGTTGGTAAAACCTTAGAATCAACTATCGTCAAATGTGGTATTTCATTCGTAGGTATCCCCATTCCTCCACTTGTCCATATATCATCAGTTGTATTACCTCCACCTAAATTCGTTAAAAACATACCTGTATTTGTCTTATAGGCTACAGTATCCCCATTAGCATCAGCTGGTTTTAGATAAGTTTCCGTAACTCCATTATTATCTCTCTGAGCCCAAAGTTGGTCGTTAGCTTGGGAGTCACTTAGCCTCACCCATTTTCCTTCAGAAACTGTTTGGTTGGTAGCTCCATTAGGATTAGAGAAATAGTAGAATCCTGGGGTTACATCTACTACTTTACCTTGGGTATTAGCGTCCGAACCTGTTTTCCCTGTAGCGGTGTTATAAACCACTACACCATCAAATCCCGATAATGTTACCTCATCGGTAACCACCTTTAAATCAAACTTAAACTGTGTTAAATCGGTTTTAGGAAAACCTAACAACTTTCCTTTAGAAACATCTGCTTGACCTTGAAAATTACTTGCATCAAGAAAGTAATTGGTATCAAATAAGCTTTTAGAAATTTCTCCATTGGATAGTACTTGGGCTTGAGCTATTGTACAAGTTCCTAATGCTAATGCCAGTATTGTTATTTTTTTCATTTTGTCTGTTTTTTTATGTTAATAAATGACTAGTTTCTACCTCCTATAAGATACCATTTAGCTCCATCAGACCAAACCATTTGAGCTGAACTTGCAGTAATAGATGAGGTTTCTGATGGGAAATCCACCCCATTAGTCCCTGTATAGTTAAGCGTCCCCCCTGTAGAATTTTTAAAGTGAATAATTGCTCCTTTATGTGCACTAGGTGCTGGGAGTTTTAACGCTCCTGCATTAGTTGTAAACTCATAGAAATCAGCTAAACCTATTTCTTTACCAGAAGAAATTCCTCCTTCTTTTGTCCACTCATAACTTGGAGATACCGTTTGTCCCAATCTTGCGGTAAACTCTTTAGTTGTAGAAGCCGCTCCTACTTTTACCCACTTAATAGCAGTTTTATCAAAGTAGTAAAACCCTTTACCATTGTAATTAGATGTAGTACCTGTAGCATTAGCTGCCCCAGAACCAATGAATAATAAAGTACCATCTTCTAGCCCTGTACCCATATTTTCGGCTCTGTCTGCACTTACATTTGGGATTAAAATCCCCTCTTTGGTATTTCCACTTTTGTTAGCATCAGATATTTGAATCTCTAATGTTGCATTAGGATAAGGAGTATTGATACCCACTTTACCATTGTATTGTCCGTAAGCTACTAAGCCTAAACCTAAAAAGGCGAATACACTCAATTTTGTCGTTTTTGTTGTCATAAAATTTAATTTTAAAATTGTTGATATTTAAAGTTTATAGATATTGGATTTTAGACTTTAGATTTAAGGGTTGAGGTGATACTAGGTTCTAATATCTCACCTCTAAGTTCTAACCTAAAAAAACGCCTTCCCCCTCTAAACACACACAAAACGAGAGGAAAGGCTAATACAGAAAGAGCAAAATACTCCCCCTGAACACTAAAAGCACCTAACAAGAACGACCATATTATTAGACAAAACAATGGTGCTTTTAGCATGTATTTATGAAAGCTAAAATTAGAATAGGATAAACGCCAAAAGCCCCCAACAAAAGTTGTTGGAAGAAGTCTATTAAGCCCAAATTTAGGACTAATGATTAACGATGAAAATCTATATAAAAAGTAATATAATAGAACGCGTAGGCACGGTACTATTTGTGTGTGTGTACACAATTATTTGGAACAACCAAATAATTGAGGTACTTTTTTACACTTAGTTGTATGTTTTTGATATAGTGGGCCATAAAACTGGGACAAATGTATAAGCTATTTTTTAGATATGCAAGTTTTAGGAGCTTGTTTTTTCTTTCAGAGGATACCATTATCCAATAATTTTGCTAAAGACAGGGCTAAATTTTTTCTAGAAAAAGCAGAAATATCTTGTGGAGTTTTAGTAAAATCGGTTTGCTTCCAAAGTTGGTATTGCTGTAATAAATACTGCTTTAGAGAGGCTTTGTCTTGGTAAGAAAAATGTTTACCTGTTTGGGTTTCTTCTAATATCTTTTCTACATCAGCTTGGGCAGGTCCAAAGGAAATAATGGTATTTCCAGAAGCAAGATACTCAAATATTTTACCAGGGATAATCCCTTTAGAAGTCTCTTGTGGGAAGTTGGTTATCAGAAGTAGTGTAGAATGATGCATCTCTTCCACGGCTTTATGGTGTGGGAGGTATCCTAAATCGTTAATGTGGTTTTTAAGAGGCGTGTGCTCCCAACTTTCGGATATTTTGGCATCAATTCTACCCACCAGTTTTAGCTCAAAGTCGGCTTTAAAATCGGTAGATTCATTAAGTAGTTCGTTCAGTGTTTCCCATAGTATTTCAGGATTTCGCAGTTGCTCTAATACCCCAATATAGCTTAATGTAAATTTAGTTTTAGGCTTTCTTTCGGTGGTATTGAGGGCTTCAGAATCGTAACCATTGGTAATACACACCGCATTTGCTCCTTTTTTTATAAAGTTTTCGGCATCGGTATAGCTGGTAGCAAGGGTAATATCTGCATGGTTAAATACCTTCTGCTCCAGTTCTCGATGTTTTCTATCGGCTATTTTAGAGAGTTTAAGGTGTTTGTAGTAGGATATTTCTGTCCAAGGGTCACGGAAATCGGCAATCCATTTTAATTTTGGGAACTCTTTCTTGAGTTTAAGCCCAATTAAGTGCAGGGAGTGTGGTGGTCCTGTGGTTACTAAGGCGTCAAAATGATGTTCCTCCAAATACTTTTTTAGAAACTTCACTGAAGGGTTTACCCAAAATACTCTAGCATCAGGAATGAAAAAATTTCCTCTTATCCAAATAGAAAGTTTAGATTTCCAACTTTGATTAGTGCCAATATCAAACTGCCCTGTTTTAAATTTTTTGTTGTTTTTGTTGAGTTTTTCGGCAATTTGGTAAGGCTCCCAGATTTTTGTTTTTATAATATCAATGTCCTTTGGTATTTCCTTTAGCAGGCTGTTGTCTAATAAAGGATAGCTTGGGTTTTCTGGAACAAATAAGGTAGGTTGCCACCCAAACTCTGGGAGGTATTTGGCAAATTTGAGCCATCGTTGCACACCTGGACCTCCCGCGGGAGGCCAGTAATAAGAGATGATGAGTGTTTTTTTAGGCTGTGGCATTCTGCTCTTTGTAGAGTTTTAAAATTCCCAAGATACTTAGTAAGATGAATAGTCCAAAAGCACCATAAGACCACAGTTTACCTTTGTGCAGAACTTCAGGGTCAAAAACCATTTTGATGGTATGATGTCCCGCAGGAACATAAACGGCTCTAAGAAGGTAGTTCGCCTTTATATAAGGAACTTCCTGATTGTCCACAAACATTTTCCAACCTTTTGGGTAGTAAATTTCGGAGATTACCGCAAGTTGAGGTGTTTTAGACTGGCTCTTAAGCTGTATTTCGTTTGGCTGATATTGGATAAGCTGGATATAGGCGGTACTATCAGGCTGAATGTTTTTGCCATTAAAGTAGCTTTTGTCTTCGGTGCTTACCACGGCTGTTCTTTTGTTGTCTATTGTGCCGATAGCTTTAATTTCCTCGTTAGGCGTATTAGCCCATAAAATATCAGAAACAAACCAAGCGTTGCCATTAGCATCAGGGTTAGGATAGGCTTGTGGATTGTCTGCACTACCTACCACAAAATACTTAGCATTAAGCATATTCAGTATTTTTGGTAATGCTACGGTGTCTTGTTTGCTAAAATATTCGTTGATTAAATCATCATATCTTCTCAGTTTAGCGGCACTATAACCTCCAATAGAGGCTTTGAAATAAGAAGTATTAGTTTCGCCAAAAGTTCCTAAAGTATTATTGAAAATTCGGTAATGACTTTTATCTTTTTCGGCTAAAGTTTCTAAAGTTTTATTGATGTTCACTTGAGAAAGAAGTCCTTGTATGTAAGGATTGTCTCCTGCCTTTCCTATAAGATAGTCGTTGTTTTCTGTTTGGAAAGGGTTTTCTGCGAAGGTTTTATCTACAAAATTACTGCTGTTAAGATAACGCTGATTTACTGTCCATAAATCAAATAAACTTACCAAACCAATGATAACTAAAGCGATATTTTGAGATAATTTTCCCTTTAAACTAAGCCAAAGCACTATCGCCGTAATGCCTACATATAATATTGCTTTTATAGCATCTGCTCGGAAAAACTGCCATCTTTCGTCTTGTAGATAATTGAGTAGATAGGGTGGGAGATAGGTCTTTTCGGTATCATTGTAAAAGTTTAAAAGAGATTTGCCTCCTACGAGTAAAATCACCGTAAATCCTAACACAGAAGCCGTAGTATAGATGAGGTACTTTTGTTTTAACTCTTTGGAAAAATTTTGATTTTTAAAAAACTGATACAAACCTAAAATCCCAATGAGCGGAAATAAAAGTTCTACCACAACTAGGATAGAAGATGGTGCTCTAAATTTGTTGTAGAGCGGAACATATTCTATAAAAAAGTCGGTAAGTGGCATAAAATGATGTCCCCAAGCCAACATAATCGTGAGGGCGGACGCTCCCAAAATCCAATATTTGTATTTTTTTCTAGCAAACACAAATCCTAACACTGCAAGGAAACAAACCACGGCACCCTGATAGGCAGGTCCAGAAGTCATAGGCTGGTCTCCCCAATAGGTAGGACTACTAAGCCCTTTAATGATATTATTAACTTCCTCTTGTGAGGTTGCATTTTCTTGTACAAGTTCTTGGATACGCCCCATCATTCGTTCCGAGTCTTTTTCTTGGCTTCCGCCTCCCATAAGTCTAGGAATAAATAGGTTGAATGTTTCTAGCTTTCCGTAACTCCACATGGTAATACTTTCTTTATCCATACCAGACTTTTCAGTATTGCCTTTTTCGGTGTTTAGAATTTGCTTTCCTCTTACGGTTTCCTTAACATATTCGGCATTTGCCATGAGCCTTTGAGCATTCATACCTACCCCTAAAGCAATAGCAAGGGCTAGTACACCAGAAGAAATACCGAAGTGTTTCCAAGTGGTATTGCCTTTAATGGCTCTAACAAGTTCTGAAATAAACAGAAATCCTAATGCTATAAATAGGTAGTAGGTCATTTGGATATGATTTGCTGCTATCTGTAACCCCATAAACAAAGCGGTAACAATGAATCCTAAAATGTACTTTTTCCTGATATACACTAATAGAATACCTGCAAGTAGAGGTGCAAAATAGGCTACAGTGTGTACCTTACCATTATGCCCAGCAGCGATGATGATGTAAAAATAAGTAGATAGCCCAAAAAACGAAGCTCCAAGTAAAGCGTACTTCCAATTTCTCACGGTTACCATACCCAGTAGGAAAAATCCTGAAAACAACAAAAACAGATAATTGGCTGGTTTAGGAAGGAAGTTTAAGAGATTATCCACCTGTTTTATAAGGTCGCCTCTAAACTGTGCACCTGTTTGGTAGGTCGGCATTCCGCCAAACATAGCATCGCTCCAATAGGTTTCAGTACCGTATTTAGCTCTATAATCTAATAGCTCTTTTGCACCGCCTTTGTAGTGCACAATATCGGGTTGCATAAGCTGTTTACCAGAGATAATAGGATTGGCATAAAGTACAGCGATTAGCACAAAAATAACCAAACTGCCAATGATAAAAATGATGTTTTTGTTTTTCAGATTCATATCACTTCGTGAATTTTGTAGCGTATTATTCCTTTATTTCTTCATAATCTACGGTTTCGGCCTCCCATTTTATATTGCTCTTTTTGGAAGTGCTTTTTTGCCGAGATTGACTTTGAGATTGTGATTGATTTTGAGCTTTCTGATGAGGAAAATAATTATAGAATTTGTTAAAGAATAACCGTTTTAGGATATTCCAAACAAAAAATATAACAATAGTAGTCAAAATTATCTTTAAAATATATTGCATAATTTGTTGTAAATAATACGGTTTTAAAGAGTTAAAAAAATCAAAATACACCTACACTAAAGTAATAGAATAGGTGTATTTATAATATGATTAAGGATTAAGCGTAATGCTAGACTGTGTGGTCTGCGTCATCGTTTGGCTTTGTTTACCATCAGATAAACTTTCCTTTTGTGTAGTAGTCATATTTTGTTTAGACGAAAGAATCCAACCTGTGTTGGCATCTAAAATAATTTTACCATTCTGAGAACCTTCTACACTAATGCTGTGTGTGATACCTTCTTGCTTTTTAGAGTCAGATTTTTTTGGAATGCCACCTTTTATGCTTACTTCTGCCTTTCCATCAGCTACTTTTTCTAGTTTATAAGTGGTACTGATTTTTAGCTTTCCGTCAGGTGTTAAATTATCGGTTTCTGTCCAAGTTTCGCCTATTTTAACTCCTTTTTTAGGCAGAATGTTAAGGCTTTGAGTAAATTGTTCCTTAAACATTTTCTCATTAAACCCTTGCTTGAAACCGTCCATAAATTGTTTTCTTTCTTTGGCATCTTTGATAAGACTAGTGATGTTTTGTTCCACCTTTTTATAAACTGCATCAAATCCCGAAATAGAAATAACATTCCCCTTTTCGTCCATTTTCATTTGGAGTTTGTTACCAGAAAGAGCTTTGTTTACCGTCCACATACCTTTTAGTTGTTCCTCTTTTGGTGCAGCTTGTTTGGTATCAATAACTACTGTTTTGCCTTGGGAAGAAGATTTATTAACTTTTCCTACGAGGTTTACGGTAATATCGTAAGTGCCATTAACAAAATCGTTTACGGTAAACGTAATTTCATCGGTCATTTCTTGTGTACCACTAATGCTTTTCCCAGAAGGGTCTTTTACAGTAGTAACATCTTTTTGAAAGGAAGTTAAAGGATAAGTTTTACCTTTTTCTAGTTTAAAAGATAAAGAATATATTCCAGCAGAATCAGCGATGGCAGGTTTTGCCTCAGGAATTTTAGCTCCTTCTTCCTGCGGAGTATCTACTGTAATGGTTTCAGCTTTACCTGTTTCTTTATTGATAACCACTTTGGTTTCTTTGTCTTTTTTACAAGATGTTAATGCGAATGCAACGATGCTAAGTGCAATTATTTTTTTAATCATTTTAAATATTTCAAATTTTAGTTGTGTTATTTTAATTTTAAAGTCCCATTCTCTGTCTTACCACTTCGTACAGGATAGCACCACAAGCTACGGACACATTTAGGGATTGCGTTTTACCTTCTATTGGTAGTTTTATTTTTTCGTCAGAATGGTGAAGTACTTCTTTAGAGATGCCTTTTTCCTCGTTCCCCATTACTAGGGCAAAAGGAATTCTAAAATCCACATCATAGATTAGTTGTTCCGCTTTTTCGGTTGCAGAAAATACAGAAACCCCCGACTGTTGAAGGAAATCTACGGTGTGAGCTAGATTTTTTTCTTTACATATTTTAACATTGTATAGGGCTCCAGCAGAAGTTTTAATAGCATCTGAGTTGATGGGAGCAGCACCTTTCTCTGGAATGATGATGGCATCTACGCCTACACATTCTGCGGTTCTACAAATGGCTCCGAAGTTTCTAACATCAGTTAGTCTGTCCAAAATGACTAAGAAAGGTGTTTTACCTTGTTCAAATATTTCAGGGAGTACCGCTTCTATACTATGGAAAGGAATATCTGAAATAAAAGCCACCACGCCTTGATGATTTTTTCTCGTAAAACGGTTGAGCTTTTCTATGGGTACATAGTTAGGACGGATTTTATGCTTTGCTAAAAGTGCTTTAAGTTCGGCATAAATGCTCCCTTGTAACCCATTTTGTAAGAATACTTTATCTATGGTTTTACCTGCTTCTATGGCTTCTATTACAGGTCTTAAACCGAAGATGAAATCTTCTTTTTTATCGTTATTTTTTTGGTGCGATGTATAATCTTGCTTCATTTTCTGTTGTTTAGTCAATCATCAATGCTCTTCTCTGTGCTAATATATAGCCGTAGTGCAAGCTTTCGTGTAAGTTGTTGAATATAATGGCTTCTTTGATACTTTTAATATCTATCCCAAAACTGGTGGAATATGGCGAGTAGTCCAAAAATAGACCATCATCATAGTCTTTCATTAAAACTCTAGAAGTCTCGGATAGTAGAAATCCTAAATCCTCTACTTCAGAATCCTTTACATCTAAGTTTGGGAGTGTGCCTTTTTTGTATCGTTCTATCCAGTAAGAGTCTATCCGAAAAGGGTTGCCACTAAGATAGTAGTGCAACAACTGTTGAGTGGCTACACAATGAGCAATGTTCCAATAGATGTTATTATTAAATCCATCAGGAATTATGAGCAATTGCTCCAAAGGAGAGCTTTGCAGTACTTCTAATAGATTTTTTCTGACAGCTTTATGGTTAGAAAAATGATAGTTCATTTAAACTTTATTAAAAATGTATTTAATCCTCAAAAATAGTTTAATTAGTTGAAAATGCCAAAGTTTTATTATAAATTAACTATTTTCTAGGGAGAGCTTGGTTAAGTACGATGAATAAAGGATTTAATTTAACAAACTTTAACACAAATTTAGCTTAATTTATTTTGAAAATATTCTCGAATTATTGCACTTTTACCAAATATTTTTGAATAAAAATGGCAGAATTACATCAAGCGGAAGAAATAAAGATTTTAACTGAACAGATTCAAGTTCAGAACTATCATTTTAAGCTCTTAAAAGAAGAGATGGGGAAAGTGGTTATAGGGCAGTCTTATATGGTGGATAGATTGCTAGTAGGGCTTTTGGGTAATGGGCATATCCTTTTAGAGGGCGTGCCTGGCTTGGCAAAAACTTTGGCTATAAAAACACTTTCGGAAGCCTTACAAGGACAGTTTTCAAGGATACAGTTTACGCCAGACCTTCTACCTGCAGATGTGGTAGGTACAATGATTTATAATGTTAAAGAGAATGATTTTTCTATAAAGAAAGGTCCCGTGTTTGCTAATTTTGTGTTGGCTGATGAGATTAACCGTGCTCCAGCAAAGGTGCAATCGGCACTATTGGAAGTGATGCAAGAAAAGCAGGTAACCATAGGTGATGAAACATTACAGTTGCCAAAACCATTTCTTGTAATGGCAACGCAAAACCCTATTGACCAAGAAGGAACTTACCTTTTGCCAGAAGCACAAACCGACCGTTTTATGCTAAAATGTAAAATAGAATATCCTGAATTTGAGGACGAAAGAGTGGTGATGAGAATGGTGTCTACATCAGATATTCCTAAGGTAACTCCTGTGGTATCTTTGGAGCAAATTTCAGAAGCAAAACAACTTATCAATAAAATTTATTTGGACGAAAAAATAGAGAAATACATTTTGGATATGGTCTTTGCAACTCGTTTTCCTGAGCGTTATGGCTTATCCGATTTAAAAGATTATATCAGTTTTGGTGCGTCTCCTAGAGCATCTATCGGTTTAGCGGTGGCATCTCGTGCAATAGCCTTTATTAAAGGAAGAGCTTTCGTGATTCCAGAAGATGTTAAAGAGATTGCAAAAGATGTTTTAAGACACCGAATTGGATTGAGTTTTGAAGCTGAAGCCGAAAATATCACTACAGATGAAATTGTAGATAGAGTTTTAGCTAGAGTTCAAGCTCCATAAAACTTTATTTTATTTGATACAGAAAAATAGATGCAGGTAAAAGACATCATAAAGAAGGTTAAGCAGATAGAAATTCGCACCAAAAAAAGGATAGATGCAGCACTTATGGGGCAGTATCATAGTGCTTTTAAAGGGCAGGGAATGGCTTTTTCTGAAGTGAGGCAATATCAGTTTGGAGATGATATTAGAAGGATTGACTGGAATAAAACTGCTCGTTTCAAAGAACCCTTTGTTAAGGTGATGGAGGAGGAAAGAGAGCTTACTATTATGCTATTGGTAGATATTTCTGCGTCTATGGATTATGGAACAAAGGTTCAACTAAAGAAAGAATTTGTAGCAGAGATTTGTGCTAGTTTAGGATTTTCGGCAGTAGGAAATAATGATAAGGTAGGTGTGGTACTTTTTGCAGATAAAGTATATAAAGTCATTCCGCCACAGAAAGGTAGGAAGCATATTTTAGCCATTTTGAGTCAAATTTTGTCAGCAGATTATGTACCTGCGAAATCTAATATAGATGTAGCTTTAGAATATGTGATGAATGTTTTTAAGAAGAAATCGTTTTTGTTTTTACTATCCGATTTTAATGATGAGATAGATGAGAAAACATTAAAGGTAGCATCAAGAAAGCATCAACTATTAGGAATAAGGGTGGCAGATGATAAGGATAACGAAATTCCAGATGTGGGATATGTATTTTTTCAAAATGTAGAAACAGGAGAAAATATCTGGGTGAACACTTCTAACCGAAGGTTTAGATACCACTTTGCGGAAGAGCAAAAGCAGAATTTAAAAAAGATGAAGGAAACTTTTGATAAAAGTTCTGCCCATTTTATAGACCTTAAAACAGGTGCTGATTATACACGAGCATTATATCAATATTTCCAAAGGAGATGAAATTAAGAATAATTTATACATATATAGCAGTATTTTTTTTACAGTGCTTTGGGGCTCAAACACTTTCTTCTAGTCTTACAAAAAATAAAGTAGGAATGGGAGAGCCTACGGTGCTTAAAATAACCATCAATGGTCTTCAAGGGAAAGATGTAGTGTCTGCTCCTAAAAATGAGTTGTTACCCTTTCATTTTGAAGAAATTAAAGATGATATAGATAAAAAAGAAGACCAATACACGAGGCTGATAGAGTTTGCCATTTTTGAGGAAGGAACTTTTAAGATTCCACCTTTGGAATTCAAAATTGGAGGGCAGGTACAAACAACGATACCTTACGAAATACAAGTGGTAAATACAGCTCAACAAGGAGATGAGGTGAAGGATATTATGAATAACAAGCAGGTAGAGCTTGGAGTAAGAGATTATTGGGAGTTGTATAAATATTATGTGTTGGGTATTTTGGGCTTTTTAGCGTTGGTATTTCTGATAGTGTTCTTTATTAAATATGGAAGAAAAAAATCGGCAGAGGCTAAATTACCAACTAATAAAACCCTAAAAGCACTAGAATTATTAAAGAAGAAAAAGTATATACAGTCGGGTAATTACAGAAGTTTCTATGTGGAACTTATAGAGATTAGCAGAACTTTTTTACAAGAGCAGTACCATATTCCTGCGGAAGTTTTATTAACAGATGATTTGTTGGCTTTAATGAAAGAAGACTCTAAAATATCCATAGAAAATGAAAAAGTGATAGAGGAAGTCTTTTTGAGAGGAGATTTGGTAAAGTTTGCTAAAACCATTCCTGATGCCGATTTAATGGAAACCGACTATCAGAAAATAGTGGATTTTGTGAAACGTTCATATCAAGATATAGAATTTGAAAACTTAAGGAGAGATGTTTAATTTTGAGTTTCATAATCCTTGGTTTTTATTACTTTTTTTAGGTTTTATACCTCTTGTTTTTAGAGATTTAAGTCATAAGAAAAGAAAAGGAGTTGCTGTGTCTTCTACTAAGAATATGCAAGTGATTTCTTATTTTGGAGCGGTGTTGTGGCTACTCAGAGTTTCTAAATATATTATTCTTTCGGCTCTTATTTTGGCGATAGCAAGACCTAGGACTTTCAGTATTTCGGAAGATAGGGACGAGACTAAAGGTATGGATATTGTGCTTTCCATAGATGTGTCGCTGAGTATGTTGGCTAAAGATTTAAAACCTGATAGATTAACGGCTCTCAAAGAGATTGCAAGGACTTTCATTAAGCAGAGAATTACGGATAGGATAGGCTTAGTAGAATATTCTGGAGAGGCGTTGATGAGAGTGCCTTTGACTTCGGATCATAGGATAGCAGAGGAAGAATTGATGAGTTTTAACCCGATGGATTTGGAAGGTGGAACTAATATCGGCGATGGTTTGGCGGTAGCTGTGAGTCATTTAAGAAAATCTAAAGCAAAGTCAAAAATCATTATTTTGATGACAGATGGTGTAAATACCATAGACAATGCTATGTCTCCACTGACAGCGGCAGAACTGGCACGAAATAATGATATTAAAGTCTATACCATAGGTATTGGGAGTAATGGTTTGACACTGATGCCTACGCAACAAGATATTTTTGGTAATTTGGTGTTTACAGAGGAGCAAGTGAAAATAGATGAATATCTTCTGAGAGATGTAGCCCAAATTACAGGAGGTAAGTATTTTAGAGCTACCTCTAATGAGAGTTTAAAGCAGATTTACGAAGAAATAGACACTTTAGAAAAATCTAATATTAAAACCTCTAAAATTTACAATTATCAAGAGTATTTCAGGTGGTTTTTATGGATAGCATTGGTAACTTTAGTTTTAGATGCTTTGTTGAGATGGAGGGTGTTTAGAGTATTAAATTAACAAGAGAAACTTTATGTTATAGTGATGGATTGGTATTTGGGTAATTATTGGTATGCATTATTGATGCTTTTGTTACCATTATTGGGGTATCTTTTGTTTCGTTATTTAAAATGGAAAGAAAGGGTTAGAGGCTATTTTGCAGATGAACGCTTTCAGAGTACACTATTTGAAAAAACAAAATGGTATCCTAAGTTTTTCTTGGTGATGTATTTTGTGGCGTTTTTGTTTTTAATTTTTGCGATGATGGATTTAATGGGTGGGAAAGAAGAAATTAAAGTACAGCAAAAAATGAATAATGTAATGTTTCTTGTAGATGTTTCTAACTCTATGAATGCTCAAGATGTTGCTCCAGATAGGCTTTCGTTAGCGAAAAATATTGTAATATCATCTATGCAAAAAATGACTAATGATAGGGTAGGTTTGGCTGTTTTTGCGGGAGAGGCATTTTCTGTAATGCCATTAACTACGGACTATTTGGCGGCGGAATCTTTCGTTTCTGGATTAGAGACTTCGGCAGTGTCTATACAAGGGACAGATTTTTATAAAGCAATGCAGGTGGCGGTTTCTAAATTTAAGACCGTTTCCAAAGGGTCTGGCAGGATAGTACTGATAAGTGATGGTGAAGATAACGAAGGTAATGAAGTTGCAGCTATAAAAGAAGCTCAATCTAATGGAATACAAGTTATTACCGTAGGTGTAGGTACAGAGGAGGGTGCTCCAATTCCCGAATATATTTTTGGACAATTGATGGGATATAAGTCTAGTCTAATGGGGGAAACGGTAATTTCTAAAAGACAAACTCAGGCTTTAATAAATATTTCTGAAAAGACAGGAGGGATTTATATTGATGGTAATCATATAGATAAAGCGGTTAATGAGATTTTAGAAAATCTTAAAAAACAATCTTCTACAACAGAAAGTTTTGTGAAATCTCAAACAGGAGTACATTACTATCAATACTTTTTGGCGGTGTCTTTGCTTTTATTTTTTATCATTTATTTAACAAATCCTAAGCGGGATTTTAACATTTAAAATCGTTATTTTTGCATAGTAAATGACTAGGAATCTATTTATTAGTTTTTGTTTAACTCTCTTTTGTATCTGTATCTTGCAAGGGCAGGGTAGTTACAATGCTTTGTCCTATAAGGGAAATAGAGAATATGATTCTAAAAACTATGATAAAGCTTCGTCTTACTTTTTAGAGGCTATTAAAAAGAAGCAAGACTTCGGTGGTCATTATAATTTAGGTAATACTTTGTATAAGAGAGAAATGTATTCTGAAGCAAAGGCAGAGTACCAGAAAGCTTTATCTCTAGCGAAAACCAAGGAAGATAAAATGGCATCTTTGTACAACTTAGGCAATGCAGAAATGAAGGCTCAAAATTATGATAAAGCCGCTGAGTTCTACAAGAAAGCTTTACAACAAGACCCTTACAATGAGTCTATAAGAAAGAATTATAATATTTCTAAGTTAAAACAAAAGGAGAAGAATCAATCAAAATCGAATAATAAATCTCAAAATCAAAATTCGGAGCAGGATAAATCACAAGATAATCAGCAAAAAAAATCTGAACAAGAGTCGCCTCAAAATTCAGATAAAAATAAAGACGGTGGAGCTAATGAGAAAGATAAAGGTCAGGGTGCAGGACAGACACCTAAACCTGATAATAATAGCTCTGAAAACAAAAGAGGAATGTCTAAGGAAGAAGAAAATAGAATTATGCAACGCTTGGAAAGCAAGGAACGAGATGCTGCAAGAAGAATTCTTAATAAAAATTCATATATAGACCCCAAAAGTAATGAAAAGGATTGGTAGTCATAATGCGTAAGGAGTTTTGGAGTATATTACTATTCTTATTGTCCGTAAAATTGTACGGGCAAGTCTCTTTTTATGCAGAAACTAATACCAAAGAAGTCAAAGCAAATGAGCCTGTATTATTTACAATAATGCTAGAGCTTAATGGTAACGAATACAGACAAGAATCTCTCATAAGGTTGCCCGACCTTTCAAAATTTGAAGTTTTAAGCGATGGTTCCTCTAGAAATACCTTCTTAGACCCTGATAAAAATATTACGGTAGACCAGATTGTTTATCAAATACTTATAGCACCCAAAAAAACAGGTAAACTAAAGATTGGGAGTGCTTTGGTAACTGTAAATGGGAAAATATATAAAACAGAGCCGTTTGAAGTATCTGTAACAGGAAGAGAGGCGTTGAGTAATAATAAGATTTCTGATGATATTCAACTAAAACTACAGATTAAAAATCACTCTGTTTATCAGCATCAAGGAGCGGTGGTAGAACTCAAAGCGTATGCTAAGAATATAGACTATTTTCAAAGAATCCATGATATTAAACTTCCAAAAGACGGAACGAATAGATTTTATCTTATATCAGGGAGATCAGACGATATAGAACCGTTAGAGGGGAATATACTTTTGTCTCAAGTGTTGGGAGTTTATGTAATGTTTCCTGAAAAATCTGGTCAGTTAGAGCTTTCTAAAATTTCTGCTAAGGTAGCAGGAACGGGGAAAGATGAGGTTATATATGCTAACTCAAAAAATGCTATAAGAGTTAAACCATTACCAAAAGAGGCTCCTGTTGGGTTCAAAAATGCAGTTGGGCAGTTTAAAATAGAGTCAGATAGTGTTGCAAAAGGAGTCAAAAAGGGAGTGCCGTTTTATTTTACGGTACGTTTAAAAGGGGTAGGGAATTTGGATAGATTGCAATTTCCTTCGCTTGTGCCTAGTAAAGACTACAAGGTTTATTCTCCAAAAATCATAAAAAATATAGCCGTTACCCAGCACGGAATGAAGGGGAGTTTAGTGGCTAAATATTTAGTAGTGCCTAATGTACTTGGTGATATAAAACTAGAATTGGAGCCGTTGGTTTATTTTGACCCTAAAAAAGAATCTTATCACACATTAGAACTTAATGAAGTGAATGTTTTGGTGGCTTCCGATAGTCTAGATAAAGTAAAAACTAACACTTTGGATAAAGTGATAGACAATACCAACTATGTCTTAGAAACCGTACAGTTACCTAAAATTAAAAATGAAACTTTTAAAAGCTCTGAAAATACTAAATGGTATCTTCTAGGAGGGTTACTGTTGTTAAGTAGCTTTTTAGGTGGTTTTTTATTGAGTAAGAGATTGAAGAAAAAAGGTAATGCAGCTGATGTAAAATCTGATTTGAAAGTACAACATTACAGTATAATTGATTTTGAAGATGATTATAGAGTTCTAAGAGAATCTCTAGAGTATAAAAACTACCCAATGTTTTTTGATACTTTTGATAAAATGAAGATAAAAGTCCAGCACTATTTTAATTCAAACAGTATCAATATTCAATCTGTGATAGAAGAGAAGAAGGGGTATTTTATAGCTGAAGAATATAGGCAATTGGTTTCTAATATAGAAATAGAAAAGTACGCTCCTGTTAAAGATGCTGAACAATTAAACGAATTATATTACAAAATCATCAATTTGCATAATAAGATGGTGGTGTAATCATTTTTTATTCCTATTTTTGCCCACAAAAATGTAATAATAAAGATGGGATTTTTAGAAGAATTTTCACTTAAAGAGTCAATGACGAGTTTCATGGTATTGTTTGCGGTAATAGATATTATCGGTTCTATTCCTGTTATTGTATCATTAAGGAAAAGGTTTGGTCATATAGAGTCAGAAAAGGCATCTATAGTGTCGGGTATTCTAATGATTTCTTTTCTTTTTATTGGAGATAAAATTTTGCAATTTATTGGGGTAGATGTTAACTCATTCGCAATAGCAGGGGCGTTTGTGATTTTTGTGATTGCTTTAGAAATGATTTTAGGAATTGAAATCCATAAGGCAGGAGAAGTTAATGCGGCTTCTATAGTTCCTATTGCGTTTCCTTTGGTCGCAGGAGCAGGGACGCTAACTACTACTCTTTCGTTAAGAGCAGAATATCATATTGTAAATATTATTATAGGTATATTACTCAATATTTTAGTGATTTACCTTGTGCTTAAATCTGCTAACTGGTTAGAGAAAAAACTTGGAGATGCTACACTTATGATTTTCCAAAAGGTGTTTGGGATTATATTATTAGCTATTTCTATAAAACTATTTACAGCTAATTTTGCACAACTAATAGCAAATTATATCAATATCTAAAAAGTGATATGAGTATGAAACTAGTATATAAAATATTTTTAGGATTATTTATTGTATTTATAGGTCTTAACCTTTATGCAATAGATTGGGAATTAGGATTTATGGATAATGAGAATACCAAGTTTGTATTTTCTATTTCTGCGGCGTTGTTGGGAGTGCTTTTAGTTTTTGTACTCAATACATGGAGTAAACTGTCTCCTAAAAAATAAAATTGAAAGAGGGCTTTTCAAAACTGAAAAGCCCTCTTTTTTATTTACTTCTCTAAATTTCTGTAGTAATCAAGTGCAGAAATTATTTGTTTTTCTTCCACATTATAATCAAATAAGCAACTGCCTATCCCATTGATGAGTGCGAAATTAACAATGCCATTTTGGTTTTTCTTGTCGTTTTTCATTAAGGTTATAATGTTGTCGTTAGAAAATTCTTTTATAGAAATATAAGGGTAAAAACGAAGCAAATGTTTCTCTATATTATGATAAGTTTCGTTATCTATAAGATCTTCTGTAAGGGCAAGGTAGCTTTCTGTAATCATACCTAGTGCTACGGCTTCACCGTGAGGGATGGGCTTTTCTAGTGCCATAAAAAGGCTTTCTACAGCGTGTCCAATAGTATGTCCAAAATTGAGCGTTTTTCTTACATTTTGTTCCTTGAAGTCTTTATTTACGACCTCTTGTTTTATTTTCATAGAAGTTTCTATAAAAGGAGCAACGCTTTCTGGAGTGAGCTCGGTAATAGAGCTTAGAGCGTCCCAATGCTGCCTATCAGCTATTAGACCGTGCTTTAGCATTTCTGCAAAGCCACTTCTTAATTCAACAAAAGGTAGTGTTTTTAAAAAATCTGTATAGACAAATATCTGCTCAGGAAGTGCAAAAGTCCCTACGATATTTTTAAGATATTGGTGGTCTATTCCTGTTTTTCCGCCTATGGAAGCATCACACATAGAGAGGAGTGTGGTTGGGAGGTTAATAAAACTAAAACCTCGTTTGTAGGTAGAAGCAATAAAACCACCTAAATCACTAATAACACCACCACCAAGGTTAATGAGTAATGATTTTCTATCCACTTTAAAATCCGAAAGTATCTCCCAAATTTGTACGGCTGTACCGATGTTTTTATTCTCCTCACCAGCTTCTATCTCTACAATTTCAAAATGAATATCGGTTTGTAAATTTCCTAGAAGAGTGGGGAGACAATATTCGTGAGTGTTCTCATCCACCAAGATGATGATTTGGCTTGGTTGGGTCTTTTCTAAAAACTGATTAAGACTGCTAAAATCGGAATCTAAACGGCTAATCATAAGTGCTAAATTTCAGCAAAGATAACTATATTTTTGGAGTAGGCTGTCTATGGTTTTATTGTTGTAAAGAGGGTGTTTTAAATTTTAATAAAGAAATTAGTTTTAAATCGGATAAATTAAATAAATTTGCTGTTATATAAAAAAACAACTAATAATGAGTCTTTTTAACGATACCAAAGTCGCTTTTGCAGATAAAACAACAGAACAGCTAGAGAAAGCAAAGTGGATGTTTACTATGATTAAGTTTCCACAATTGACTAATGTAGGAATAAACTTTCTTAATTTTAGTATTAAGAATAATTTCCCTTTTGTGGAGGGGATTGTTGAAAAAACATTATTCCAGCAGTTTTGTGGTGGCGTTACTAGAGAGCAAAGCCAGAAGGTAGTTAATGAGATGTATCAGCGTCATATAGGCAGCATCTTTGATTATGCCATAGAAGGTAAAGAAGAAGAACAAGCCTTTGACCATACTTGCGAAGAAATAAAACAAAATATTCTATACGCTACGGGGAATCCAGCCATTCCTTTTGTAGTTTTTAAACCAACAGGATTTGGGAGGTTAGATTTATATGCTGAAGTTCAGGCGAAAAAAGAGTTGACAAGTTCAGAAAAAGAAGAATGGAGCAGGGTAGTGAAACGCTACGAAGAAGTTTGTCAGTTAGCATACGACAAAGGTGTGATAGTAATGGTAGATGCCGAAGAGTCTTGGATACAAACAGCCGTAGATGATTTGGTAAACGAAATGAAATCTCGTTATAATAAAGAGAGAGCTATTGTGTGGAATACCATTCAGATGTATAGAACAGGAAGATTGGAGTATCTAGCCGAAGATTTAGAAAGAGCCAAATCTAAAGGTTATTACTTAGGCTACAAGTTTGTTAGAGGGGCTTATATGGAGAAAGAAAGAGAAAGAGCAGAAAAAATGGGCTACCCATCACCTATCCAGCCAACCAAACAGGCTTCTGATGATAATTATAATGCAGGGATAGATTTTGTAATGGCTAATTTAGACAAAGTTTCGGCGTTCTTTGGAACTCATAATGAGAAGTCTACGGAGCTGGTGATGGATAGAATGAAAGAAAAAGGTCTGCCGAATGACTTCCAACAAATCCATTTTGGACAACTTTATGGAATGAGTGATAACATCACTTACTACCTAGGAAACCAAAAATACAATGCGTGTAAATATCTGCCTTACGGTCCAGTGAAAGATGTGGTGCCATACCTTACGAGAAGAGCTCAAGAAAATACTTCCGTGGCAGGGCAAACAGGTAGGGAGCTATCTCTAATAGAAAGAGAACTTAAAAGAAGAAAAACAGAAAGATAAAATCCATCAGAATATATAAACTAAGTCGAAGTAAAACCTTTTACTTTGGCTTTTTTTGTAGAGAAGATTTAAAAACTTTTCTTCCAAAAACTTGTACACTTCCATAAAAGGTTATAAGTTTGCTCCATATTTATGCGATACACTATCAGCGACATACAAAAAAGTGAAAAAAAGTGGCACAAAAATTTGGTAGTTCCAAATAATTGTGTAAACACACACAGATAATTACCTGCGTATACGTCGTATTATCTAGAAAATTCTTTAGACTTTTATCGTTCAACCAAAATATTATTCCGCCAATTTTTATTGGGGGCTTTTCGTGTTTAGTTCAATCTAAATTTTGTTTTCATCAATATTTACTAAAAGCACCATTGTTTTGTCTAATAACATGGTCGTTCTTGTTGGGTGCTTTTAGTGTTCAGAAAGGGAGCTTTCGCTTTCTTTCTGTTTTAGCCTTTCCTCTCGTTTTGTGTGTGTTTAGAGAGGGAAGGCGTTTTTTAAGGTTAGAACTTAGAGGTGAGATATTAGAACTTAGTATCACCTCAACTCTTAAGTCCAATATTCAGCATCTAACATCTAATCTCCAATATCTAAATCTAACCCTTTAAATATTATAAATTATGTCAATTAAGTACAAAACCATTCAGAAAGCCCAGCCAGGAGTGGCGGGCGGAGGCGACAAAAAATTCTATGCTTCGCCTGTGTATCAAGGCGAGAAAACTCTAGAAGGTCTTACCAAAGACATTGAAAAGATTTCTACCGTAAGTGGAGCCGACATCAGAGCGGTGCTTTATGCACTCGTAGATGTGATGCAGACTTCACTTTCAGATGGACAGATTGTAAGGCTAGGCGAACTCGGTAGTATGAGAGTAAGCCTTAGCAGTGAGGGCAAGGCTAAGGAAGAGGAAATAACTTCGGCAGCAGTAAAGTCAGCAAAAGTATTGTTTACCCCAGGGTCTGACCTTAAAAAGATGCTACAAACGCTGAAGTTTGAGAAAGCCTAGCCACTCACAAAAATTTCCTAGCTAGGGAATGGTAATTCTCAAGCTAGGAAATCTTAATTCCCTAGTTAGGAAATTCTAAACGCCACGCTAGGGAATTTTTAACCCAAAGAATAACAAAGAAAAAATAAACAAAATCATTAACAATTTTAAAATTAAATATTATGAAAACAAAGACTACAAAATTAAGTGTATTAGCCTTTTTAGGTTTAGGATTAGTAGCTTATGGGCAACAAGGATTGTACGATGGTAAGGTAGGTGTTAATACCTCAGAGCCTAATGCCACCTTGGAAATTAAAATATCCAAAACTAATGAAGGGGGGAATACTAAAGAGGGGATTTTAATCCCAAGTGTTACGGCTGCAAGAGCGAAAGCAATGGGCGAAGGCGTAGCAGAATCTACCTTAGTCTATATTACTGATGGTACGGGTGAAGCAAATACTACTATTTCTAATGTAAGTGGCAAAGGTTTCTACTACTATGACGCTACCGATAAAAAGTGGCAAAAAATAGGTGGAAACTCTAATGGAGCAACTTTAAATACCATTACTGGGAATATTAGAGAAGTAACCTCTATAACCCCTGAAGAGTGGGCAAAGCCTAATACATTTGCTTTAGTACAAACGAGCGGAGACCAAATTAAGTTGCCTGCCCCCTCAAGTTATACTAACAAAATTATCTCTGTAAATAATCAGTATAATAGCCAAGTAACTTACTTTAATACAAATAAACCCGTAGGAGCTAGTACATTATTCTCTGGGAAAGGACATATATTAATGTCAGACGGTACAAATTGGTATATCATAGGAGGAAGTTATTAATCACAAAAAATAAGGTAGAACTAAAAAAGAATACAAATGAAAAATAAAATAATAGCAGCAAGTTTATTAGTAGGTTCTTTAGCTTACGGACAAATAAAAATACAGACAGGAGCAGACCCTTCTATAGGAAATCAAAACCCATTTTTAGATGCGTCTGGTTATATAAATTCAGATAATAATGTAGGAAAAGGCTTGTATTTTCCAACAACCGATTTAAAAACATGGGAGTTTAAAACAGACTTAGTAAATCCTGGTAATTTCTCAAACTACTTTGATGGAATGATAGTCTATAATACTGGTGAAGGTACTCCTACCACAGATGCTAGCAAAGGTGGGATTAGAAAGAACTTAACCAGAGGTTTCTACTATTTTAAAAACCCTAACCAAAATTTCCCTACTGGTAGCGTAGCAAATGGAGAGTGGGTAAGGCTAAGCGATACCCAAGCTAATGACCAACTTTGGGCTCAGAGAGATAATAATGGAGTTCAAGAGACTTATCTAAAACCAGCTGATGCTAAAGGAGATTTGGTAAGCTACCAAGGAAATAGAAAATTATATAATAACCTAGGTGAGTTTAATTTTAATGGAAATACATTTAGACTTGGTACGGACTTAACTGGTGCAAGAGATATACCTAATTTGAATTTAATAACCTCTGATGTTTTGCCTAATCAGGCTAAATTAGCGTTTGGTAATCTATTTACATTTGATAAATCCTATGTTTTCAATGGGCACGCTTCTGAAATTAAACAATCTCATATGCAGACTGCAGAAAATACTAGCTCTAATGGAAAGTCATATTCTGCAGGAGCATCGGTTTTGTTTACGGATAAAGATGTAACGGGTAATTTAGGTTTTTTATCAGGATACAATGTAAATGTGGTAGTAAACTCAAACGCTACTGTTGACAGACTTAATGGATTATCAATTGGTTCATCAGTTGGTGATTTCTTAGGTAGTTCTAGTCCAGTAGCTGAGGTTATAAGTGGAGCAACATTGTACCCATCATCACTGGCTAACTCAAAAGTTACAAGCCTTTATGGTGTAACAGCGATACCGGTTGCCTATAAGTCTACAAATGATTATATCATAGGGGTTAATACAATAGCACAAAGTGGAAGTAAATTCTGGTATGATACCCGAGATGGCGGTAGTTATCCAGCTACTACATTAAAACATTTATTGGGAGTGAAATCTTCAACTGAAGCTCTACCTAATTCAACTATTGATGCATTGGCATCTTCATTTAATTTGTCAACATATAATAGTAATTCTAGTGTTACGCGCGGTTATGGGATTTTAAATAAATCGGATTTTGATACAGGAGCCACAGTAAAAGATTTTAGTAGCTATGAAACATTTCTAGAGGTAGGAGGTAATGTGAATATGGATACATTTGCAGTATTCAAATTTTTCAAAAATGCCGCCGCCAACTTAGATAGTTTTAATCCTAAGAATATGTATGGATTATGGCTTGATAATATTAACAATGGTACAAATTCTAACTATGCAATTTATACAGGTTTAGGAACTATTCGTTTTGGGGATAATGTGGGTATAGGTGTAGATACACCAGTAGAAAAACTAGAAGTAGCAGGTAAAGTAAAAGCCTCCGCTTTTATAGGAACTAACGGTGCTTCTATCTTCCCAGACTATGTCTTCCAAAAGTATTATACAGGTACTTCTAGCCTCAAGACAGATTATAGCTTTAAACCCCTTAGCCAAGTAGAAGACTTTGTAAAAGCTAATGGGCATTTGCCAGGGTATTTGTCAGCTTCTAAAATCAAAGAGCAAGGTTATATAGACCTTATGGCTACCCAGCTTACCAATGTAGAGAAGATAGAAGAGCTGTATTTACATAGTATAGAGCAGGAAAAGAAGATAGAAGCTCAGCAAAAACAGATAGAAGAGCTAAAGTCTTTAGTGCAAGAGTTGCTTAAGAAGTAGCCTAGTCTTGTTTAGAGATAGAGCCGTCCGTTTGGGGCGGCTTTTTTATTTTAGGCTAGGGCTATTGGGCTGAAGTTGTACTTGTTTCAAAAAAAGTTTTGTTTCTTTTGGATATTCAAAACCTAAGGTCTATATTTGTGCTGTATTTGTACCTTAACATCATCGGAAATGTTATCAAGAAAGGCGGAGGGACTAGACCCTGTGAAGCCTTAGCAACCCTTTCATCAAGAAAGAAGGTGCTACATTCTACCTATTTTGGGATAGATAACTAAAAGATTTCTACTTTACCTTTTGAGCTTTCTTTTTAACATTTCAATGATTTTTTAAATTTTATTGAAATGGAAACTAGCATATTTAATCAGCTCGATGCCTTGCTCCAAAAGAGGATACTTATTTTGGACGGTGCTATGGGCACTATGATACAACGATATAATTTTACCGAAGAAGATTATCGTGGCGAACGCTTTAAAGATTGGGAACATCCTGTTAAAGGGAATAACGACTTGCTGTCCCTCACGCAGCCACAAGCTATAGAAGAGATACATCGTTTGTATTTAGACGCAGGGGCAGACATTATAGAAACCAATACCTTTTCTAGCACCACCATCGCAATGGCAGATTACGCGATGGAGTCTTTGGTGGAAGAACTCAACTATGAATCGGCTAGAATTGCTAAAAAACTTTGTGAAGTTTACACCGAAAACAATCCTGATAAACCTCGTTTTGTGGCAGGGGCAATGGGACCTACTAACAGAACGGCATCGTTATCTCCAGATGTTAATGACCCAGGATATAGGGCAATTACCTTTGAAGATTTAAGAAAAGCCTACAAGCAACAGGCAAAAGCATTGCTAGAAGGCGGTGCTGATATTTTACTTGTTGAAACCATCTTTGATACGCTTAACGCCAAAGCCGCCTTGTTTGCCATTGATGAGCTGGCAGAGGAGAGAAATACCAAAATTCCTATTATGGTATCAGGTACAATTACCGATGCATCTGGGAGAACTCTTAGCGGACAAACAGCGGAGGCTTTTCTTATTTCGGTTTCTCATTTAGACTTGCTGAGTGTAGGGCTTAATTGTGCTTTGGGAGCTAAGCAGCTCACGCCTTATTTACAGGCTTTGTCAGAACATTCCAACTTTTACATTTCGGTGTATCCTAACGCGGGGTTGCCTAATGCTTTTGGAGCATACGATGAAACGGCAGAGCAAACGGCGGAGCAGGTTAAAGAGTATTTAGACAAACAGTTAGTCAATATCATTGGAGGCTGTTGTGGTACCACGCCAGAGCATATCCGTGCCATTGCCGAATTGGTAAAACATTATGAACCTAGAAAACTTAATCTCGTATGAAAGGAAATCATCAGTTAGAACTTCCTGCGAGACCACTTAAATTGTCAGGATTAGAGCCGCTTATCATCACTCCCGAATCTAACTTTGTGAATGTTGGGGAAAGAACCAATGTTGCAGGGTCTAAACGATTTTTAAGGCTGATAAAAGAGGGCAACTATTCCGAAGCGTTAGATATTGCAAGGCATCAGGTAGAAGGTGGAGCTCAGATTTTAGATGTCAATATGGACGATGGGCTTATTGACGGTAAAGAAGCCATGGTAAAGTTCTTAAACCTCATTGCTTCCGAGCCTGATATTGCTCGTATTCCGATTATGATAGACTCTTCCAAGTGGGAGATTTTAGAGGCTGGGTTACAGGTAGTGCAGGGTAAAGCGGTGGTCAATTCCATTAGTCTTAAAGGTGGCGAAGAAGAATTCATCAATCAAGCTAAAAAAATAAAAAGATACGGTGCGGCGGTTATTGTTATGGCTTTTGATGAAGTGGGACAAGCCGATACTTATGATAGAAGGATAGAAATAGCAGAACAATCTTATCGTCTTTTGGTGGATAAAGTCAACTTTGCTCCAGAGGATATTATTTTTGACCTTAATATATTTCCTGTGGCTACGGGAATGGAAGAACACAGACGAAATGCCATAGATTTTATTGAAGCGACGAGATGGGTAAGACAAAATTTACCGTATGCTTCGGTAAGTGGGGGCGTGAGCAATGTTTCGTTTTCTTTTAGAGGTAATGATACTGTGAGGGAAGCCATGCACTCGGTATTTCTATATCACGCCATACAAGCAGGAATGAATATGGGGATTGTAAACCCTACCATGCTAGAGGTGTATGATGAAATTCCTAAGGAACTTCTAACCCTAGTAGAAGATGTTATATTAGACCGAAAAGATGATGCTACAGAACGCCTACTAGAATATTCAGAAACGCATAAATCTACCAAAAAGGAAAAGGTAGAAGATTTATCGTGGAGGGAACAATCTTTACAAGAACGAATTACCTACTCATTAGTAAAGGGTATCGACCGCTTTGTAGAGGAAGATATGGACACTGCTCTTAAAGTGAGTGAAAAGCCTTTAGATATCATAGAAAATAACCTTATGACAGGTATGGGCGTAGTAGGCGATTTATTTGGAAGTGGGAAGATGTTTCTGCCTCAAGTGGTAAAATCGGCTAGAGTGATGAAAAAAGCCGTGGCTTACCTTCAGCCTTTCATAGAGCGTGAAAAAGATGCTACACGACCGTCCAATGGTAAAATTTTAATGGCAACCGTAAAGGGAGATGTACACGATATTGGTAAAAATATTGTGAGTGTAGTGTTGGGTTGCAACAATTACGATATTGTAGATTTGGGCGTAATGGTACCTGCTGAAAAGATAATCCAAACAGCGATAGACGAGAAGGTAGATGTTATAGGGCTTAGTGGACTAATTACTCCGAGTTTGGACGAGATGGTACACATTGCTTCTGAATTAGAGAGGCAAAATCTAGAATTTCCTTTAATGATAGGAGGTGCTACAACTTCAAAAGCCCATACAGCGGTTAAAATTGCTCCTCAGTACCGCAATACGGTAGTTCATGTTAATGACGCTTCTAGGGCGGTAAATGTGGTAAGTTCTCTACTGAATAAAGAGAAATCTAATGCTTATGCTCTTAATTTGAGAGAGGAATATGATGAGTTTAGAGAGAAATTTCTTGGTAGAAAAATAGAGAAGGAATATGTCTCAATAGAAGAAGCAAGACAAGAACGCTTTAAAATTGATTGGGATAAAGAAACTATTTCCCAGCCTAATAGTTTAGGAATAAAGGTGATTGAAAATCAGGATTTGGAAGCATTGCTACCTTATATAGATTGGTCGCCGTTTTTTAGAAGTTGGGATTTACACGGTAAATATCCACAGATTTTAGAAGATGAGGTCGTTGGTATTCAGGCTCAAGAATTGTATCATGATGCTCAAAAAATGCTCAGCCAAATTTTGAAAGAAAAAACACTCACAGCGAAAGCCATTTTTGGTATTTTCCCTGCTCAGTCTAATGATAAAGACGATATTATCATCAACAAAAATGAGGAGAAAATAGCCTTTAGAACATTAAGGCAACAGCTTAAAAAATCCAAAGGAAAGCCTTACTATGCTTTGTCGGATTTTATTGCTCCAGAAACTTCAGGTAAGCAAGATTATTTGGGACTGTTTTGTGTAACGGCTGGCTTTGGTACGGAAGAATTAGCTAAAGCCTACGAAGCTCAAAATGATGACTATAACGCCATTATGGTAAAGGCTCTTGCGGATAGATTTGCAGAGGCTTTTGCAGAATATCTGCATCGTGAGGTAAGATTAAAATATTGGGGATATGCCCAAGATGAAAGTTTAGATAACGAGGCACTTATTGCCGAAAAATATAGAGGGATTCGTCCAGCTCCAGGGTATCCTGCATGTCCAGACCATTTGGAAAAAGAAACTATTTGGGAAGTACTTAAAGTAGAGGAAGAAATAGGAGTTTACCTCACCGAAAGTTTAGCGATGTTTCCTACGGCATCGGTGTCAGGTTATTATTTCGGAAGTCCTCATGCTAAATATTTTGGAGTGGGAAGAATTACAGAAGACCAATTAGAAGATTACGCTAATAGAAAAAATATCAGTATAGAAAAAGCAAGAAAATGGCTCACTCCTAACTTATCAGAGTAGTTTAGTTTTTGTGTAAAATATTAAAATTGATTATGAAAGTAACAGAACATATAAAAAAATCAGAAGGTAAAACCTTATTTTCGTTTGAGATATTACCTCCATTAAAAGGTCAGAATATAAAATGTATTTTTGATGCCATAGACCCTCTTATTGAGTTTAATCCTAGCTTTATAGATGTTACCTACCATAGAGAAGAGTATGAATATGTAGAGGTAAAAGATGGTTTGCTAGAAAAAAGAGTGGTAAGAAAACGCCCTGGTACAGTGGGGATTTGTGCCGCAATACAGAATAAATATAAGGTAGATGCTATTCCGCATATCCTTTGTGGTGGCTTTAATAGAGAGGATACCGAGAATTTTTTAATTGATTTAGATTTCTTAGGCATAGATAATGTCATGGCACTGAGGGGCGATGCGGTGAAATCCGAAATTTATTTTAAGCCAGAGAAAAACGGTCATGCCAATGCTTCGGATTTAGTAAAACAAATACAGGAGATGAATCAAGGTATTTATTTGGATACCAGTTTAGAAAAAGCGGCTCCAACCAACTTCTCCATAGGTGTGGCTGGTTATCCAGAGAAGCATATGGAAGCAGCCAGTTTTTCTCAAGACATCGGTTATCTTAAAAATAAAGTAGAGGCAGGAGCGGATTATATTGTAACTCAAATGTTTTTTGACAATCAAAAATATTTTGATTTTGTGGACAGATGCCGTTCTGAAGGGATAGAAGTCCCAATTATACCAGGGCTTAAGCCTATTGCGACTAAAAGTCAGTTGAGTCTTATTCCGCATAGATTTAAGGTAGATTTACCAGATGATTTGGTAATAGCAGTTACGAAAGCGTCTAGTAATTCTGAAGTAAAGGAAATAGGTGTAGAATGGTGTATAGAGCAAAGTAAAGATTTAATGAAAAACGGAGTGCCTATTCTCCATTATTACTCTATGGGCAAAAGCGAAAGTGTAAGAAAAATAGCAGAAGCTATATTTTAAGATTGATATTGGTTCAGGCTATCGCAAGATAGCCTGAACGTTTTTTTAGTCAATTTCCTTTGAAATCAATAGGCTTACAGCATTTCCTCCAAACCCAACTGCATTTACTAGTATATTATTGATTTTCTTTTCTTTGGTTATATTTTCTTTTTCAATAAAAGGAATCTCAATGAGTTGCTGGTGTTCTAACATCAGTAAAGCCAATTCTAAACTCAAAATTCCAGATGCTCCAAAGGTATGCCCTATTTTCCATTTATTAGTGGTAATGAAAGGCGTATTATGATGAGCAAAAACATCTTCTATGGCAAATCTTTCGGAGGTATCACCTTTAATAGTTCCAGGGGAGTGCATCACAATGGCATCTACTTTAGACTTGTCAATATTTTGAGTCGCCATCTCCATCGTCATTCTAAGACATTCAGCCCTTTCGGAAATAGAGATGTTATGAGTTAAAGGCTCCGAAGCAACGCCTATCCCTGTAATATAAGCGAATGGTGGTCTTTCGCCTATGAGTTTACCAATCGCCATAGCACCAGCACCTTCGCCTAAGACCATCGTATTTTCTGTTTTAGAAATATCTCCAGCAAGGCAAGGATAGTTTTTGTCTAGGCGATGAGAGTAGATTTTAAGGGCTTTCATTTGAGCAATACTAAAAGGTGTTAAAGAAGCCTCGGCACCACCCACCAAAAACTGATTGGTAAATCCAGCCTTTATCCATGCAATACCATTAACCACCGAATGCAAAGCCGTAGAGCAAGTAATGGAATGAGAAAAGTCTGGACCCGTAATACCTAAATCCTGAAGCACCCAAGTTGAAATATTACCCAAAGTGGTAAGTGGAGAGGTTAGAGTAGGAGTTTTTCCTGTTTCTAAAAAAGTTTGGTAGAATTTTTCAAAACTTTCAGTAGCACCTCTGGAGGAACCTAAATTTACTCCAATATTATCGTTAGTATTCCATAGGGCTTCTTTAAAGGCCATTCTTGAAGCAAGTATGCCGTACAGTACAGAAGGGTCTAGCTTTTTGTAAGAAGGGTGTTCTTCTTTTAAAGCATTCAGATGAGGTATTATGCTATCGTGCAGTTTTCCCATTAAAGTAATCTCTCCGTTGGAAAGTTCTTTTTTTAAGTAGGTTTTGTTATCACAATAGGCACTCCAAATATCTGTTTTGTGCATGCCTAGAGCAGATACACTGCCAAATCCGTAAATACCAATAGCCTCGTCTAGCTTCATCTGTCTAAATCTGTTTTAAGAAGGAGCAAAGATAAAAATATGAGATGGACTGAATCTACTTTTTAGCGATATTTTTGTACTTTAGCCCCAGAATTATTCCCTTTAAAATGAATATTCCCAAAAGATTGTTAGATAAAATTTCCGAACGAAAAGAAAAAAATGCGTGGCGAGTGTTAACGGAATACACAGGCGAATATGTAGATTTTTTTTCTAATGATTATCTAGGTTTTTCTAAAGAATCTTTGTTAGAAGATGATAAAGTTGCTTCGTATCCAAAGGCATTGGGAGGCTCTACGGGATCTAGACTATTGTCTGGCAATTTGTCTATTTTTAGAGAGGTAGAAGAGGTTATTAAAGGCTTTCATCAGTCGGAAGCAGCTCTTATTTTCAATTCGGGATATAATGCTAATTTAGGCGTGCTTAGTGCTTTACCTCAAAGGAATGATTGGGTATTGTATGATGAACTTTCTCACGCTTCTATACGAGATGGCATTCGGTTGTCTTACACACAATCTAAAAAGTTTAAACATAACGATTTAGAAGACTTAGAACATTTACTTAAAAACAAAAAAGAAACATCAGTTGCAGGAGAGATTTACATCGTTACAGAATCTGTTTTCTCTATGGACGGCGATGCTCCTGATATTGAGGCTCTTCTGAATCTTGCTCAACGCTATGGAGCTTATGTTATTATAGATGAGGCTCACGCTTTGGGTGTTTTTGGAGAATATGGGAGCGGACTGAGCCAAGTATGGTGTCAGCATTCGGCTTTGCTTTGTAGGGTGGTTACTTTTGGTAAAGGTTTAGGGTGCCACGGTGCGGCGGTGCTTTGTTCGGAATTGTTGAGAGAATATCTTATCAATTTTGCAAGGAGTTTTATTTATACTACGGCTTTGGATAGTCATTCGGTGCTCTCTATTTTAAAGGGATATAAAGCCCTTAAAACTCAAACACATCAAAGAGAAAAATTACATACGAATATCGCTTTTTTCAAAAGCGAAGTAGAACGCCTAGGGCTTAAAGATTACTTTATTTCTAGTAAGGCTCCTATACAAGGTATGCTGGTACAGGGCAATAGTCAAGCTAAACTATTGTCTAAAACTTTGGAAGAAAACGGCTACATTGCCAAAGCAATACTCTCGCCTACCGTTCCCGAAGGTAAGGAACGATTGAGATTTTGCATACACGCTTACAACACACCTTCGGAGATAACGGGAGCTTTAGAAATTGCCCACGATTTTATCATTTCTAATGTAAAGAAATAAACTTATGAAACTATTTGTTACAGGCATAGGTACAGAGGTTGGCAAAACTATGATTTCTGCCATATTGGTAGAGGCTTTAGGAGCTGATTATTGGAAACCTATACAAGCAGGAGATTTAGACTTTTCGGATACAGATAAAGTGAAAAATTTAGTTACTCGTACAGATGTATCGTTTCACCCAAATGCTTATGCCCTTAATACACCTGCTAGTCCGCATTATTCAGCAGAATTAGATGGTATATCTATCAATCTTGAATCTATGGTAGAACCTCTTACCGATAACGATTTGGTGATAGAAGGTGCAGGCGGTGTGATGGTTCCCATAAATGATAAGGATACTTTTTTAGATTTTATTAAGGAAGATTATAAGGTGGTTTTAGTTTCTAGAAACTATTTAGGAAGTATCAACCATACTTTAATGACTTACGAAGTGCTTAAAAATAAAGGCGTTGATTTTTTAGGTATTGTATTTAATGGAGACGCCAATCCTTCTACGGAACAGATTATCATCTCTAAAACTCAACTGGAAGTAATAGGTAGGGTAGCGGAAGAACCTATATGGGATAAAGAAACAGTACGAAAATACGCTTCTATTTTTAATGCTAATTTTTTCAAAAAATGAATTGGAACGAAAAAGATTTAGAATACAATTGGCACCCTTACACACAACATAAAGGGCTAAAAGAACTCCCTGTTATTGTGAAAGGTAAAGGCGAGTTTTTATGGGATACCAATGACAAATGCTATATAGACGGCATTGCCAGTTGGTGGGTTAATCCGTTTGGGCATAGTAATCCTGTTTTGGCAGAAGTTATTTATAACCAGCTTAATACTTTAGAGCATGTGTTGTTTGGAGGTTTTACGCATACCAAAGCAATTGAACTTTCAGAGCGGTTATTAAGTTTATTGCCCTCTAATCAAAAAAAAATATTTTACTCGGATAATGGTTCTACAGCGGTGGAAATAGCCATCAAGGCAGCCCTCCAATTTTTTTATAACAAAGGTTTAAAAAAAACTAAGATTATTGCTTTTGAAAATGCTTTCCATGGAGATACCTTTGGAGCAATGGCGGCTAGTGGGATTTCATTTTTTACCGAAGCATTTAAAAACTCCCTTATAGAAGTAGAAAGAATTCCTGTACCTACCAAAGGAAACGAGGAAAGATGCATTAAACAATTTGAAACTTTGGTAAAAACAGATGAGTTTGCGTGCTTTATTTTTGAACCATTGATACTTGGTGCGGCAGGAATGCAAATGTACGATGCAGAGCCTCTCAATCAATTGATTACTATTGCTAAACAAAACCAAGTGTTTACCATAGCTGATGAGGTTATGACGGGCTTTGGTAAAACAGGTAAAACTTTCGCTTGTGAATATCTTTCTCAACAGCCAGATATGATGTGTCTTTCTAAAGCTCTAACGGGGGGAACTATACCTATGGCGGTTACTAGCTTTTCGGAGGAGGTGTTTCAAGGGTTTTATGATGATGATGTTAATAAAGCCTTGTTTCATGGGCATACTTTCACGGCTAATCCTACGGGCTGTGCGGCAGCTTTAGCGGCTATAAATCTCTTGCTTACAGACGAAATGCAAGGGCATATTAAACGGGTTCATCAGTCTCATATGAAGTTTTTGAAACAATTAGAAGGGAAGAAAGTGGCTAATGCTAGAGTGCTAGGTGTTATTTTAGCATTTGAGTTAGAGGTAGACGGTAAGCACGATTATTATGGAAATTTAAGAAACAGGCTATATCAGTTTTTTATAGAGCAAGGGGTAATTCTTCGCCCTGTGGGTAATACGATTTATGTATTACCGCCTTATACCATTTCTGATGAAAGCCTCAATATCATTTACCAAAAAATATTGGAGAGTATAGATAAATTTGGAGAGGTTTTATGATGAGAATTATAAAGAATAATTACCTGTTTCAATAAAAAATAATTTAAAGATATGATACATCAGTATAAAAAAATAGGTTATTCCTTTTTAATGGTAGTAATTACTTTGCTAGTGGCGTGCAAAGGGGAGAAATCTAACCCTAAGCCATTACCGAAAGAAGATAAATCGCTAGTAATTCAAAAAACAAAAGAGGTTAAAAAGCTTGCCAATTTACTCATACACGAAGTAGTGAACAGATTACCTGAATCTGACACCCTTTACATTGCAGTGGAAAAGCAGCATTCTATCTGTGGTAACGATGATCGTTTTAATGGTACAATGGCTCCTAATACCGAAGCAAAAGAAATTAGTATAAATTCTACAGAGGCCTATGAACCGCTTTATAAAGTTAAAAACACAACAGTAGTAACAGGAGGGCTTTTAGATGAGAATTATTTTAATGCTGATTCAATGAAATTTAGCTTTAATCTTTCAGAAGAAAAAAAGCCAGTCTATTTATTGGATTTTGTTTCAATTAAAAATGATAAGATAGAAGTAATGATAAAGCATAATGATAAAGAAAAAGCTCATATCACTGTAGTTTTTAAGAATAATCAGTGGGTGGTTTTAGATTAAAACTACATACTTGACTTAATGGTTAGAAATAAACCTCTCTAGTGAATTTCAACAGCATGTTTGTCCTTACCGTAACAGACTATCCGTTAGCCTAAGGACAGACACCCCGTTACGGTAAGGACAGATACTCTGTTCTGTAGCATTCGGTAAAAGGTAACAAAATAGGCTACTCATCTAATGAGTAGCCTTAGTTTTATTAAAATACTTTTTACTAGACAATAACCACGGGATTAGGCAGTCGTTCTGTTCTTGGTTCCTTTAGTAAAACGGAACCCGTGCTGCTTTGTGTGGTAATACTTAGCTCATAATTACCTGCTTCTAAATCTGCAGGAACCAGTATGAGTAACCTTGACGGCTCATTAAGCACAATATGTTCTGCTGAGAGTTTCACTTCTTGCTGAGTGTCTAAGTTTTTAAAGACGATACCATTTTTAGGACTGTCGCCGTCTATTTTAATATAAGTGCCTTTAATTTCGGCATTCTTACCTTTAGTGAGTGTGCCGTCTGCTTTGCCTGTGGCTTTGTCGGTAATGCTGAACACACTCATTGGACTAGATTGTTCACCTAGGATTTCTACCTTAGTGTCTGCTACCGCTTTTCTAAGGTCTAGACCTTGGTTCACATTTACATACACCGAATGCTTCTCCTTATCCCAAGTCTTATCGTAAAATACGCCTTTAATGGCAGGACGCATATACACCAGTCCTGTATTTACGCTATACCCATTAAGTACCAATTCCGAGGCTTTGCGGTTAAAACGAGTGATAATATCTACTGCCGTTTCAGTTTGTATCTCCATGCCTTCTTTTTTAAGGGCTTCTATGATTTCTGTAATGCCAAGACTACCACCTAGAAGGGGTACGGCTACAAAATCGTTAGGGTCATCTTTGGTCAATAGGTTGGGACGCAACCATGCTTTTAGTGTATTCATAAGTGTAAAATTTTAATGTTAGATAAATGTTAGATATTTATATGATAATTATTGTACAAAATGTAAACGAAAGTTTCGTTCTCCTGTTGCAGGTTTCATTGTATATCTTGTATGCTGATGTATATAATAATTTGTGCCTTGTTTTAAATAAATAAATGCCCCATTACCAGTAGTAGTTGCAAAATAAGTATTTACAACTTTTCTATCTTCATAAAAGAGATTATGCACATCCATTGAGAAATAATTTAAATCCGTTATTTGTATCCATGCTGATGCAGAGCCTTCATCTGCATTTCCTCCATTATTGATGTTGTTATTTTGCATATAAAACCATCTGGAAACTAAAGTGTACCAGCCTGTTTTAGGAACAGTATAGGGACCGTAAACCACTGCATCTTGCAAGTCTATTTCATATGGTTTTCCATCACCACTCCATATCGCGTCAGGGACAGCATAGTTAGGAGCTTTTAGAGCGGTACTTGTCCAACTAGCTTTACCTTCGGCATCACTCGTTAAAACTTTTCCTTCGCCTTGGGTGCCGTCTGCTATCTTTACTCCTCCAGCCACATCTAGCTTAGTAGTTGGGACATCAGTACCAATCCCTATATTCCCTGCTCCCTTAAACACTAGATTATTAGACCCTAGAGTTACCGTTCTATTCCCTGCTAGAGTGCCATCTGCAGTGTAGAGGTTAGTAGATACCCCTCCGTCACTACTCAATCTTACCCATTCCCCATTGGCAACACTGCCCGTAGGAAAAGTTTGATTAGGATTTTTAAAGTAATAGAACCCTGGGCTTACACTCACTTGCTTTCCTCCCTTACTGGTATCAGATACCGTAAGACCTGTCCCCGAGTTATACACCACCATACCATCAAAGTAGTTAGAAAACTTACCTGGATCAATTGAGGAGAGTTTAAATTCCCAAGTGGTTAAATTGGTAGTAGGAAAATACAACCCCTTTCCTAGAGTATTAGAAAACTGATTAAAATAAGAGGCGTCCATAAAGGGGTTTTCTCCTCCTATAGTATTAGTAGATTGATTTTGAACTTGAATTTGGGCATTAGCTGTAAAAAAAGCCAATAACCCTAATAAGATGATTTTTTTCATAACGATATAATTTAAGATAATACCTAGTAGCTACCGCCGATAAGGTACCAAATAGCACTATTTTCATCTTTTGGATCTTGTAATCCTGCCATGAGGATATGGGCTTTGCCAGAAGCCAAAGCGTTAACATTCTTAGGCTGATTGGTTCCAGAGTAAGCTAATGCAGTATTGTGCTGATTGTTTACAGAAATTATTTTCCCTATATATTTTTTAGGGTCTGGAAGGACTATTTGCTGGTCTCCAGTTTGTGCTAAAGCAAAAGTATTAGGCACGCTCCATTCTGCAATATTGGCATGTGCTACTTCTCTAATATTACCAGTAATAGATTGTAGCGTAGCTCCTCCTGTAGTACTAGTAGCTTCTGCTCCCAACTTTACCCAAACCCCTCCTTTAAAGAAGTAAAAGCCCGTAGCATCTACATTAGCTGTGGTTCCCGAAGCAGTACCGTCTGCCACAGAGCTAATGTAAAGCAAAGTAGATTCCGCTACACCCGACCCCATGTTGGCAGCTCTCAAACGGCTGACCCTAGGAATTAGCACCCCTTCTACAGTAGAAGCCGTGCTTAGACTATTAGCGGTATTCGGTTTTATTTCTAAAGTGGCTTGGGGCTGAGATTCATTGATGCCTACTTTACCATCATACTGCCCATAAGCCATTAAACCTAGACCTAAAAAGGCACATACACTTAGTTTGGTTGTTTTTGTTTTCATAACATTTAATTTTAGAATTGTTGATATTTAATTGTTTAAGATTATAGAGGTTAGATATTGGATTTTAGAGGTTGGAGGTTCGGTTTAAGGGTTGATGAGGCTGTACTAAGTTCTAAACTCTGAAATCTATCCTCTACCCTAAAAAAATGCCTCCCCCCTCTCAACACACACAAAACGAGGAGGAAGGCTAAAACAGAAAGAGCATTACACTCCCCCTGAGCACTAAAAGCACCCAACAAGAACGACCATGTTATGAGACAAAACAATGGTGCTTTTAGTAAGTATTGATGAAAGCTAAATTTAGAATGGTGTAAATACGAAAAGCCCCCAACGAAAGTTGGCGGAACCGTATTTGGGTTTAACGATAAAAGTTTAAGTAAATTTCTATATAATACAACGCATACCCACGAAACTATTTGTGTGTGTGTGTGTGTGTGTGTGTGTGTGTGTTTACGAAATTATTTGAGCTAGCCAAATAATTTTGCAATTTTTTTACACTTAGTTGTATGTTATTGATATGGTGTGTCATAAAAACTATGACAAACATATTACCTTTTGCGGAAGTATGCAAGTTTTTTTTGATAAATTAGAAACTCTAGGTGTTTTTAAAACTAAAAAAGGTCGTTTAAACTTGTTTTAAACGACCTTATAATGCTTTACTGTTAATCTTCCAATCTTTCTATAAGAGCCATGTAGAAACCATCGTAGCCCTCGCTAGGGAGGAGGCTTTGGTCTTTGATAAGTCTAAAGTTAGGGTTTGTAGCCAAGAATGTGTTTACCTGATTTTGGTTTTCTGATGGTAGGATAGAGCAGGTAGCATACACCATCTTACCTCCTTTTTTTAGGATTTTAGAATAATCTTGGAGGATTTGTTGCTGCTCTGTCTTTATTCTTTCTATAAAATCGGTATCTATTTTCCATTTAGAATCGGGGTTTCTTTTTAGAACGCCCAATCCAGAACAAGGTACATCTAGCAAGAGGCGGTCGGCTTTATCGTGTAGCCTTTTAATAACTTTGTTGTCCTCTATAAATCTAGTTTCTATGTTGTGAGCTCCCGCTCTTTTAGCTCGGCGTTTCAGCTCGGCAAGTTTCCACTCAAAAATATCTAAAGCAATAATTTGCCCTTTGTTTTTCATCAGGGCAGCGATGTGAAGTGTCTTGCCGCCTGCACCTGCACAAGCATCTACCACTCTCATACCTTCTTTAACCTCTAAGAAATGAGCAATTTTTTGAGACCCTGCATCTTGTACTTCAAACAATCCGTCTTTAAAAGCAGAGGTAAGGAAAACATTTTTCTTTTCCTTTAGCTCTATGGCTTCAGGGTAGTTTTTGAGGTTGTGGCATTCCACGCCCTCGTCGTTTAAGTCTGCTACCAACTCCTTTGGCGTTGTCTTGAGTGTGTTGGCTCTTAGTACAGTAGCTGCTTGTTGGTTAAGGGCTATCATTTCTTTTTCCCATGCTTCGCCAAGTTCTTTTTCTAGTGTTTCCGCGAGCCATTCAGGGATAGAATGTTCTATGGCTTTGGTAGGGACGGTATTTTTTTTCAGTTTGGTGATGATGTCGGCTATTTTAATTCCGTCAAATTCTTCAAACTTTTTATAATGCGTTTTGCTCCAAAGCAGATAAGCAAGGATAAGCCTATAGATATTGTTGGGCTTTACGCCTTCGCCCATATAGTATTCTAGGCGTTTTTTCCAACGGATAATGTTATAAAATATCTCTGAAACTACCGCTCTATCTTGGCTTCCCCATTTTTTGTTGGCTTTTAGCAGTCGTTCTATGACTTTGTCGGCGTATTTGTTTTTTTCAAAAAAGGTTTCTCTAAGTGCGTCGTGTATGCCAATAAGTAGGTTGCGGTGTATGAGTTGCATAAGTGTTTTATTGTTTTTAATTCTAAAATGAACGGAAGTAAGTTAATACTCATAATAAAGGTGTTGACTTCTCCTCTGCAAAAGTACTAAAATGAAACCATAACTCCATACAGAAACGGATATTAAAGCGTAAAGGATAGAGGCGGTATCCTTTTTTGAGGAGGAACGACGAGAAAAAGATAAAGCCGAAAGCCTGACCCGAGCGGTAGGGAATGCTTCGGCGAGGGATACGCCCTAATTATTGGGCACAAAAGGGTGGGGGTTTGTTTTCTCTTTTTTATCTTTGCAGGGTTAAATAGCTAGTTGGTTCTTAGAATTCATGGAAAAATATATCAATCTTAATCAGAATAGAAATCTTAAACTATTTAAAACTATCTCTAAAGTAGCGGAGGAGAGAGGGCAGACGGCGTACATTGTGGGAGGCTATGTGAGGGATTTGCTTATGAAACGACAAGTGCCTACGGATATAGATTTTGTAACGGAGCAAAGTGGGATAGAGTTGGCACAAGCGGTAGCAAAGGAGCTGGATTCTAATCTGAAAGTATCGGTATTCAAGACCTATGGGACTGCTATGATAAAGTGGAAAGGGCTAGAATTGGAATTTGTAGGTGCGAGAAAAGAAAGCTATTCGGAAGATAGCCGAAAGCCTGCTGTGGAGCAAGGAAGCCTAGAAGATGACCAAAAACGCCGTGATTTTACCATCAATGCGATGGCAATCTCTTTAGGAAAGGAAGACTTTGGGCGTTTGGTGGATCCTTTTGGTGGAGTACAAGATTTAGAGTCAAAAATTCTGAAAACCCCACTAGAGCCTCTGCAAACTTATTCTGATGATCCTCTTAGAATGATGAGAGCGATTAGATTTGCTTCTACGCTTAATTTTAAGGTGGAACAAAATTCTCTAGATGCGATAAAACAGGAAGCGGACAGGATAAAAATCGTCTCAATGGAGCGTATTATGGTAGAGTTTAATAAAATAATGCTTTCCGAAAAACCATCTATAGGCTTGAAGCTCTTAGACGATACGGGACTTTTAGAGAAGATTATCCCCGAACTTACCGCTCTTAAAGGTATAGAAGAAATAGAAGGACAAACGCATAAAGACAATTTTTACCATACACTAGAAGTAGTAGATAACATATCTAAACATACGGATAAACTTTGGTTACGATGGTCGGCACTGTTGCACGATATAGGGAAAGCTCCTACCAAGAAATTTGTAGATGGTATTGGCTGGACATTCCACGGACACGAGTTTTTAGGTTCTAAAATGGCTAAACCTCTTTTCCAGCGATTGAAGTTGCCTCTAGGGGCAGACTTAAAGTATGTGCAAAAGATGGTGAAACTTTCATCTAGACCTATTGCTCTAGTAACAGATGATACTTCTGATGCTGCTCTTAGACGCTTATTGTTTGATGCAGGGGAAGATTTGGAGGATTTATTCACACTATGTAAGGCTGATATTACTACTAAAAATGCCAAAAAGCAAGAACGCTTTAGAAAGAACTTTGAGTATGTTGCTCAAAAAATAAAAGAGGTGGAGGAGAAAGACCAAATAAGAAATTTTCAGCCGCCTATTTCTGGGGAGGAAATAATGGCTTTGTTTCAACTAAAACCAGGTAGAGAAATTGGGATTTTAAAGGAAAAAGTAAAAGAAGCAATTTTGGAAGGTGAAATTTCTAACACTCCCGAAGAAGCTAAAGATTTCGTGATAAAAGAAGCAGAAAAAATAGGATTGAAACCTTGTGTTTAAAAAAATTATCACAGCATAATAAAAATAAATAATAAAAAAGCAGAGCCATTGGCTCTGCTTTTTTATTATACAGATTACAGATTATTTTTGTTGTTGTTGCTTAATCAAGTTCAATGCAGAACCAGCTCTAAACCAACCTATTTGTCCATCATTGTAAGTGTGGTTAGCTAAGATAGTATCTTTAGATCCATCTGTGTGTACTAACTCAATAGTAACAGGCTTACCTGGAGCAAATTCAGCTAAATCTACAAAGTTGAAAGTATCTCCTTCTTTGATTTTGTCATAATCAGCTTCGTTTGCAAAAGTAAGAGCTAACATACCTTGTTTTTTAAGGTTAGTTTCGTGGATACGAGCGAAAGATTTTACTAAAACCGCCATAGCTCCTAAATGTCTAGGTTGCATTGCAGCGTGCTCACGAGAAGAACCTTCGCCATAGTTGTTATCCCCAACGATAACCGTTTTGATACCAGCCGCTTTGTAAGCTCTCGCTGATGCAGGAACTTCCATATACTCACCAGTAAGTTCGTTTTTAACCTTGTTGGTTTCCATATTGAATGCGTTTACAGCACCAATAAGGGTATTGTTAGCGATATTATCTAGGTGTCCTCTATATTTTAACCAAGGTCCAGCCATAGAAATGTGGTCTGTAGTACACTTACCAAAGGCTTTAATTAACAGTTTAGCTCCCATTACATTTTCTCCGTTCCAAGCAGGGAAAGCGTCTAGTAATTGTAGTCTGTCAGACTCTGGAGCTACTTTTACTTGAACTTGAGAACCGTCTTCAGCTGGAGCAATATAGCCTGCGTCTTCAACATCAAATCCTCTTGGAGGAAGTTCAAACCCTTGAGGTTCGTCTAATAAAACTTCTTCTCCGTTTTGGTTAGTTAATTTGTCTTTTCTAGGGTCAAAAGTTAAATCTCCTGCAATAGCTAACGCCGTTACTAATTCTGGAGAAGCTACGAAAGCATAAGTGTTAGGGTTACCATCTGCTCTCTTAGAGAAGTTTCTGTTGAATGAGTGTACAATCGTATTTTTTTCTTGTTTCTCAGCACCTTCTCTAGCCCATTGTCCGATACAAGGTCCGCAAGCATTAGCAAATACTTTACCTCCGATTTTATCAAAAGTATCTAAATAGCCATCTCTTTCTACAGTAAATCTTACTTGTTCAGAACCTGGAGTGATGGTGTATTCGGCAGCTACTTTTAAGTTTTTCTCTTGAGCTTGTTTCGCTACGGAAGCAGCACGAGAAATATCTTCGTAAGAAGAGTTAGTACAAGAGCCAATTAACCCTACTTCAACCTTAGTAGGCCAACCGTTTTTCTCTGCTTCCTCTTTCATTTTTGAAATAGGTGTTGCAATATCTGGAGAGAAAGGTCCGTTTAAGTGTGGTTCTAATTCAGAAAGGTTGATTTCAATAACTTGGTCGTAATATTTTTCAGGATTAGCGTAAACCTCTTCATCTGCACGAAGTACATTTTTGATAGCATCGGCAGCCTCGGCTAAATCTGCTCTACCTGTAGAACGAAGATACTCGCCCATATTATTATCGTAAGCAAATATAGAAGTAGTAGCACCTATCTCTGCACCCATATTACAGATAGTACCTTTACCTGTACAAGATAAAGCTTCTGCACCTTCGCCAAAGTATTCTACAATGGCACCTGTACCTCCTTTTACAGTAAGGATACCTGCTACTTTTAGGATAACATCTTTAGCAGAAGTCCAACCATTAAGTTTACCTGTAAGTTTGATACCAATCATTTTTGGGAATTTTAGTTCCCACGGCATTCCTGCCATTACATCTACAGCATCAGCACCACCTACACCTATGGCTACCATACCCAAACCACCAGCATTAGGCGTGTGAGAGTCAGTACCAATCATCATACCACCAGGGAATGCATAGTTTTCTAACACTACTTGGTGGATAATCCCAGCTCCCGGCTTCCAGAATCCAATACCATATTTGTTAGATACCGATTGAAGGAATTGATAAACTTCGTTATTTTTATTTTCAGCTTCTTGTAAATCTTTATCTGCTCCTACACGAGCCTGTATAAGGTGGTCTGCGTGTACTGTAGAAGGTACAGCTACTTTAGCCTTACCTGCTTGCATAAACTGTAAAAGAGCCATCTGTGCTGTAGCATCTTGCATTGCTACTCTATCTGGAGCAAAATCTACATAAGATTCTCCTCTCTTGAACGCTTCTGGTTTCTGTTCAGAAAAAAGGTGAGCACAAAGGATTTTTTCAGAATAGGTAAGAGGTCTTCCCATAAACTCTCTCGCAGCGTTTACTCTATTTTCAAAATCAGAGTAAACTTTCTTAATCATATCAAAATCAAAAGTCATATTATAAATGGTTTGTTTTCCGTATTAAAAATTTAATATCCACAAAAATACAAATTTTATACGGAATAGTGGTTTTAATGAGTTTAGATTGATTATAAATAAGGGTAATAGATGTGTGAAAAATGAGTTTTCAAAAATTATCGTTTCAATTTTTTTAATAGAGGAGCAATGAGTTGTTGGGTTGGATAAATTTTGAGCATATAGTTACCTAAAAGAATAATACTAAGTGCAAGTGCAGGACGATAAATAAAGTCCATTATTGCCCAAGGTGAAGCAGGTAGATTGTATGTCAGTAGTATTGTTCCACCACATAATAAAGACATATATAGCATCTTTAAAGAAAGTGGAAATACCCCAAAATATATTCGGTTGAATATAATTTTAATAATGTTAAAAGTGGTGAGAGAAATAGCGGTTGCTAAGGCTATTCCCATAATTCCTAAGTCGGTATAGCGTAAAAATACGAGATTAAGTCCTACTGTAGCAAATGCTAAAAATAGCATAACTACTATATTGAACTTGAAGTATTTAGACATGGAAATGATATGCCCATTGAAACCTGTAGCTAAATCAAAAAGAATAGCAGGACCTAGTATCCATAGTAGGTATTGGTGGTCTAATAGTTCGTTTCCGTTTTTAATCATCTGTCCTAAAAATGGAAATCCAGCTAAAAGACAAGTGTAAAGAATAATCCCTATACAGAAAAGGTTAAGAGAAGTTTTTTGATGAGAGGCTTGGAGTTTAGCCATGTCGTTTTCTTCAAAACATTGGTTTATCAGTGGAGCGTAGATGGTGTAAAGCCCCATAGCAGGTACGGCAATGAGTTGTAAGATAGAATAAATGTTGGAGTAAACACCATTTAGGGTAAAGTTGAGAAATTCGCTTATCATTACATTGTCTATCTTGATAGCAATATAGTTACCAATGTTTCCTAAAAAGCCATAAAAACTGTACTCTAAAAATTTTTTCCAAGTATTATTAGTCCTAAAAAACTGTGTGGAAAAATCCCATTTAAACCCAGTTAATTTTTTATTATACCAAAAATATCCAGCTAGAGACAATACAAATATTCCTAGAAAAAAAGCTAAAGCACCGTATTCTGGAATTCCTAGAAAGAAAAACAACGAAAATGCTCCTATATTAGCGATTTTAGGGAATAAGTTTTCGAAAATGTTAGGTATTGCTATTCTTTTGTAATTTGAAATGTATTTGTTGAGGACTGAGGAAATGGAAAGTAGAAAAAGTAATGGTAATATGAGGTATTTCATATTCCAAAACTGAGTTTCTTTAAGACTAGGAAATAAGAAACAAGCTAGAAAGAATGCTCCAGAAAATACTATAAAATTAAAAACTACAGCTAGCAGAGAGAGAGAGAGCATGCTTTGGTTGAGCCCTTGTTTTTCTGCGGAAAAAAAGAATTTAACATTAGAAAAAGAAATTCCAAAGACAACGATTGGTAGAAAAGTTTCCGCCATAGGCAGAATGTATCTCAGTTTTCCATAAAACTCATAATCGTGAGGGAATAGGAATACAGAAGATAGAGTGCCTATTAAAAAGCCTAAGTAGCCTATTATAGAGTACTTTATACCTTGTCTTGCAATAACATTCATCAATCAAACAATGAGCTGCAAAATTAACAAAATAATTAACACTTGTTTTAAAATTCTTAACCTATGTTAATAGAGTTTATAGTTGCAAGAAGCTATCTTTGCCGTAAAATTATTTAAAACAATGAAATATATAAGTATAGCAGGAAGTAATAGTAGTGTGTCTATTAATCAGAAGTTGATTGGATATCTTTCGCAAGAATTGGGTTTTAACGAACTTTTTCTTACGCAATATGAAATCCCTATGTATGGTATAGACGAAGAACAAAAGGGCTTCCCGAAAGATGTGGAGATGTTGTATAATTTAATATTTGAATCCGAGGTAGTTATGATTTCTGTAGCGGAACACAATGGTAATCTAACAGCATTTTTCAAAAATATTATAGACTGGCTCTCTCGCTATAAAAGAAGTTTTTTGGAAAATAAAAAAGTGGTGCTCCTAAGTTCCTCTCCTGGGAAAATGGGAGGCAAATCCGCTCTAGAAGTAGCAAAAAATATGTTACCTCGTTTTGGAGGGGAAATAATCTATGCTAAAAATATTGCTAATTTTAACGGTGATTTTTTAAATGAGGAATTTAGAGAATTGGTGCAAGATATTAGAAGTGTTTTGTTGTGGTGAAAAAAAATATTTTGACCTCTAAATAATTATGCGTATTAGATGTTTGTTTTTTCTCTTATGATTATGGTTTGTTTATAAAGATAATAGAAAATACGCAATAATGTTTTTTTATTTATGTGTTTAGTTATCAATATTTTAATTGATTTCTTTTTAAGAAATTAATTAAATATTTTTCTGATTGGAAATATTTCGTATATTTGTGTGTTATGCGGCAGCTTAAAAGACGACACCAAACCAAAAAAAATCACCTTGACAACCACCCGACTTTGAACTACGAAGGATGAAATTTTTCAGGGACAACTTCCAGCATTTCCAAAAAACAGTTTACCCATTGACTTGGAGACAAACAAACAATTTGAGCATTAAGGTTTAAACCGAATTTTTCCGAAATTGACCTGACCTGACTTTTCCTGAAAATCGACTTTAAAGCTGTTTTTACAGATAAATCAGGTTTCTCTAACAGACAGGAAATAAATGCTAAGTATTTGGCTTTAAACTTAAAATCAAAAAATAAGTGTTTTCTTTTAATGTTTAACAGGGCTGATTTGACAGTTGGCGGTGGCAAGAAACTTTCAGGACCTACCTCATAGACAAGTTTCAAATCAAAAAAAGTATGATAGAAAACGGTATATGGATTGTAAAGCTTCCTCGAAAATAACTTTTGTGTAGGTTCTAACTGAAGGATAATGGAACCTCCCAGAAAATTTCCAAGACTCTCAAACATCAGGATTTTGAAAATATCGGAAGTAATGCCATAAGGAATATTTGACACCACTTTGAAAGGAAATTTCGGAACTGCAAAATTCCTAAAATCACAACCGACAACTTGAACATTTCGGGCATCAGAAAATAATTTTCGTAAATGTTCAACCAAAGCTGTGTCGTTTTCAATAGCAACAACATTGTTGGCGATTTTTAATAAATGAACAGTAAGAAACCCCTTGCCTGCCCCAATATCTAAAACCGTATCCTGATTACTTATATTTGCTTGTCTTATTGCATCTTTTATTAGCACTTTATCAATAGTAAAGTGCTGACCCGTAAAACGAACGGGCAATTTCTTTTTTGTCATTAGTAACTTCTTACAGGTGAATACTTGAATTCAAATCACAATTCATAATTCAAAAATTGAAATTGCTTGACTGCAAATTTAGTAACTTTGCTTGACAAATTAACGAGAAAGAAGAGAAAATGAAAGCCGACCGCATAACATCACCTATACGCAAGCAGGGGGTTCGTGCTTCGTAAGACAGGAAAGTGGTAAATTTGAAGTTCAGTTCTTCGTAGGAAGTTCAGTGGTTAAAATCCCTGCCTGCGTATAGCTGAGAAACGTTAGCAGAAATTGTAACCAAATTCCCTGTAAAAAATGAAAGAAGTTTGGCAGTTCAAAAAAACTATTGTTGAGAGTGAACCATATTTTATAGAAAATTTAAATATTTGGGATTTTAACTGGAAAAATACTGGAGAAAAAATCCAAATTCAAGATCCACTCCACAAAAAAAATATGATTTTGATGTTTTCGAAATAAGTTCTGGAAATAAAATTGTAAGATTTTCTGCTGGAGAATTTTCAAATTTAATTTATGGAATCTATGAGCCGTATGAACCTGCTGAAAATGATAGAAAAAATATTTTGCAAAAATTTTTCTCGAAACTGAATAAATAATGGAAACCACAAGTCAATCCGCAGTTGGAAAATTCTTAATCTACGATTCTACAAAAATATAAATCAAGGTTTCTTTATAATAGGAGAATTAATTGAAGGAAATATTGAAATCGAAAAATAATTATGCTAAATTTTCACGGATTTAAAAAAAGCCAAAAAATAGAGCAAATAGAAGAAGTGAGAAAAATAGAAAATGGAATCCCTTTAAACTGGATATCAATAAAAATTTCAACTGAGGTTGCCTGAATAATTATAGACCAAATAAAAGAAAGTAACAAGGAAATAATAGCGACAATCTACAAAAACTAAAAACAACTTCTGCTAACATAGTATTTGCAAAAGGCGGGATTAAGGTGTTGAATTGAAAATTTGGGTATATTTATCCGCCTCTGCTTTTCCGTATTACTTTTTTTCTTAAATTAGCAATACGGAAAAAGCATTCGCTACGGTTGTGCTGAATTGAACTTAAAGTCCAATTTAGCCCGCCCTTCGCAAATACTTTTTCCGTTAGCAAACAGTTTAAAACAGAACGCAAAAGTTAAAATGATATGAAAATAAGTTATAAAAAAAAGCAAATGAATATAAACCTAATTTTCGGATTGATTTGGTTTGCTTGGTTCTTTATTAATATTCTAACAAAAGAAAAAACGAGTTGGTTAGATTATGGTTGGATTGTAATTTCTGTTATTTACTTGAGTTTATACTTTTACCAACGACAATACAAATATTTATCAATAGAAAACGGATTTATTATGGAGAATAGACCATTTGGAAAGAAAATAAATCTTAATGATATAAAGCAAATCAAAAACTTTGCTGGTGACTATATTATAAAATCAGAAAAAGATGAATTAACAATCAATACTCAAATAATTGATCCGAATTCACTAACCGAATTGAGAACCGAATTAGATAAATTAAACATAGAATGGAATTGAAAACCGATTTGCTAACAGCAGTTTGGCAAAATGGCGGGTTTAGTGCTAAATTGAACATTTGGTTTTCAAATGAACATTATTGCTAAATTGAAAGTAAGTGCTTCAAAGTCCGCCACTTCGCCAAGCTGCAAAACGTTACCAGCTATACACTCCAAACATTTCGCTAAGGAACTGAAACGATTCAAAACGCTCTAAATTGTGAATAATAAGAAACTGAATTCAGACCCAGTTGAGCAGAATGTGTTAGAGGGTCTAAATTCATTTTCTACAACGGACGACTTGAAAGCATATTTGAATGAGCCGACTCTTAAAAAATGTTGGAGAGTACAGCTGATAACTCGTAACACTCGACTGAATGTTGGACTTTTAAAATCTAAAAAGAGAGGAAAAATCTGAAAGGAAAGAACCTCAAACTGACGAAAAGCGGAAAAACGAATGGATTTCGGAACTGACTTAAAGGCTGAAAAACTAAACTGTCAAATTGTGGACTTGAACGCTGAAAATGTGAAAAACGTGCGGACTGAAAACTATGCGGAAAAGACAAAAAATAGTACAGCTGGTAACAAGGTATTGTCGCAAGCGGGGGATATTTGCATTTTAGAAAAATTTGTTTACCTTTGAAGTATGGTATTTGGGTTGAAGTTGGGTGCTGAGAAGCCCCGCCTTCGGCAATACCCTGACCGTTAGCTGGCATTTTAAACAAACTCATGAAAATGAATACATTAAAACTGATAATAATTTCATTTACGTTTCTAATAATCAATTCATGTGCTACGGTACATGATAATAACCTAAAGTATCAAATAGAAAAAATCATCTCATCCAAAAAAGGTGATTTTGGCATCTCAATTATTGACGAAAATAACAACATCATCGAAATTAATGGAAATAAATCTTACCCTTTACTGAGCACTTTTAAATTTCCAATTGCTTTGACAATACTACACAAAGTTGAAAATGGTGAACTATTAATGCAACAACAAATCTTCATAAAAAAAGAAGAATTGCTGGAAAATACTTGGAGTCCATTTAAAGAAAAATACCCAAACGGAAACATTTCAATTTCATTAGAAGAAGCACTTCATTGGATGATTGTTTACAGCGACAACAATATGACTGATATTCTACTCCGTTTAATAGGTGGAACTAACGCCGTAGAAAAATTTATTGATGATGAAAACTTTGTCATTAAGAACAATGAAGATGAAATGCACAAAGACTGGAATTCTCAATTTATTAACAAATCAACACCAAATTCATTCACGAAACTTTTAAAGAACTTTTCCGAAGGAAAAATGTTAAACTCTGAAAATACGAAATGGCTATATGAATCTATGGTTAATAGCAAAACAGGTGTGAAACGATTAAAAGGCAAACTACCTAATGTTAAAATTGCACAGAGAGCTGGCACTTCTTTCACAAATGATGATGGAATCACAGGCGCAATAAACAATGTAGGCATAATGCAACTTCCTAATAATCAAAAAATTTATATAACTGTATTCATACACAATACTTCGGAAGAATTCAACAAGGGTGAGGAAATAATTGCTGATATTGCTAAAACGACTTATGAATTTTATACAAAAGAATAAAAACGTCAGCTAACATAGTATTTGCAAAAGGCGGGGTTAATGTGTTGAATTAAAAAGCAGGAATATTTAGCCGCATATGCTTTTCAATTCAACTATTTTGAGTAATTTAGTTTCATTGAAAAAGCATCTGCTACGGTTGGTCGAAATTGAACTATTGGTTCAATTTAGCCCACCCTTCGCAAATACTTTTTCCGTTGTGCCTCATTGTAAAAAGCCGACCGCACAAACAGCACATTTGGTTTTTGCCGATACGCAAGCCAACCCTAAAAACCAAAAGAGCTGTTTTTTGCCAACGCTTGACCGAAAAAATTTGTAAATTTGCGTTTTGAAACAGTATGATAAGATTTATTTACATAGCATTATTAACCCTGATTGGTTTCTTACTGACACCAACAGACATCTATGCTTGTGGGTCAAAATCTGAAAACATAGAAAATAATTGCACCAAACAATCCGACACCGAAGCGGAAAAAAAAGAGTGTTGCGACACAGAAAAAGGACAATGCAATAAGCACGGAAAAGATTGTGATGGAAAATGTGGCAACTCAAACTGTCATTGTCCTTCAAACCATACAAATTTTACTATTCCATTCTTAATCAAATTTTCAGGAATTAAGTTAATCCCCAACAAGCCAAATTTTTATTACCAAGATAGCTTTTATTCATCAGGTTTCATTTCTATTTGGCTACCGCCAAAAATAGGCTGATTTCTTGCCTTGACAGCCAAAGGTCTGTCCAATTGAACGCAATTATTAGCTTTCAATCACAATTTTTCATTCAACATTTAATTTTAAAAAAATGAAATCAATAAAAATATTGATGGCAATAACACTATTGCTATCGTTTACAGCGTGTAACGCTCAAATCAAAAACGCTAAAACCGAAAGCGTAAAAATTTACGGTAACTGTGGTATGTGTAAAACGACCATTGAAAAAGCAGGAAACATTAAGAAAGTAGCGCAGGTAGATTGGAACAAAGATACCAAAATGGCTACTCTTACTTACGACCCAAGCAAGACCAATCAAGATGAAGTTTTGAAACGCATTGCATTGGCGGGTTATGATAGCGAAAAATTTCTTGCACCTGATGATGTCTATGCGAAACTTCCTGAATGCTGTCAATACGACCGTGTGAAAAAATCGGAAACGGTAAAAGTAGAAACGATAGACAACCATTCTAATCACAATCACGGTGGGGCAACTGACAAGTCAACAGAAACAAAGCAAGAAGTAAATCAACTCAAATCAGTTTTTGAAAACTATTTCGCACTTAAAGATGCTTTGGTAAAATCTGATGGAAACTTGGCTTCTGCCAAAGCAAAAGAATTGCTCAACGCTCTTAATGCCGTGCAGATGAACAAACTTTCCAATGAAGAACATACTGTTTGGATGAAAGTAATGAAGGACTTGATATTTGATACCGAACACATTGAAGAAACCAAAGATGTTGGGCATCAAAGAGACCATTTCAATACCTTGTCTGACAATATGTATCAACTCTTGAAAGTTTCCAAACAAGAAACACCTACATATTACCAACATTGCCCAATGGCAAACAATGGTAAAGGTGCTAATTGGTTGAGCAAGGAAAATGCAGTGAAGAACCCATACTATGGTTCTAAAATGCTCACTTGTGGTAAAACGGTTGAAACCATTGAATAAATGAAGCTCTACATCAAAAATATGGTGTGTAGTCGCTGCAAAATGGTAGTGAAGTCTGAGTTGGAAAAACTCGGACTTCAACTACTCGCAGTTGATTTAGGCGAAGTAGAAGTAACACCCATTTCAGAAAGGCAAAAAAGTGAAATTGCAGAACACCTGAAAGGTTTTGGTTTTGAACTGATTGATGACAAGAAAAGCCGATTAATTGATAAAATTAAAACTTTAATAATTGAATTGGTGCATCAACAAAATGCCCAACTCAACACCAATCTTTCTGATTATTTGTCAAAACAGTTAACACAAGATTATTCATCTCTTAGCAATTTGTTCTCGGAAGTAGAAGATACGACCATTGAGAAATACTTTATTAACCAAAAAATTGAAAAGGTGAAAGAATTGCTTCTGTATGATGAATTGACACTGAATGAAATTGCTTTTCAGATGAATTATAGCAGTGTGGCATATTTGAGCAATCAGTTCAAAAAGGTAACAGGCTTTTCGCCTTCGCATTACAAGCAATTGAAAGACAAAAAACGGAAGCAGATTGAAGACTTATAAATGTTACAACTCAAACCCAAAATACCACAACAACAATGAACAAATAGCTTCGGAACTTTGTACCATAGTTATTAACTTTTAAAATGTAAGATTATGGTACATACATATCAAGTAACAGGAATGACCTGTTCAAGTTGCGAATCAAAAGTAAAATCATCGTTGCTAATGGTAGAAAATGTGGTAAATGTTGATGTTTCAAAAGACGAAAATTCAGCCTCAATCACAATGGATAAACACATTGCATTGGATAAGTTGCAGAAAGCCTTGACCGAAAAATATCAAATTTCTGCCCAACATCACAGCGAATTGGCTGAACAAACCAAAAGTTGGCTTGAAACCTACAAGCCTATTTTGTTGATATTTTTCTACATCTCATTGGTAACGCTATTGGTGCAATTTTCCAACAATAGGTTTGATGGTATGCAGTGGATGCGACATTTTATGGCAGGGTTCTTTTTGGTGTTTTCGTTTTTCAAAATGCTTAATTTGAAAGGCTTTGCCGAAAGTTATGTAATGTATGATGTTGTTGCCAAACGTTTACCCGCTTGGGCTTATATCTATGCTTTCACAGAATTGGCTTTGGGTATTGCTTTTTTAATCAATTTTAATCCGCTTGTTACTAATAGTTTAACATTTATAGTAATGAGCATCAGCATCATTGGCGTATTGCAATCGGTATTGAACAAAAAGAAAATCCAATGTGCTTGTTTGGGTGCAGTGTTCAATTTGCCAATGAGTACCGTAACTATTATTGAAGATGCACTAATGATTGCAATGAGTGCTTGGATGCTTTTAAACCTAATTTAAAATGAAATTTATTAAATGGATAATCAAAAAAATATTTATAAAAAATTGTTGCCGATAGTTCTAATGCTATTGGCAACTACAACCATTTTCGCCCAAAAAGTGGTGCGATATGACCTTTACGTAAAAGACACTATTGTTAATTTTACAGGAAAAGAAAAAAGGGCAATAGCCGTAAACGGACAAATTCCTATGCCAACACTCACCTTTACCGAAGGCGATACGGCAGAAATTCATGTTCATAATAGGCTCAGAGAAAGCACATCGTTGCATTGGCACGGATTGTATTTGCCCAATAAAGAAGATGGTGTGCCCTACTTGACCCAAATGCCCATTGAACCGAATACGACCCACGTATATCGTTTCCCAATTATTCAAAACGGTACACATTGGTATCACAGCCACAGCGGACTGCAAGAACAAATCGGAATGTACGGCTCAATGGTTTTGCTCAAAAGAGCAGACGACCCAACTTTCAGAAAAGGCATTGATGATTTGCCTTCTGTGCCTATTATTTTGAGCGAATGGACAGACTATAATCCTGATAATGTACACCGAATGTTGCACAATGCTAATGATTGGTTCGCCATTAAAAAAAACGCTGTGCAGAGTTATGCAGAAGCCAAAAAAGCAGGACATTTCAAAACCAAATTGACCAACGAATGGAAACGAATGTTGGCAATGGACGTGAGTGATGTATATTATGACAAATTCTTGATTAACGGAACATCTGAAAGCCAACTCGCTCAATTCAAAGCAGGCGACAAAGTAAGGTTGCGAATATCAAACGGTGGTGCATCTTCCTATTTTTGGCTCACGTATGCAGGTGGAAAAATGACTGTCGTTGCCAATGATGGCAATGATGTTGAGCCTGTTGTGGTGGATAGACTAATTATAGGAGTTTCAGAAACCTATGATGTCATCGTTACCATTCCGGCAGAAAATACTTCCTATGAATTTTTGGCAACACCCGAAGACCGAACTAAATCGGCATCTATTTACATAGGTTCAGGTATTAAGCAGTTGGCAAGTCCATTGCCTAAACTGAAATACTTTGAAGGTATGAAGATGATGAACGATATGATGAAAATGGATGGCACAATGAACGATATGGGTATGGATATGTCATTGCAACAAATGGATATGAATACGGTAATGTACCCTGAGATTACAGGAGAAAATAAACCCAAAAAATCCGAACATTCAGACCATAGCAATCATACAATGCCCAGTAATGACATTGTTACCTTAAACTACGCAATGCTGAAATCACCTACCAAAACCACTTTGCCAAAAGATGCACCTATCAGAGAATTAAGGTTTGAATTAACAGGCAATATGAACCGCTATGTGTGGAGTATGGACAACCGAGTGCTTGCTGAAACTGATAAAATTCTAATCAAAAAAGGAGAAATTGTAAGAATAACACTCTACAACAACTCGATGATGCGACACCCGATGCACTTGCACGGACACGATTTTAGGGTTATAAACGGGCAAGGCGATTATGCACCGCTTAAAAATGTTTTGGACATAATGCCTATGGAAACCAATGTGATTGAGTTTGAAGCCAATTTAGAAGGCGATTGGTTTTTTCATTGTCATATTCTCTACCATATGATGGCAGGGATGAACCGAGTTTTTAGTACAGAAAACCAAGCACCCAATCCATTGTTGCCTGACAAAAAATGGGCTTACAAAAAACTACAAAGAGAAAGCAACGAACTACATTTTATGTTTCAAAACGACTTTGCAACAAATGGAAATGATGGTATGACAATGTTGCAAAATACCCGATGGAGTTTTGGCACTGAATGGCGTTTGGGATATAGCGACAAACACGGATACGAAACAGAAACACACATAGGGCGATACATAGGCAGAAACCAATGGCTAATGCCCTTTATTGGCTTTGATTGGCGATACAGAAAGCACGAAACACCAGAAAAAAATCTTTTTGGGCAGACTAATACCAAAGACAATCGGACACAGTTTAGTTTAGGGGTTGCATATACTCTGCCAATGCTTATAATTTTACAAACAGAAGTCTATCACGATGGAAACGTAAGAGTACAATTAAGACGTGAAGACATTCCACTTTCAAAAAGGTTTAGAGCTGCATTTATGGTAAATACAGACAGAGAATATATGCTTGGACTGAATTATATCGCAAGTAAAAACTTAGGTTTCAGAACGCATTACGACAGTGATATGGGTTTTGGAGTAGGACTGACATTTAATTATTAAAACCAACCCACAAGCCATACACATTGCCAAGTCGCACGAGCCGATACGCAAACCAAAACTTGGCAAAGAGTATGGCTTCCCAACAGTAACAGAATTGACCGACTATATAACGGACAAAAAAGAACAACGAAGGCACAACATCGGTTTTGCGTAATGGCGGGTTCAGCGCAAAATTGTAATTTTGTGCATCTAATTAGCATTTTGGTAGGCTGACAGTGAAGTGCATCTAAGTCCGCCACTACGCAAAGCCGAGAACCGTTACCAGCTATACACTCCAAACATTTTGCTAAGGAACTGAAACGATTCAAAACGCTCTAAATTGTGAATAATAAGAAACTGAATTCAGACCCAGCTGAGCAGAATGTGTTATGGGTCTAAATTCATTTTCTACAACGGACGACTTGAAAGCATATTTGAATGAGTCGACTCTTAAAAAATGTTGGAGAGTACAGCTGATAACTCGCAACGCTCGACTAAATGTTGGACTTTTAAAATCTAAAAAGAGAGGAAAAACCCCAAAGGAAAGAACCTCAAACTGACGAAAAGCGGAAAAACGAATGGATTTCGGAACTGAAAACTGAAAAAGAATAACTAAAAAACTGTGGAACTGACTTAAAGGCTGAAAAACTAAACGGTCAAATTGTGGACTTGAACGCTGAAAACGTGAAAAATGTGCGGACTGAAAACTATGCGGAAAAGACACCACGCCGAAAAAAATAGTACAGCTGGTAACAAGGTATTGCCGCAAGCGGGGGTTAATTGCTTTTTTAGAAAATTTTGTTTATCTTTGAAGTATGGTATTTTAGTTGAAGTTAGGTGCTAATAAGCCCCGCCTTCGGCAATACCTGGACCGTTGTAGGTAATTTCATGTCAAACGTTATGTTATAATTTAAATCAAGTATTTAATTAATTGAATGGGCGGGGAGAAATTAACTAAAAAAAAAGATTCCGATTCGACGTCCTTAGTTCCAAAGTGGAATAATTCGGGAAGTAATAAAATTATGAGAAAACTTACATTTTTGATGGCTATAATTCTGTTTGGAGGAATTTTGTTTCAATCTTGTCGAAAAGAAGATGAACAATCTAAAACACTTAAATCTTTAATTGTTGGAGAATGGAAAGTGATTTCTTATGAGATTTCGAATTTTGAAAACTCAGGTGAGACAATTGATGACACAAGGGGAATTGTTCCAAGACCTATTATTATATTTAATTCCGATGGTACAACATCTCATACTATTTTCGGGTCTACAAGAAATTTGACATATAAATTGGAAGCCGATAAATTAACCTTTAGTCAAGAAATTGCATTTGATCATAAAGAATTCGAGTGTGTAATTTCTGGAAACACACTGACTTTAAGACGAAATGATTTAAGAAATCATAACGCTTATAGTGAGCAAACAAAAGTTGTTCTTGAAAGATATACAAAATAAAAGAAACTACCTACAACATAGTATTTGCAAAAGGCGGAATTTAGGGGATGATAGAAGATTTAGTAATATCTATTCGCAAAATGCTTTTCAATTCAACTATTTTGAGTAATTTAGCTTCATTGAAAAAGCATTCGCTTCGGTTGTACTGAATTGAACTTATCGTCCAATTCAAACCCGCCCTTCGCAAATACTTTTTCCGTTAGCAGTAATGGTAGCACGACCGTCAACGAATAGAAAAATATGACACTACACGAAGCAATAGAAAAGCTTTTACGACAAACTGGACGACCTATGACTACCCAGCAAATTGCTGACGAGTTGAATAAAAATGGTTGGTATCAGAAAAAGGACGGCTCGACAATTCAGGCATTTCAAATTCACGGCAGGACAAGAAACTATGCAAATATTTTTGACCGTGATGGTTCGACCGTTTCCCTAATCGGACAAGCAGTTACTAAAGCAAAACCTGTGACAAGTTCACAACCTAAGACAGTTGAAAAAATTGTAAAAGCAATCTCGACAAATACCAAAACATCGTTCGACCCAATTTCAAACTCGGACACGACCATTTTGATTTTAGGGACAATGCCAGGCGACAAATCTCTTGAACTTGGCGAGTATTACGGACATCCAAGAAATAAATTTTGGAAAATCATATCGAGAATAACAGAGAACAATTTGCCTCTGACATACACGGATAAAAAAGAACTTTTACTAAAAACTAAAATTGGAATTTGGGACGTAGCTCATAAAGCAAATAGAAAAGGTAGCCTCGACAGTGCAATCGAAGATGAAGAACCAAACGACTTGGACAATTTTATCGCTAGACATAAGAATTTAAAAGTAATTGGCTTCAATGGGACAAAATCCCAAGCACTTTTCGACAAGTATTTTGACAGACAAAGTGGCTTAAAATATATTTCTTTACCAAGCACAAGCCCTGCAAACACAGGTATTGACTTTGACAACATTTGCAAACAATGGCGACAAATATTGACGAAATAATTAACGGACGACCAAGAACCACTACTGCTAACATAGTATTGGCAAAATGCGGGGGAATGTCTAAGTTGAACTACTCTACTTTTTTATCCGCCGCTATTTTTTCATTCCACAATTTTTTATAACTTAGTTCCACGAAAAAAATATCGGCTACGATTGGTTGAAACTGAACTTTTCGTTCATTTTCGCCCGCACTTCGCCAATACTTTTTCCGTTAGCGGTAATTATAAAACAAAATGACTGTAAAAAACATAATAGATGCTATTTCATTACTTTTTAGTTTTGAGATAATTGAAGAAAAAGAAAATGAAGTAATTTTCAAAATTGTTTCTGATAAGAATGCAACACTTTATCTTTCAGAAGTTGAAGAAATAATCAAAAATTTAAAATCAATAAACGAAAGTGACGTTGAATTAGTTACACAGAATTACTATGAAGTATTAATCAGACAAGAAAATAGAGGAATTATTTTTGGTGGTGAATTAGTAAAAAATGATTTAGTAAATAAAATTGAATATAAAATTGATAAGCCAACTAATGAATATTTAATATTTTTTTTATATAATCTATCAAAATATGATGCGCCTAGAATATTAAGGAGTGGAATTGCTAGTTCTAGATTGAGAAGGATTTACGAAAACAATAATGAATCTCAACTTTCCTTATTCGACCTAAATATTTTGGATGTCATAAAAAATATTTTGCCTCGATTTGAAACACTTCTAATAAAATCAGAAACTCAGAGAAAAAAAACTGAATTTGAGCAATTAGTTTACGCTTTTTTATTTAATTTAAGTTATAATATGGATTACACTCTTCAACCTTTGAGATTTATGGATGAATTTATCCAACCATATCGTCTAGGAAGATTGAGGAAAACAATGTTTTCAAGTTTAGAACCCCCAAAAAGACTTTATAATAATGAATTAATTTTATATTATCAAAAAGGTATATCAAGTGATGGATTAGATCACCAATTTCTTTCATTTTACCACGTTATTGAACATTTTTTTGAAAAAATTTACAATGATGATATTATTAATGGAATTAAAACAGAACTAACAAAACCTAACTTTTCTTATAAAAGAACAAAGGATATATCTTCATTGGTATCTTTAATTCAAAAGAGACTGCGTTACAAAAACGAAGAATTTGAAATTAATGAATTGGAAGCATTAGAGTTAACATTAAAGAAGTTTGTAAACGACATAGATGCTTTAAAATCAGAACTCGAAACTATTTCAACCGATTTAATAGAATACTTTAAGACTAATGAGGTTCCCTTTTGTAAAGGAAACAAGGTAAACTTTGATAGTAATAATTTTGATGAAATTTATAAAAATTTAGCAAAAAGAATTTATTATACAAGAAACGCAATAGTTCATAGTAAAGAAACTGACAAAACTAAATACACACCTTTTAGAGATGATAAAAATTTAATAAATGAAATTTATTTAATGAGACTGTTATCTGAACTTATTATTTTAGAAAATTCAGTTGAATTATAACTACCGCTAACATAGTATTTGCAAAAGGCGGGGTTTAGGGAATTGTAGAAAAAAAGGTAATATTTCATCGCAAAATGCTTTTCATTCCCACAATTTTGTTTAATTTAGTGGTATTGAAAAAGCATTTGCTACGGTTGAACCGAATTGAACTTAAGGTTCATTTTAGTTCCGCCCTTCGCAAATACTTACCATTATGTGCCATTTTTGAATGACAATGCGAATAGATACAGACAAACAAATGAATTTACTTAGTGATAAGAACGTTGCAATAATTGGTGGTGGACCCGTTGGACTGACTATGGCAAAATTATTACAGCAAAACGGCGTGGACGCTACAGTTTACGAGAGAGACAAAGACCGAGATGCCAGGATTTTTGGTGGAACACTTGACCTGCACAGGGATTCGGGACAGGAAGCAATGAAAAGAGCGGGATTGTTACAAACTTATTATGACTTAGCTTTACCAATGGGTGTAAATATTGCTGATGAAAAGGGTAATATTTTAACCACAAAAAATGTAAAGCCCGAAAATCGGTTTGACAATCCTGAAATAAACAGAAATGACTTAAGAACTATCTTATTAAATAGCCTACAAAATGACACCGTCATTTGGGATAGAAAACTTGTTACGCTTGAACCTGATAAGGAGAAGTGGACACTAACTTTTGAAGATAAACCGAGTGAAACAGCAGATCTGGTTATTATTGCCAATGGTGGAATGTCTAAAGTAAGAAAATTTGTTACCGACACGGAAGTTGAAGAAACAGGTACTTTCAATATACAAGCCGATATTCATCAACCAGAGGTGAACTGTCCTGGATTTTTTCAGCTATGCAATGGAAACCGGCTAATGGCTGCTCATCAAGGTAATTTATTATTTGCGAATCCTAATAATAATGGTGCATTGCATTTTGGAATAAGTTTTAAAACATCTGATGAATGGAAAAGCAAGACTCTGGTAGATTTTCAAGACAGAAATAGTGTCGTTGATTTTCTCCTGAAAAAATTTTCCGATTGGGATGAACGCTACAAAGAACTGATTCGTGTGACATCATCTTTTGTAGGGTTAGCGACACGAATATTTCCCTTAGGTAAGTCTTGGAAAAGTAAGCGTCCATTACCCATAACGATGATTGGAGATGCTGCTCATTTGATGCCTCCTTTTGCAGGACAAGGCGTAAACAGCGGGTTGATGGATGCCTTGATATTGTCGGATAATCTGACCAATGGGAAATTTAACAGCATTGAAGAGGCTATTGAAAATTATGAACAGCAAATGTTTATCTATGGCAAAGAAGCACAAGAAGAATCAACTCAAAACGAAATTGAAATGTTTAAACCCGACTTTACGTTTCAGCAATTGTTAAATGTATAAAATGGAATAAAACGGCACATAACAAACAAATTGGCAATAGAGCCGGTGAAGTACTTCTATTGAACTTTTG
>NZ_LEKU01000016.1:0-176547 GCF_009932355.1 Riemerella anatipestifer
TTATGACGGAACCACACCAAAAACGGAAATCCAAGGCAAGATAAATAATGGAACGAATAAATTGGTGGTAAAAATACCTTATACTAACGGTAGTGGGTCTTATAACGAGGTAACCTCTCAAGCGGTAGCTACCACTGCAGGACAAGGTAATGATACCAATACGCTTACACTTAATATCCCAGCAGGAAATTTTGGCGTGAATGGAACTTTAGATGCCACTATAAGTGTAGGTGGCGATGGGGAGTATCTCGTAAAAATGTTACCTCCAGGGGAAGAGTACGAAATTGCCACCATACCTTACACACTAAACGGACAGCAGTATAGTGTAGTGCTTAAAGGTATTGGGGGTATCCCAGACCGTTGTTTTGGTAAAACAACATTTGATTGTGTAGGCTACGGAGAGAAGGTATTAGAACACCAGTTTATCTACATTCCTATCCAAGGTCCAGACGGCAGAACTTGGCTGAATAACAACCTTGGAGCAGAATACGCGAGGATAGGTTCTCCGTATTTTAATCCGTTGCGTCAAGCGGGAGCATTGGATTACAATACAGGGCAAGAATTATCTAATCCTACGGCTGACCAAATAAAGAGAGACTGGAGAGCGTACGGTTCCTTATTCCAGTGGCAGCGTAACCCTGATGGGCATGAACTTATTAATTGGGTTAGTGTTAATTATGGCATACCTAAATACCCAGCTATTCAGGGTTCGTTAGGTTATTCTTGGACAAATCCAGGGCATAATAAATTCATTCTTGGAACAAATCAAGATAAATCATGGACAAAGAGTATGAGAAGAGGCAGCTATATTCCAAATGATTTGTGGCTATCAACGGGAATATATACCACTAATCCTTGTCCTTCTGGATTCCATGTGCCAACACATCAAGAACAAATGGATCTGCACGATGCCATTGTGAATAAAAAAGTAAGAGAGGCAAGCTACTCTGGTTCGAAGATGTGGGAAGAATCCCAACTGCGCTTACCCGTAGGAGGATTCCGAGGGCTAGGTGATGGAGGAGTTGGATACGTGGCGCAACGCGGTTGGCTGTGGTCAAGTGATCTTACTGGCAAAACAGGGCAAGATTATTATGGTAGCACTGGATCTGTTGATATGTTAGCAAACACCATGAGTTGGGATAGCGCATCTAGCATTGCGGGCGGTCAATATGGTCACACTGCAAATGGCTTTAGTGTGCGTTGCATCAAAGATTAGCCAACTAAAATTCATGCATAAAAAATGTTTAACTTTTAAAAATAGTTATTATGCCTATTAAATACAATGTAATAGAAAGGGTAAACCCCTCTAAAAGAGATGAGAAAAAGTGGTATGCCAATGCCAAAGCAGATGGCGAAATTACCTTCAAAGCTTTAAGCAAAGAAATCGCCCAAGGCTCCACCACTGTAAGCGATACCGATGTGCTGGCGGTGCTTAATGACCTCACCAAGCTACTATCCAAACACTTGTCCGATGGCAAAATAGTAAGGTTGGGGGATTTTGGTTCTTTTCAAGTTGGTATTTCGTCTAACGGCGAAGACGAAGCCAATAAAGTTACCGCCGCTAGTATTAAGAGTGCTAAAATTCAGTTTCGCCCAGGGGAAGATTTACGCGGTATGCTCTTAACAGCAAAATACGAGAAGTATAGCAAATAGGAACGCCCCTGTTTTTAGATGGAGCGTCTGCCAACCAAAGGTTGGCAGACGCTATTTTTATAGAGATGCTAGCTTAGTATGGCTTTAAGCGGTCTTTGGAGGGGCGTTATGCAAAACCTAGTGAGGTCTTGCTAAAAACGGTGCGAGAAGTTTATAAAAACCTCGCACCGTTTTTAGTAAAATCGTGCGAGGTTTTTGGCAATCTTGTGCGAGGTTTTTTCAGAAGGTCTGCAAGGAAAAAAATACTTTGATGCATTTGGGATAAATAACGGCAGGTAAAATTTATCCCAAATAACCAAAAAATTGTATCTTGGCTCATTGAAATTAAAAATCTAAAAAGTAAAAAAATATGTCGGAACTAACATTTGCTGAAAAAATAGCGAAAGCACAAAATTTTTTACCCATCAATGGGACAGACTACATAGAACTTTATGTAGGTAATGCCAAACAAGCGGCTCACTTCTATAAAACAGCGTTTGGGTTTCAGTCCGTAGCTTATGCTGGACCAGAAACGGGCGTAAGAGATAGAGCTTCTTATGTCTTACAACAAGGAAAAATCAGGTTGGTTTTAACTTCTGGATTAAACTCTAACTCGCCTATCTGTGAACATCAAAAAAAACACGGCGATGGGGTTAAAGTATTGGCACTTTGGGTAGATGATGCCTACGCTGCATTTGAAGAAACCACCAAAAGAGGCGGTAAACCTTATCTGGAACCCGTTACACTTACCGATGAGTTCGGAGAAGTAAGAATGTCGGGCATCTACACTTATGGGGAAACGGTGCATATGTTCGTGGAAAGAAAAAACTACACAGGTCCATTTATGCCAGGATACGAAAAATGGGAAAGCGATTATAACCCTTCAGATGTAGGTTTACTTTATGTAGACCACTGTGTGGGAAATGTAGGTTGGAACAGAATGCTCCCAGTAGTTAAGTGGTACGAAGAGGTGCTAGGCTTTGTTAATATTCTTAGCTTTGATGACACGCAAATCAATACGGAGTATTCGGCGTTGATGTCTAAAGTAATGGCAAATGGTAATGGCTATGCTAAATTCCCAATTAACGAACCAGCCGAGGGTAAAAAGAAATCTCAAGTGGAAGAATATCTAGACTTCTACGAAGGCGAAGGGGTACAACATATTGCAGTCGCTACCAAAGATATTATAAAAACCGTTTCCGAACTTAAAGCTAGAGGGGTAGAGTTTCTATCAGCACCACCAAATGCCTATTACGAAATGGTGCCAGAGCGTGTGGGGCATATAGACGAAGACCTTAAAAAACTACAAGAACTAGGCATTTTAATAGACCATGATGAGGAAGGCTACCTTCTCCAAATATTTACTAAACCTGTGGAAGACCGCCCAACACTCTTCTTTGAGATTATTGAAAGACACGGAGCACAGAGCTTTGGAGCAGGTAATTTCAAAGCTCTTTTTGAAGCCTTAGAAAAAGAACAAGCGAGAAGAGGTAATCTCTAAAATAGACATCAATACAGTACACACTAATCTGTGTACTGTGTTTTTTAAAATGATATAAATAATGAAAAAAATAATTGCATTAGGCTTTGTTATTGCCTCTTTCGGTATTAAAGCACAGAATTTCGGTACACTCAACGCTATTTTAGACCGTTTAGAAGAAAGAAGAGGCTTTAACCAAGATTTAAGTGGAGTAAACCTAGACGGTAAAAAGTTTGTTTCCATAAAAGATTTTGAAGACAGAACAGAGCGAGAATTTATTGTGTTTACCAATGATAAAGTGAATTATATAGAACTATTAGATGCCAAGTCTGATAATAAAACCTCTTCCAAAGTGTATGATGGTGATTTTATTAGAAAGAAAAACATTGTTTCTATAAGAGCCGATAAATTAGAAGGAAAAAAGATACCTATTGCGGTTACTAAAACCCTGATGCTAAATAGAGAGAAAGAAATTCTCTACCTAATAGACATCAACACAAAACAACGCTGGATAGATGAACAGTCTATAACAAAACAACCTGTAAAAAAATAAACTATGAAATCATTTGTAAATTATAACGAACAGTCCGATTTTTCCATTTATAACATTCCGTTTGGGGTGGCGGTTTTCAATCACGAGTATATTGCTTGTGCTACTAGAATAGGCGATTTGGTAATAGACCTAGCCTCACTTTACGATTATGGCTACTTTGACGATATAGAAGGCTTAACCGAAAATGTTTTTGAAGGCTATACTCTAAACGATTTTATAGAGCTAGGCAAACCTGTAACTACCGTTGTTAGAGAAAGAATACAAGCATTACTTTTAGAAGGTTCTAAACTTTCTAAAGACGAAAAAGTGATAGAAGAATGCTTTTATGATTTAGACGAGGTGGAAATGCTAATGCCAGTGCATATCCCTAACTATACTGATTTTTACAGTAGTATAGAACACGCTACTAATGTCGGAAAGATGTTCCGTGACCCAGAAAATGCCCTTTTACCTAATTGGAAACATATTCCAGTAGGGTATCACGGCAGGGCTTCATCTATTGTAACTTCGGGAGTGGATTTTCATAGACCAAAAGGGCAAATGAAACCTGCGGACGCCAACCAACCAATATTTGGAGCATCTAAACAGTTAGATTTTGAGCTAGAGATGGCTTTTATAGTTAATAAGAATACAGAGATGGGCGAAAGTATTTCTACCAAAGATGCGGAGGACTCCATTTTCGGAATGGTACTGTTTAATGACTGGTCGGCTAGGGATATTCAGAGTTGGGAGTATGTGCCGCTAGGTCCGTTTTTAGGGAAAAACTTCTGTTCGTCCATATCGCCTTGGGTGGTTACGTTAGAGGCTTTAGAACCGTTTAGAACTACCTCTCCTAAGCAAGAACCAGAGGTGTTACCTTACCTAAAGTTTGAAGGCGATAAAAATTTTGATATTGCTTTAGAAGTTTACCTATCTCCTGAAAATGGAGCGGAGAACCTTATTTGCCAGTCTAATTTCAAGTATATGTATTGGAATATGGCTCAGCAGTTGGCACATCATACCGTTAATGGTTGTAATGTAGAGGTGGGAGATATGTATGCTTCGGGAACTATTTCGGGTAAAGAACCGAGTAGTTTTGGCTCTATGCTAGAACTTACTTGGAGAGGGCAAAATCCTTTAATACTTTCAGACGGTAGCGAAAGGAAATTTATAGAGGACGGCGATACCATCACGATGAGAGGTTTCGCCCAAAAAGAACATATTAGAGTAGGTTTTGGTGAAGTAAAAACCAAAGTGTTACCAGCTAAAATATAAAACTAAAGTGCCCTAAAAGAAAATTTTAGGGCAGTTTTTTATGCTTTGTATAGGTTTGTTAAACAAGTCGAATGTTATCAAAATCTCTAAAACCGTTGAGGAAATCTTTTACCGGCATTCTCTTTTTACCTTGTAGTTGTAGTTCTTCAGGGAAATAGATACCGTCTTTAGTATAGATTTTAAAACTATTTTTGGTTATTTCAATCTCTCCGGCTTGGTGAGAATGTTCAGATGGTTGAAAGTAACCTTTGTAAATTTTAAGCGATTTTTCTTCTTCTCCAATTTTGATGTTGGTAAAAGCAGTAGGGTAGGGAGATAGACCTCGTACAAAGTTATGCAGATTCACTCCTGTGTCGTTCCAATTGATTCTGGTGTCTTCTTTAAAGATTTTGAAAGCATTTTTAGGTTCGGCTACAATGGGTTGAGGTTGCTCTGTAATACTATTAGCAGATAAGCCGTCTAGGGTTTCTACAATGAGTTCGCCACCTATGGTCATAAGTCTGTCGTGTAGGCTTCCTGCGTCTTCATCAGGAGCAATACTTAGTTCTTTTTGCAGGAGAATGTTACCCTCATCTATTTTTTCGTTGATGAAAAAAGTAGTAACACCTGTGGTGGTTTCTCCATTGATAATAGCGAAATTGATAGGAGCTGCACCTCTGTAATCAGGCAATAATGAAGCGTGAAGGTTAAAAGTACCCAAACGAGGAATTTCAAACAAAACTTTCGGCATCATACGGAACGCCACCACTACGAAAACATCGGCTTCTAGTTGCTTCATTGCTTCTAGAAAATCAGGATTTCTAAGTTTTTCTGGCTGATAGATGGGCAGACCTTGCTCTAGTGCATATTCTTTAACAGGCGAAGCTGTTATTTTTTGACCTCTTCCGCTGGCTTTATCGGCTACTGTAACTACACCTACTACTTGATGTTGAGAGTGATGTATGGCTTCTAAGCTGTGTTTAGCAAAATCTGGCGTTCCGAAGAATACTACTTTTAAAGGTTTTGTCATGAGTTTATTGTATAAGTTTTATAGTTAAGCATTTTAATTTTATCGGTGTCTAGCAGAAGAATCACTTGTTCTAATAGCTTTTCTCTCGATAGATGAGGTATCTGTGCCGAGAGATCTTCTAAAGTACAAGGTTTTACTGCTAAAACTTTAAGTATAGGGTTATGGGCGGAAGACAGCGAGGTTTTACGGGACAAACAAACTGAACATTGTCCACAATTTTGAGCCTTTTTCTCTCCGAAATAAGACAATATCATTTTCATTTTGCAATACTTTTCGGATTGAATGAAAAACTTCATTTCTTCCCATTTCTGAACTTTGTTTTTTTGTATTTCCAGAAAAAGGTGCCACCATTTACCACCAAAACTTGCATTATCTCTAGGAATAAGAAATTTAATACTAGCTAAAGCTCCATCTATATAGTTAATGTAGCCTTTATTGGCAAGTTCTAGGAGGCGTTGTTTTAGCTCGGTAGGGTTGGTGTTGATTTTATGAGCTAAATGCTCTTCTCTAAAGCTAACTTTATGATGCGAAAATCCAGATAGATGTCTTAACAGTACTTCTATAAAATAGGCGTCTTGTGGAGCTAGGCTTTCAAAGTCCTCTACTTCTATATTTAACTCTATGCTAGATTTAGATTTGAGGTTGTTATAATAGATAATTTCCTGATTATGCAGAAAACTCAAAATATTTTTAAGAGAGGCTAAAGGTGTTTTGGTAACCCGTTGCCATTGTCTAATGTCAAATTGAAAAGCCTGTTCAGGAAGTTCAAAATCAGCTATCTGAAATAAAGAATAGAGGTAAGATATAGCCTTTTTAAAACTCTCTTTGTTGGGGATTTGTTGTTTAAGGGTTTCGTCAGAATTAGAAAGTTCATACTTGTTCCATAACAAATAAGCGAAGGCAGGCTCGCCATCTCTACCTCCTCTCCCAATTTCTTGGTAATAGTTTTCTACCGAACTAGGCGGAGAGAGGTGTATCACATATCGTACATCATCTTTGTCTATGCCCATACCAAAAGCGTTGGTAGCCACTAGAACTCCATTGTTAGAATGTAACCACTGATTCTGTTTTTGGTGTTTTTCTTTAAGAGGCAGTCCAGCGTGGTAAAAATCAATATTAGGAATTCCATTATGTTGCAGGAACTCGGTAAGTTGTTGGGTTTCCTTTCTCGTAGAGGCGTATATAATTCCCGAATAAGGGTGGTTTTTCACCAAGTTTAAAATTCTAGAATACTTATCGGAACATTCTTCTGTGTGTATTTTAATATTCGTCCGTTCAAAACTCTTTTGGAAAATTTGTGGTGTTTTCAGATTGAGTTTAGATTTAATATCCTCCAATACCTTCGGAGTAGCCGTAGCCGTAAGAGCTAAAACGGGCAAATCTTTCAGTCGGTCTTTTCTAAATTTATAGATGTTTTGGTAGCTTGGGCGAAAGTCTTGTCCCCACTCGGAGATACAATGGGCTTCGTCCACCGCTAAAAAAGACACTTTAATTTCTTCTATTTTTTGAAGAAAAAGACTGTTGGTAAGCCTTTCGGGAGATACAAATAGTATTTTGGTAGTTCCTTCAATACAAAGTGAATAGATTTGCTCTGCTTGAACTTCGTCTAACTCTGAACTCAAATATTCGGCTTCTATCCCTTTATTTTTTAGTTGATATACTTGGTCTTTCATTAGAGCCAAAAGTGGAGAAACCACAATGCAAGTACCTTCTAAAACTAATGCAGGGAGCTGATAACACAAAGATTTTCCGCCTCCTGTAGGCAAGAGAGCAAAAGTATCCTGCCCCATAATGATAGAGCTGATAATTTCTTCCTGTGGTTCTCTAAACTCTTGATAGCCCCAAAAATGGGCAAGTGTATCATAGAGTAGTTTAGTGATATGTTCGGGTAGGAGAGGCATTGTGTAATCTATTCTGCCTCAAAATTACGCTAAAATACCTACTCATACAAAAAATATAAGGATTGAAATTACTAGAACTTCAATCCTTATATCAAGAAAATTTATATTATGGAATTTAGAATTTTAAATCACCATTGATTTCTCTTACTGCATTAGCCGCAGTAGCGAATTTTTCTTTTTCAGCGTCTGTTAAAGATATTTCTACGATTTTTTCAACCCCATTTTTACCAATAATTACAGGTACACCTAGGCAGATGTCATTTTGTCCGTATTCTCCGTTAAGCATTACAGAACACGGAATCATTTTTTTCTGGTCGCAAGCGATAGCTTGAACAATAGTAGATACTGCCGCTCCTGGTGCATACCAAGCAGAAGTTCCTAATAATTTAGTAAGGGTAGCCCCACCTACTTTAGTTTCTTCTACTACATAGTTTTGTTTTTCTTCGTTTAAGAATTCAGAAACAGATACTCCGTTTCTTGTCGCTTTACTTATTAGAGGAAGCATACCTGTGTCAGAGTGAGCTGCGATAACCATACCGTCTACATCAGAGATAGGGCATTCTAGGGCTTCTGCTAATCTGTATTTGAATCTAGCACTATCTAAAGCACCACCCATACCGATGATTCTCTCTTTAGGAAGACCAGAAGTTTTGTGAACAAGGTAAGCCATAGTATCCATAGGGTTAGATACTACGATAATAATTACATTAGGAGAGTGCTTAATTAAGTTTTCTGTAACTTCTTTAACAATACCAGCATTGATGCCGATAAGCTCCTCTCTCGTCATACCTGGTTTTCTAGGAATACCAGAAGTGATTACAGCCACTTGAGACCCTGCTGTTTTAGAATAATCAGAAGTAGAGCCTGTAATTTTAGTATCAAAACCATTAAGTGATGCGGTCTGCATCAAATCCATTGCTTTACCCTCTGCAAAACCTTCTTTGATGTCCACTAATACAACTTCTGAACAGAAGTTTTTCATTGCGATATACTCAGCACAGCTAGCTCCTACAGCTCCTGCTCCTACTACGGTAACTTTCATAATATTTTTATTTTTGATTTATAAATTGTTCTTTTTGATGTTTCCAAATTTACAACTATTAGTTTTTATAGCCAAAAAATAAAGAGGCTTATTGTTCTTCCTCAAAGTAAAGGCGGTAGAATTTTCCTTTTTCATCTTGCCCTGTTTCTATCATTTTACGGTCGCCGTGTACATAGATATGGAAGTTTTTATCCAGCTTTATCACACTTTTAAAGTGTCTTTGCTGTTTCTTTACAGCAGTAGGATTGATAGGGAAAGCTTCGGAAATAGACATTTGGGTGTCTTGCTCATAGTCGGTTTTAAAGTTGATGAAACTCTCCACAATGTTTTCGTCTTGCAACACTTCTTGACTAAATTCTTCAAAATCAAATTGCTCCTTTTCTTTAAAGAAATTGATGGATTTGTTAAGGAAATCGGCTTGGTCTGCTTTAGTTACTTCAAACTCTTGAGGCAGTTGTTTGGTAATGTAATCTTTGTAGACGGAAAGCGTTTCTTGCGTGTGAAAATAGTCGTCTTCTCTTTGTCTTACCTTTAAAAAATCTTCAAACCAATAGTACAAATCTCCATTTTTGTTGTTATCCACTACAGAAACTACATAGCCTAATTCTTTATTATTGTTGTAGATAATGGCTCCTTTGTCTAGTTTAGAAAGTCCGATACCGTAGTCTTTTTCAATGAGGTAGTCATCGTCTTCGTTAGCATTTATTTTAAGGAAAGGCTCTTTTCTTTCTGTTTTAAAAATCCCTATGGAATCTATTTTTCCTGCATCTGTTTCTTCGCCTTCAAAATAAACAATAAAGAGTTCACCATTTTGCACACGAGGGTTTTCAGTAATTTCGTAGAGGTGTTTTGCTATATTTTCGGATTCCCACTGAAATTTTGCAGGGTCTTCAAAAATTTCCGAAATAGAACTGTATATAGGGTTGTTAGAAAGATAAGTATCACTATAAAACTGAAATTGCTCTTCGGATTTAAAAGCCTTTAAAAAAAACTCTTCTAATTGTTCTTTCATATCATCTTCTAGCTCCAAACACTGCGAAGATAAAAACAGATTTTCCTGATTGATTTTATTTCCTACTTTATGAACAATAATTTTTGAAAACATTCGCTCTAATTTTTAATGCAAATATACACTTATAGAATTAGAGTTTCTTAATTTATGCTACTAAAATACTCGTAGATTAGCCTTTTTAAAACGAAAAACGGCTGCCTAAGGCAACCGTTTATTTAGATGTATTTTTATTTAGATTTCTCTTCTCTTGGAGGTTTAGGAAGAAGTACTTTTCTAGAAAGTTTCATTTTCTTACGGTCATCGTATCCCATAAATTTCACTTCTACCACATCTCCTTCTTTGTAAGGTACTTTGTCGGTTCTCTTCCAATCAATCTCCGAAATGTGTAAAAGTCCCTCTGTACCTTTAGCTAGCTGAACGAAAGCACCAAAGTCCATCACTTTTACTACTTTACCCTGGTAAACTTCTCCAACTATTGGAATGAAAGTGATTTCGTTGATTTGAGCGATAGCTGCATTTATCTTTTCTCTATCAGTTCCAGATATTTCTATGTAGCCTATTTCACCCTTTTCCTCTATGGTAATTACAGTGCCTGTTTCTTTTTGCATTTGCTGGATTACCTTACCACCAGGTCCTATTACAGCACCAATGAAGTCTTTAGGGATTTCCATCATTACCATCTTAGGTGCGTGAGGCTTAACATCTGCTCTAGGTTCAGAAATTGTTTTAAGCATTTCCCCAAGAATGTGAAGTCTTCCGTTTTTAGCCTGCATTAGAGCCTGTTCCATAATATCCATTGTAAGCCCTTGGATTTTAATGTCCATTTGACAAGCTGTGATACCGTTTTCTGTACCAGTTACTTTAAAGTCCATATCTCCTAGATGGTCTTCGTCGCCCAAGATGTCAGATAGTACCGTCCATTTTCCAGACTCTTTATCGGTAATAAGCCCCATAGCGATACCAGAAACAGGTTTTCTCATCGGGATACCTGCGTCCATAAGAGCCAGTGTACCAGCACATACTGTAGCCATAGAAGATGAACCATTAGATTCTAAAATGTCCGAAACAATACGAATAGTATATGGTGTTTCTTCTGGAATCATCACTTTTAAAGCTCTTTGAGCTAAGTTACCGTGTCCAACTTCTCTTCTAGAAGTACCTCTAAGTGGTCTAGCTTCCCCTGTTGAGAATGGAGGGAAGTTATAGTGTAGATAAAATCTTTCGTCGTGTTGAGTGATAACGCTGTCAATTCTGTTAGCGTCCATAAGAGAACCTAAAGTAACCGTAGTAAGCGATTGAGTTTCGCCTCTAGTAAATACGGAAGAACCGTGTGCGGCAGGAAGGTAATCTACTTCACTCCAAATAGGACGAATTTGTTGATTATTTCTTCCGTCTAAACGGATGTTTTCGTTCAAGATAAGTTGGCGTACGGCTTCTTTTTGTACATCGTGGAAGTAAACTTTAGCTAAAGCACCTTTTTCTTCTAATTCTTCTTCTGTATATTGTGCTAAAAATTCCTCTACTACTGCTGAAAATTTGTCTCCTCTCTCTTCTTTTGCACTAGGGTTTTTAGCGATGTCGTAATACTTTTGATAAGCATAATCCCAGATTTGTTTTTTTAATTCTTCATCGTGGGTTTCGTGGCAATATTCTCTTTTTGGGAATGCTTTACCCACTTTTTGAGCCAATCTTTCTTGAGCTTCTACTTGTGTTTTAATTTCTTGATGAGCAAAAGTAATAGCTTCTAGCATTTCCTGCTCGGTAATTTCGTCCATCTCACCTTCTACCATTACGATAGAGTCTTTAGTAGCTCCTACCATAATATCTAGTTCTACGCCACTTTGTAGGGTTTCCCAGCTAGGATTGATGCTAAGAATACCGTCTTTTTTGATGACTCTAACTTCTGAAAATGGTCCGTTGAAAGGAATATCTGTAATCGCAATAGCGGCTGATGCAGCAAGACCAGCTAATGAGTCTGGCATTACTTTTTCGTCGTAAGAGATAAGCGAAATCATTACTTGAACTTCCGCATGGAAATCGCTAGGGAATAATGGTCTGATAACTCTGTCCACTAGACGCATTGTGAGGACTTCATCATCAGAAGGTTTTGCTTCTCTTCTGAAAAAGTTACCAGGGATTCTTCCTGCAGCTCCAAATTTTTCTCTATAATCTACAGTAAGAGGCAAGAAATCTATGCCAGGATTAGCTTCCTTAGCGGCTACTACTGTTGCTAGTAGCATAGTGCCTCCCATTTTTACAACTACAGCTCCATCAGCTTGTTTAGCTAATTTACCTGTTTCAATAGTGATTTCTCTGCCGTCTTTCAGCAGAATGGTTTCGGTGATTGCTTGTGGTGCATTCATAAAAATTAAAATGTTAATGTATTGGAGCGTTATCTCCAATGTTTATCTGCGTTACTTCTTTAGGCAGATATGGTTAATATTCTTTTAACTGTCTTGTTTGCAAAGTTAATACTTTTTTTACAGACTAATATTACAAGTTCTTAGAACTTTAGTTATACTAAAAACAAAAGCAACTCAAATAAGAGTTGCTTCTGATGTCTTTTTGGACTGATTATTTTCTTAATCCTAGTTCAGCAATAATTGCTCTATATCTTTCGATATCTTTGTTTTTAAGATAATCTAATAATCTCTTTCTTTTACCTACCATCTTAACAAGTGATTTTTCAGTAGCGAAGTCTTTGTGATTAGACTTTAAGTGCTGAGATAGGTGGTTAATTCTGTAAGTGAAAAGAGCGATTTGCCCTTCTGCACTACCTGTGTCCTGTGCAGATTTTCCGTGCTTTGCGAAGATTTCTGCCTTTTTTTCTTTAGTTAAATACATTCCAATATTATTTAATGATTATTATGTATGAGATTGCAAATTTAGTATTTTTTTTTGTATCCCACAACAAGTATTTGCAGTAGTGTCTTTTTAGTTTTTAAAATACCTTTTAGACCTATTTCTGTACTCTATTTTTATTTTATTTTCTCTATTTTTACGCTCTAAAATCAAAGGTGTATGTATCTTATTTTTGACACGGAAACTACGGGATTACCAAAGAATTTTAATGCTCCATTATCAGATTCGGATAACTGGCCGAGAATGGTGCAGATTGCTTGGCAGTTGCACGATGAAGAGGGTAATTTAGTGGAAAATCAAGATTATATCATCAAACCCGAAGGGTATGATATTCCGTTCAATGCCACTAGGATACACGGGATTTCTACTAAAATGGCTCACGAGCAGGGGCGAGATTTGGTGGAAGTTTTAGAAGAATTTAAAGAGGTTCTTAAAAAAACAAAGATAGTCGCTGGACACAATATTGAGTTTGATTATAATATTGTGGGGGCGGAATTTTATAGAAAGTCCATAGAGAATGTGTTAGAAAAAATTCCATCTGCCGATACTATGGCACTTGGGACAGACTACTGTCAGCTTGGAGGAGGTAGGAACGGGAAGTATAAACCGCCTAAATTGGAAGAGCTTTACGAAAAACTCTATGGTGAAAAATTTGATGAAGCTCACAATGCTGCTGCCGATGTAAATGCTACGGCACAAGTCTTTTTTGAAATGATGCGTGTTGGGATTATTCCTGCGGAAACGCTTAAAATTTCGGAAGAGCAACTTAAGGTTTATCAAGAAAACCACCCGAGTCCTATTCGTCCGTTTGCGATTGTTATCAGGAGGCAAGTAGAGGACTTTAATAAAAAGAAAAAAAGAACCGATTTTGGCGATATTAGTGAGATTGAACTCGGTGATTATTTCAATTTCCATAATCATAGTATCTTTTCATCTTTGCAATCTACCACTTCTATAGGAGATTTGATTGCTAAGGCTAAAAGTAATCAGTTCCCTGCTGTTGGTATGGTAGATTTAGGCAATATGATGGGTGCTTTCAAATTTGTTTCTGATGTAGAAAAATACAATTCTGGCGTTAAAAAAGCCCGTCAAGAATATTTAACTAATAAACAAAAAGCGGAAGAAGAGGGTGCAGATTTCAATGAAAATGCTCCAGATTCTAAAGAGCTTATGGCTGTATTGGGCTGCGAATTCTATATTTCTGACCGCCCAGAGCAAAAACAGTTTACCAAAGACGACCCCGATAGAAGAACTAATGTTGTGCTTCTCGCTAAAAACTTCAATGGTTATAAAAACTTAGCGAAGTTGTCCAGTTTAGGATATGTTAATGGTTTTTATTTTGGTGTGCCTAGGGTGTCTAGGGAGATGGTGGCACAGTACAAAGAAGATGTTATTGCGGTAACATCGGGTATTTATGGAGATATTCCAGATGCTATTTTGAATTTTGGTGAGCAAAAAGGAGAAGAGCGATTTAAGTGGTGGAAAGAAACTTTTGGTGCTGATTTTTATGTCCAGCTTCAAAATCACGGTTTGCAAGAAGAGGAGCATTTGAATGAGGTTTTGCTAGATTTTGCAGATAGATACGATGTGAAAATTTTAGCCCAAAATGAAACTTTTTATACTGATAAATCTGATGCTAATATTCAAGATATTGTAAGTTGTATCAAAGATGGCGAAAAGCTATCTACGCCAATAGGAAAAGGCTTTGGTAAGAGGAAAGGATTAAGGTCGCAAGAGTTTTATATCAAAGATGCGGAGGAACTCAAGCAGTGCTTTAGGCAGTATCCAGACGCTTTTGAGGCTTATACAGAATTGTTATCAAAATTTGAACCTTATACTCTAAAGAGAGATGTCTTATTGCCTAAGTTTGATATTCCAAAGGAGTTTCAATCTGAGGAAGATTTGAAAGACGGTGGTAAAAGGGGAGAAAATGCCTATCTGCGACATCTTACCTATGAAGGTGCTAAGAAGCGTTATGAAGAAATTACTGATGACATAAGAGAAAGGTTAGATTTTGAGCTAGAAATTATTGCTAATACAGGCTACCCTGGGTATTTCTTGATTGTTCAAGATTTTTGTAACGAAGCGAGAAAGATGGGGGTATGGGTAGGTCCTGGTAGAGGTTCGGCGGCAGGTTCGGCGGTGGCTTATTGTATTGGGATTACCAATGTAGACCCTATAAAATACGACCTCCTTTTTGAGCGTTTTCTAAACCCTGAAAGAATTTCAATGCCCGATATTGATATTGATTTTGATGATGAAGGAAGGGATAGAATCATTAAATGGGTTATTGATAAATACGGTAAATCTAATGTAGCACAGATTATTACCTACTCTGTTTTGGGTGGAAAGTCGGCGATTAAAGATGCGGGTAGGGTGCTAGATGTTCCTATTCCAGAAACTAATAATATTGCGAAACTTGTGCCTTCTGTACCAGGAATGAACATTGCTAAGGCTTTATCTAAATACGATAAACTTAAAGATGAAGATAAAGTTTTGGTTGATGAGATGAAGGCGGTTTTAGACAATCCTAACGACCAGCGTTTCCCTGTGTTGGATTCGGCGAAAAAAATGGAAGGTTGTATTAGAAATACGGGAATCCACGCCTGTGGGGTGATTATTACACCTGAAGATATTTCTAATTTGGTACCTATCTCGATAGCGGCTAAAGATGCTGATATTTTGGTCTCTCAGTTTGATAACTCGGTGGCAGAAAGTGCGGGGCTTTTAAAAATGGACTTTTTAGGGCTGAGAACTTTAACTATCATTAAAGATGCTCTTAAACTCGTAAAAGAAAGGCATGGTATAGACATCAATCCAGATGAAATTTCTTTAGATGATGCTAAGACTTATCAACTTTTTAAAGAGGGAAGAACCATAGGGATTTTTCAATATGAAAGTCCTGGTATGCAGAAATATATGAGGGAATTAAAGCCTACCGTTTTTGCGGATTTAATTGCGATGAATGCTTTGTATCGTCCAGGTCCTATTAAGTATATTCCTAATTTCATCAATCGTAAACACGGTGTTGAAGAAATTATTTATGACCTTCCAGAGACCGAAGAATACCTTAAAGAAACTTATGGGATTACCGTTTATCAGGAGCAGGTAATGCTTTTGTCTCAAAAATTGGCAAACTTTACTAAAGGTGAAGCAGATACTTTGAGAAAGGCTATGGGGAAAAAGCAGATAGATGTTCTTAATAAGATGTATCCTAAATTTATAGAAGGTGGTAAAAAGAATAATCTAGACGAAGAAAAACTCAATAAAATTTGGAACGACTGGAAGGCATTTGCTGAATATGCATTTAACAAATCTCATTCTACTTGTTATGCACTTATTGCTTATCAAACGGCGTTTCTAAAAGCAAATTATCCAGCCGAGTATATGGCTAGCGTAATGAGTAATAACATTAACAACACGGCACAAATCACGATGTTTATGGAAGATTGTAGAGCTATGGGTGTAGATGTTTTAGGGCCAGATGTTAATGAAAGTCAGTATAAATTTTCGGTGAATGATAAAGGACAGATAAGGTTTGGTTTAGGAGCAATAAAGGGTATTGGTGAAGGTCCTAGTGAAGCGATTAGCCAAGAAAGGGCAAAAGGGAAATTTAAAAATATTTATGACTTCTTTGAAAGAGTAACACCATCACAAGTGAATAAAAGAGTGGTAGAGAGTTTAGTAATGGCAGGAGCGTTTGATGAGGTAGATATCTATCATAGAGCACAATATTTTGATATTGATAACTCAGGCAAGACTAATATAGAAAAGCTCATTAGATACGGACAAAGTTTCCAAGAAAGTAAAAATGAGGTAGAAAACTCTCTTTTTGCGGATTTCGCAGAGGAAATACAAATAGAACAGCCTAAAATAGCACCTGCTATGGAGTGGCAGAATATGCATAAACTTAATAAAGAGAAAGAAATTATTGGGTTCTACTTATCAGCTCACCCTTTAGATGAGTATAAATATCAGTTTCGCTTTATACAAGGTGAGTTGAGTAAAAAAGAGGTTTTATCTCAAAAAGATGAAATCTTAGAAAAATTGCAATCTATCCCGAAAGAATCGGTTTTAATAGAAGATACGGAGGATGAACCAGATTTAGCGGTAGACTTAGATTTAGTAGAGGGTGAAGATGGTGAAATAATGGAGGAGGAAGTTAAGAATGTAGAACCTAAAGGCAGTTTTAATTTTTTAAATTTAGATGAAGTAGAAGCCTTTAAAGATAGTATAGCGAGTAGCATCAATCCTAATTTATTCTCTGAAAAAGAGGCGTGGAAAGAGTTAAGGAAAATTAATGATGCGGCTAAAGAATATACTGTAGCAGGGCTAATTACCGAATATACCATAAGAGATGGTAAAAATAGTGGCGAAAAAATTGCATTTTTAACTCTGGAAGATTACAGTGGGTCGTATGGTTTCCGTTTAGGCGATAGAGATTATATGCGTCTTAGAGAAAAATTAGCTTTACAAAGGTTTGTAATTATTAAGATAAAAATGGTAATTTCCAAAGACGGTAGGGTTTTTGTGAATATAAATGAAGTGATAGACCTTAAAGATGCCTTTGAAAAATATGCAAAATCACTATCCATTGTGGCGGATATTACTGATATTAGAAGAGCGGATATTGAATTCTTCCAAAACGATTTACTCTCTCATCAGGGAGAGCATAAGTTAAGTTTTTATCTTAAAAATCCTAACGATGAAACGGAGCTAGAGTTATCATCAATACAGAAGAAAATCAATATAAATGCAGAGCTTTTGTATAAGATTCAGCAGTATAATAAGTATCAGATATTTCTTAACTAGAAGATTGGAATTAAAATAGTAATAGGGAAGCTAATGCTTCCCTATTTTTTATATCAAATTCTAATCAAAATTGTGGTGAGTGTCGTCGTTTTTATTTTTGTTCCAAATCCAAAGACCTATGGTAATGCCTATTGCTCCAGCTACTCCGTTCATTAAAGCTCTTTCTAGTTGGTCTGGAGCATCAGAGTTGCCTATGTAGTTCATTAAAAATACAACAATAAATGTAATAATAACGATGAGGTAAAATTTAGGGTTTTTAAAATCCATATTTTTATCTTAATTTGTATGAAATCATAATACCACCTCTATAAGGAATCCACTCTCCACTTTTATTCCAATAGTCTGGATGGCTTTCGTATCTTTTAAAGAAATGTGGTGGTTCCTCTGTTGGTTCGTAGCCGTGATAAAAACCTTGTGAAGTTCCTCCACCTAAGAAAAAGTCTATATTCCATTTGTCTTTCCATTGATACTGATATCCAACTACAGCACCTATCATATAATTAAATCCTCTTTGGTATTTTTTTGTGTCAAGGTAATTCCATTTGGTCATATCAAAAACTCCGCCTCCAACATTTGCTCCAACATACCAGCCATTAAATGCTTCCTTAAAATAATATCTACCCTCCAAATGTCCCATGTAAATTTGCATATGATTGCCAAATGCAGATTTCCAAGGTGAAATAAGGATATCTCCTTGTATGGTGTACTTTGGGGCTAATTGATACTCTAGTCCTCCATTGATGATGGATAGCGGTAGAGTGAGAACATTTCCTTTAATATATAAAGATTTAGGCTTTGTTGTGTTTGTCTCTTCTTGGGTAGACTGTGCTGATGTTAGAGTTGTTAAACCTAAAAAAAGTATAATGGCTATATTTTTCATAATGCAAATATATAATAAATAATAAAACAAAAACCACTCTCAAACGGAGTGGTTTTTATGGTGGTGCCTCCAGGAATCGAACCAGGGACACAAGGATTTTCAGTCCTTTGCTCTACCAACTGAGCTAAGGCACCATAACTGCTTTTATCAGTTGTTTTTTAGTGGTGCAAAGATATATATATTATCAATACAAAACAAGTCTATTTTAAAGTTTTTATAAGTTTTGTGGTTAATATTTTGATAATCAGTTTTGTTTTTTTTGCTCTTCGGAGCTTAGTTGTTCGCTCATTTCTTCCAATACAGGTTTAATGGTGCTTTCAGGAAGGTCGCTGATGCGAATATACATCAATCCATCAATAGCATCATTAAAGTTTGGGTCTACATTAAAGGAGATAACCTTAGCATTTTGCTTAATGTATTTCTTTATCAATACAGGTAATCTCATTTCTGGCTCCAAATCATCAATGAGTTTGTCTAGCTTTCCTAAATCTGAGTCTATGCCATCAAAAAATAGATTTTTATCTCTTTCTTTTAGTTTAATTTTAAACTCATTTCTTGGGTGTATGTATTGGGCAACAGCGGAATCATAGTAATGAGAGCGCATAAAGTCTATCATAAGCGATTTAGAAAACTCCGAAAATTTGTTGCTGATACTTACGCCACCCATTAGAAATTTGTGATCAGGGTTTCTTAAACAAACATGTACGATGCCTTTCCAAAGAAGAAATAGAGGGAAAGGTTTCTGCTGATATTCCATAGAGATATAAGCTCTTCCCATTTCTATTACTTTTCGGAAGAATGGTTGTAGCTCTTGGTCAAACTCGAAAAGAGAGCTGGTATAAAAACCTTTAATGCCGTGTTTTTTCATCACCTCTTTTCCTAGAGCCATCCTGTAAGCACCTGCGAGTTTTTGTGCTTCTTTATCCCATAAGAAAAGATGATGATAATGCTTATCGTATTCATCTAAATCGAAAGGAAGGTTGCTGCCTTCTCCTACTGCACGGAAGGTAAGTTCTCTTTGTCTACCTATTTCTCTCATAATGGAAGGTATCTCTTGATAAGAACTGAAAAAGACTTCATAGTTTCCGCTATCAAAGAGCATTTTTCCTTCACTTTTTAGCGTTTCTATCTCCTTAATTAGATCTTCCTGAGGCGTTTCGTCTATGATATTTTGAACGATATTTTCCGACTTGTTCGGGATTTTTAAATTGAGATTTGGGAGCTTCATTAAATCTGCCAGCGATTGCCTTTTGTCATAATAAGTTTTCATAAGGCAAATTTTCTTTTGTAACAGATGTTCCATTTCCTCCACAGAGTCACAGTCTTCTATGGTTTTTACAGAAACAGGTTTCCCAATTCTTACTCTAATAGGCTTTTCTCTTTTGTTCATCATTTCAGATGGAAGCATTAGAGTTTGCAAATCAGGGTGTATTTTAGACATTGCGTAAAAAAGCTTACTATTTTTAGCATGAAAATACATTGGGACTATTGGGACTTTAGCCTTTTTCATAAGCTTAAGAGCTGGTTTTTCCCATTCTTTATCCATGATTTGAGCAAAAGAGTTATTTTTGTTAGATACCTCTCCCGCAGGGAATATACCTACACAACCACCTTCTTCTAGATGTTTTAAGGTAGCTTTCATTCCTTGTAAACTACTACGGACTTCTTTTCTGCCTTCAAAAGGGTTTACAGGGATTACAAAAGGTTTCATAGGTTCAATTTTCTCTAAGAGAAAATTGCCCATAATTTTAAAATCAGGACGAATTTCGGTCAAGATTTTGCACATTAGTATGCCGTCTATTGCCCCTAGAGGGTGATTAGCAACTAATATGAAAGGTCCTGTTTTAGGTATTTTTTGTAAATCTTCCTCAAAGACGATGTACTTTAAATTTCTTTCCTTAACAAAAGCTTTAAAGAAGTCTTTGCCCTCAGTATGTTTTATTTTGTCATAGAGAGCATTAACTTGATTAATCCTCGTCAAACGCATAATTATAGAAGCGATAGGAGATTTTAAAAATCCTACTTTATCTAAACCAGCAGCTTTTATTAAATCCTTTTTAGAAATGAGACTCATTAGTTATTGTTTTTTTTCTGAATTCTAAAGAATCACAATTTGAACGGTATTTTTAGAAATCTGTTCCAGTAAAATATTTTTACCTTCGTAAAGTCGGTCAAGTTTATCCATATCAGCATTTCTTATAGTAAATAAGGATACATTTTTAGAAACTTCTGTTTTAAAATTAGCTTGTAGAGCTTCATTAAGTTCGTCTAGTTTTCCAAATTTATCCTCTAAACAAAGAGCTAATGATATAGCAGAATTTTGCATCAATGACACTTTTATTTTTAATTGAGATAAAAGGTTGAAAATAAAACTAATATGGTCTTCTGCGATGAAAGAAAAATCTCGTGTAGATATTTTAATTAAGTTTTGATTTTCCTTAAGGATAAAACTTTCTTCTCTTTGATTTTCTTCTGAAATGCCTACTTTAGTACCTGCTTTTTGTGGTTCTACAAAAGATTTTACAAAGAACGGAATGTTCTTTTGCTTTAAAGGTTGCAAAGTTTTTGGGTGGATTACAGATGCTCCATAATATGCCATTTCTATGGCTTCTTCATAGGAAATGTTAGAAAGCAATTTAACATCTTTAAACTTTCTAGGGTCTCCCGTCATAACACCTGGTACATCTTTCCAAATGGTCATTGCGTTAGCATTAAGGCAATAAGCGAAAATCGCAGCGGAATAATCGGAGCCTTCACGCCCTAGCGTTACAGTGAAATTGTTGGCATCAGAACCAATGAACCCTTGTGTTACATAGCATTTCTCTTTATTAAGTTGAGAGATGTTGGCTTCGGTTTCTGTCCAATCTACTACACCTTCGCGGTAAGTATCGTTAGTTTTAATGAAATCTCTAGCGTCAATCCATTCATTACTAAAGTTTCTAGAATTGAGGTATTCGCTAAGGATTTTAGAAGAAATCATTTCCCCGCAGCTCACCACTTGGTCATACACAAAATTGTAGTTAGGCGATTTGTTTCTTCTTAAAAAAGCTTGTACATCATCAAAAAATAGTGAAATTTCATCAAAAACAGGGTGGTTTTTATCAAAAAGTCCAGAGGCTATTTCTATATGTGATGTTTTTATTTTCTGAATTTCTTCATTATAATTTCCTTTCTGGAAGTAAACTTCTACAACTTTCTCCAAAGCATTAGTGGTTTTACCCATAGCAGAAACTACGAGTAGGCACTCTTTAAAGCCTTGGCTCTCTAGTACAAATGCTACATTTTTAACACTCTCGGAGTCTTTTACTGAGGCTCCCCCAAACTTAAATATTTTCATACAATGTGTTATTAAAAGCTAAATGATTTTTAGAGTTAAGGTCTTCCGACAGACCAAAACAATTTTCAAAAGTATTAAAATCAGTTGAAAAAAGAAATACAAAAATTTAATTTGGATAAAAAAGTTTTCTTAGTTGTGAAAATTCGAGTAAAATTCCGAAATTTGTGGCTCTAACTAATAGATCTAAAGATGTCACAACAACCATTACAAACATTAGGCGAGTTTATAATTGATAAACAAGATGATTTTCAGTATTCTACGGGGGAGCTTTCTAGGCTTTTAAGTGCTATAAGGTTGGCCTCTAAAGTAGTGAACAGAGAAGTGAATAAAGCTGGGATTGCGGATATCATCGGTAAGGCAGGGAATACCAATATACAAGGAGAAGACCAGCAGAAATTAGATGTCTTGGCTAATGATATTTTCATCAATGCACTTTCTCAGAGAGAAGTGGTGTGTGGTATCGCTTCGGAAGAAAGTGATGATTTTATAGAAATAAAATCAGGTGAGAATGGGCATTTGAGTAAATATGTGGTGTTGATAGACCCTTTAGATGGGTCGTCTAACATAGATGTTAATGTATCGGTAGGGACGATTTTCTCTATTTATAGAAGAGTTACAGAGCCAGGTACTCCTGTACAGCTAGAGGATTTCTTGCAAAAAGGGGTTAATCAAGTGGCAGCAGGTTATGTGGTGTATGGTTCTTCTACAATGATTGTTTACACCACAGGAAACGGAGTGAATGGCTTTACATTAGACCCAAGTTTAGGTACTTATTATCTCTCTCACCCTAATATGCAGTTTCCTAAAAAAGGAAAAATATACTCCATAAATGAGGGTAATTATATTAAATTTCCGCAAGGGGTTAAAGACTATTTAAAATACTGCCAAATGGAAGAAGGAGACCGCCCTTATACTTCTCGTTATATAGGCTCTTTGGTTTCGGATTTTCATAGAAATATGATTAAAGGTGGAATTTACATTTATCCGTCTTACTCACAGGCTCCTAACGGAAAATTAAGACTTCTATATGAATGTAATCCTATGGCATTTTTAGCAGAACAAGCAGGAGGTAGAGCGTCTAATGGTTTTCAAAGAATTTTGGAGATAGAGCCTACAGAACTGCATCAAAGAGTGCCATTTTTCTGTGGAAGCGAAGAAATGGTAAAAAAAGCAGAAGAGTTTATGTCTCAAGCTAAAGATGCTTAATGACAGCTAGTTATAATAAATATATACTCAATTTCAAAACACCCAGTGGTACTTCGCGGGGTGTTTTGACTACTAAAGAGACCTATTTTCTAGAGATTACAGATGGTGTAAATAAAGGGTTAGGAGAGTGTGGTTTGTTTAGAGGGTTGAGTTATGATGATGTTCCTGATTATGAGGAAAAACTGAGTTGGTTGTGTGAAAATATACATTTAGCTCCTGATGTTTTGAGAGAGCATCTTCGTCATTATCCGTCTATATGGATAGGTTATGAGCAAGCAATGCTAAATTTGTCTCAGGACAAAGATATTTACTTTCCAACCGACTTTATAGAAGGTAAAGATTTTATTAAAATCAATGGATTGATATGGATGGGCTCGGTAGAGTTCATGCAAAAACAGATAGAAGATAAACTCTCTCAAGGTTTTGATTGTATTAAATTAAAAATAGGAGTTGATTGGGCTTCCGAGAGGCAAATTATTTCCGAATTAAGACAGATTTATCCTAAAAATCAATTAGAAATAAGAGTAGATGCCAATGGTGCTTTTACAATGGAAGAAGCGAAAACGGTATTACACCAACTTGCTGATTTGGAAATTCATTCCATTGAACAACCTATAAAGGCAGGGCAGTTAGAAGAAATGGCAAAGCTGTGTCAGGATACACCTACGCCCATAGCTCTAGACGAAGAGTTGATAGGTGTGGTGCAGGTAGAAGAGAAACAAAAATTATTAGAAAAAATAAAACCTCAATACATTATTTTGAAACCTTCTCTAGTAGGCGGTTTCTCTGGGACTGATGAATGGATAAATTTAGCGGAAACTTTAGGTATAGGCTGGTGGATAACTTCTGCTTTAGAGAGTAATATCGGTCTTAATGCTATTGCCCAATACACTTATACTAAACAAAGTAAAATGCCTCAAGGTTTAGGGACTGGAGGGTTATTTACCAATAATCTAGAACCCCCTATTATTCTTAATGGAGATAGGTTAGGGTTTGCTAAGTTTTAGTTTATTGTCAATTAAGAAATTAGCTCTAAATTTGCTGAAATTTTTAAAAGAGAATGAGTAAAATCAATAAACTCAAAATCATAAACGACCCAGTGCATGGGTTTATCAAAATACCTTACGAAATACTATTTGATGTTATAGAACATCCTTATTTTCAGCGTTTGAGGAGGATTTCGCAAACTGGACTTCTTAATCTTGTTTTTCCGGGAGCGACACACACGAGATTTCATCATGCATTGGGAGCGATGCATTTGATGTTTTTAGCCTTGGAAACGCTTAAGCTTAAAGGTGTGAAGATAAGTAAAGAAGAGGAACAGTCGGCAATGTTGGCTATTTTGTTACACGATGTTGGGCACGGACCGTTCTCCCACGCGTTAGAATCGGTTCTTATGGAGGATTGGCATCATGAAAAACTGTCATTGCTGATTATGAGCCGATTGAATGATGAATTTTTAGGAGCTTTATCGGTAGCGATAGAGATGTTTCAGGGGAATTATCATCGTAAGTTTTTTAATCAGTTGGTTTCGTCTCAATTAGATGTAGATAGGTTAGATTACTTGAAAAGGGATAGCTTTTTTACAGGGGTTTCAGAAGGTAATATCAATGCTCAACGCCTGATTTCAATGATGAATGTGGCAGATGATGAGTTGGTAATAGATGCTAAAGGAATTTATTCCGTAGAAAACTATCTCACAGCAAGGATGCTGATGTATTGGCAGGTGTATTACCATAAAACAGCGTCTTTGGCAGAATTTATGTTGGTTAAAATATTGAAAAGAGCCAAATTTTTAATTTCTCAAGGAGTTAATTTGGAGGCCTCAGAAAACCTAAAATATTTCCTTTATAAGAAAGATTTTAGTTCTATGTCGGAGGAAGACTTGAGCAGATTTATAAATCTAGATGATACTGATGTATTACAGGCAATAAAGCTTTGGCAAAATGAGGGAGATTTGGTTCTTTCTTATTATTGTAAGGCAATTATAACGCGACAGTTTCCTCAAACTATTTGGTCTTCAGAAGGGTTTTCTCAAGATTTTATAGATGATAAAGTAGAGACTGTTAATAAGCGAATGAATATAGATTTCGGAGTAGATTTTGTTGATGAAATTTCCCGATATTTGTTACCCTATGATAGCGAAAAACAGCCTATCTATTTGTTAGAGAAAAATGGCGGTAAAGTACCTTTAGATGAATCAGAACTATCAGTTTTATCCACGAGTCTTAAGCGTCCTACACAGAAATATATTTTAGCATTTCCTAGGTAAATATGGCTATGATGACTAGGTTTGATGATGTTTTGTAGTATAAATTGCAAGAGAAATATTATAAATTACTATCTTTGCACATTATGGAATTTACAGCTTCTCAGATTGCAGGTTTTATTGAAGGGGAAATCATAGGTAACGAAAATACTTTAATTACAGGGGTTTCTCCTATAGAAAGCGGTGAAGAAGGGCATTTGTCTTTTGTCGCTCAGGAAAAATTTTCTCATTTCATAGAGGACACTAAATGTTCGGTTATTATAGTATCCAAAAAGCTTTTAGATAAAAAAGATTATAAGGCTACCATTATAGCCGTAGAAGATGCTTATCTATCTTTTCAAGTGCTAATGAACCTTTACAACGAGATGGTTCAAGATAGAAAATCAGGTGTAGAAGAAGGAGCATTTATTCATCAGACGGCTGTTTTAGGAGAGAATGTTTTTGTAGGAGCATTTACCTATATTTCAGAGAAAACTAAGGTGGGAGAAGGCTCTCAGATTGCGCCTCAAGTATATATAGGTAAGAGGGTCAAGATTGGTAAGAACTGTAAAATAGATAGTGGTGCTAGGATTTATGACGGTTGTGTGATAGGAGATAATTGCATCGTACACTCTAATACAGTAATAGGAGGAGATGGTTTTGGTTTCCAACCAACAGCAGAAGGTTTCAAAAAAATTCCGCAATTAGGAAATGTAATTATAGAGAATAATGTAGAGATTGGTTCTAATTGTAGTATAGATAGAGCAACGATAGGCTCTACCATTATAGGGGAAGGAACCAAGATAGATAATCTAATCCAGATTGCTCATAATGTTAAGATAGGCAAACATAATGTAATTGCGGCTCAAGCAGGTATTGCGGGGTCCACTACTATAGGCGATTGGAACCAAGTGGGCGGACAAGTAGGTATTGTAGGGCATATTAACATCGGTAATCAAGTTAAAATACAAGCCCAAAGTGGCGTAAATAATAGTGTGTCTGATGGAGAAATTCTATATGGTTCTCCAGCAATTTCGGCAAGTGATTTTAGAAGAAATTATGTTCACTTCCGAAACTTTAATAAGATTGTTCAAAAGTTAAATCAACTAGAAAAAAACTCAAAAGATAATACTAATGAGTGATAAGCAAAAAACTTTAAAAGAAGAAGTTTCTCTTTCAGGGATAGGTCTTCATACAGGTAAACAAGTTAATCTTACGATAAAACCAGCTAAAGAAAACACAGGTTTTGTATTTGTAAGAATAGATTTGGAAGGAAACCCTCAAGTGGAAGCAGATGTAAACTATGTTACCACCACCGAAAGGGGAACTACATTAGAAAAGTTAGGGGTCAAAATACATACTTGTGAGCATCTTTTAGCGGCTCTAGTAGGTATGGATTTGGATAATGCAATACTAGAGTTAGATAGTGCAGAACCTCCAATTTTAGATGGGTCTTCTAAGTTTTTTGTAGAAGCAATAGAGAAAGCAGGCATCGTAGAGCAAGAGAAAGCGAGAGAATACCTAGTGATAAAGGAAGTAATGAGTTATACTGACCCAAATTCAGGGTCTGATATTACGATTATCCCTTCCGATACTTATGAAATTACAACTATGGTGGATTTTGGTACTAAGGTATTAGGTACTCAAAATGCAACTATGAAGCATATTTCTGAGTTTAAAGAGGAATTTGCTAGTGCCAGAACTTTTAGTTTCTTACACGAATTGGAAATGCTTTTAGACCACGGACTTATCAAGGGTGGAGATATTAGCAATGCCATTGTTTATGTAGATAAAGAACTTACACCAGAAACCACAGAAAAACTCAAAAAGGCATTTGGCAGAGAAGAAATATCTATCCGTCCTAATGGAGTTTTGGATAATTTAACTTTAAACTATCCTAATGAAGCGGCTAGACACAAGTTACTAGATGTCATTGGAGATTTGGCATTGGTAGGAGTTAAAATAAAAGGTAAAGTTATCGCTAATAAACCGGGGCATTTCGTTAATACTCAGTTTGCTAAAAAACTGAACCGCCAATGGAAATTACAAAAGAAAAAAAATGTGCCTGATTTTGATTTAACTAAAGAGCCTGTTTATGATATCAATGGGATTATGGGATTGCTTCCGCATCGTCCACCATTTTTATTGGTAGATAAAATTTTAGAACTATCTGATACTCATGTGGTAGGTCTTAAAAATGTATCAATGAATGAGCCATTCTTTACAGGACACTTCCCAAAAGAACCTGTAATGCCAGGGGTTTTACAGATTGAAGCAATGGCACAGACAGGAGGTATTTTGGTATTAGCTAATGTGCCTGACCCAGAAAACTATTCTACTTACTTTGTTAAAATAGACAAGGTTAAGTTTAAGAAAAAGGTAGTTCCTGGAGATACACTTATCTTCAAAATAGACCTTATAGAACCTATTAGAAGAGGTATTGTGCATATGCAAGGGTATGGTTATGTAGGAGATAGCGTAGTGGTGGAGGCAGAGCTTATGGCTCAAGTAGCAAAAACTAAAATCTAAATTAAAGATGATTCATCAGTTAGCAGCCGTAGATAGACGGGCTAAAATAGATAAAAATGTGGTAGTAGAGCCATTTACCACCATAGCTGCAGATGTGGAAATTGGGGAAGGTACTTGGATAGGTCCTAATGTAACGATTATGAATGGGGCTAGGATTGGTAAAAATTGCAGAATTTTCCCAGGGACAGTAATTTCAGCAATACCACAAGATTTAAAATTTGAAGGTGAAGATACTCAAGTGATTATAGGTGATAATACTACAATCAGAGAATCGGTTACCATCAATAGAGGTACTAAAGCACTAGGATATACCAAGATAGGTAGTAACTGTCTGATAATGGCAACCTCACACATTGCTCACGATTGTGTTTTAGGCGACCATGTAATTATTGTGAATGGATGTGGCATTGCAGGACATGTAGAGATAGGAGATTTTACCGTTATGGGCGGGCTTTCTGCAGTTCATCAGTTTGGTAAAATAGGTAAACATGTAATGATATCTGGAGGGACATTAGTAAGAAAGGATATTCCACCGTATGTTAAAGTGGCTAGAGAGCCGATGAGCTATGCTGGTATCAATTCTGTAGGGTTGAGAAGAAGAGGTTTTTCTAATGAAAAAATATTTGAGATACAAAAAATCTATCGTATCATCTTCCAAATGAAAATGAATGTTTCTCAAGCTGTTTCTTATATAGAGAAAGAAATGCTTCCTACGGCAGAACGAGATGAAATCCTACAATTTATACAAAACTCACCTAGAGGTATTGTAAAAGGTTACGGTACAGCTAAAGATTAAATAAATAATAAATAACATATTATATAGATGGCAACAACAGCTGATATTAAAAAAGGTCTTTGCATCAATTACAGCAACGACATTTACAAGGTAATCGAGTTTTTACATGTAAAACCAGGTAAAGGACCTGCTTTCGTGAGAACTAAACTTAAGTCTGTAACTAATGGTAAAGTGATTGATAACACTTTCTCAGCAGGGCATAAGATAGACGAAGTAAAGGTAATTACTCGTAAATTTCAGTACCTTTATGATGATGATAATGGGTTCCACTTTATGAATAATGATGACTTTTCTCAAATCTATATTGGTAAAGAAATGATTGAGAATGCTCAGTTTATGAAGGCAGGAGAAGAAGTTACTATCATTATGAAGGAGGAAGATGAAACGCCTCTTTCAGCAGAAATTCCACCTACAGTTTATCTAGAGGTGGTAGAGGCTGACCCAGGTGTAAAGGGTAACACTGCAACTAATGCTCTTAAAAACGCTATCGTGGAAACAGGAGCTAGAGTAATGGTGCCTTTATTTATAGAACCAGGGGATAAAATAAAAGTAAATACAGAAGACGGCTCTTACTTAGAGAGAGTTAAATAATTAGTCTAATAAATTCGGAGGGAATTGTTCTCTCCGAATTTCATTTTTTAATTCTATTCAATTATGACATTTTCAGAGCCTCAAACGCTTAAAGCAATTGCCGATATTATAAGAGCTCAATTTGTTGGAGATGAGAGTTTTCCTGTTTTGGGAACTAACGAGATTCATATGGTACGTTCAGGTGATATTGTATTTGTAAATCACCCAAAATACTACGACAAAGCATTAAACTCGGCTGCTACTATTATTTTAATAGATAAAGAAGTGGCTTGTCCAGAGGGGAAGGCTTTACTTATTTCTGATGACCCTTTCAGAGATTTTAATAAAATAAATACTCACTTTACACAGGTTTATAATTTTAAAAAAGATTTAAATGATGCTCAGATAGGGGAGGGGACTTTTATTCACCCTTCTGTAGTGTTAGGAAATCAAGTTAAAATCGGTAAGAATTGCCACATTTTCCCTAATGTGGTTATTGGTGATAGAACCGAAATAGGAGACAATGTTATCATTCAGTCTAATACCGTTTTAGGAGGAGATGCATTCTATTATAGAAAAATAGATGGTAATTTTGATAGATTGATTTCGGTAGGTAATGTAGTGATAGAAAATAATGTAGAAATAGGCAATGGGTGTACTATAGATAGAGGAGTTACTGCTTCTACGGTGATAGGCGAAGGCTCTGTATTGGATAATCAAATACAGATAGGGCATGATACCATTATTGGTAAAAAGTGTCTTATCGCTTCTCAAACAGGTATTGCAGGGTGTTGTGTGATTGAAGATGAGGTTACTATTTGGGGGCAAGTAGGTATGGCTTCTGGAGTTAGGGTAGAAAAAGGCACAGTGCTACTAGCTAAATGCGGTGTAAATAGAGATTTAAAGAAAGGTACTTACTTTGGCTCTATAGCAGAAGAATTCCGCGATTATTTAAGGAAGGAAGTTAGGTTGAAAAATTTGAAATAAAATAATTTTTTCATCAATTTAAAAATTCTTAAATTTACCGAAAAATAAAAATCCTTTTAGAAAAGGGTAATTATAATCAAAAAGAAAAATAAATAAATATAATATGTCAGTATTAGTTAACAAAGATTCTAGAGTAATAGTACAAGGGTTTACAGGAAACGAAGGAACTTTCCATGCAGGTCAAATGATAGACTACGGAACAAACGTAGTAGGGGGTGTAACTCCAGGAAAAGGAGGTACAGAGCATTTAGGTAAGCCTGTATTTAATACCGTAGCAGACGCTGTGGAAAAAGCAGGTGCTAATGTAAGTATCATTTTTGTACCACCAGCATTTGCCGCAGATGCTATTATGGAAGCTGCAGATGCAGGGATTAAAGTGATTGTTTGTATCACAGAAGGAATCCCAGTAGCTGATATGACTAAAGTGAAAAATTATATTGCAGATAAAGATTGCCGTCTAATTGGACCTAACTGTCCAGGTATCATCACTTCTGATGAAGCTAAGATTGGTATTATGCCAGGATTTGTATTCAAGAAAGGTAAAGTAGGTATTGTGTCTAAATCAGGAACACTTACTTATGAAGCTGCAGACCAAGTGGTAAGAGCTGGTTACGGTATTTCTACGGCAATAGGTATTGGTGGAGATCCTATCATTGGAACTACTACTAAAGAGGCTTTGGAAATGTTTATTAACGACCCAGAAACTGAAGCTGTAGTAATGATTGGTGAAATTGGTGGTAACCTTGAAGCGGAAGCTGCTAAATGGTATAAAGCTAGTGGTTCTAAGAAGCCAGTAGTTGGTTTTATTGCAGGGCAAACAGCACCTAAAGGAAGAACTATGGGACACGCTGGTGCTATTGTAGGTGGTGCTGAAGATACCGCTCAGGCAAAAATGGCTATCATGAGAGAAAACGGAATTAATGTGGTAGATTCTCCAGCAGATATAGGAGTTACTATTGCAAAGGTTTTAGGATAGTATTTTTTGAAAAAATAAATATTAAAATTTAATTATTATAATGGGTAAAACTCTGATGATGAATTGTGTATCATTGGAGTTTTATTCTTAAATAGAAATAGATATGAAAAAAGTAATTTTAGCAGGGTTAGGTTTAATCTTTGGGTTGTCTTCTGCACAAATCAATATTCAGTTTGAAAATACTCGTTTTGGGGTGAGCGGTGGTGTTAACTATTCTGGAGTTAAAAATGCACATAATCCATCAGGTAAAAGGTTAGGTTTTCAAGTGGGAGCTTTAGCTTTAATTCCAGCAGATAATGATGACCAATTATATTTGCAGCCAGAAATACAGTACTACCAAGCTGGGGAAACAGGTTATAATAAAAGAGAAGGTGATAAGAATACTAAATATTATAACGATTATATTAGTGTACCTATTTATGTAAAAGGTTACTTTTCAGAGGCAGAGTCTGAATTTTTTGGAATGTTTGGTCCCAGATTTAATTTCTTAATCAATCAAACTGTAGAAAATCCATCAAGACAAGTTTATACAATAGAGGGGAATGACTCAAGATACCCAAACCTTAATGGAAAGGCAAGTAGTTTTAATTTTGGTTTAGGAGTGGGACTAGGATTTAGTTATAAAAGACAATTAGAAGTAGCACTAAAGTATGATTTGGGATTATCTAATACCTATCGTCATATGGTGGAATCATACACAGGAGACTTGAACACAGAGAAGAAAAAATCAGAACAAGTACTAAGTGTAACACTTAATTATATTTTTGAATAATCCAAAAAATAGTTTAAAATAAAAAAGTTATCTGCTATCTATCAATAATTTTGTAAAAAAACTGATTTTGAGAAAGATTTCGTTTTCCGAGCTTTAAATTACTTTAAATAAAATTTTTTCTTTTCGTCTTTAGCTTCAAAATAATTAAATTACAAAAAATATTTAAAAATTATGAGTCCTAAAAAAAAATTTATTCGTGATTTAGCTAACCACCTAGCTAATACAAAAACAGTTATGTCAGGTCCTGAGCTTGCAGAACATCTTAACAGAAACGGTCATACAACAGACTATGGTACAAAATACCAGGGAACGCAAGGAACTTACGCTCTGATTAAAGCAACCTACAATGCCTTAATTTCTTTAGGCGATCCTACAAGTGCAAATAATGTGGCACTTGCATTTGTAAAAGAAGATGGAACATACGCTTATTTATAATATAAAAATTATGGAATTAACTGATAGATTTAAAAAATCGACCAAAGAAATATATTTCTGATTATAATTTAAGTGAAAATGAAAGACAGGAATTGCTAAAAATAGCGAATGAGGATGGAATTACCGAAAAAGATGCCTTGATATATATGAACACAGAATTAAAGAAGAAATTAGGACGCAGGGAAACAAGAAGAGAAATAATTGAAACAGTTTCAAAAATCGGAGGTGTTGTTGTATCTGTTGGAACCTTTGTCTTATCTGTTTTAGCAGCAAAAAAAGGGGGCTCTGGTAAAAAATAGAGACAGCGGATAACATAGTATTTGCAAAAGGCGGGGTGAAGTTGTTGAATTGAAAAGCAGGAATATTTATCCGCATATGCTTTTCAATTCAACTATTTTGATTAACTTAGTTTCATTGAAAAAGCATCTTCTATGGTTGGTCGAAATTGAACTTTCAATCCAATTTAGCCCGCCCTTCGCAAATACTTTTCCCGAGAGATGTATTTTCTCATCTCTCTTTTTTGTTGTTTTAGTTTTTATAAAGCTCAATGATTTTATTTATTTTGTCTATCTGTTTATGAAGACTTTCATTATTGGGTTGAGCTTTTAGTAATTCCATTTTTTTTGCAACTCCATCTTGGAGCATTTGTATAATCATCATTTTAACTTGAGTATTGTTTGGAATTTCGGATTTAGCTTGACCTAAAATTTTGGTGATAGATTCCGTAGTTTTTAAATTATCAGAAGTCATAATCCAGTTGAAACCTTCTTCTGCTACATTACCTAACTCAGGATTTTGAAATTTTAAGAAAGGATAAAAAGCGACTAATCCACCGATATGTGGCATCTGAGATTCTATCTTATTTTTAACGATGGTAGGTAGTAATGTGGTAATTAATTCTTCTGAAGCACCAGAAAGGTCTATTTTGTCTGCTAAACTTTTAACGCGTTCAGGCTCGGTCTGTGCAATGGCAGCCAATGCACTTCCTTTAATGGCGTTAGATACCGCATCAATATTCTTCTCATATAGAGGTAGATATTTTTTGTTTTTTGTTTTAGATAAAGCTAATATTGCGGCTGCTCTTACTAAAGTTTTAGGATCGTTGTTAGCGATTTTTTCAACTTCAGCTAATGCTACCTTTGCGTGTGCAGGGTTAGATAAATCTAAAGCATTAAGTGCTTGAATTCTCAATCTGAAGAAATCATCTTTTAGTGCAGCTACTATTGTTTTTACTGATTCAGGGTAAGTTGTAGCTTCAGAAGCATCTTTTAGTGCTAAATATCTGCTTTTATATTCTTTAGACTTAGTATATTGTAAGTAGAGCTGTTCGGGAGTTTTGCTGTTGTTTATTTCAGCTAAAAGAACTCCAGCAGGATCTACATTTATTAAATCAGGATTTTTGCTCACACTAAAAGTAAAATCATTTTTAGCTTTGGCATTTACCCATACATCTTGGCGTTTTACAGAGTTTCCTTCGTGTAAATCTATAGTAAGTGGGAATTGAAACGGCTTTTCTTGACTTTGTAAAACAGATACCGTTACTTCTTTTTTTACAGGCTCGTAGCTGTATTGTATATTTAATTTTGGATTTCCACTATTAAAGTACCATTGGTTGAAGAACCAATTTAGGTCTTTGCCAGAAACTTTTTCAAACGAAAGTCTTAGCTGGTGAGCTTCTCCAGTACCATACTCGTGAGTTTTGAGGTAGTCTGTTACACCTGCAAAGAAGGCATCGTCTCCTAAATAATTTCTTAACATATGTAGGATAGCTCCTCCTTTGTTGTAGGATACCAAATCAAACATGTCTTCTCTATTCTCATAATCGAATCTTACAAGGTCTTTGTTGAAGTCAGAAGGGTTGTGTATATATCTGCTACTATTATTATTGAGGTGATAATCTGCGGCATCTTTTCCGTACTTGTATTCTTCCCAAAGATATTCGGAATAGTTGGCAAAACTTTCATTTACAGTAAGATTGCTCCAGCTTTCTGTGGTTACCAAGTCTCCAAACCAATGGTGGAATAGTTCGTGTGCGATAGTGCTTTCCCAACGGTTGTCGTCTATCAAATCTCCTGGTTTTTGGTGGGCGTGTTCGGCGTGGATAACGGCAGTTGTGTTCTCCATTGCACCGCTTACAAAATCTCTCCCGACTAGCTGAGCGTATTTTGCCCAAGGATAATCGTAGCCTAGCTTTTTGGAGAAAAACTCCATCATTTCAGGGGTATTTCCAAAGATTTGTTTGGCGTAATCTGCATATTCTTTCTCTACATAGTAGTCTACAGGAATATTTCTCCATTTATCTTTAATTACGGCATATTCTCCAACCCCCATAAAGAAGAGGTACGGAGCGTGTTTTTTATCCATTACCCAATGGTCGGTTCTTAGATTATTAGCCTCTTTGGTGGAAGATTTTAGAAGCCCGTTAGAAAGAGTAACAAATTTATCAGGAACGGTCATATAAATTTCCTGAGTGGTTTTTTGGTTAGGTTTATCAATGGTAGGGAACCAAGCCGAATTAGACTCGGTTTCTCCTTGAGTCCACACTTGAGTAGGTTTGTCAGGGTCTTTGCCTTGAGCATTGATGAAGTAAAGTCCCTTAGCATCATTTATAGCTTTACTTCCTTTTTGTTTTACCTCGTTAGGTCTGGAGGTATATTTAATATAAACTGTATAATCTTGATTTTTCTGATAAGTTTTATCTAAAGAAATGTGTAGAATATCGTCTTTGTAGCTGTATTTTAGAGGAGCTTTGCTTCCATTTTTATCTAAAGCCACTTCGTGTATAAGCATTGCTTTAGCATTAAGAACTAAAGAGTCCGATGGATAGAAATAAGGCGAAGCAGTAAGCCATTCTTCTCCGTGAAGTTGCTCTTTTTCAAAGTCAAAACTTACTTTTAGTTTGGTGTGTTTAAGTTCGGTAGTTTTAGTGTGAGTGGCACGATAGACGGTTTCTCTCCCAGAAGTTTCAGTTTGGGCGAAACTGTATTGGGTAGAAATAATACAGCCTAAAGCCAAAGCGGTGATGATAATTTTTTTCATATATACTTAATTTAGATTTAAAAAATTTAACTAATTGATTGTTGGTTATACAGCAACAGGTGCTTTAATACCCGAATGTGGGTGATAATTTTCTAGTGTGAAATCCTCAAACTTAAAATCAAAAAGGTCTTTTACGCTAGGGTTTAGTTTCATAGTAGGAAGCGGTCTAGGCTCTCTGGAGAGTTGTTTTTGTACTTGCTCAAAATGATTATTATAGATATGCACATCTCCAAACGAGTGAATATACTCACCTACTTCTAAGCCACACACTTGAGCTACCATCATCGTTAGCAATGCATAGCTAGCGATATTGAAAGGAACACCTAGAAAAACATCAGCACTCCTTTGATAAAGTTGTAGAGATAACTTACCATCGGCAACATAAAACTGAAACAAAGCGTGGCAAGGTGCTAGTGCCATATTAGGGATTTCGGCAGCATTCCACGCAGATACGATGAGTCTTCTACTATCAGGATTAGTTTTAATTTGGTGTATAACCTCCGAGATTTGGTCTATAACCTTACCATCTGCACCCTTCCAGCTTCGCCATTGAGCACCATAGACAGGACCTAAGTCGCCATTCTCGTCTGCCCATTCGTCCCAAATGCTTACGCCATTCTCGTTAAGATATTTAATATTGGTATCTCCTTTTAGAAACCAAAGGAGCTCGTAAATAATAGATTTAAGGTGTACCTTTTTTGTCGTAACTAGAGGGAAGCCCTTAGAAAGATCGTACCTAAGTTGATAACCAAAGACACTCCTTGTACCTGTGCCTGTTCTGTCGGTTTTATCTGTCCCGTGGTCTAGTATATGTTGAAGTAAGTCTAGATAGTTTTGCATTATAATCTTTTAAATCCCAAATTTAATGTTTTTTGGGAAGTATAAAAACTATGTAACAAAAAAGTCTCGGATTATCCGAGACTTTAATGATAAATTAAAAATAAATTTGATTTATTTCTTGATAATTTTTTGAGAAACTTTCTCACCGTTTACTTCTCCAGAAACAATGTAAACTCCTTTAGGTAGAGAAGACAGGTTAAGAGCCTCACCATTATTTACTTTAGCAGATTTTACTAATTGCCCATTAACATTATAAATTTTAATGTCAGCATCTGTTCCAAATAGTAATTGTGTATCTACTACAGTGTTTTTAACTAAGTCGATTTTTTTAGCATTAACATCAGATACAGACATAGTTGACTTTTCTACTAAAGAGAAGTTGTCAAAGCTTGCATCTGCACCGTTATATGCTCTTACTGCAAAATCCATAGATACTACAGTTGCAGGAGCTACAAACTCTACTTCATATTTAGTCCATTCAGTTGCAATACTAAGATAGCCATTGTTATTTCTTAGTGGGTCACTAGTGTTAGTGTTGTTTAGATAAATAACATTACCATTAGTATCTTTAAAATTACTCCAAATTCTTGCATCTCTTGATCTAGCGGCCTTGTAGTAGAAAGAAGCGATGTAAGTTTTTCCCTCTGTTACAGGGATAGTTTGATAGAAACCAGTTGTAGCAGTAGGTTTGTAGTTTACATATTTATCTCCATCTTGAGCACCACCAGTAATTACTTCAGGAGCAGTATAGCTAGTATTAAAACCAGCCTTCCAATCTGAAAAATCATTTTCAAATGAAGGATTTTGTACTAAATTTTGTGCCGAAACTGTTGCTACTAAAGCTACCGTAGCCATTAAAGAATAAAACTTTCTCATAATATTATTTTTTTGTTGAAATTATTATTTGCCCCAAATTTAAAAACTTTATTTCGGAAAAGAAGAAAAAGCCAATATGATTTATATTAAGTTTTGTTAATATTTCGTTATGTAAATTTGCAACTTCTTGTTTGGTTATATCTTGAAGTATATAGTCGCTTTGCTCATGGTTTGGTTTAACTCATATATGGTATATGGGCAAGTATTTTCTTGGCATAACCCTCATCTTAAAGACTCTACAAAGAAAGATAGCCTTATCATAGCTAATATCAACAAGGAGGTTTTTACAAGAGATACTTTGGATTTTATAAAGTTACAACAGAGAAGTATTGTAGAGAAGCTAGAGCTTCCGTCTGCCAGTAAATCTCAACTAGATTTAGGTGACCTTAATACTCAAGGGGCTATTATCAGAGGGATTTCTTTTGGTAATGCCCAAGGCTCATCGGTGCAAAGCTCAATGGATTTACAGATTTCGGGTAAACTAAGCCAAGAGGTATCTATTTTAGCCAGTATCTCGGACCATAATCTTCCGATACAGGCAGATGGTTATACACAAACATTAGACGAGTTTGATAAAATTTTTGTCCAACTTAATATCAAAAAAAAATCAATCCTTCGAGCGGGACATTTGGATTTGAATGATGAAACGACTTACTTCGGAAGGTATCAAAGGCGTAGTCTAGGGCTAGAGTTTCAAACCAAAATGGGAAAGAAAAATCCAACTTCTATACATTTATCGGCTGGGGTGGCTCGTAGCGAATTTCATAGAATTAGGTTTCAAGGAGTGGAAGGCAATCAAGGTCCTTATAGGCTGTCAGGCAAGAATGGAGAAACCTTCATCACTATTATATCTGGCTCCGAACAGGTGTTTATTGATGGCGTTTTAATGAAGAGAGGAGAGAACTTAGATTATATCATTAACTACAATACGGGAGAGGTTACCTTTACGAGTTTTAGACCTATTTACAGTCAAAATTTCATTACCATTTCATACAACTATACCAACCGAAACTACACGCGTTTTCTAGTTACTGGAGGAGTGGAACATCAGCGAGAGAAATTGAAACTTGGGCTTAATTGGTTTCTTGAAAGTGATAACAAAAATGCACCTCTATCACTTAATTTAAGTGAAGAAGACCAAAAGATATTGGCACAGGCAGGGAGTAATTCTGTTTTGATGGTATCTCCATCTGGGGTTGAAACGGCTTACGATGTTAATAAAATTCTTTACCGAAAAGTAAGCGATGCTAATGGAGATTACTATGAGTTTTCTACCGATGCTAATGAAAAACTTTATCAAGTTTCCTTTTCTTACACAGGGCAAAATGTGGGCGATTATACACTGAAACAAACTACGAATAACGGTCGGGTTTTTGAGTATGTGGGACAGGGTAGAGGCGACTATTCTGCGTTGCGAAAGTTACCAGCACCCCAAAAAATACAGGTGCTTTCGGCTAATGTTTCTTATTTGTTGAATCAAGGCTATGTGGGAGCTGATGTTTCGTTAAGTCATTACGATGTTAATTTATTTTCTTCCAAAAATAATGATGAAAATAAAGGCTACGCTGCACGAATAGTAGGGGCAAAAACCTTTACTAAAGGTCAATGGAAGGGTACGCCAAGTTTTGAGTTTCAGCATATCAATAAGCAGTTTCATATCTTGGACCGTCTCAATAATGTGGAGTTCGCTAGAGATTTTAATCTTTCTCAAGAGTTTAATCACAGAACACAAAACAGACTTACATTTGGTTTTTTAAATGAATGGAAGCAAGGCTCTGCACTCAACTATACGCTTAATTTCCTCAACGAAGCTGGTACTTATCAAGGGATTAAAAACGATTTGAATTTTAAATGGATACAAAATAAATGGCTTACAGAAGGTAATGTATCTTACCTTAATACCAATTCGGATTTTCAGGATACTCGTTTTGTAAGAGGTCTTGCTTCTACTTCATACTTAGGCGAAAAAGGAAGTTGGACATTGGGAGGGCAAATGGAACATAACCTTAAAAACTTCAATAATATCCAAAAAACAGATGCCACGAGTTTTGCGTGGCGAGAGCTATTTATACAGAAAAAAATAGGTAATGAAAACAGAACTTTATTCCTAACGAAACTTTATCTACGAGAGAATGACTCTGTGAGAAATGCAGGTTTAGAAAAGGTAAATCATATTTTGGGGGCAATGGTGGAGAGCCAAATTATTAAAAATGAAAAAACAACTCTTACGGCATTGGCTCATTATCGTAAGTTTTATCATACTTCGGAATCGTTGGTTCAGAATCAAAATCAGGATTTTGTAGTGGGGAATATTTTATATCATCAGCAGTTGTTTAATAATGGAGCTAGGCTTCAAGCCTTTTATGAATTGGGCAATGGGCAAGAGGCACAAAGGGAGTTTCAGTATCTAAAAGTAACCGATGGACAGGGGATTTACAAATGGACAGACTACAACGGCGATGGGGTGCAACAGTTAGACGAGTTTGAAGTAGCGGAATATGCTGATTTAGCTCGATATATAAGGGTTTATACCAATACAATAAAATATTTACCTTCTAATAAAAACAAACTTCAGCTGTCGTTATTCATCAGTCCAGCACAGATATTTAACTCTCAAAATCGTTTTGTGAAAAGGTGGAACTTTAATCTTTCGCTTTTATCTCAAAATTCTTTTTATAAAAAAGACCGTGTTTTGGTTTGGAATCCGTTTGAAAAACAACAAAATCAAATTCTAAAAAATCAAAACTTCTTGGCAATGGCACAATTTTTACCTAATGAGGTTTCGGGGTGGAATGGCACTTACCGATTGATATTAAACGATAACTTAATAAATGCTAATTTCAGTTTAGAGTCTAAAAAGCAGTCTTCTCACTTTGTGAATATTGGCTATTGGTTCAATAAAAATCTTAGAGCGGATTGGGAAAATCAGTATCAGAGTTTAACTAATGCTTCGGAGATGTTTAAATCTAGAGATTATCATTTAATTCATCTAGAAACACGCCCAAAATTAACCTATAAACTTACAGAGGCTATACAAGCAGAGCTATCTTCTGCACTAAAACAAAAACAAAGGCTGGACGGAGAAGAGCATTTAAAAACCTTTGACCTTACAGGAAGTTTACAATGGGAACGTTCTAAGACTTCGGTTAGGGGAAGTTTTTCGTTCATCAATAATGATTTTAAAGGCAATAGTTTTAGTTTGGTGGGCAACCAAATGCTGGAAGGACTTAAAGTGGGTAAAAATCAGGTATGGACAGTGTTTTTGCAACAGTCTATAAATTCATTTATAAAACTTAACCTCAACTATGAGGGACGAAACTCTGGAGACAGAACCATACACATAGGAAGTGTGCAAGTGAGGGCAGGGTTTTAGAGTGCTTTATAAAATGTAACCTATAAAAAAAGACTGCTAATTTTAGCAGTCTTTTTTGTTGATTAGTCAATAGGAACTGGTCCATATTGGTTTTCTCTTTCCTCCCCTTTTATAATGAGTAAATAGATATTATAAAAAGGAATTAATAGAAACCAACCGCTTTTACCTACATCGTGCATTCTTCTTACAGCGATAGCTAAACTAGGTAGTAGTAAAGCCAATGAATATAAAATACCTAAAATCTCTACAAAACTTGATGCAAAGGAAAATAAAAAATTGATTCCTACAAAAGTCCAATAAGCTTTTCTGCTACTTCTCCCTTTAAAATCAGCGTAATGATTTTTAATCACGCCTATGAAATAATTGTTTAAATTCTCGCCCATTTTTTGAATATTTTTATTTGTTGTTGTTTTTTACTCTTGTTTATTTTTAGGGTTTCTTGAATAATAGATGATAGCATAAATGACAGTCCCTATGATGACCAAAATGAATATTACAAGCCCTGAATATCTATCGTAAAAACTCAGTTTTTTCAACTCTTCAGCAGGCGGTAATTGGTTTTCTTTGATTATCCAGTTGATGTCCTGAGGAGAAAGGTTGTAGTAAACATCATTATACTTGGAGCTTACGCCAACCAAAACAGGTTCTTTGGTAATCCAAAAAGATGAGCCTTTTATTACAAACTCTCCATACAGTATGCCGAGATTGATGTAATCATCTGTTCCGTCGATAGCATAATCATTAGTTTTTGGAAGTTCTGCTACTACTTTTATTCTTTCTACATTGCCAGATTTTCTAGCAGCGTATGTTTGTGTATAACCTGTTATCAGCAAACACAATCCTAAAAATAATTGCTTCATTCAGTTAATTTTCTTCTTTCTTCTCTTCCTCTTCTTCTTCATTAGAACCAAAGAACATACTGTATCCTAAATACAAGACAATAATTCCTAGTATAACTAGTTTCCCCCAATGTCTATCAAGAAAACTTAACTTTGCTAACTCTTCTGCACTAGCTAATTTGTTTTCTTTGATGATGTCTTTAATCTGTTGGTCGGTTAATTCGTAATAAATTTCTTTGTTAATAGAGCTAAGTCCTACCAATGTTGGCTCTTCTGTTATCCAAACAGGCATCCACGCTATATGGAAATACCTATACTTTATCCCTAAATCTACATATTCCCCAGGACGGTCTTGGTAATCTTCCGTATTGGGTAGGTCTGCTACCATTTCTAGTTTTTCTGTTGTTCCTATCGGAATAACTTTAGCCGCTTGTACTTGGTTAGAAAATAACCCCATAACTGCAAAACACAGTCCTAAAAATAGATTTTTCATAAATGCTTATATTTGTTAATGTTTAAAAGTTTTTATATCTGACCTTTTGCTTTTTTATTTTCTGTAAGAATCTCTTTAAGGATTTGTTCACTATCTACAGGTTCGCTACCTAGAAAGAAGTTGTATCCTACAATCATAAATTTTTCTTTGATACCGTTCTTTTCCATGGTTACTAGATTATAGGTGTCCTTTCTCAATTTTATGCCTTCTCCTGATACTTGGATATGTTTAGCATTAGTGAAATTCATGGTTTTTACATCTACTATTTCTGAAAGTTCATAAACTTTAGTTGGACGGAAATATTTTTTTAGATGTAGCTGGTTATTCTTGATGGTTGCCTTGCAGATTATAGCCCATATCCATAGGAAAAGTATAGCTATGCCCCCGAAAATTAAACCGAAAATAATGGTTTTGAGTGTACCATGTTCTCCTCCCATTAGAATATAAAAGAATAGGGCAAAGATAGGTGGCATAAAGATAAGCCCTGCCCAAAAACTTAAATCAGTGTATTTTCCTGATAGTTTTACATCTTGGTATTGTTTCATAGTTATTTTTCTTTTAAAGTTTATACTTGATTTTTTAACTTTTTACTCTCTGCGAAAATATCTTTTAACATTTGCTGTGTGTCCACTGGCTCTTTGTCTATATGGATATTTTGAGCAATGATAACAAAGTGCTCTTTCACACCATGTTTTTCGACGGTTAGCCAATTATAACTTTCTTTCCCTGCTTGCACACCATTTTTTCCAAATTTAATGGTATCTGTTTTTCCAATCCCAAAAGTCTTAAGCCCTACAACCTCGGACAAATCATACACTTTAGTTGGACGGAAGAACTTGGTTAAATGCAGTTTATTATTCTTGATTTCTGCCTTGGACATAATCACCCAAACCCATAAGAAAATAAGTGTGATAATAGTAAAAAGTACCCCAAAACCAATTTCGTTCATAGTTATAGGTTCTCTTGAAAAGACAGCATAAAACAAAAGTCCAAGCATAGGAAATATAAACAAGACACCTGCCCAAAACATTAGTACAGCGTAGAGTCCCGATAGTTTTACATCTTGGTATTGTTTCATTTTAGTTGATTTCCGATAGAGCAAAATTATGTGTTAAAGCGAAAATGAAGAGAAAATAAACGTCTACAAAGTGTCTATAAGTTTATTAAATGGTTGGTTTTAAAGTGTAAATACAAAGAACTACAAACAGTAGTTTTTAGAAGGTTCGATTGTGTGGATTGATGTATTAAGGTTAAAGTTTTCATCTAAATATTTAAAATTATGGGATATAATGGCATATTAAAAAGTGACAAATAGTTATCTTTGTAGTATCAAAATTTCGTATAATTTAAAGTTTATTTCTATGAAAAAGGTATTTTATTTATTATCTATGACAGTTTTGCCTGCATTTTTTGCGGTGTCTTGTAACCGAAATTGATGAACCTACTACTCCTAAAGAGGAGTTGCTATTGCCTTCTAAGGTAGAAGAAACCTATTACAACAATTACGATAACACGCAGAGAACATCAGTTTATGATTTTACTTATAATGGGACTAAACTTACTGAAATGGTTAGTCGTGATGGAGAGGGGAATACTGCTTTTTCTTACCAAGATAATCTTCTTGTTAAGGTAAAAAGTGATGAAGAGGAAAGGTTGTTTGAATATGATAGTAAGGGGAATTTAGTTAAAGAAACTCTAGTGTCAAGTTATGGTGGTACTACTACTACAGATATCTATACTTATGAACTTAGTGGGAGCAGTGTAAATGTAACCTACAATAGGAAAAATGTAAATGGGGGTGAACTAAGGTTAGAGGATGTGGGAACTTATACCTACACACTTACGCCTAATAAACAGGTAATGAAGGTTGTAGGAAAGAAAACCTCAACAAATTATTATGGCTCCTCGCCGTATGTTTATGAAACGACTAAGGAAGAAAGTTATACTTACGACGATAAAAATTCAATTTTTAAGAATATTAGCGGTTTTGGTAAGTTGGGGTATTCTCAATTTGTGTTAGGTGCCTCATTGGGCAGTTTCAATAATGTACTGACTACAAGTAGTAAAGAGGTAGATAATATGAGTGTTTACACGCATACAGAAGCCTATAAGTATACTTATAATGATAAAAACTTTCCTACAGAGTTTGAGAATAGTTTGGATGATAAGAAATACAAGACCTCTAAGATAGAATACAAAACCGTTACTAAGTAGTGTTTTAGCACAGTATCATACAAAAAAATCGGAGGGGAAGCTCTCCGATTTTTTGTATTGTAAACTTTGTATTATTATTTGTAAGTTTTCCCTAGTGTGTGTAAGAACTCTTCTAAAGAGAGGTCGGTTAAGTTGAGTTTTTGTTTGATGCGATATTTTGTCATTCTTACACTTTTGGCTTCTACATTAAATATGGTGGCTATTTCTTTAGTAGATAAATTAAGGTAGATATAACCACAATAGCGTTGGTCTAGTTGGGTAAGTTTCCCGTTGGCTTGGCTTTGCAGTTTTTCAAAAAATAGAGGATTGATGTTTTTAAACTCATTGAGAGAGTTATCAAGACTTTTGTCAATCCTTTTTTCTTGTTTGAGGATAGTTTCTAACTTTTTGATGTTTTCGGTATTAAGTTTTTCTAATAACTCATTTTTTCTTTCTATGTTAAGAGATTTAGCAAGATTTTCTTTTTCTATTTGTTGGTTTTTGAGTGCAAGTAACTCTTTTTCTGTTTCTAGTCTTTTATATTCCTCTTGGGTGAGTTTTATTTTTGTTTCAGCTTCGGTTTTTTCTTGTTTTAGACGAAGAGTCTTCTCTTGCTGTAACTTTACTTTTTGTTGTAAAAATTGATATATAAAATAAAGCATTCCTATTAAAACAATAATAAATGCGATGAGAAAATAGTTTTTTAGTCTTTGATTTTTGGAATTTTCTTTGGTTTCATCTAGCTCCTTTTTCATCTCTTTATTTTGGTGTATGGCTTCCGCTTTGTAGGCGTTCTCTATTTGTTCTTTTTTATAGATAGAGTCTTGAAATACCATTTGTTTATCCTTATAAAAGAGAGCTTTATCGTACTTGTTTTGTGAAGTGTAAAAGGCTACTAGAGCATTGCAAATGTTCTGAATGGTATAGTATTGTATAGGATTTCTTTTGCTTAGAATATTGTAGGCTTCGATTAATAGGCGTTCGGCTTCGTTGGGGTTGCCTTCTTTTAGAGCTATTTGGGAGCGTATACCCATAGCATTTGCCAGAATTTCATCTTTATCATAGACCTTAGATAAAGCTTTTTCTGTTTTATTGAGCTGAACTAGAATACTGTCTTTTAGTTGACGTGATGGAGCTTTATTCCATTTTTCAAAAAAGTAATTGGCGGTATTGATTGTGGTAATGGCGTAAGCTCTAGGATTAACTTTATTAGGATGTTGGTTGCAGACTTGTTCCGATTGATTAAGATAGTATCTAATACTGTCTTGATATTTTGGGTTTTGAGTTTTATTAAAAAGAAACTTCATTAGTGTAGACTTTGCAGAGTAAGCATTCGTCATAAGGTCATACTTACCTTCTTGGGCTTTTTGTGCAGCGTCTAGGCTTCTTTTTATATACTCTCTGCATTGGTCTATATTGTCCCAGTCAGAATGTAAACCATAGAGATAATAATAGATTAAGGATTCCAAATAGTAATCTGAGTCTTGTGGTAAAGTGTCTAGTGTTTTGTGGGCATATTCTATGGCGAGGTCGTTGATGCCTAAATATCTGTAATAAAAGGCTTGAGCGTAATAAGAGATGGCTTGGGCATACTTATCCTTGGATTGTTGTGCTGTCTTTTCTGTGAGGGTAAGAAATTTTTGTGCTTCTTTATAGTTCTCTAGCCTTGTCATTCTTTTGCTTTGTAGGGCATAGAGTTGCGTTAAATTTTTAGGGTTACCTTTATTTTCAGTGATAAGTTGTTTTAATTTTTTTTGTACCTCTTGATGTTTACCTTGCTGGTCTTGATTATCTAATAAAATAAGTGTCTGTGTAATATCTACAGACTGAGTGTATAAGAATAGTGGAAATAAACAAAAAAATAGAATTAACTTTTCTCTTCTCAACATCTTATTATATCTTTTTTACTAATTATTTTGGATGGCGCAAGGTAATAAAACCATATTTTAAAATAAATTATTTTCGTCTACATAGTATCTACAATCTGTAGTAACTATCTTGATCTTATAGCTAGGTAAGAGAGTGTTTAAAAAATTGTTCGCATAGGATTTGCCTTAAATTAAAAACACTTACTTTTGCAGAATGGTAAAAATAGGGAATATAGAATTGCCAGATTTTCCTTTATTGCTGGCTCCTATGGAAGATGTGAGCGACCCTCCGTTTCGTAGGCTTTGTAAAATGCACGGTGCAGATTTAATGTATTCGGAGTTTATCTCTTCGGAAGGGCTTATTAGAGATGCTATAAAATCTAAAAAGAAGCTGGATATTTTTGATTACGAAAGACCTGTTGGTATTCAGATTTTTGGGGGAGATGAGGAAGCTATGGCAATGTCTGCCAAAATAGTGGAAACGGTACAACCTGATTTGGTAGATATTAACTTTGGATGTCCTGTGAAGAAAGTGGTTTGCAAAGGGGCAGGAGCAGGGGTTTTAAAAGATATAGACCTAATGGTAAGGCTTACCAAAGCCGTAGTAAATTCCACCCATTTACCTGTAACGGTTAAGACAAGGTTGGGCTGGGATACTAGTAGCATCAATATAGATGAAGTAGCGGAACGACTGCAAGAGGCAGGCATTAAAGCCCTTACCATACACGCAAGAACGAGGGCTCAAATGTATAAAGGAGAAGCCGATTGGGAACATATTTCTCGCATTAAACAAAACCCTAATATTGAGATTCCTATTTTTGGGAACGGAGATATAGATTCGCCTCAAAAAGCCTTAGATTATAAAAGCAAATATGCTTGTGATGGAGTTATGATTGGTAGAGCTGCTATTGGTTATCCTTGGATTTTTAATGAAGTGAAACATTTTTTCCGAACAGGAGAGCTACTTTCAGAACCTACTTTACAAGACCGTTTAACCGCAGTAAGACAACACGCCGAATGGAGTGCTGAATGGAAAGGTGAACGCCTTGGATTGATAGAAATGAGACAACATTACAGTAATTATTTCCGTGGGGTGCCACATTTTAAGGAGTATAGAAAAAGGTTTTTAGAAATACTTACTTTGGAGGAAATGGATAGCCTCATCAGTCAAATCATAGAGGCAAATAATTAAAGCTAAAACAAAATAATGAAGATAATATCTTACAATGTCAATGGTATTCGGGCAGCTTTTAATAAGGATTTAATTGGTTGGTTAGGACACGCTGCTCCCGATGTTATTTGTTTTCAAGAAAGTAAGGCTCAAAAAGATCAAATAGATATAGCAAGTTTTGAGAAAGAGGGCTACCATACCTATTGGTTTTCTGCGGAAAAGAAAGGGTATAGCGGGGTAGGTATCGCTACTAAAATTCAGCCTAAGCATGTAGAATATGGTTGTGATATGGAGCCATACGATAAAGAAGGACGAGTAATAAGAGCTGATTTTGAAGATTTTTCGGTAATATCTGTATATGTGCCTTCCGCTACCAATATAGATAGACTGGATTTCAAAATGCAGTTTTGTTACGATTTTTTAGCTTATATAAAAGAGCTAAGAAAAACCATTCCTAATTTAATTATTTCGGGAGATTTTAATATCTGTCATCAAGCAATAGATATTCACGACCCTGTAAGATTAAAAAATGTCTCTGGCTTCCTTCCTATAGAGCGAGAATGGATGACAGAGTTTATAAAAGAATGTGGGTTAATAGATAGCTTCCGTTATTTTAATACCGAACCCAACCAATACTCATGGTGGAGTTATAGACAAAATGCACGAGCTAATAATAAGGGTTGGAGGTTAGACTATCATTTTGTGTCAGACTCGTTAGAAAGTCGTTTGTCTAGAGGGCTTATTCTTAGTGAGGCTTACCACTCGGATCATTGTCCCGTTTTAGTGGAATTAAAATAGGGCGTGTTTCTCAACAGAGAGGCTGTCCTTACCGTAACAGACCCTCTGTTAGCCTAAGGACAGACACCCCGTTACGGTAAGTGCGGAGACTCTGTTCCGTAGCATTCGGTAAAAGGTAATAAAATAGGCTACTCGTTAAATGAGTAGCCTTAGTTTTAAAATTAAAATACCTTATTAGACAATAACCACTGGATTAGGTAGTTTCTCCGTTCTTGGTTCTTTTAGTAAGACAGAACCCGTGCTGCTTTGTGTTGTAATGCTGAGTTCATAGTTCCCTGCCTCCAAATCTGCAGGCACAAGAATAAGCACCCTTGACGGCTCATTGATTACGATATTATCTTTAGCCAACTTGACCTCATTTTGATTGTCTAAGTTTTTAAAGACGATACCATTTTTAGGATTATCGCCATCTATTTTAATGTAAGTACCTTTGATTTCTGCGTTTTTGCCTTTGGTAAGGGTGCCGTCTGCTTTGCCAGTAACTTTATCAGTGATGCTGAACACGCTCATTGGGCTGGATTGCTCACCAAGGATTTCCACTTTGGTATCGTTGGCGGCTTTTCTTAGGTCAGTGCCTTGGTTCACATTCACATAAACGGAGTGTTTCTCTTTATCCCAAGTCTTATCGTAAAATACACCCTTAATGGCAGGACGCATATACACCAGCCCTGTATTTACACCATACCCGTTGAGTACCAACTCCGAGGCTTTGCGATTAAAGCGGGTGATAATATCTACCGCCGTTTCAGTTTGTATCTCCATACCCTCTTTTTTGAGGGCTTCTATAATTTCTGTAATACCAAGGCTACCACCTAAAAGTGGCACGGCTACAAAATCGTTAGGGTCATCTTTCGTTAATAGGTTGGGGCGCAACCATGCTTTTAAAGTATTCATAATGTATCATTTTTTTAAGGTTAAATTTGGTATTACTTTGTTCTGATTTGAAATATAAAAAGCCCCATTGTGATACCGTCACAATGGGGAAAAGTTAAACTATTTTACTAATAAGGCTTCTAGCTTCTGTAAACGAGCTTCTAATTCTGCTATTTTGGCATCTTTAGCTTTTAGAGCCTTATCTTGCTCTATGCTGTGTAGATAAAGTTCTTCTATCTTCTCCACATTGGTCAGTTGAGTTGCCATAAGGTCTATATAACCTTGTTTTTTGATTTCTGCTGCAGACTGATACCCTGGCAAATGTCCGTTGGCTTTTACAAAATCTTCTACTTGACTAAGGGTTTTAAAGCTGTAATCTGATTTAATACTAGAAGTACCTGTATAATACTTTTGGAAAACATAATCTGGGAAGATAGCGGCATTAGAGCCAATAAAGCCTGTTGCCTTAACATTACCCGCAACTTCTAGTTTTTCTGCTGGAGTATCTACCCCTATACCTACATTATCCCCAAAACGAACTTTTCCTGCATTGGTATAAATAGCATAATTCTTATCGGCTCCTGCCTTTACATTATCCAAATAGATACCGTACATATCTGTTACTTTAGCTGTTGTAGCAATCTCAGTATTTAATCTGCTTCCATACAATCTACCAACCTCTGCGTTACCATCCATCTTTAGCATATAAAAAAGTCCTGCAAAAGAGGGGGCAGTTGTATTATTGCCAAAAGTAACATCAAACCTAGCAGAAGCTCCTCCGTCTGTTACGGTTGTATTATCATTAATAAATACCATATTTCTTAATCCAGCTACTGCTCTTACTGATGACGATGCATAACTTCCGTTATCAGCTAGCTGAGTGTACACCTCATTAGTTATTCCTTCCATAACATCAGCTTTTCCTCCTCGCTTCATTTTAGTGGTTGTGTTTAAAGCGTTCATTCTTCCTACTTCCCCACCTTGGTAGCTATTCGAATAAATAGCAGATCCTCTTATGGTATTTACTTTTCCTACAGAAAATGAGGTTGCTCCAAAGGCACCTCCCATTATACTCTTAGCTGTTGTAGTTGTAACGGTTGAAACATTAGAGCTGTTTGACTGAGAACTCGTTTCCATACCTAAATCCACACTTGCCCTCACTCCCATAACATCTCCTAAATCAACAACATCAGGGTTTGTTGTAATTGATGAGTTAACCCCTCTATAATTTCTGATATTTGAAGCTATAGTATTGGTATGACTCCCGTTAATCATTATTCCTGTTTCTTCAAAGGTATACCCTGGAGCCCAAAAAGTATTAGACGCAGGTAAAGAGAGCGGAAGAATATCTGATGAAAAATTCTTTTTAAAACCATACTCAGGTGTTACTCCATTAGGATTAGGCAACCATAGACCTCCTCCCACTGCGGTACCATTATTGTTTTTCATATTTAAAAGTAAAGCCCTCACATTTGGGTTCGTTTTTTTATATCCAAAATCCACATTTGTTTCGTTAGCAGGTATTAGATATGTATAAGTATCAGCAGAACTTGTTGTTTTATTCCATAGTTGCCCTGATGTTTCCGCACTAGATTTTACCCACTCTATGCCATTGTAGTAATAGTAACCTTTCTCTGTTATTTTGGCTACTTTGGTATCATTACCTGTATAATTACTTATAGCTCCATTGGTTTTAGTAGCATCATCTATTACATAGACTAAAGTTCCCTCTACGGGAGCCTCAATGCTTGCTACACGGGTTTTACTTAGTTGAGGAGCTAAGATTCCCTCATTAGTTTTGGCATCACCTTGGCTATTAGTTGCATTGGGTTGAATGTCTAAAGTAGCTCTAGGCGAGGAAACATTAACCCCTACTTTACCACTTTGTCCATAAACCACTAGCCCTAAACCTAAAAAGGCTAACACACTTAATTTTGTAGTCTTTGTTTTCATAACATTTAATTTAAAATTGTTAATATTTAGATTATAGATTTTAGACTTAAGGGTTGAGGTGATACTAGGTTCTAATATCTCACCTCTAAGCTCTGATATAAAAAAACGCCTTCCCCCTCTAAACACACACAAAACGAGAGGAAAGGCTAAAGCAGAAAGAAAGTAAAAACTCCCTCTCTGAACGCTAAAAACACCCAACAAGAACGACCATGTTTTAAGACAAAACAATGGTGCTTTTAGTAAATATTGATGAAAGCTAAAATTAGAATAGTATAAACACCAAAAGCCTCCAACGAAAGTTGGCGGAACGATATTTTGTTTTAACGATAAAAGTTGAAGTAATTTTCTAGATAATACGACGCATACCCACGAAACTATCTGTGTGTGTGTGTGTTTACGAAATTATTTGGAAGTACCAAATAATTGGAGTACTTTTTTACACTTATTTGTATGTTACTGATATTGCGTGTCATAAAACTGAAGCAAACTTATAACCTTTTGTAGAAGTATGCAAGTTTTTAGTCTTATATTTTTTAGATAAGCACTATTTAGTGCAAAAAAGCCTAAAAAAAACTCTTAGGCTTTTAGGTTAAATATGGGCTTAATCTAAGGCTTGTTTTAAATCAGAAATAATGTCTTCTACATTTTCTAAACCTACACTACAACGCACCAATCCTGGGGTAATGCCTACTTCTAAACGGTCTTCTTCGGTGAGTTTAGAGTGAGTGGTAGAGGCAGGGTGGGTTACAATAGTTCTAGTATCTCCCAAGTTAGGCGATAGTGAGCATAACTTTATCTTGTTGAGGAAGTTTCTGCCACCTTCAATGCCCCCTTTAACTTCAAATGCCACAATATTGCCGCCGTGTTTCATTTGTTTTTTAGCGATTTCGTAGCTTGGGTGTGAGGGTAGAAAGGGATATTTTACTAAGGAAACTTTAGGGTGTTGTTCTAGGAATTCTGCTACTGCTAGAGCGTTTTCGCAATGTTTCTCTAGACGCACAGCCAAAGTTTCTAAACTTTTACTAAGCACCCACGCATTAAACGGAGATAAAGACGGTCCTGTATTTCTAGAGAAGAGATAGATTTCTCTAATGAGTTCTTTTTTTCCAACCACAATACCACCTAACACACGCCCTTGTCCGTCTATCATTTTGGTAGCAGAGTGTATGACTAGGTCGGCTCCGTAAGTGATAGGTTGCTGTAAATATGGGGTGGCAAAACAGTTATCTACTACAAAAATAAGATTGTGTTTTTTAGCAAAATTGCCAAAAAACTCTAAGTCTAAAATCTCAATAGCAGGGTTAGTAGGTGTTTCTAAATAGAGAAAGCGGGTGTTAGGTTTTAGATACTTTTCTAGCTCTACTTCATCAGCTTTAAAGTAAGTGGTTTCTACATTCCATTTTGGGAAATGGGTCTTAAATAAATAGTGGGTAGAACCAAATACCGACTGGCAACTCAAAATATGGTCGTTAGGTTTAAGCAAAGCATTAAACGAGGCAAAAACAGCCGCCATACCCGAAGCAAAGGCATATCCAGCTTCGGCACCTTCCATTTGTACTATCTTTTCGGTAAACTCATTGGTGTTGGGGTTACCGTAACGGCTATAGATGTTATGCTCTACCTCTTCTGCAAAGGCGGCACGCATCTGTTCGGCATCTTCAAAAACAAAGCTAGAGGTAAGATACAACGGCACCGAATGCTCCTGAAAATCAGTTCTAGCGATTTGGTTTCTGATGGCTTGGGTTTCAAAGTTTTTCATATTATAAAGTTGTTATTTAGTTTCACTTAGTCTCAAAATATCACCAAAGACACCTCTGGCAGTTACCTTAGCCCCAGCCCCAGCTCCCATAATAACGATAGGGTTTTCGCCGTAGCTTTCGGTATAGATTTCAAAGATAGAGTCAGAGCCTTTAAGCTGTCCTAACGCCGAATGGGCAGGTACTGAAACAAGTTTTACATCAAGTACACCTTTGTCTTCTCTTAGGTTGCCGTGCAAATCGCCTACATAACGCAGAACATAGCCTGTTTCTTGGTTGTCCTTAATCTTTTGATAGGAGGCATCTAGCTCATTAAGTCTAGAAATAAATTCTTCTTTACTAATATCAGAAAGGTTTTCAGGAATGAGGTTTTGGATATTGATGTCCTCAAATTCATTGACTAAATCTAGTTCTCTCGCCAAGATTAGTAGTTTTCTCGCGACATCATTTCCTGAAAGGTCTTCCCTTGGGTCAGGTTCGGTAAAGCCTTTCTCCATCGCTTCTTTAATAATAGTAGAAAAGGCATCTCCTCTCACCGAAAAATTATTAAATATATAGCTAAGCGACCCCGAAAATACGCCTTTAATGCGTGTAATGTCTTCGCCAGACAAATGGAGGAGCTTAATGGTGTCTATCAATGGTAGCCCTGCCCCTACATTGGTTTCGTAGAGGTATTTCTTTTTGTTTTTCTCTAGGATACGCCTTAGTTTTTTGTATTCTCCAATCGGAAGAGTGTTGTAGATTTTGTTGGAAGAAACCAAGTCAAAGCCTTGTTCAGCTAACTCTAGATAGTTTTTTACAAAGTCTTTGCTAGCGGTATTGTCCACAGCAATTAGGTTTTCAAACTGATGCTCTTTCACAAATTGAAATAAATCTTCCAAAGTATTTTGGGTATTGGCAAACTTAACCTTTTGTCGCCAATCGCTTCCGAAGCCTCCTTTGTTAAACACAATATTTTTAGAGTTGGCTATCGCTACAATTTTAAGGTCTATTCTCTTTCGTTGCAAAATATCGTAAGCAGAATCTAAGATTTGCTCTATCAAAGTACCACCCACATTACCGTGCCCAAACAATACCAAATGTACGGCTTTAGGTTTGCCATAAAGTTCGGTTTCTATAATGTTTTTGGTTTTTTCGGCTTGGTTGGTCGCTACTACAATGTTTACACGCCCCGCTGAAGCCACTTGGTTAAGAAGTAACGGGAAAATTTTGTTACGCTGGAGTTCGGTAAGTATTTTGTTGAAATCAGGCGTTACCAAACCAATCACAGTAATGCCATCTACGCTGTAAATTTGGCTTACAATCCCTTGGCTAATTTCGTTGTTAAACTCTTCTTTTAGGCATTGTACAGCATCTTCGGCATTACTTTCGTCCACGAGTACAGAGATGCCATTTTCTATCGCTTGTTGAGAGATAACACCAACGCTAATGTTGGCTCTATTAAGAGCGTTAAATATACGAGAGTCTATCCCTATTTGACCTAGAAAGTCCTTGCCTTCAAAATTGATGATGGCTTTGTTTGGATATATATTGAGGTTTTCTTGATTAGGCATAATATAATTTTTAAAGTTGATTTAATATTTAATAATTGATTTGAATATATGTTTCATTTGTTCATATTCCATAAGGAAGGCATCGTGTCCGTGTACCGATTTTATTTCGTGGTAGTGGGCATTAGCATTATTGGTTTTTAAAAGTTGATAGGTTTCCTCAATCTCAAAAGCAGGGAAAAATAAATCACTATCCACTGCTACCAAATGGAATTCTGTTTTTATTTCGTCTAACGAAGACTCATCAACCGCAATGGTGGTTAGCAGATGGTTCATTAGTAAATAAGCCTTTAGAGTAAACCTTTCATTAAGGCTTTCTCCGTGGAAATTGAGCCATTCGTGAGATTGCAGTAGGTCAGTATCGTCTCCTTTTTGCCTTTTAAATCTTTTATTGAGTGAAAATGGAGTTCTATAACAAAGCATGGCGTGAGTTCTCGCTTTTTGTAGCGGTTTTTCACTATTTTCTAGGAGGTATTTCTGGACTAAACATTGGGCATTCAGCCAATCGGTTGTTTTAAAATCCGAAGCCACAGGCACAAATACTTTAGATAAGTTTCTATTAAGATTGAGCATTTCCCAACCTATAGCACCACCAATGGAGCCACCTATAAGATAGTCTAACTGTTTAATTTTAAGTTGTTCCAATCCTAAAAGGAATAGCTGAGCCACATCTTGAGTAGTGAAGTCTTGTGGATTATCAATAAAGAAATCATTATAACCATTACCAGGAATATTAAAACAGATGACCGTGAGTTTGTTGGTATCAATGGTTTTTCCTGCTCCTACTAAATCTTGCCACCAGCCTTTTGTTCCTGCGACATTAGAGTTTCCCGTTAGAGCATGATTGATGAGTACAATAGGAGCTGTATGTAAAGGCTGCCCAAATAGCTCATAGCTAAGCGAGATATCGGTACTATATCCAGTAGTTGTTAAATAGTCTTTAATTTTGAGGTGATGCAACATTCTTCTTATTATAAATTTTAAATAACTGAAATGTTGCCAAGAAATAAGAGGTATTTTCTTGATGTTATCTATCCAAAAAACTTTGGTAGAATTTAGCACCTTCTTCCATGAGGAAGGGTTGCCAAGGTTTCGCAGGGTCTATTCCCTCCACCTTTCTTGATAACATTTCCTAGTTTTTCAATGAACTAATACAGAGCAAAGATAGACTATTTTTTGTTTTAAACAATATTTTCAACGAAAAAATAAAACCTTGCGTTTAAAATTAACTAACTTTGCATTCAACTTTTATTTATAGATTCTGATGAGCAAAAAAAATATAGCCGTAGTCATGGGTGGATACTCTGATGAGTACAAAGTTTCCCTAAAAAGTGGACAACTAATTTACGATTCTTTAGACCGTGATTTATACAATGTTTATAAAGTGGTAGTTCTTAAAGAAGGTTGGTTTTATTTAGATGAAAATGAAGCTAAGCTACCAATACAAAAGGGTGATTTCTCTGTAAATCTACCTAGTGGAGAAGTACTGCGTTTTGATGTTTGCTTTAATACCATTCATGGGACACCAGGTGAAAACGGCGTGTTACAAGCATATTGGGACGCCATAGGTCAAAAATATACAGGGTGTGATTTTTACCAAAGTGCACTTACCTTTAATAAAAAAGATACTTTGGCTGTATTAGCAAAGTATGGTATTCCGTCTGCTAAAAGTTTCTACATAAAAAAAGGAGAGGCTTATGATAAAGATGAAATTATCAACGAGTTAAAGCTACCACTGTTTGTAAAGCCTAACCAAAGTGGTTCTTCTTTAGGAATTTCTAAGGTAAAAGAGGTTTCGGAGTTTGAAGCGGCTTTAGAAAAAGCATTTTTGGAAGATGATGAAATTTTAGTAGAAAGTTTCTTAGACGGTATGGAGGTATCTGTGGGCGTGCTAGATTACAAAGGTGAGACTATTGTTTTAGGCATTACAGAAATTATCCCAGAAACAGAATTTTTTGATTATGAAGCAAAGTATCAAGGAGCATCTCAAGAGATTACACCAGCAAGGCTAGATGAGGCTACTAGATTAAGAGTAGAGGAGATTGCAAAAAGAGCTTATAACTCTTTAGGAATGAAAGGGTTTTCTAGAAGTGAATATATTATTATGGATGGTGTGCCTTATATGCTAGAAATGAATACTAACCCTGGGTTTTCACCTGCGAGTATTCTTCCTCAACAAGCGAGAATTTATGGTATCTCCATTAAAGATTTGTGTGGAAACGAGGTAGAAAAAGCTCTAGCAAAATAATAAAATATGAAGGTAGCTGTATTTCCAGGGTCTTTTGACCCTATTACTCTAGGGCATTATGATATTATAGAGCGAGCGTCTAAACTTTTTGACCGTCTTATTATTGCTATTGGGCAAAACTCTCAAAAGCATTATATGTTTCCACTAGAAAAAAGGATAGAGTTTATAGAGAAGTCGGTGTCTCATTTTGGAAATGTAGAGGTGGACTCATTTGAAGGGCTTACGGTGGACTATTGCATGGAGAAAGACGCTCAGTTTATCCTAAGAGGATTGAGAAACCCTGCCGACTTTGAGTTTGAAAAAGCCATCGCACATACAAATAGAACTTTGGCACACAAAAAGTTAGAAACGGTTTTCCTTTTGACTTCTTCAGGTAAGTCGTTTATTAGTAGTAGTATTGTGAGAGAAATTATAAGCCACGGTGGTGAGTACGAATTGCTAGTGCCTGATGCTGTAAGAGTATAAAACGAATTTAAAATTATTTTTAGCACAAACTAATGCATGCAAATATCAATTTTTTAATAGAATTTCTAGGAACCATATCTTTTGCTATGTCTGGTAGTTTTGCCGCAATGCAAAGACGATTAGACCCTTTTGGGATTCTTATTATAGCTTTTGTAACTTCCGTAGGAGGTGGTACAGTGAGGGATTTGCTTTTAGCTAAACCTGTATTTTGGATGCATGATTTGTGGATATGTGGTGTTATCTTTGTTACCTGTGTTATTTCAATGATTTTTAAATCTATTGAGCAGAACTTTAGAGTAACACTTTTTATATTTGATAGTTTTGGATTGGGATTGTTCACAATTATAGGTATACAGAAGGGGATGAGTGCTGAACTTCATCCTATTATATGCATTACTCTAGGTACTATTACAGGGTGCTTCGGAGGGATTATTAGAGATATTCTACTGAATAGAATTCCGTTGATATTTAGAAAAGAAATCTATGCAACAGCATGTATATTAGGCGGTGCTACCTTTATACTTTTGGCAACCTACACTCATTTGTCTTATCCTGTGGTTCAGATTTTTACTATTCTGCTTATTGTAACCATAAGAACTTTAGCGGTTAAATACCATTGGCAGATGCCTAAATTTTATATTCAAGATAAGTAAGATTAAATATATCTGTATTTTTGTAGAAGTATGTTTAACAGTGGGATAATGAATACAAATGTTATAAAAAACCAATCTAGGGTTGGTTTTTCGTTTCTTTATTCACCAATAGTGTTGTTATTGATGATAGTCTTGTTTCTTTGGAATAAAGAAGCACTATCCATCAATGGTTATACAGGAATTCAGAAGGAAGTATTTCTTTATATCAATCATCAGTTGGGGCAATATCCTAGCTTGATGATAAATCTTACACAATTCGGAAATGCGTTGGTGTTTTTGTCGTGTTTAAGTATTTTCATTATCTATGCTCCAAAATTTTGGGAGGCTATAATTTCGGCATCACTTATTTCGCTTTTATTTTCAAGTACGCTTAAAAACTTATTTTCGGTGCCAAGACCAGCTGCTATGTTTGATGTTGATACCTTCATCATTGTTGGCGAAAAACTTACGGGGCATAGCAGTCTGCCGTCGGGACACTCTATTACTGTTTTTACGATACTTACAGTGCTGATGTTCAGTTTTATGCCGAGGAATTTAATTTATAAGATGCTGTGGTTTTTCTTTATTATCATTACGGGTTTAATGCTAGTATCTACAAGGGTAGGCGTGGGAGCTCATTATCCTCTTGACACTATTGTTGGTGGTATTATAGGTTATATTTCAGGAGTTTTGGGGATACTCTTTAGCCAAAAATATAAAATCTGGAATTGGATAGCTGATAAGAAGTATTCTCCCATTTTTATGGTACTGTTTACTGTCTGTATTATCATTATTTCAAAAAATATCTTTACCGAAGGTTTAGTGGTGTTTTACCTTCCGCTGGTGTGTTTAGCAATATCATTATTTAAAATAGGATTTCTCTATGTTAAAAAGTAGTTTAAAAGTAACTCATTTCGCACTTTTAATGAGTGTGCTACATCTGTTATTATTTCATATTCCGTTTTATACTTATGTGGTTAATAATATAGATTATACAAGTTTTAATGGAGTGCTGCTTATTGCAAGTTTAGTGGTGGTAATGGTAGTGGCTAATTTTTTTGCATTCTATTTATTTTTGTATCTATCACGCTTTGTGGGTAAATTTTTATTAGTGTTATTCTTCCTTATCAATGCAGTTTCGGTCTATTTTATCACTACTTATGGTGTGATTATAGACGAAAGTATGATAAGCAATGTATTTAATACCAATTATGAAGAGTCTAGCAGTTTCTTTTCGGTTAAGTTGGTATTGTATTTAGTACTATTAGGTATTTTACCGAGTATTTATATTATCAGAACTAAAATTATCCCAAGCACTTTCAAGCAGTTTGCTAAGACGATGGCACTGGCTTTATTGTTTATGGTAGTGATGGCTTTTGTAAACGCAAGTAACTGGCTTTGGGTAGATAAAAACTCTAAACAGTTGGGTGGCTTGGCAATGCCTTGGTCTTATAGTGTAAACACGGCGTTGTACCACATTCACAAGTACAAAAAGAATGAAAAGGAGATTTTATTACCAAATGCTAAGATAAAGGATAACGAAAAATCGGTAGTAGTATTGGTGATAGGAGAATCGGCGAGAAGTCAGAATTTTTCGCTTTATGGCTATAATAAAAATACCAATCCATTACTATCAAAAACGAGTAATGTTTTTCATTTCAAAGCCAACTCTTGTGCCACTTATACCACGGCAGGGGTTAAATGTATTTTAGAGCATACCAATAGTGATGATTTGTATGAAATACTACCTAACTATTTATATCGTAACGATGTAGAAGTGATTTGGAGAACTACCAACTGGGGCGAACCGCCATTACATATTGCGAATTATCAGAACAAAGAAGCTCTAATGAAAGACTGCAACAAGCCCGAATGTGATTATGATGAGGTGCTTGTAAACGGATTAAAGGAGCAAATATTGGCAAGTAAAAAGAATAAAGTATTGGTAGTTTTACATACAAGTACCAGCCACGGACCTACTTATAGTAAAAAATATCCATCAAAGTTTGAAGTGTTTAAACCTGTTTGTAATAGTGTAGAGTTGGGTAAATGTTCTCAAACAGAATTGGTAAATGCTTACGATAATACCATTGTTTATACAGACTATATCCTACATAATGTTATCGAGAATTTAAAAGAACTAAAAGATTATAAAAGCACAATGCTGTTCGTTTCTGACCACGGCGAGTCTTTGGGAGAGAAAAACTTATACATGCACGGAGTGCCTTTAAGCATTGCACCTAAAGAGCAGTATGAAATACCATTTATTGTTTGGTTGTCGGATAATAGCAACAAAAAACTAAAGCCAAACGAGGTGCTTTCTCAAAACCATGTATTTCACAGTGTGCTTAACTTTTTAGGAGTAGAAAGCCCTATCTATAAAGAAGAAATGAATATTTTTAAATAGGCAGTTTTTCTTTTTTACTAAATTTTTTAATGTAGTCAAAGGATTTTATGGATATTAAAAATAATATTTTTGTTAAAAACGCACATCTTAACAATCTTAAAAATATAGATGTTCTCATACCTAAAAACAAACTAGTGGTAGTAACTGGGGTGTCTGGTAGTGGGAAATCGTCTTTAGCCTTTGATACTATTTATGCTGAAGGGCAGAGGCGTTATGTGGAGAGTTTAAGCTCCTATGCTAGACAGTTTTTGGGACGACTGGAAAAGCCAAAAATAGACGATATTAAAGGCTTAGCACCATCTATTGCTATACAACAGAAAGTAATTTCTTCTAATCCAAGGTCTACAGTAGGAACTTCCACGGAAATTTATGATTATCTTAAATTGTTATTCGCTCGTGTGGGGCGTACCTATTCACCTGTATCTGGTGATGAGGTGAAAAAGGACAGCATTTCTGATGTTATTACTTACATAGAGAAAAATCCTAATCAAGAGTTTCTACTTACAGCACCGCTTTCTTTTACTGATGGTGATTTTAAATCACTATTAAATACACTAAAAGTTTCAGGATTTACTAGATTAGAAATTAACGGAAATATTGCTGAAATAGAAGATTTAGAAAGTTTTGGCTTTGTTCCTGAAAAAGAGATGTCGCTTAATTTGGTTATTGACCGCTTTGTTTACGAGGACGATGAGTATTTTCTGCAACGCTTAGCAGATTCTATCCAAACGGCGTTCTACGAGGGGCACGGCTCTTGTGCTTTAAAAAATATTGAAACACAAAAAATAAAACACTTTTCTAACCTTTTTGAAGCTGATGGGATTTCGTTTTTAGAACCAAATCTTCATTTTTTCAGTTTTAATAATCCTTACGGAGCGTGTCCTACTTGTGAGGGTTATGGTAAAGTGGTTGGGATAGATGAAGACTTGGTAATTCCTAATAAAAGGCTTTCGGTTTACGAAGATGCCGTGGCCTGTTGGAAAGGAGAAACGATGAGCGAGTGGAAAATGCATTTTATAAAAAATGCTACAGATTTTCCAATCCATAAACCGTATTTTGAACTTACTAAAGAGCAAAAACAACTCTTATGGAGAGGAACAGGAGCTAAAAACTTTCCGTGTATAGACCAGTTTTTCCGTATGTTGGAGGAGAATTTGTATAAGATACAATACCGAGTGATGCTTTCTCGTTACAGAGGTAAAACCAAATGTCCCGACTGTGAAGGTCTAAGATTAAGAAAAGAAACCGAATGGGTAAAAGTGGGAGGGCATAACATACAATCGTTAATGGAATTACCATTGGACGAACTTCTGCCTTTAATTAAGAACCTTAAACTCACCAAACACGAGCAAGAAATTGCTAAAAGGCTGCTCTACGAAATTACTACTAGACTAGAGTTTTTGTTAAAAGTAGGCTTGGGATATTTAACGCTAAACCGTACCTCTAATACTTTGTCAGGTGGGGAAAGTCAAAGGATTAACTTAGCGACGAGCTTAGGGAGTTCTTTGGTAGGGTCTATTTATATTTTGGACGAGCCTTCCATTGGGCTACATTCACAGGACACCGAGAATTTAATAGAGGTTCTAAAGAATTTAAGAGATTTAGGCAATACGGTTATTGTTGTGGAGCATGATGAGGATATTATGCGTGCTGCAGATTATATTATAGATATAGGTCCAGAAGCAGGTTTCCTTGGGGGAGAGTTGGTCTTCGCAGGCGATTTTAAAGACCTCAAAGAAGCCGATACTTTAACCTCTAAATACCTTACAGGAAGGTTAGAAATAGCAGTGCCAAAAAGGAGAAGGAAAGCTAAATCGTTCATCAATATCAAAGGAGCTAGGCAAAATAACCTTAAAAATATAGATGTTGATATTCCTTTGGAGAATTTGGTGGTGGTTACAGGAGTGTCGGGTTCTGGTAAATCTACATTGATGAAAGAGGTTTTGGCTAATGATATTCAAATCCAGTTAGGAATGGGAGGCAAAAAAGCCGACTATGATTATGTGGAATTTCCACCTCAATTGGTGAAGCATATAGAATTGATAGACCAAAATCCTATCGGAAAATCGTCTAGGTCTAACCCTGTAACTTATCTTAAGGCTTATGATGATATTAGGGATTTGTTCGCTAAGCAGCGTCATTCTAAAACTATGAATTTAAAACCTAAGCATTTTTCGTTTAATGTAGATGGTGGGAGATGTGATGAGTGTAAAGGTGAGGGTATTATTACCATATCTATGCAGTTTATGGCAGATGTGGAACTAGAATGTGAACACTGCAAAGGAGCAAGGTTTAAGTCCGAAATATTGGAAGTTAAATTTGATGAAAAAAATATTGCGGATATTCTACAAATGACGGTAGATGAAGCGATTGATTTCTTTAGTGATAATAAACAAGATAAAATAGTTACGAAACTAAGACCATTGCAAGAGGTAGGACTAGGCTATCTTAAACTAGGGCAAAGCTCTTCTACGCTTTCGGGTGGGGAAGCTCAAAGGGTAAAGTTGGCTTCGTTTTTAGTAAAGGGTGTAACTACGGAGAAAACACTTTTCATTTTTGATGAACCTTCCACAGGGCTTCATTTTCACGATATACAGAAGTTGTTAACCTCATTACAGGCACTTATAGAGTTGGGGCATTCTGTAGTGGTTATAGAGCATCAGCCAGATATTATTAAGTCGGCTGATTGGATAATAGATATAGGTCCTAACGCAGGTAAATATGGCGGAGAAGTGGTTTTTGCGGGAACGCCTGAAGATTTAGCAAAAGATGAAAAATCCAAGACCGCTAAATTCGTAGCCGAAAAACTTTAAAATAAAAAAAGGTATCTTGTTTTATAATGAGATACCTTTTTTAATACTGCTAGATTAAACAAAATTGTGGTAATGAAAAGTAATATATCACTAAAAATTCTATTATTCCCTAAATTCTGCCTTTTGCAAATACTATATTAGCAGCAGTATCTTTTAAGTTTTTATTTTTAAAGTCATTGACTTAATTTGCGGTTCATTACTTGTTATATCGTCAATTATTTCTGGATATTTTTCTTTTAATTCTTTGAGATTAATACGGTTTTTTGTAGTGATTTTAATACTTGCAGGAAAAATATTTTCTTCAAATAAATCTGTAGTTATTCCAAGTTGTTTTTTTGCTTCTTTTGTAGCATCTTCTTTAGAAATATAAATTATTTTTTGTGGTTGAAAATTTTCTTTTAAAAATTCCTTGAGATTATTTAATTCTTCAATTTTTGTTGAGTCTTTTAAATAAATATTATACTCAAGGGCTTTTGCTTTCGGAATATCAATTTTGATTAAATATTCAGAGTTTTTTTTAAGGTTAGGATTAAAATCTTTTATTTCTAATTTTGATTTTAAATCTTCAAAAACTATTTTTTCACCAAATAAAAATTTTCCAAATTCAAAACTTTCGGTTTTTCCTGTCATTTCTTCAACCTCGAATGTTGATATTTCAAGACTGTCATTTTGTGCCAAGAATTCCTTTGAATTCTCAATAATAACTTTTTGAAAATAATTTTTCTTGATTTCAATCCAATTTGAATTCTGAGCATTTAAGGAAATTACGAAAAATAATACAATAAGTGTTTGTAGACGTTGTTTCATGATATTGCTGCTAACATTTGTATTGTGATTACAATTTGAACTCTAGTTTTACATTAAAGAAGCGTCCTGTAAGTCTTACAGGGACAGGGTAAATATAACCTGTATTGGCATCGTTAATCCATTGGTTAGAAATGGTATTATTGATGTTGAAGGCATTAAACACCTGAACGCCTAAAGTCAATTCTTTAAAATTTTGCCAAAAAGGAGAATGAGCTTTAAAATCTTTTTGGTCTATAAAAACTTTGGATAACCCTATATCTACTCTTTTGTAAGCAGGTAGTGTTTTTTGATATTGATAAGGGTCGGCAAAAACAGACGCTCCGTTAGGTAGTCCACTAGCGTAGATTAAAGTAAGATTAACTCTCATACTAGGGAATTTAGGCATATAGTCTTGGTAGAACATAGCAGCCCTAAATCTTTGGTCTGTTGGTCTTGGGATATAGCCTTTGTTATCAATATTTTCAAACACTCTAGCATAGCTTAAAGACAGCCAAGAATCTACTCCGGGAACAAACTCGCCAAATAACCTTGTATCTATACCATAGGCATAACCTTCGGAATTGTTTTGCCCAGAATATCTTATACGTACATTATCCACATAGTAGGGGATAAGGTGGTTCATTTTTTTATAATAGGCTTCCGTAGTGAGCTTAAATGGGCGGTCTTTCCATTGAAACTCGTAGTCGTTGCCTAAAATAAGTTGCAAAGACTGTTGGGCTTTTATATTAGAATTAAAATTGCCTTCCAAATCCTTTATTTCTCTATAAAAAGGAGCTTGGTAGTAAATGCCTCCAGCTAGTCTAAATAGCATATCTGTATCCCAATCAGGTTTAATGGCTATTTGTAATCTAGGAGAAACAATAGTTTGGTTATTAAAGCTCCAATGTTGAGTTCTAATACCTCCATTGATGAAAACTTTGTGTGTTTGCCAAAAGAGTTTTTTAGAAGCCTGAACATAAGCTGAAAGTCGGCTAGGCTGTATATCGTTTTGACCTCTAATATTGAATTTCAATTTTAAGTCCGATGGGTCTAGCTGTCCAATAACCGCGGAGGCTCTAGGCGTACTGTAACCTAAAGAGTCGGCAAGTTGCCACTCATTGGTATAGTCTTGCAGAAATTCTTTTTCGTATTTAATTCCCACCTCATAGTCCGTGTTTACATCGGGCGAAAATCTAGCTCTAAATTGAGACCCTAACGTTCTTACTAATAAATCATTTCTAGCGTGGTCTATCTGTCCACCTACATCATAAGAAACGGTTGGCTCTCCAGTAACAGGATTATAAGCCTGTAATTCGTAGGCAGAAGAGATAGTATAATATTCTTTCTCTCTGTTCTGATAAGCGAAATTATCTAACGAGAACTTCCATTTTTTATTAGGTTTAAAATGAACCGAAGCCGTCCCCATCATATTTTTATAAGTGTCGTTTTCTCTTCCGTTGTAAAACACGGTAAGCGTCATTGGGGTTTGCAAAGTCCCAAAATTAACTTTTCGTTGTTTGGGAAGCATCGTGTAGTCATTTTTAGCATAATATCCAATGAAAGATAATTGCCATTTAGGATTGATATGATAATTGATGAAGGTTTGAATATCAAAGTTTTGAGGGTTGAAATCCGTATCTTCATTGAGTGTGTTAAGTACCAGATTGGTATTACGATAACGCCCTGAAACCAAAGCGGTTAATTTTTTATCTTTAGATGCACCGCCTAGCGTTAGTCTACCTCCAATAAGGCTGGCTTCTCCTGAGACCTCTGTTTTTTCGGGTTCTCTATAATAAACATTAAGAGCAGACGACATCTTATCGCCGTATCTAGCTTCAAATCCACCCGAAGAAAAATTAACAGTAGAAACCATATCAGGGTTGATGATGCTCATACCTTCCTGTTGGGCATTTCTAATGAGGAAAGGGCGATAAAGTTCCACATCATTGATGTAGATTAAATTTTCGTCATAATTTCCACCTCTTACCATATATTGGGAAGAAAGTTCGGTATTGGAGTTTACCGAAGGCAAAGTTTTAATAAGTCCTTCAATACCACCTGAAATAGAAGCAATTTGTTGTGCTTCTTTAGCCGAAATACTGGTGTTGGTAAGGTCGGTTACTTTTTTCTTGGTTCTCTTTTGGAAAACCACTTCTTCTATCTCTTTAGTCTTCTGAGCTACTGCTAGGTAGGGCAATATTGCTAAGATAAGATATATCTTTTTCAAAAGCGATATTTTTAATGATTTTGATACTAAATAATAGCCTCTCTTATTTTGGTAAGTTTAGCTAACAACGCGTCTAGTTGCTCTAGAGGGAGCATATTAGCACCATCAGATTTTGCGTTTTTAGGGTCTGGGTGTGTTTCTATAAATAGTCCGTCTGCACCTACGGCAATCCCTGCTTTAGCAATGGTTTCTATGAGTTGAGGTTTTCCACCAGTTACACCAGACTCTTGGTTAGGTTGTTGTAAAGAGTGGGTTACATCTAATATTACAGGAGCGTAATTTTGCATCGTTGGGATACCTCTAAAATCCACTACCAAATCGGTATAGCCAAAGGAGTTGCCTCGCTCTATAATGGCAACTTTATCGTTTTGACAGTCTTTTATTTTTTGCACTGCAAATTTCATTGCTTCGGGAGAGAGGAATTGTCCTTTTTTTAGAGTAATGCATTTTCCTGTTTTGGCGGCAGACACGAGTAAATCGGTTTGTCTTACTAGGAAGGCAGGTATCTGTAATACATCTACATATTGTGCGGCAAGAGTAGCGTGTTCGTTTTCGTGAATATCTGTTGTTGTAGGAATTCCGAAATTATCGCCTACTTTTTTAAGTATTTCAAGAGCTTTCTCGTCTCCTATTCCTGTAAAGGAATCTATCCTAGACCTATTGGCTTTTTTAAAACTTCCTTTAAAGATATAAGGGATTTTATATTTGTCCGAAAGTTTTACAATATGTTCTGCTATTTTCATTGCCATATCTTCGTTTTCTATAGCACAAGGTCCTGCTACTAGGAAGAAATTAGAAGAATTTTTATGACTGATATTATCTAAATGTTGTATCATTTTTTTTGAATTTTAATAAGGTATAAAGTTAAAGTATTTTTTTGAATGACGAAATACAGATTTTTCTAACGATACAAAAATAAAAACCTCAACTGTAATAATCAATTTTGAAGTTTGATAGTTAAGTTGAGGTAAATTTATTTTGCTTTAAACGGCTTCTTTTTCAAAAAAAGAGAAACTCACATTTCCGTATTTTCTAGTTTCTTTGAGATGTTGATGTTCCAATGCCATTCGGCTTTGATGTTCTAGAACGAAAAGTCCGTTTTCGGCAAGAATAGGACTGTCTAAAACTGAATTGATTAAATCGTAATATTTTTTTTCAGGTAAATCAAACGGCGGGTCAGCAAATATCAAATTGAATGACTTAGTATGATTTCTACTCTTTTTTAACCATTCAAAAACATCACTTCTTTGGACGTTTATTTGTAAGCCGAAATCTAACTCTTGGGCTGTAGATTGTATAAATGCAGCGTGTTTAGGGTTAAACTCTACCGAAGTAATGTCTTGGCAATCTCTAGAAGCCAACTCTAAAGATATAGAGCCAATTCCTGCAAAAAGGTCTAGTGCAGAGATGTAAGGTAGCTCTAACCTATGTTCTAATATGCTGAATAAAGCCTCTTTGGCAAAATCTGTTGTAGGGCGAACTTCAAAATTTTTGGGAGCTAATATTCGCTTAGCTTTCCACTTTCCAGAGATAATTCTATACATAGTTTTAGTTGTTATTGAGGAGTATTTAGCTCATAATGAAGTTCTTTTGAGGTAAGTTGTCAAAAACCACTTTTAAATTTTTGACAAACTTCCCAAGCTCTGATATAAAAGTCTCGTTTTCGGTAGTCTCTCCGTACACATAGAACTGAGTGTCTGTAATATTAAATCCTATTTTACTAAGGGTAAACATAACAAAATAAAGAAAATCTACTTCCGAATTTACATCTAGGTTGTTATAAAGAATTACCTTTCTATTATCTAAAGCAAAAAACTCACACTGATGATGATATAGATTGATATGTATTTCCTTTTTATTCCCAGCTTCAAGTGTATTTAGGAACTTTTCTCCAGAGAAATTAAAATGCGTAGAAATACCTTTGCTTTTAATTTTTTTATAAAATAGGTCAGGCATCGTATAATAAAACTGAACGCCATATTTCTTATTTACAGAAAGCATTACTTCCTCTTTGTCTTTATCTACTAGAGCATTGTAAGAGATAAGCTCGTGAGCGATATCGTGCTGAGAAAAAGTAGAAGGCATCAATGTAAAATGATTGAGGGCAGAAATTACATCTATACTTACTATAGAAGGATGGTTTAAAATTTCCTCTAACTTATTGATTAAATAATCACTAGGGGAATCTTCTGTGATAAAAAAAACTTTTTCTTCTTGTACTTCCTTACCCCTAATAATTTGGTATTGGAGTCCTCCTTTAGTAAAAAGTAAAACTAATTTTTGCATAACCCATAATGAACTCGTGCAAAGTTACTAATATTTTTTTACTTAGAATAAAGCGGTAGGGGCTTAATAAAAGGGTATTCTTTTTGATTGTTTTCATACTCATAAAAATAATTATCTTTAAGCACAATAAAAAAATGTCTAAAATGGATTTGAAAAACAAAGTAGCATATATCACAGGAGGTACTAAAGGTATCGGTTTTGGAATTGCAAAAGAACTCTTGAAAAATGGATTAAAAGTCGCTATTAGTGGGAGAAGTAAGGAAGCTGTGGAAAAAGCAGTTTCTGAACTATCGGAATATAAAGACAACATCGTAGGCGTAGTATCTGATGTGAAAGATTTTCAGGCAGAACAAGAAGCGGTTAAATATGTGGAAACTAAGCTAGGCAATATAGATTTAGTGGTAGCTAATGCAGGTTTGGGTTGCTTTAAACCAGTAGACGAAATGTCTTTGGAAGAATGGAATGCTATGATAGATACTAATCTTACGGGAGCTTTCCATACGATGAAAGCAACCGTGGAGTCTCTCAAGAAAACACAGGGGTATTACATTAGTATTGCTAGTTTGGCAGGAGCGTACTTTTTTGAAAAAGCGTCAGGATATAATGCATCTAAATTTGGTCTTGTAGGCTTTACCCAAGCAGCAATGTTAGATTTAAGAAAGTATAATATTAAAGTTTCCACCATTATGCCAGGTTCTGTAGCCTCTCATTTTAATGGTAACGAACCCTCGGATAAGGATTCTTGGAAAATTCAACCAGAAGATCTAGGGGAAATCGTGGTAGATTTACTTAGAATGAATCCTCGTACTTTACCTAGCAAAATAGAGGTAAGACCATCTAATCCAAATAAATAATTATGCAATAAATAAATTTTAATATATAGTATTATGCATGCATAATATATTTTTGTTATATTAGCAACGATTTATAAAACATAAAAATAGAGAAAATATGAAAATATTAGTTTGTATTAGTAGTGTTCCAGATACTACATCTAAAATCAACTTTACAGCAGATAAATCAGCTTTTGATAAAAACGGAATTCAGTGGGTTATCAATCCATTAGATGAATTTGCACTTACAAAAGCGATTAAATTACAGCAATCAAACGGAGCTAAAGTAACAGTAGTTAATGTAGGAGATGCAGGTACAGAAGCGGTTATTAGAAAAGCGTTGGCTATAGGTGCAGATGATGCTATCCGTATCAATGCAGAGCCGCAGGATAGTTTTTCGGTAGCTAAAGAAATCGCAAATGTAGCTAAAGAAGGTGGTTATGATTTGGTACTTTGTGGTAAAGAGTCTATTGATTATAACGGTGGAGCCGTGCCAGCAATGTTAGCTCAATTTTTAGACCAACCTTTCGTTAATGCTTGTGTTGGGTTAGAGGTAAACGGTTCTGAAGTTACTGCGGTAAGAGAGATTGATGGTGGTAAAGAAACTGTTTCTGTATCACTCCCATTGGTAGTTGCTGGTCAGAAAGGTTTAGTGGACGAAAAAGAACTTATTATTCCAAATATGAGAGGTATTATGTCTGCAAGAACTAAGCCTCTTAATGTGCAAGAGCCGTCTCAAAACGAAGTAAAGGTAAGTGCAGTGTCTTTTGATAGTGTTCCGCCAAGAGCTTCTGTTAAGCTATTCTCACCAGACGATTTAGATGCTCTTGTAAAAGCTCTTCACGAAGAAGCTAAGGTAATATAGGGGAGTTATTATAATATAATTTAACATATAAAAACAAAAATAATGGCAATATTCGTATATACAGAAAATATAAACGGTGTTTATAAAAAAGCAGCTTTTGAAGCGGTATCTTACGCTAAAGCTGTAGCAGATAAAGCAGGAACTAGCGTAACGGCTGTAAGCATCAATGCTACAGATAGTTCAGAATTATTATATAAATATGGAGCAGAGAAAGTTATCCATATTAAAGATGAAGGATTAAAATCTTTCAGTGCTAAAGCTTATGCTAAGGCTATAGCAGAAGTGGTAGATGGAGTGGTGGTATTTCCTCACACTACTGATGCAGCTTCTGTGGCACCAATGTTGGCAGTTCTTAAAAATAGTTCTCTTATTACTAATGTGGTAGAAGCACCTACTTCGGTAGCACCTTTAGAGGTTAAAAGAAAAGCTTTTTCAGGAAAGGCTTTTATGGTAGCTAAAGCTGATGGTAATGTAGTATTAACAGTTTCCCAAAACGCATTTGGAGTAAAAGAAAATCCAGTTTCAGGTTCGGAAGAGGAAAAGATTTTAGGTGTGGCTAATACAGATATAAAAGTGGTAAGCCATGAACAGTCTTCTGGAAAATTAGACCTTAAAGAAGCTGAAGTAGTGGTTTCAGCAGGTAGAGGAATGAAAGGTCCAGAAAATTGGGGAATGGTAGAAGAGTTGGCTCAAGTTTTAGGAGCGGCTACTGCTTGTTCTAAACCAGTTTCTGATATTGGTTGGAGACCTCACTCTGAACACGTGGGACAAACAGGTAAAGCGATAGCACCTAATTTGTATGTTGCAATAGGTATTTCTGGGGCTATTCAGCACTTAGCAGGAGTTAACTCGTCTAAAACCATTGTGGTTATCAATAATGACCCTGAAGCACCATTCTTTAAATCTGCGGATTACGGTGTGGTAGGCGATGCTTTCCAAGTGATACCTGCTCTTACCGAAAAAATAAAAGCAATAAAAGAAGCCTAAATTTTATCATAAAATTAAAGAAAAGACACCATACTTATTCAAGGGTATGGTGTTTTTTATATATCTTTGCTCTATGGATTATAAAAAGCTAGTTATTAGAGGTATCTCTTACAGCCAAACACAATCGGGGGCTTATGCTTTGCTTTTAGAAGAGGTGGAAAGTTCTATAAAATTACCAGTAGTGATAGGTAGTTTTGAGGCTCAATCTATATCTTTAGCTTTAGAGAAAGATTTGAAACCTGTCCGTCCTCTTACGCACGATTTGTTTGCTAGTTTTATTAGAGATACCAATTATAGTTTAGAATATATTGTAATTTATCAAATTATAGATGGTGTTTTCTTTTCTCATATCCATTTCAAAAATAATTCTACAGGGGAAACTTTGTTCTTAGATGCGAGAACTTCTGATGCAGTAGCAATGGCGGTGAGATTTGGGGTGTCTATTTACACTACCAAAGAAGTCTTGGAAGAGGCGGGAATTCTTTTAGAGATACAACAACTAAATGAGGAGGACGATATAGTTACAGAATTTCATAATGAAAAACAAGACAATAGAATGTCCTTAGAAGAATTAAGAATGCAACTAGACGAAGCCGTGAAAAACGAAGATTTTGACTTGGCTTTTCAGTTGCAAGAAGAGATTAAGAGACGACAAAGACCAATAGATTAAAATAGACTAAAAATGAATATAAAACTAAAACTTACTGTACTTAATTTTTTACAGTATTTCGTGTGGGGAGCTTGGCTTATTACGATGGCTACTTTTTGGTTTGATACTAAGCAATGGGGAGGTGCAGAGTTTGGGGTTATATTCTCCACAATGGGGATTGCCTCTATCTTTATGCCTACTTTGATAGGAATAGTAGCAGACAGGTGGATAAACGCTGAGAAACTTTACGGAATATTACAAATTGCTTATGCAGGGACGCTTTTCTATTTACCTCATGCTTCAGCCCCTACGGCTTTCTTTTGGGTGATGTTGGTGGCAATGGTGTTTTATATGCCTACAATTGCGTTGTCTAATTCAATCAATTATCATATTCTTAAAGAGCATCATTATGATGTAGTTAAGGTGTTTCCTAGCCTTAGAGTTTGGGGGACAGTTGGATTTATTGCAGCGATGTGGGTTACTAATCTTACAGGAAATAAAGCGTCTGAAAATCAGTTTTATATTGCGGCGATAGTAGCAGTGTTATTGGGTATTTATGCCTTTACACTTCCAAAGTGTCCACCACAGAATTTGATTCCTAAAGAGGCTTCTTGGCAAGAGAAGATGGGTTTCAATGCGTTTAAACTATTTAAGAGTTATAAGATGGCGTTGTTCTTCTTGTTCTCTATGTTTTTGGGTGCCGCGTTACAACTTACGAATGCTTATGGAGATACTTTTTTATCAGATTTTGGTAAAAATCCATTATACAAAAATAGTTTAGTGGTAGAGCGTTCTACAATTATTATGTCTATTTCTCAAATATCCGAAACGCTATTCATTTTAGCGATACCATTTTTCTTAAAGAAATTTGGCATCAAAAAAGTGATGTTGATGAGTATGGGAGCTTGGGTACTTCGCTTTGGGTTCTTTGCTTATGGTTCTCCAGAAGGCTTTGGATTGGTACTTATCATTCTATCATGCATTGTGTATGGTATGGCGTTTGACTTCTTTAATGTGTCGGGTTCGTTATTCGTAGAGGCGACAACAGACGAAAAAATTCGTTCCTCAGCACAAGGGTTGTTTATGATGATGACGAATGGCTTTGGGGCTATTATGGGTAGTGTAGTGAGTGGTAGAATGATAGATGCGTTCTTTTTAGATGCTTCGGGCAATAAAATGTGGCACGAGATATGGTTGGTATTTGCAATATATGCCTTGATAATTATGATTCTTTTTGCAGTGATGTTTAAGCATAAACATAAGCTAGAAGAAGTAGTAACAGTAAAACATTAGAGTTTTATATTTATCAATACAGAAGGCAGACCAGTTGAGAAATTGGTCTGTTTTTTTTATTGATTTGGATATGAGATATATGAGGGTAATTTGTTATATTCGTGCCGATAAAAGTAGTAATGTCTCAAAAAGAAAAAGACTTTTCGGAACTTATTAAAATCAATCAAGGGCTTATCATTAAAGTTTCTAGAATGTACACCAATACGCTAGAAGACGAGCAAGATTTGTTTCAAGAAATTGTGCTACAATTATGGCGTTCTTTTGATTCTTTTAATGGTCAGTCCAAAATATCTACTTGGATGTATCGTGTGTCTTTGAATACAGCCATTACACTTTTTAGAAAATCCTCAAAATCACCTAAAACAAACGAACTTAATGAAGGTTTTTATAATACTCCCGAGGATAATCAGCATGAGCAAAGGCAACAAGTAGAACTTCTTTACAAAGTGATAAAAAAGCTACCCGAGGTAGAGCGAGCTATTGTAATGATGTACTTGGATGAATTGTCCTACAAAGAAATCGCAGAAACTTTGGGGATAACAGAGGTTAATGCAAGGGTGAAGATGAACCGTCTTAAAAAAACTTTAAAAACACTAATGGAACAATATGCCTAATTTTGATATAGATAAAATGAAAGAGGTTTGGAGAGAGCAACCTAAACCTACTTACGATAATCGGCAGATAGAACAAATGCTGAATAGGAAATCTCGCAATTATGTAAAAACTATTTTTTGGATAGGTGTTGCTGAATTTCTTATAATATTGGCTTTTAATATTTATGGTTTTTGCTCTGTTAAGAGAGAGCCAGCCTTACTGAATATTTTTGATAAAATGAATATTAAAATAGGCACACATTTAATTGAAAACTATCATAATATAGAGTTGTTTATTAAAGGGGCAAGTCTTATTCTTACGCTTTTGTTTGTGTTGCTTTTTTATTACAGTTATCAAAAGATAAGTATAGAATCTAACCTTAAGAAATTTATCACTCAGATTATTAAATTTAGAAGAATAGTAAATGCTTTTATCTTAGCTAATTTGGCGATGTTTCTTGCGATTATGTTGGGGTATTTGGCAGAAATTATTTACTTGGCTTATGTGCAAAATGTTTCATTTTCAGAGCCGAAGTTCTTGGTGTTTTTGGTAAGTTATATTGTGTCTATCTTTTTAGGAGTTGGGTTTATATGGCTTTATTATAGGCTGATTTATGGTATTATTATTAAAAGACTAAATGAAAAACTAAAACAACTCCAAGCATTGTCTTAAAACAAATAGTTTTTGAGATAATGAGATAAGTATTCATGATTATGGAAGTTATAATAAGAGTAATTTTGGGATTTATTAGCGGAATATTGGAAGTGATTGTTAGAGATATTATTTTTGGTTTTTTTGAGGTTTTGTTTAATTTGCTTAAAAAACTTTTCAAAGCTATTTTAGGAATAAAGGTTAAAAAAAATCATTAGAATTGCTTAAAAAAAGAACGAATCTATAAAAAATATGAAAATGAAAAACATTCTTCTAGTATTAGCATTGCTATCAAATGTAATTATTAAGTCGCAGGTAACTACTGTTGTAGACGGATTTTCTACTCACTTAACCAAAAATGATTTGCCTTTTTCGGGTGATAGAAAATTGTTTGCCATAGGGTTTAATGACAGACTTACAAATAACTATATTGTAGTTTCCAAAAACAAGGCAGGAGCAGAAAATGATTTGTTGTATATAGAGAAATTTGAGAAAAAGCAAGAAAATGTTTTTGAGAAAGTTTTCAGTACAAAGTTAGAACACCCTGTAAATAAATCTTTGGCGTTTGTAAATAATAGAATGATGTATAGTGATATAGATAAAGATGGCTATGCAGAGTTTATTTACATTGTAGATGAGTATAAAAATGGTATGGATAGCCTATTAGAGCGTGTATGGGGTATAGTTGTTTATAAAAATAAAGCTTACAAAATGTGGACAACTGTGGAAAGTCAGTTTTCTGATACAGTTTTTGATGATAATTTTAAAACTTTGCCAGAGAGGGTTAAAACAGAGTTCTTAGATTTTTGGAATCAGTTAAACAAACACAAATAGCCTTTAGCTCGTATTTGCTTTTTAAGTTTTAAAATATTACCTTTACGCCAAACGCTATAAAATTGGAAAGTAAAGTAGAAAAAACCTTAGTGTTATTTGCACATCCGTTTTTGGAGCATTCTGTATTTAATGCACATCTTATTTCACTTTATCAAAGCAAAGAAAATATTACTTTTAGAGATTTGTACGAAGAATATCCTAATTTTCATATCGCTGCATTTAGGGAAAGAAAAAGGATTAAAAACTACGACAAACTCATCTTTCAGTTTCCGTTGATATGGTTGGGTATTCCACCACTGCTTAACTTATGGTTGAGTGAAGTTTTGGATATGAAGTGGTTGAGTAAACAAAATGAAAATCCACTCGCAGGGAAAAAAGCGATGATAATTGTAAGTGCAGGAGGTTCAGAGTATTCCTATGCCAGAGGTGGAATGTATGAGAAATCTATAGAAGACTTTATATTACCTCTTACCAAGAGTTTGGAAACTCTAGGTGTATCGGTAGAGAAAACGCTTTGTGTGTATGCTGCAAAGCAAAAAACAATAGAAGAAGTTAGTGAAATCCAACAGGAAATTTCTAAATTTTTGAGTTAATGTCAGAAAGTTTATTTAAGATTACATTAGTCTATCTAGGAGCAGCTATTTTTTTGGTACCTATTGTAAGGAAGTTTGGGTTTAGTTCGGTTATAGGCTATATTCTAGGAGGTATTATTATAGGACCTTTCGTATTAAAATTAACAGGTAATGTAGAAGATGTGATGCACAGTACTGAGTTTGGTGTGGTGATGTTACTCTTCATTATTGGTCTGGAATTAGAACCTCGTAAATTCTGGGCTATGAGGAAAAGTATCCTAGGGCTTGGCTTTTCTCAGATGGCATTTACTTTTGGGTTGCTGTTTCCTATATTATATTTAGCTGGGTGGGAAACCACGACTAATATTGTCGTTTCTACGGCTTTTGCTATGTCTTCCACAGCGATTGTTTTACAAACGCTAAAGGAAAAAAACCTATTTAATACCGTATCTGGAGAGGCTTCGTTTTCCACCTTATTGTTTCAAGATATAGCGGTAATTCCTATTTTGGCGTTATTGCCGATGTTGGCGGGACAATCCGAAGACGACGGAGAAAAATCGGTGCTGATTACTTATTTACCAGAATGGCTGCAACCCTTTTCAGTGATATTAGGCGTAGGAGTACTTATTCTTTTGGGTAAATATCTCTTTGTGCCGTTTTTGAGGTATGTATCTCGTTCAGGAATGAATGAGTTGCTTACCGCATCGTCATTATTCTTGGTGGTAGGAGTTTCCGAGTTGATGCTACTCGCAGGATTAAGCCCCGCTTTGGGAGCCTTTTTGGCAGGTGTGATGCTCGCCAATACCGAATTTAGACACGAGTTAGAAAGTCAAATAGACCCATTTAAAGGTTTGCTTTTGGCGGTTTTCTTTGTGAGTGTAGGTTCTACAATTAACTTTAATGTGATACAGCAAGACCCATTATTCATATTCTCAATGGTTGTTTTGGCAACATTGGTTAAGTTCGGGGTATTATTCTTGGTAGGGAAGATGTTTAAAATGAGCAACGACCAAAACTTCCTCTATTCCTTTGGGATGTCCCAAGTGGGAGAGTTTGCCTTTGTGATTATCACTTTTGCCGTTAAACTCAACTTGTTAGATTTAGAAATAAGCTCTCAAATGATTTCCGTTGTGGCTATTTCAATGATGATTACGCCGTTTTTACTATTATTAAATGAAAGGGTTATTGCTCCTAATTTCAATGTTAAATTTGAAGAACCTGTATCAGATTTAATTTCAGAACCTATCAAACAGAAAAAAATAATTATCGTAGGTTTTGGGCATTTTGGGAGTACCGTTGGTCGTTTGTTAAAGGTAAGTGGTATAAAAGCCACGGTCTTGGATAACGATTCTAACCGTGTGAATATCCTTAGACAGAAAGGTTTTAAAGTGTATTATGGCGATGCCAAAAGGGTTGAAATTATGAGGGCGGCGGGTGCTGAAAATGCCGAAATATTGGTACTGTGTTTAGACGATCCTGAAAGCAACAAGTATATGATTAGAATGGCGAAGGATCATTTTCCTCATTTGCAAATATTTGTTAGGGCTAGAAACCGTATAGATGCTTACGATTTTATTAACGATGGTATTCACAATATTTATAGAGAAACCTTGGAAACGGCAGTTAATATGGGCGTGGATATTTTAAATGCATCGGGCTTTAGAAAATACGCTGCAAGAAGATTAGCGAATAGATTTATTGCCATAGATAATGATTCTACCATTCGTTTAGCGAAACAAGATATAGATAGCGATACGACATTTACCATTAAAGAATCTCTAGAAAGAGAAGCTCGTTTATTAGCCGATGATAATATCTCGTTTGAAGATGAACACTGGCTAGACGAAGAGGAAGAGGTGGAAGAAGAAAAAAGCTAAATAGTGAATATTTTGCAGTGATTTAGAGCCTAGACATCAAAAAATAAAACTATCTTTGCCGAAGTTTTGGTTTAGCCTACTGGGTTAATTAAAAGGGAATCAAGTGAAAGTCTTGAACTGTCCCCGCAACTGTAAATTGCTTTAATAAAGTTTCTACATTATTGCCACTGTATTATTGTTATGCGGGAAGGCGTAGAAATGCAAAAGTCAGGAGACCTGCCAAACGAATGATATTTTAATAAAAACTTTCGGAGGAAGAGTATTTTATATGGTAAGATTAGTTTTGCTGACGAGTCTATCGTCGGTCTTTTTTGTGCAAGCTCAACAGAAGGAAACGGTTATAGATACCGTAGCCATCAATCTGGTGTCGCCTACTTCATTTTCTGTAGGACACGAGGTCGTTAAAGTTGATTTAAAGAACAATCCAGAAATTTTTATAGAAGGGCTACTCCAAAAGCAGACGGGAGCGGTTATTAGGAACTATGGCTATGGCAATTTAGCATCGGTTTCTATAAAGGGGCTTTCACCGTCTCAACATTTATTTACATGGGAAGGCATTCCTATCAATTCCTCTTTAAATGGGCAAGTAGATGCTAATATTATCAGCTCTAATGTAAGCAGTAGTTTAACCTATCGTAGCGGCTCGGGGAGTAGTGGTTTCGGGAGTGGAGCGTTGGGCGGAGTGTTCGCTTTAGAATTTAATCCTAATTTTAATGAGCAAACGCAATACAGATTAGAGAACGCTTTAGGAAGTTTTGGACTTAGTAGAAATAGCTTTTCGGTACAGAACCATACTTCTAGATGGAGCTGGAATGCTGGAGCGAATTACCTTCGTTCGGATAACGAATTTCCGTTCCGAGATAAATTTGGTAAGAAAGGTAAAACAGGAAATTCAGGGTTTGATATTGCAGATATTTACCTTAATAGCGTCTATAAACTTAGTGGGAGTCATAAAATTTCCTTTAATATTTGGAACCAGTGGGCGTCTAGAAATGTAGGAGCTACTGAAGCACAACCCATAGCACAGCAAATTCAAGATGACGAAAGTACTCGTATGCAGGTGTCTTGGTTTTATCATAATAGAGGTTTTGAACAGCAGTTGCAATCTGCCTATACCAAAGAGTTTTTTAGGTTTAGAATGAATGCTAAAGATGGTGGAACGGCTAGTTTTGCCGAAAACTATTTTGCGAATTATATTGCAAAGTTAGCGTTTAGTAAATCATTGGTAATGCTGGGGCTTCAGTCCAAATATACCACAGGAGGTGGCGATAATCTAAGGATTAGTCCGCTTAAAGAGTGGCATTCGTTTGTGAATTACCGTTATAATTTTAACGATTGGAGTGTAGTTTCTGCTAATTTGCGAAAGTCGTTCTCATCTTTGTTTAGCATTCCCGTTACTTATGATGTGGGGTTGGAATTAGAGCCTCTGAAACATTTAAGTATCAAGGCGTCTTATGCCACTTCTTACAGGTTACCTACCTTTAACGATTTGTATTGGAAACAAGGTGGAAACCCACAACTAAAGCCCGAAGCAGGGAAGATGGGAGAGTTAAGTGTAGGCTACAAGTATAAAAATACACAATCTATAGGAGTATCTGTGCATTATGGCGAAGTGAAAGATTGGATATTATGGTATCCTAACGATGTTGGTTTTTGGACACCTACTAATTTAGATTTTGTTATTACCAAAGGTGGACAAGCAAGGTCTTCTCATCGTTTTGTTTGGGAGGGTGTGGGGCTTAATTTTAATAATTTACTGACCTACACTGAGACCTATAATCAGCGAACTCAAAAATCACTCATCTATATTCCTAGGTGGAACTACTCTAATACATTTAGTTTAGATTGGAAAAAATACCACTTAGAACTAGAACATTTATTCACTTCGGAGAGAGCCACAGACCAGATGGGGAGAGATTTTTTAGCACCTTATCACTTGTGGAATGTAGGTTTAGGGTTTGATTTTAAACTAAAAAACATCAGTAATTCTCTTAACATTAGAGTTCAGAATATTCTAGACCAGTCTTATAACACAATGCAGGGCTATCCTATGCCAGGCAGGTATTTTTTAACTACTTTAAAAACTAATTTTTAATATCCATATTTTATGAAGAAATCACTAGCTTTTTTATCGGCCGTAGTATTACTTACAGCGTGTAACAGAAACGAAGACTACACTCCAAAAGGAGATTACGAAAATGGCTTTTTTATTTTGAATGAAGGCTATTTCGGTCAGAACAATGGGAGTTTAGATTATGTTTCTTATGGTTTTTCTAACACAGAAGAAAAGGTTTATCAGAAGGTAAACAGCGAAGCTCTAGGAGATACGCCACAGTCTTCTTACCGAAATGGAGACGACCTTTACATTGTTGTTAATAATAGCAACAGATTGGTAAAAGTGAACAGATACACCATGAAAAAACAAGCCGAAGTAACCACAGGGCTTAAAAACCCTAGATATATGACGGTAGTTAATGGTAAACTTTACATTACCAACTGGGGCGAAGGTCTTGATAAAACAGATGACTATATATTGGTGCTAGATGCAGCTACTTTAAAAGAAGTCGCAAAAATATCGGTAGATTATGGCGTAGAGAAGATATTCTCGTTCCAAAATAAGATTTATGCATTGCTAGAAGGGGGGTGGGGCAAAAATAACAAACTAGCCGTTATCAATCCGTCTAGCAACGCGGTAGAGAAATATTACACTATTGGTTACAATCCTAATGGTTATTTAGTAGAGGATAACAAAGTGCTTATTACTTGTAAGGGAGATGGCTTTTACGATGCTAGTGCTAACTGGGCTTACACTAGCACGGTGGACGGTAGCATTTGGACGCTTACTGCCTCTGGAGTAGAAAAAACTTACGACTGGGCTCAAACTCCTGACAAAAAGGAAAGTATTCAGGAAATTGTGAAGGTTAATCAGTCTTATTTCTTCTTAGTAGATGGTAAACTACACAAGGCAGCAGTAGGCTCTGACCTTACCAAGAGTACCCAAGTTTCCGAAACTTCTTTCTATAGATTATCTAAACTAGATGAGGTTTTTGCAGTAGGGTTAGACGGTAAAAATGCTAAGGCTTTATTCTTTAATGAAGCTGGTTTACAGAAAACCATTTCTACAGGAATTTATCCTAACAGCGTAGTGGAGTAGTTAAGGGAGTTTATTTCTTTTCACTCGGTCTATAGCGAGATTGAACTCGTTGCCTAGGAGAATAAGGATAATGTTGAGATTAACCCAAATCATCGCTAAAATAATAGTTCCTATTGAGCCATAGAGTACATTGTATCTGGCGAAATTTGTAGCGTAGAAGATAAATCCATAGGTAATGAGTACAAATAATAAGGTGGTGAGTACTGCTCCAGGAACGGCAGACAGCCACCTTTTCACTTTAACGCACCCTACCCAGTAGAAAAGACTTAACAGAATAAAATAAAACAACGGGAACGAGATAAACCCAATTATTTTAGATAGATTAACAATAAGCCAGTTGAGATTGTATTTAGGCGTGAATAGTTTAAGCACCACTTCGGAGTAGTAAATCCCAAAAAGAGAGAGAAATATCAAGGTTACAAAGGCTAGAGTAACCAAGATAGAAATGGTGTATTCTCTGATGAAAGTCCTTTTGGAGTCGGTATTTTCATTAAACCCATTGATGAGGGAAAATGTGCCATTAGTAGCAAATACCAAAGCAAAAAGTATGGTAAGTTTGCTAATGCTTTTCATATTGGGGATAATGCTGTTCTGTATGTACTCCGTAACATCGTGCAGCATATGGGTGGGGAGTATATTAGCCATAAACACCTCAAAAATATAGAATTGGAGTTTATCATAATGAGGCATATAAGGCAAAATAGATAGTAAAAACAGCAGGAATGGGAAAATACTCAAAAAGAAGCTCCACGAAATACTAGCGGCTTGTTTTACCACATTATTTTTAAATACCCCTTGCCCGTAGATTTCAAACATCTTCCACAAAGAAATTTCTAAAACAGGAAGGTGGATAGAATCTAAAAAACGGTGAATTTTTAAAAGGAATTTAGGGGTCTTTAACGCCATTAAATCTATATTTGTACCGCAAATATATTAAAAATAAATCTTTTGCTTATGCAGTTCAAATTGATATGTATCGGAAAAACAGACCAAAAGGAAATACAAAACCTCATTAGTTACTACCATAAAAGGCTACCCAAATACTATAATTTTGACATCGTAGAGCTTCCAGATATTAAAAACGCCAAGAACCTCACCCCAGAAGTGATTAAAAAAGAGGAAGCCAAACTATTTTTCAACCATATAGAAAGTACGGATACTATTATCTTGTTGGACGAGAAGGGCAAGCAGTTCACCAGTAGAGCTTTTTCGGAGCAAATCCATCATTATATGAATGCGTCTATTAAGCGGGTGTGTTTCTTGATAGGCGGGGCGTATGGCTTTTCGGAAGAGATTTACCAACGAGCTAACGATAAACTTGCTCTTTCTAAAATGACCTTTACCCACCAGATGATAAGACTATTCTTTGTAGAACAAATCTACCGTGCAGACCAAATCTTACAAGGCAAACCTTATCATAACGATTGAGGTATTACCGATTTCTAAGATGAGGTGGTCTGATACCATATCAAAATAAAACTTAAATGAAGTTTAGGGAACACTTCCCCATTACTATAGGGAGAGCCTCCCCACGACCGTGGGGAGGCTCTCCTCATTACGCTAGGGAATGGCTCCCTATTTAGCCAATAACCACTGGTGCCGAAAGTACACCCACTCTAGGCTCTTTAGTGGTAACCCCACCTTTAGCATATTGCGTGGTAATACTTAGCTCATAGTTACCTGCCTCCAAATCTGCAGGAACGAGAATAAGCACCCTTGACGGCTCATTAAGCACAATATGCTCGGCTAAGAGTTTCACTTCTTGTTGAGTGTCTAAGTTTTTAAATACGATACCGTTTTTAGGGGCATTGCCATCTATTTTAATGTAAGTCCCTTTGATTTCCGCATTCTTACCTTTGGTAAGGGTGCCGTCTGCTTTACCTGTGGCTTTGTCGGTGATGCTGAACACACTCATTGGACTAGATTGTTCGCCTAGTATTTCTACCTTGGTGTCTGCTACCGCTTTTCTAAGGTCTAGACCTTGGTTTACATTCACATAAACGGAATGCTTCTCTTTATCCCAAGTTTTATCATAAAATACGCCCTTAATCGCAGGACGCATATAAACTAGCCCTGTATTGACATTGTAACCGTTCAATACTAGCTCTGAGGCTTTACGGTTAAAACGAGTGATAATATCTACTGCGGTTTCGGTTTGTATCTCCATACCCTCTTTTTTGAGGGCTTCTATGATTTCTGTAATGCCAAGGCTACCACCTAGGAGTGGCACGGCTACAAAATCGTTAGGGTCATCTTTGGTGAGTAGGTTGGGACGCAACCACGCTTTTAAAGTATTCATGAGTTTATCAGTATTAAGGTTAATTCAGCTTTAATATAGTAACTTGATTAGAGAATGGGATTCCTGTATAACTGCTAGATTTTAGATAAAATCTAGGATTAGGGTTGGGCATATTACGAGTGCTACCATTGTCTACCCATGTGTCGTCAGCAAATCCTATGATATGAAATGTAATATCTGTATCTTTAGATAATACCAAAGGAAAAGAAGTGTTTAACCATTCTCCATAGTAGGTTAAGTACACGGATCTAGTCCCTGAAGCATCTGTAGCATTTACCGAAAAACGACAATATTCAACACCGAAAAGATCATGGTTAACAAAAAACATATACTTGCCGGGAGATAATCGTATAGACTCATTAGTATAAGTTGCCCCAAACTCATTAAAATCTACGGTTACTGTTTCAGCGACTTCTTTTACGGGAGTGAGAGTACTACTAGAGGAATGACTTACGGTGGGAATATTGAAATTACGATTACTAAAATTAATCTTTGCCATTTTATTTCCCATTGATAAAGCCTGCCAACTCGCAATACCGTTTGCATCAGAAGTTAGAACTCTACCCTCTTGTTGCGTACCGTCGGTTATTTTAATACTTCCTGTTATATCTAGCTTAGTTTGTGGGGCATTTGTTCCTATTCCTACATTGCCTGTACCTGTAAAGCTAAGGTCTTTCCCATTAAGATTGACTTGGCGTGTGCTACTTAATGTACCGTCTGCGGTATAAATATTATTGATAGAAGAAGGTACTACGGTTTTAAGAACGCCATTAGCATCGGATACCACTATTTTGTCCGTGGGTTGTCCTGAAAGAAGATTTATGGTTCGTAGTCTTGCGGTTCCGTTAGCGTCTATCATTTCTGTTGGTTTTTCTCTTGCTAAGCCTATACCTGTAGAGCCATCACGGAGGACAATAAAAGCATTACTTGCTATAGCTTGGTCTCCTCCTTGTTTAATTGTATTATCTCCATTTCCTAGAACAAAAAGTTCATACCGGTTTTTAGTAAAAGTAGGAGTATCTCCACCCATTGATGGATCTGTATTAAAATTGTTATTCCCTAAAACGGTTGAATATGGGGTTTGTGCTGTAATAAAATTACCTAAAGCAATGGTATTTCCACCTGAGGCAATGGCATCTCCACCTAAAGCAATGGCACCACTAGCACTTGCTAAAGCCCAACGTCCAAGTGCAAATGAATACTGCCCCGAAGCAATTGAATATCCTCCCATAGATGTTGAAATATATCCAGAAGCTATGCTACTTATACCCGAAGCGAAAGAATAGCTACCTGTTGCTCCATAGTCACTTCTTTTATAATTATATGAATAACTAAGGTCTACAGCCTTCTTACCTATATCTCCATAATGATCAGGATTTGCACCTATTAGGCGAAATCCTGTGTTTCCATTTTCGGTAATTTCCTCCAAACCTGTTCTAGAAAAAGTATTCCCAGAAAGCTTTATCCCTGCTCCTGCTGTATAGAAGTTGTCTGTATCCAATAATTTTTTCCATTTCCCTCCAGTTAGCTGGTTGTCCCAATAGTAATAACCTTTACCGCTAATTAGTTCATATTTTCCTACTCTATCTAATGTATTGGTAAAGGCTTCTGTAACATAAACTAAAAGTGAATGTTGTTCTGTACCTATATTTCCCGCATCGGTCATAGCTTTTACTTCTTCGGCTGTTAGACGCGGAATGATAATTCCCTTAGCGGTATCTGTACCGTCTTTACTTACCTCTAAAGTGGCTTTGGGGTTAGGCGTATTGATGCCAACTCTACCATTGTTTTGCCCGTAAACCACGAGTCCTAGACCTAGAAAGGCACATACACTTAGTTTGGTTGTTTTTTTCATAATGTTTAATTTTAGAAGTTGATATTTAATTGTTTAATATTATAGAGGTTAGATATTGGATTTTAGAGGTTGGAGGTTCGGCTTAAGGGTTGATGAGGCTGTACTAAGTCTAATATCTCATCTCTAAGCTCTAACCTAAAAAAATGCCTTTCCCCTCTAAACACACACAAAACGAGAGGAAAGGCTAAAGCAGAAAGAAAGCAAAGGCTCCCTCTCTGAACGCTAAAAGCACCTAACAAAAACGACCATGTTTTAAGACAAAACAATGGTGCTTTTAGCCTATATTTATGAAAGCTAAAATTAGAATGGTATAAACGAAAAAATCCGCCAACGAAAGTTGGTGGAATTATATTTATAATTAACGATAAAAGTTGAAGTAATTTTCTAGATAATACGACGCATACCCACGAAACTATTTGTGTGTGTGTGTGTGTGTGTGTGTGTGTGTGTGTGTGTTTACGAAATTATTTGAGATAGCCAAATAATTCGGGTACTTTTTTATACTTGTTTGTATGTAATTGGTATCGTGTGTCATAAAACTGAAGCAAACTTATTACCTTTTGCGGAGGTATGCAAGTGTTTGGGAAATATTTTATGCAAAACTTAATATAAGTGTTTATTTTAGATAGGGGAGAGGTAATGGGAGTTAGTACTCCATTTTTCTTAGCTTTTTGTTGGTAAGTCCTACTATAAGGGCAATGGCGAGGGTCATACTCCCTCCAAATATTACAGAACGCACTACACCTAAAAGTTTAGCGGCTAGACCACTTTCAAATTGCCCCATCTCGTTACTAGACATAATGAAGATAGAATTAACACTTAGAACTCTACCTCTTATTTTGTCAGGGGTTTTCAGTTGTACTATCGTACCTCTTATCACTACAGAAATACCGTCTAACATACCACTAAGCATCAAGAAAAAGAACGAAAGCCAGTAGAGTTTAGACAGCCCAAAACCAATGATGCACATACCAAAACCAGCCACCGCCACCAGTAGTATTTTACCTTGATTTCTCCTCAACGGAATAAATGAAAGCAAAATAATAATACACATAGACCCAATATCAGATGCCGCATTAAGTAGTCCAAAGCCTTCGGCTCCTACTTTAAGAATATCACTAGCATAGACGGGTATCATAGCCACCGCTCCACCAAACAAAACCGCAAACATATCCAAGCATAAAGCTCCCAATATTTCTTTGGTTTTATAGATGTAGGTAAGTCCTTCACGCATACTTTCTAGCACCTTTACTTCTTTTTTATTGTACTCGGAATGTTGCGGTTTTAATTGCCAAAAGAATACAGAAGCTAAGGTCATCAGACTTACAATAACCACGAGTGTCCATTTAATGGTAATAAGTGCAATTAAAAAACCTCCCAACGCGTGTCCAAATACTGAAGAAGTAAGGAATGTTGCCTGATTTAGGGTAACAGCATTAGCTAAGTTTTCCTTTTTTACCATTTTAGGTATCATAGAAGGGACTAATGGTCCTATAAAAGCACGGCAAATCCCTGTTAGAAATATCACCGCATAGATGAAATAAGAAATCTGGTGTCCTGTGAGATGATAAGAGTTTTCTAAGAACGCCAAAGCCACTAATGCACTAATGAGAAGTACATAAATATAATTGCAGATAAGTAGCATTCGTTTCTTTTCGTTCATATCTATTACATAGCCAGCGTATAGGGCAGTAGATACGGCAGGAATAACCTCCGAAAGCCCAATGAACCCAATAGAAAGAGGGTCTTTGGTAAGCTGATAAACCCACCAACCTAGAAGCGTGGCTAACATTCTAAACGCCAAAATGAGAAAAAACCTACCAGATAGCAGATGTCTAAACTCGATGTTTTTTAAAGTTTTTAGAGGTTCTAGGTTCATAAGGTGAATGCTGTTGGTTTCTTTAGATTATATGATTCACTAAAAAGTCGGCTATTTTTCTGTCGTTGGCTAGTCTAGGGATTTTGTTTTGCCCACCGAGTTTCCCTTCAGATTTAGCATACTCGTGGAATGCGTTTCTTTTTAATTTAGATATTTTAAGCGGTTGTAATACCTTGCCTTCTATTAAATCATCATAATAGGTATTCCTTGCCCTTAACTCTTGGTCTAGGGTCAATCTAAAGGCTTCTAAATCTTCGGGTTCTTTTTCAAACTCAATGAACCATTCGTGGTAAGGTAACTCGTTGTTGGGAGGAGTTACTTGTGGTGCAAGATGAAACTCCGTAATTTGAGCATAGTGCTGAGCCACGGTAGATTTCATAGCTTCTTCCACTTCATAAGCGATGACATGCTCGCCAAATGCAGAGGTATAGTGCTTAGTTCTGCCACTTACTAAAATACGGTAAGGGTTTTTAGAAATAAACCTTACCACATCACCAATAGAGTATGCCCACAACCCAGAGTTGGTGGTAAGAATCATAGCATAATCTTGGTTGAGTTCAATGTCTTTTAAAGTTAAGCGAGGAGCGTTGGATTTGCCGTATTGTTCCAATGGTACAAACTCGTAGAAAATCCCATTGTTGGTAAGCAGTCTTAAACCTTCCTTAGTATAATCGTCCTGAAACGCAAAAAAGCCTTCACTGGCAGGGAAGGTCTGCACAATATCTACAGAACCTCCAAGGAGTTCCTCCATTTTTTCTCGGTAAGGTTCATAGTTTACGCCACCAGTTACGATAAGTTGTAAGTTAGGAAATAGTTGTTTTATTTTCTTATGGTGTCTTTCTACCAAAATTTCAAAGTACATAATGAGCCAAGGTGGAATCCCAGAAATGAGTGTCATATTTTGGGTTTCAGTTTCATCAGCAATTTTATTGACTTTGGTTTCCCAATCTTCTATACAGTTGGTTTCGTAGCTCGGGAGTCTATTTTTTTGCAGATATTTAGGGATATGATGAGCCACAATGCCCGAAAGTCGCCCTGTTTTAATTCCATTAACCTCTTCCAGTTCAGGAGAGCCTTGTAGGAAAATCATTTTACCATTTACAAAATCAGCATTATTCTTTTTCACAATATAATGAAACAGAGCCGACTGTGCCGCTTTGATTTGGTAAGGCATTCCTTCCTTGGAAATAGGGATATACTTAGCTCCAGAGGTAGTGCCAGAAGTCTTAGCGAAATATTCGGGTGTATCTGTCCAAAGTATATTGGCTTGTCCTCTTTTTACCTTTTCTATGTAGGGTTTAAGGTCTTCGTAATCAGCAATAGGAACTTGATTTTGAAAGTCCTCTAAAGTTTTGATTTCGTCAAAATTATGGCTTCTACCAAACAGCGTTTTTTCTGCTATTTTTACTAAATCTCTCCATAAAGCCTCTTGGTGTTCAATCGCTTTAGATTGGTCTAGTGTGGCTTGTTGAGTATGTTTCTTCGCCCAAACGAGAGCGGCTTTCTTTTTAATCCATTTTAACATAGAGCAAAGATAAGATTTTGTTACTAACTAAGAATAACTCGTTGGATAGATTTAATCAGTCAATAAGTCTAATCGAAAATAAAGATGTCTAAAACTTTCAGAACCCTAAAAAAATTCCGAAATTAGCCACTTTAAAATCAATATAAATTTATCAGAATGGAAGAACAGAATATTTTAGATTGTGTAATTATAGGTTCAGGACCTGCAGGATATACCGCTGCAATTTATGCCGCTAGAGCGGATTTAAAGCCTGAATTATTCACAGGGTTAGAGCCAGGTGGACAATTAACTACCACTACGGAGGTGGAAAATTTCCCAGGTTATCCTAACGGTATCACAGGACCAGAAATGATGATGGACTTACAAAAACAAGCAGAAAGGTTTGAAACCAAAGTCCATTACGAAATGATTACCAGCGTGGAGTTTTCTAAAGAGGTAGGTGGTATTCATAAGTTATCCACAGGAAGTAGAGAGATTTTAGCTAGAACGGTAATTATATCTACAGGGGCTACCGCTAAATATTTAGGGCTAGACGATGAAAAGAAATACTCTGGTGGAGGTGTTTCTGCGTGTGCTACCTGCGATGGCTTCTTTTATAAAGGGAAAGATGTTATTGTAGTAGGAGCAGGAGATACAGCGGCAGAAGAAGCTACTTATCTAGCTAATATTTGTAACAAGGTAACGATGTTGGTAAGAAAAGACCACTTTAGAGCCTCCAAAGTAATGGCACAAAGGGTAGAAAAAACACCAAATATTGAAGTAAAATATAACCACGAACTTATTGGTATTAAAGGAGAAAATAACCTAGTAGAGCGTGCAGTGGTCATCAATAACCAAACGCAAGAAACCTCTGAAATTGAAGTTCACGGGATATTCATTGCCATAGGACACAAGCCTAATACCGATGTATTTAAAGGTCAAATCAACCTAGACGAAAATGGTTACATTATTACCGAAGGTAAGTCGTCTAAAACTAATCTTCCTGGGATATTTGCGGCAGGAGATGTGCAAGACCATGTTTACCGTCAGGCGATTACTGCTGCAGGAAGCGGTTGTATGGCAGCCATAGATGCCGAAAGATATTTAGGAGAGTTAAAAGGATAATCATTAAAAAAGCGAAATGGAAATAGATTCTATTTTTTAGGAGCTATTTCCCGCTGTTCGCTCATACTCCTCGTTTTGCCGCTCCACTTCGTTCCGCGGCTTCACTGCGGGGTATCCGCTTCCATCGGGGCTAGCTTCAGCACTCGTTATATATAAAATGAAAACAATACTATACGTATTCATAGGCGGAGGATTAGGAAGTGTATTTCGCTTCCTCGTTTCTCGTTATACAGCTCAGTTTTTCAAATTGGGGACTTTTCCCATGGGGACTTTAGTGGTTAATGTATTGGGTTGTTTTTTGATTGGGTTGTTAAGTAACTCTCTTATGAAACAAGAGTCAGATATTGTTAGATATTTCTTTATAGTAGGATTGTGCGGAGGTTTTACTACATTTTCTACGTTTTCATACGAAAACCTTATGTTGTGGCAAAATCAGGATTATGTAACTCTTTTTAGCTATGTGGTGGCAAGTTTAGTATTAGGGTTTTGGGCAGTTTATTTAGGGTTTAAAGTAGGGTAGCCTAAATTTTTATTATTGATAAATAGTAATTTATACTATTTTAGAGCTGAAAGTGAATATAAAATTTGTGTGTAATTAAAAATAGTTATATATTTGCACCACTAAAAACAACAATAGGGTTGTTAAGGAGAGATGGCAGAGCGGTCGAATGCGGCGGTCTTGAAAACCGTTGACTGTAACAGGTCCGGGGGTTCGAATCCCTCTCTCTCCGCAAGAATAAAGTAAAACCGATGAATAAAATTCATCGGTTTTTTTATGAAATAAACAAAAGTGAACAAATTTTAGTTTTCTTAACTTTTGTTCCTTCTATGATAGCTTCAATTCTTTCTCAGAAAGAAATACTAAGTTTTTTTGGTTTATTTGTTTTAGGATTTATCGTTTTTTATTGTAATCAAAACTTATAATCTAAGGTTGCTCTACAAGGTAGCCATCGTAGGAAATAGGTTGTCTGTCCCTACTATTAATGGAAATGTAGGCTTTTCCGTTTTTAAAAATGTTAATATATATATCACTCATATTCTCAGGATGAGAAAGACTGAAATGATAAGAGTATCCTTTTTTAGTTTTATTTTTGGAGAGTTTGAAATCTTTTGTCGCTGTATTGAAACTATTTTTAGAGGGGTCTAGACTAGCATTAAACATTCTGCCAAAGTAAGGGAGATTAACGGATAGACTATCTTTTTTTAGAGTAACGGCATAGCCATAATCTAGCTCAAATATTCGGCTTCCAACGGTAGGGAATGATTGTGCGATATTGATGACATCGTAATTATTAGGAAGTGCCCTTTTTGCCATTACGGTAAACTCATTTTTATCCATGTAACTTTGTACCTTGTCTTCGTTTATGCCGTATTGAGTTTGGCAAGAGATAAGCGAAAGCCCTGTTAATAGTAATATGATAACTCTTTTCATTGTGTTTGGGTTTTTAAAATATGAACAAAAATAGATAAATCAGACAACAAACAAATCAGAAATAATGCCATCTGCCATAAACCAATGTTCTTTTGGTATAAAAAGCTGATTTTCTTCTAGTTTCAATACTCCTAAACTTAGTTTGGTTTCTAGGCTTTTTTGGAATGGCTTTAGTATCTTTTCTGAAAATTGGTTAATAATATTGTACTCAACGCCAAATTTGGTGCGAAGACCTATCATAATAAGTTCGTTAAATTGTTCTTTTTCTGATAAAATTTCCGTTTCTTTTGGAAGTATATTGTTTGTTAAGTTTTTGATATATAAACTATTATTGGCGATATTCCAACTGCGTTGTTTTTGTCCGTCGTAGGAGTGAGCTGAAGGTCCTATGCCTAAATAAGGTAAGCCTTTCCAGTAAGCAGTATTATGCCTAGAATGATAATTTGGTTTGGAGAAATTAGAAATTTCGTAATGTTCAAATCCGTTTGCTTTAAGTGTTTCTGAAAGATATTGAAAGGCTATAAGCTGTTCTTCTTCTTTCGGAGCATTTATTTTTTTCTGTTCAATCCACTTTTGTAGAGCGGTTTTGGGTTCTACGGTAAGGGCATAAGATGAGATGTGTGGCACTTGAAGCTCTATACTTTTTTGCAAACTTTCTTTCCAAAGAGAATGGTTGGAAGTTGGCGAACCATAGATTAAATCTATACTAATGTTTTCAAAACCTGTGTCTTGAGCTCTTTTTATGGAACTTTCAGCTTCGGAAGCACTATGAGCTCTGTTCATAAGTTTTAAATCTTCTTCAAAAAAACTTTGAGTGCCAATACTTAGCCTATTGACAGGCGTGTTAGAAAGAGCCTTTAGAAAGGATTGGTTTAAATCATCAGGGTTTGCTTCTAAGGTAATTTCTATGTCAGAATTGAACGTAAAATATTTCAATACCTCGTCTATAAGCCTTTGTATTTCATCTACGCTAAGGATTGAAGGTGTGCCGCCACCAAAATATAATGACGGTAGATTTTTGTTTTCTAGTTCGTGATGTCTTAGGTGTAATTCTTTTTTTAGGGCTAAAAGCATATCGTCCTTCAATTTCAACGAAGTGGAAAAGTGAAAGTTACAATAACTGCATTTTTGCTTGCAAAACGGAATGTGTAGGTATATCAAAGATAGATGATTTTTAATGTTTAATATCGGAAACCTCTAGTATTGATGAAGTTTTCAAAAGCGTAGCCTAAGTTAATCATAAAGCTGTTGCCACCATAATCTGCAATAGGAGAAAGATTAATATTGTAAGCCGCTCCGAAACTAAATTGGTTAAATTTAAGTTTGATAATAGGAGAGAAACTAAGTTGTTGGTTTCCAAATGCTGATTTAGCTGTTCTGTAGCTGATGCCTCCTGCGAAATAATTGTCTTCGTCTTTAATTTTTGCCAACAAATTAGCATCAATAATTCTAGAAGAGTTGGTATTCAAATTGATTAAAACTGAGGGTTCTAACGAAAGATTCTCAGAAAAATCCCAATCGTAGCCAGTATTGATGAAAAATTTGGTGGGAGAAGGTTCTATTCCATTAACAATGTAGGTGGTTTTACTTAGAGGAATATCCACTACTGAAAAACTACCAAAAAAGCCATTGTAAGTAGCTTGTAAACCAAGGTTAGCATAGGTTAAAAATACACTATTAGTACCGCTTTGTATTAGAGGGTCGCCAGAATCTTTTGGATTAAGAAGAGCTAAATCTATATTGGAGTTATAGAGGTTGATACTTGTGCCAAAGGAAAATTGATTTTTTCTTTCGTTATCATCTATTGGGATAAAATAAGCGGCTCCTACATTGATACCGTTGGCAGAGATAGGTCCGTTTTGGTCTCTGAAGAAGTAAGCACCTACACCTAATCTATCAGTAACATTGGCGTGTGCACCTATAGATTGTGTGTTGGGAGAATGTTCTAGCTTGGAGAATTGCTTTTGATAATGACTATTGATTATAATGTCGTCTGTTTCTCCAAAATGAGCGGGATTAAAAAGATATTTACCGTCTAATAAATATTGTTGGTAATACGGAAGCGTCTCCTGTGCATAGGAAATAATAGTGATAAAAATAGAAATGGTAAACAAAATCTTTTTATACATAGCTTGATTGTTTGGTAATTAGGCTAGATGCATATTGTCTATAAGCCTTACTTGATTTACATGAACAACAATAAAAGCTCTGTAAGAACAATCTTTATAGAAGAAATCGGTTTCTTTTAAAGTGTTTTCATCAGCAATTACAAAATATTCTAAATCAAAGTTTTTTTCTTTTTCAAAAATGGAGTGTACTCTCTCTTTTATTTCAGGAATACTAACAACTCTAAACCAATCATTTACCTTTAAAAGGGTTTCATGAATAATTTTGGCATCTTTTCTTTCAGCTTCGGATAATCGCATATTTCTAGAGCTCATAGCTAAGCCGTTTTCTTCTCTGTAAATAGGCACTCCGTGTATATTGATTGGAAAGTTTTTCTTTTCTACTAACTTTCTGATAATGGCAAGTTGCTGGAAATCTTTCTCTCCGAAGTAAGCGTTGTCTGGTTGTACTTGTCGGAAAAGCTCTTCTACTACTGTGCCTACACCATCAAAATGACCAGGTCTCATTTTGCCTTCCATCTCATTTTCTAGCCCATCAAAATCGTAGTTTTTCGCTACGGATTTTTCGGGGTAAATATCTTCTATACTTGGTGTATATACAGCATCTACCAATTTTGATTTTTTAAGTTTTTCTAAATCAGCTTCTAGAGTTCTTGGGTACTTCTCTAGGTCGTCAGGGTTGTTAAACTGCGTAGGATTAACAAATATAGATGAAACTACAATATCGTTGTGAGGTCTAGCTGCCTCGTAGAGAGAAATGTGTCCCTTATGCAAAGCTCCCATAGTAGGAGCAAAACCTATGGTATTGCCGTTCAGTTTATTATGTTTAATATAAGTTTCTAATTCTTTCCTACTGTCTAATATTTTCATTTGAAAAATTTCTCCAAAATTATAAAAAATTGTTAATACACTGTTATTAGTTTAAAAAGTTGTATTTTTGCATAGAGAACTGTCTTTTAAGTTGAAGATAAAAAAATAAGAATTATGCCAGACAAAAAGATTTTATATGTTACTACAGAGATGTTTCCTTACCAAGAAGAAAGTGCAATGTCTGATGCGGTAAACAGAATGGCTCTTAAAATGTATGGTGATGGAAATGATGTGCGTGTCTTCATGCCTCGTTTTGGATATATTAGTGAAAGAAAGTTTCAGTTACACGAGGTGATTAGGCTTTCAGGAATGAATATTATTATTAATGATTTAGACCAACCTTTGATTATTAAAGTGGCTTCTTTACCAGGAGAAAGGTTACAGGTTTACTTTATAGATAATGAAGATTATTTCAAAAGAAAATTTACTTACAAAGATGAAGAAGGGCTTCCTTTCGAAGATAATGACGAAAGAGCCATGTTTTTTGCACGAGGTGTTATAGAAACTATTAAGAAACTTAATTGGGTGCCAGATGTGGTTCATCTTAATGGTTGGATGTCAGCATTTATACCTGTATATCTAAAACATTACTACAAAAAAGATTCTTATTTCGATGATACCAAGTTTGTTTTGTCTGTATATAATGAAGAAAATTTAGTTTTTGACAAAAAAGCGGTGGTAAATAAGTTTAAATTCGACAATATAAAAGGAATTAAAGCGTTTGATAATCCTAGCTTCTATAGTTTTTTAGAAGAAGGTATGAATCTTGTAGATGTGGTAGTGAAAGGAGATGAATTTTTGGAACAAGATTTAGATGAAAGTTTTTCTCAAGCAAGTTCAGATAAGAAAGAGTATGTTACTCCTGAGTCTGTAGGAGAGATATATTAAGAAATAGATTTTATTTAATACATTCAATGATAATAGAAACAAAAAAAATCCTTAAACTGTTTGTTGTAGCAGGATTAGGGAGTTTGGTGATACAAAGTTGCGAGTCAGATGCAAATAATCTTGGAGAGCAGTTTTTTGCAAGTGGGGCAGCAACAGGTGAAACGCAGAGCTACGATGTGATAGCTTATAACCTCAATAATAATGATACCATACAGTCTGATGCATCTCGTATTTCTCAGGCTACTTTAGGGGCTTTTGCAGAAGATAATTTTGGAATGCAAAAGTCCTCTTATATAACACAGTTACGATTGTCTAGCTATAATCCTGATTTTGGGACTAATGCGAAGGTAGATTCAGTTGTTTTAGAATTGAAACCTATTTACGCTTCGGATTCTGCAACTACATCAACAGATGAAGACTATATTTTTACAGGTAATGTAGCGGCTAAAAAGGTAGTAACAACTTATCCTATACAGAAGTATGGTAATAATAAATCACTAACGCTTAAAGTAGATGAAGTAGATGATTTCTTGTATTCTACAGAGAAGAAATATTACTCTAACCAAAAAGTGGCACTAGGAGTTAATTTGGCAACGGTACCACTTAATGGTAAAGTATCATCGGTTAGTATTACAAGCGATGCTGATAGTAAAGAATTGTTATCTAGAACTGTAGGTGTTAGAATTCCTCTTGATGCACAGTATTTTCAAGATAAAATAGTAAGTAAGCAAGGAGCTACAGAACTGAAAGATGCTGCTAGTTTTATCCGTTATATAAAAGGAATAAGACTTTCTGTAGTAGACAATGATGGTTATATTTTTAGATTTACTCCTAATGACGCTAGCATTAAGATGTATTACACCTATGATACAACATCTAATGGAACTACTACAAAAACTTCTGCGGTGTATCAGTTTGATTTAGGCTCTAGTAATACTCATTTTAATCAAATAGATTATAACAGAACTTCGGCTTATAGTACAGCACTTGCTAATATTGATGCAACTAATGGAGACGAAAGGCTCTACCTACAAGGTATGGGAGGAGCTGGAGCTGTTTTAAGAATACCTGCAACAGAAATACAAAAAATTAAAAATCTTTATAAAAACGAAAATATAGGCATTCTTTCTGCTAAAATAAGATTATATACAGATGATAGTGTATGGAATAAATCTTACGCTAAACCATCAAATTTCTTAGTGAAGTATGCTAATCTTAATGACTTTTTAGCTGATGTTTCCGCAATGTCTCTATCATCGTCTTACTCTCTCGTTAAAACTTCTGATTTAACAAGTAACCCTGCTTACTATGATATTACCATTACTCAAACTCTCAAAAATATTATAGAAAAAGAGGCAGAAAATAAAGATTTAGAAATTAATGTGGGAGATTATTTAAAAAGTACACAGGGAACGTTGCTAGGACAAAACTACAATACTAGAGCTTATGCTCCTCAAAGAATAGTATTAGTTGGTTCTAAAACAACCAATCAGAATAAAGTGAAATTAAATATTATTTACGCTAAAAAATAAGGTATATGTGTGGAATAGTAGGATATACAGGGCATAGAGATGCTTACGAAGTAGTTATTAACGGTCTTAAAAGATTAGAATATAGAGGGTATGATAGTGCTGGGATAGTATTGGAAGACTCATCTAGTTCTTATGATGTAAAAAAGACAAAGGGTAAAGTTTCCGATTTAGTAAGTATATCAGAGAATCTTAAAAATACATCACACATAGGTATGGGGCATACTAGGTGGGCTACTCATGGTGTGCCTAGCGATAAAAACTCACACCCTCATGTTTCTAATAATGGTAAGGTGGCTATAGTACATAATGGGATTATAGAAAACTATGATACCATTAAAACTATGTTAGTGTCTAAAGGTTATATTTTTCATTCAGAGACAGATACTGAAGTTTTGGTTAATCTTATTCAGTATTTTATGGATGAAAATAAAGAATTAGATTTTCCGGAAGCAGTCCGTTATGCTCTTAACGAGGTTTATGGAGCGTATGCAATTACGGTAATGCATAAAGATTATCCTAGCCTTTTAGTAGTAGCAAGGTTGGGTTCTCCTCTTGCGATAGGGATAGGTGAAAAAGAATATTTTATTGCGTCAGATGCCTCTCCATTTGTAGAATTTACTAAAGAGGCTATCTATCTAGAGGAAGGTCATATGGCAACTATATCTTTAGAAAATGGTGTAGATATTAGAAAAATAGAAGATAACTCTAAAATTACTCCTGCCATTCAAGAGCTTAAGCTTAATCTAGAGCAGATAGAGAAGGGTGGCTATGAGCATTTTATGCTTAAAGAAATTTTTGAACAACCTAAATCTATTCACGATACTATGAGAGGTCGTCTTTTGGTAGATGAAGGTATCATTAAGATGGCTGGTATTTGGGATCATTTGGAGAAATTGAATAATGCTAATCGTATCATTATCATTGCCTGTGGTACTTCTTGGCATGCAGGATTGATAGGAGAATACCTTATTGAAGAATTTGCAAGAGTACCTGTAGAGGTAGAATATGCTTCTGAGTTTAGATATAGAAACCCAATTATAACGGATAAGGATGTAGTTATTGCGATTTCTCAGTCAGGAGAAACAGCTGATACAATGGCAGCTATTAAAATGGCAAGAGAAAAAGGGGCATTTATTTATGGTATTTGTAATGTAGTAGATTCTTCTATTGCTCGTTTTTCAGACGCAGGGTCTTATACTCATGCTGGACCAGAGATAGGGGTAGCTTCTACTAAGGCATTTACCGCACAATTAACTATTTTAACATTGATTGCACTTAAATTAGGTAAACATAACGGAAACTTAAGCAATCAGGAGTTTATGAAGCTGATTACGGAGTTAGATACCATTCCTAAAAAAGTAGAGGAAGTATTGGCTTCTACTCATGATTATGTGAAAAAAATAGCACATGATTTTGTAGAATCAACCAACTTCTTGTATCTCGGTAGGGGATATAATTTCCCTGCAGCTTTAGAAGGAGCGTTAAAGTTAAAGGAAATTTCTTATATCCATGCAGAAGGATATCCTGCAGCAGAAATGAAGCATGGTCCTATTGCACTTATTGATGAGAATATGCCTATCGTGATAATAGCACCTAAAAATAAACACTACGATAAAGTGATGAGTAATGTACAAGAAATTAAAGCTAGAAAAGGTAAAGTGCTAGCTGTAGTGACTAAAGGTGATGAACAAGTGGCTTCTATGTCTGATTATGTGATTGAAATTCCCGAAACATCAGAATGTTTCTCTCCAATTATAGCGTCAGTACCATTACAGTTATTAGCTTATTATATTGCTGTTTATAGAGGAGCTAATGTAGATCAGCCTAGAAATTTGGCGAAGTCAGTTACGGTAGAATAAAACAATTTTACTTTTGTGTAAAATAAAATGGAAGGAAAATACGTTAAGCCTATTAAAGTTTGTATAGTATAATAAAAAAATAATTATCTTTACGCGTTAAAAAACTATATAAAGGGTTTTTATAAATAGGTTTTAACTTAAATTTAAAATTAAATAAACATCATTACGGATGAGAAAAATATTTTTTGTACTCTTATCAGCATCTTTGGTTGTTTCGTGTTCTAGAGGAAGTAAGTCTTCTGGTAAGCCTACTACTAAGGGAGAACTTATACCAAAAAACAAATCGCAGTCGTTTGTAGCAGAAAGACCGTATGGTATGGTAGCTATTCCTGGAGGCTCTTTTGTTATGGGTATGGCAGATGTAGATTATACTAATATGCCAGAAAAAGCTCCACTAAAAACAGTTACAGTATCCTCTTTCTTTATGGATGAGACAGAGGTTACTAACGCTCAATACAGACTGTTTATAGACTATGTAAGAGATTCTATAGCGAGAACTTTACTTGCAGAAGCAGCAGGTGATGTAACTTCAGGTGGACGTAATGGTACAGGAATATCAGATTACGCTTACCTCGCTAAAAAAGCAGGAAATGCTACACCATACCAAGAATATTTGGAATCAAAAGGAGGTAGAGATGGTTATGATGAGTCTAAAAGATTAGACTGGGGAGTTCCTTTAAAATGGAAAACTTCAGACTATCCAGATGTTCAGTATGCGGAAGTTATAGAATCTATGTATCTTCCTCCTGCGGAAAGAATAAATGGTGAGAGAATTATTGATACTAGAAAACTGAAATACGCTTACAAGTGGGAAGATATGGAGTCTGCTGTGAAAGATGGTAAAAGGAGTTCTGATTATCTTAAAAAAGAAAGTATTGCAGTTTATCCTGATACAACAGTTTGGATTAAAGATTTTAATTATGCTTATAATACTCCATTATATGATGGTTACTTTTGGCATAAAGCCTATAAAAACTATCCTGTAGTAGGCGTTACTTGGGATCAAGCTAGAGCTTATTGTGATTACAAGACAAAAGCTAAGAGAGATGAGAATAAAAAGTCAAAGAAAAGAAAAGAATCTCCAATGGCATTCCGTTTACCTACAGAAGCAGAGTGGGAATATGCTGCTAGAGGAGGTAGAGAAAATGCAACTTATCCTTGGGGAGGACCTTATTTAATGGATGATAGAGGTTGTTATATGGCAAACTTTAAACCTAAAAGAGGTAATTATATAGAGGACGAAAAGAAAGGAAACTATACCTATACGGCTCCAGTGAAATCTTTCCCTAAAAATGATTTTGGTCTTTACGATATGGCTGGAAATGTATCTGAATGGACAGAGTCTCCGTATAGCAATGCGACTTATCAGTTTTCTTCAACTTTAAATCCGTATTTGTCTAATCAAGTTTATAGGGATGTTAAAAAATCAGTAAGAGGAGGGTCTTGGAAAGATGTAGGCTATTTATTGATGACAGGTTATAGAGATTGGGAAAGAAAAGATTCTGCTAGAAGCTACATAGGATTTAGAACTGTACAGGATATACCAGAAGGTTCTGCTAAATTTAAGAGAAAAACAAAATAATAAATTAAAAGTAAAACAATATATTTTCACATCATGAGACTAAATGATAAAACATTAAATTTCATCTACTCGGTAGGTGCTTCTGTAGTAATTTTAGGTGCATTTTTTAAAATGACTCATACTACTTTTGGAGGTTTAGTAAATCCTAACTGGATTTTAGGTGCAGGTCTAATTACCGAGGCTCTTATATTTTTGCTATATGCATTTAATCCTCCAGCAGAGGAAGCTAAATATGCTTGGGAAAATGTGTATCCAGAATTATTAGATGCTAATGAACAACCTAAGCCTAGAAAAAATAATATAGTAGAACAAACTCAAGATATAAAACAACTAGAAGTTTCTCTTTCTGAAAAGTTAGATAAAATGTTAAAAGAAGCTAATCTAGATGTACAGCTATTTGAGAGACTTAGAACAGGAATAGATAAGTTTTCTGCATCTGTAGATCAGATTAATCAAACTGTAGATGTGTCTTCGTCTACTCAGAAATATAATGATCAACTTGCATTGGCTGCTAATCATTTAGAGAGTATGAATGCTCTTTATGCATTACAGTTAGAACATGGTAAAGCTCAGTCAGAATATCATCAAAAATATGTCTCTGATTTACAAAAATCAGTAGCACAATCAGAGAAGTTTAATCAAGAGTTAGATGGGCTTACAGCTAACCTTAATAATCTTAATAGAGTTTATGGAGGTATGTTGAACGCGATGAAAGGATAAAATTTTCTTTTTCAAAGTTTTAATCTATTTTTTAACCTTAAAAAACTAAAATGGCAAAGGAAAAATTATCACCGCGTCAGAAGATGATTAACTTGATGTACCTTGTTTTCATTGCAATGCTTGCGATGCAGATAGATCAAGAGATTATACGCTCTTATAATGATACAAGAGATACATTGAGTCAGACAACATTACTTACTCAGTCTAAGAATAAAATATTTGAGGAGACTCTTCGTCAAAAGGCAGAAAACTCTCCAGAGTCTTTCTCCCAACCTTATGAGCAATATAAATTATTAAAGGATAAAATAGATGCTTTAGTAAAATTTATAGAGGCTTCTAAGACAGAGATGCAGAAGTTTGCAGGTCAGGATATGACTTCTAAGGAGTTTAATTTTAATGCTTTAAATAATACAGATGCTTCTACACTTTACTTTTTTGATAAAGCAAATGAGGCTAGTCCAAGTAAAAATGCTGAGAAATTGAAAACTCTAATGGGAGAAATTAAGAGTTTAACATTGCAAATTTTCCCTAAAACCCCTCAGAACGAAGCTATTATAGAAAGAGCTAATAGTTCTTTTAGCACAGCCGTTAGTACAAGTAGTGTTAAAAAAGATTGGTTAGTTTCTAAATTTTATAATCAGCCGTTAGTAGCTGCATTAGCTAATCTAGAGGTTTTACAGTCTGAAGCTAGAAATTTACAGTCAGATGCTTTGGCTAATATGCTTAAAGAAAAAGTAGATGCTGATATTAAATTTAATGCTTTTGAAGCTATTGTAGCTGCACCAACTGTTGTTTTACAAGGAGATAAAGCTGAGGCTAAGGTAATTGTTGGGACTTATGCGAGTTCTGTTCCTGGTATGTCTATATCTGGTGTGGATAGAACAGCTAATGGTCAAGGGTTCAAAAGTCTTAATACAAGCAGTGTAGGAGATTTTAAATTCAATGGAGAAATTACATTTTTAGATGCTAATCAGAAGCAAATAAGATTACCTTTTTCTCATGCTTATCGTGTAATAGCAGGAGCTAAGGAAGTGGCACTACAAAGTGGAGCTGTGGTTTCTGCTGATAAGATGAATGTGCTTTATAGAGGGGTAGATAACCCTGTTTCAGCTTCTATGCTGGGAGTTGATAATGCTTCTGTAAGGCTTTCTGCTGCTGGAGCTTCTGTATCCGGCGGTAAGGGTAAATGGGTAATTCGTCCAGGAGCTGGTAATTCTGTAAATATTACGGTTACGGGTACTTTGCCTAATGGTAAGGCTACTACGGCGTCATTCCCTTTTAGAGTGAAAAGTGTTCCTGCTCCACAAGGGCAAATTAGAGGTCAAAATGTGGTTTCTATGCCAGCTAGCTCTATTAAAAATCAAACTATATCTGCTGCAATTCCAGATTTTGAGTTCCCTGTAAGTTTTACAGTAACAGGATTTAGAGTTAAAATACCAGGTAAAGCAGCAAGTTTTATTAGTGGAAATAGCTTGAGTTCAGTTGCGGCACAGACTACAGGTTTGCGTTCTGGTGATGTGGTTTATGTGTATGATATACAAGCAACTGCTAGCGGTTTAGGAGGGCAAATGCTTAAGAATATTTCTCCAGTAGTGATAAATGTTCAGTAATTTTATAAGGTTGAGATTCCTTAGTAATAGAGGAAAAATAAAATAATAGTACCAATGAAAAAAATCATTTTTAGTGCTTTCATATTAGCTTCTGGTTTTGCTTGGGCACAGAATATTCTTAATGCGAAATCTCCTGAGGAATTTCGAAAGTTAAGAGAGGATAATCAGGCTCAAAAAGGAGACGAAATAATATCTACAGAAGTAAAACCATTAGACTACGGCTATATAGAGGATAAGGATATTCTTAGGAGTATGGTTGTATGGGAAGTTATAGATATGAACGAAAAAATAAATCAGCCGTTCTATTATAATTCAGATGGTTTGGTATCTCAGAATAAGTCTTTGTATCAGTTGCTATTAGATGGCATCAATAGTGGTAAAATAAAAGAAGTTTATGATGATGAGATGTTTACTACTAGGCTAAAACCTGAAGAAATACAGCAGAGAATGAGTAGAGTGGTAACTTCGGATTGGCTTATTGATAAAATCAACAGTGGTGAGAAGGTTTCTGATGAAGATAAAAAAGCTGGTACAGATGTTTACGAAACAAAATCTGAACAGGTTAAGCTATTGAAAATAAAGGGTATGTGGTATATTGACAGAAGAGATGGGCAGATGAAATACCGTCTCTTAGGGATAGCTGCTATGGGACCTGACCCTCAAACTATGGGGCAACAATTTGCTGATAAAGAAGAACTGATTGACCTTTTTTGGGTGTTCTATCCAGATGCTAGAGAGATTACAGCTAATGCTAGAGTATTTAATAGTAAGAACTTGTCTTCTGATATAAGTTTTGATGATATTCTTAATGCAAGAAGATTTTCTTCTATTATTTATAAATCTGAAAATGGTTTAGGAAATGGGGTAATTAAAGATTATATACCTAACGATGCAGAAGCTCAGCTAGAAGAAAGTGAAAGGATTAAAAATCAAATATTAGAAATGGAAAACGATATGTGGAACTACTAGATTTACAGTGTTCTGTGTATGTTTTTGTATCATAATAAAACCTGAGTTCATAAGCTCAGGTTTTGTGTTTAAAACGAAAAAGATTTTATGAAAAATGTAGAATATATTATCGTAGGAGATGGCTATGCAGGATTATTTTTTGCTCATCAATTATTGAAAAATAATCACTCTTTTGTTTTATTTTCAGATGGTGAAAAAGGGGCTTCTCAGGTGTCTGCTGGCATTGTAAACCCTGTAGTTCTTAAGAAGTTTACTACTTTTTGGAAGGCTAAAGAGCAGATAGATTTTCTTACAGATACAATGAAGGAAATAGAAGCTTATACAAGTGCAAATTATTTAATAAAAGCTCCTATACATAGGATATTTCATGACGAATCTGAGAGAGAATTGTGGAAGAAAAAAAGACTAGAGAAGGAAGAATTAAAGCCTTTTTTGAGTGATGATTTTTATGCATTAGAAAATGTAGAAAACCCTTTTGAAACAGGTAAAGTATTAAAATCTTCAAGGTTAAATGTACCTTTGTTTTTTAGTGGTTATTTACAATACTTGGAGAAGCAAAATAAATTGATTAAAGAAAAGTTTGATTACAATCAACTTGATGTAGAAAATAATAAATACAAAGATTGGAGTTATAAAAAAATTGTTTTTGCGGAGGGGATAGGTGTTAAGAATAATCCTTTTTTTAGGGATATTATGATCAATCCCAATAAAGGGCATCACCTTAAAGTAAGATTATCCAAAGAGTTATATTCTGATGTTACCATAAAGAAAAAACATTTTCTATTTCCTTTAGAGGAGGCTGATGCTTTCTACTATGGAGGAACTTATGATAGGGATAATACTGATGAAGAAATAGACACTAAAGCAGTAGAACAACTGGAAAATGGACTTAAAGAGTTTTATCCGTTTGATTTTGAAATAAAAGAGATTTGTTACGGTTTTAGACCTACGGTTAAGGATAGAAGACCTATTTTAGGTGCTCATGAACAGTATTCTAATTTGTATGTTTTTAATGGATTAGGAGCAAGGGGTATTCTTAACGGAAGTTATTTTTCTAAGGTATTATATGATTTTACTCTTGCTAAAATAGAATTACCTGAAGAAGTTAACCATTTACGATTTTCAAATTAAAAAAATAAAAAGAAGCTATCTCAAAGTACCGAGATAGCTTCTTTAATGAAAAACTTAATTTTAGTGCTTATAAAGAGGTTACTTTAAAGCCTTAAGTAGGTCTACACCGTTTACATTTGCCCAAGCTCCTGAAACTAAACTTACTTTTTTAACAGAAGAATCAGATGTGAAACTTGCAGGGATATCGTTAGCGTAGCCATAACCCCATACAGTAAGGTTAGAGGAGTTTAGATAGTTGATAGGTGCTACTTTGATATTATTGGTAGCAACTTGGTCGTTTTGGGTATCTTTATCTTGGATAAGAACCGCATAAGCCTTTTGTCCATCAGTGTCTTGGTAGCCCTCTATGTAAACATTTTTGAATATTCCAGAGCCTTGCTTTTTAAACTGGATAGCAGAGATTTCTGTAGAACCTTCTTTTTCAGGTTTAGTACCAGCTTCTCTTATTAGGGTAATGTTATTAACTTTAGGAGCTGTATTGTTCTTGTTAGAAGAGGCTTCTATCTCCATACCAAAGTTACCTATTTGTGTTTGGTATGCAAACCAGTTGGAGTTGTTTTGTCCAGACCAACCATCTTGCCAGTCAAAAGAGTCATCAAAGTTTCCGTAAGAGACAAGGTTAGTGGCACTTACTGTACCTCCGAAGAATTCAAATCCGTCATCTGTACCTTTATAAGCTACTAGATTCTCTAGTACAGTACCTGCTCCCACAGAATAGAAAGTCATAGAGTTGTTTTCTGATTTTCCATCTCCAATTTTTTTACCTCCATATTCTACTCTCACAAACTTCATTACACCTGAGTTATCATTGGCATCATCGCCTCCGTATTGTAGGTTGTTACCATCTTCAGAAATAGCTGTTTTCGCTCCATTTAAAGCAATGATAGGTGCTTTACCGTAGATTGAAATTCCGCCCCAATCTCCAGGGATTTTGGTGTTAGATGTAAATACGATAGGGTTGTCCGCAGTCCCTTGTGCATTGATTTTAGCTCCTTGAAGAATTACTAAACTGGTATCGTTAGAAGAGTTAGCTACAAATACAGCTCCAGGTTCTATGGTAAGTGTAACACCACTGGCTACTTTTACTACACCATCTATGGTATAATTTCCTTTTTTGATTAGAAGGTCTTTAGTGATAGTTCCGCTAAGGCTTCCAGAACCTTCCATCACGCTTCCTGTAGTGCTTTCTATTCCAGTACTTGTAGGGGTGTCATTGTCTTCACGAATGTCAATAGTACACGAAGTTACAGATAATACAAGTGCTAAAGAGCATAATGATAAAAGATGTTTTTTCATTTTTATTAGATTGATTTAGTTTTAATTAAAAAGTATATTCTATTGAAAAATTAAAGTTAGTACCTCTTCTGTAGTCAGTATGTATAAAGTTTTCAGCTTTTACTTCTACATCGTTGTTGTTTCCATACTCAAGTTTGTATTTACTATTGAGTAGGTTGATGACACTGAACTTAGCTTTCCATTGTTTAGAGAGCTCTCTCTGATAAACAAAATCTAGCTTATGGAAAGGTCTTTCATAAATGTGGTCTATACCAATTGAACCTAATGTATGAATTTTAGAGCCAGAAACATTATATACCAAAGATGCCGTCTGAGTTAAATTTTGAGCATTTTTTCGTTCATATTTCAAATCTGCATTTACTGTCCATGGTGCTGCACCTTGTAAGCCTCTTTTTAGACCTTTTTGTCTATCAGATTCTTGCTCTTTTTGTAGGCTACTACGCTTAACATCAGAGTACATTAAAGTAGTATTTACACCTAAAGAAAAAGGAGAAAGGTTTTCTGAAATTCTTCTCAAATTGATAATACCTTCTAGCTCTATCCCTGCTAGATTAGCTTCGGAAGCGTTAAAAAAGGTGATGGTTTGCCCATTAGAGTTTGCAGAGGCAGTATAAGATTTCTCTATGGCATTGATGATTTTCTTTCCAAAGACACCAAAAGCGAATATTTCATCTTTTGTAGGGAATAGCTCATACTTGAAATCAAAGTTATAGTTTTCACTATTGGTAAGTCTTGGGTTACCTAGGATATTCTCATTATTAGGATTGATGTAGGTAATTGGCATGTACTCTATTAAGATAGGTCTTGTAATGGTTTTACTGAAGGCAAATCTTAGATTCGTTTTAGAGTTAAGCTCCTTTTTTACCGATAGGGAAGGTAAGAAGTAGTACTGATTTCTAGTAAGGTTTAAGAAAGGTCCGTTGATAGAATTAGAAAGTTCTTTATACCTAGTGATATTCATATTATTCTCTATTCTACCGCCTAAAATAATGTCCCAAGTGTCGTTTGGTTTGTAGTCTATACTGGCATATCCAGCGTTTACAAACTGATAAATGTTGTTTCTGTATACCACATTAGAACCTTCTCTATAATTAAAGAACCCATTAAGTGCAGATTGGTTAAAGGTATCTTGAGGTGTATCTGGGTTTATGATAACCGTTCTTCCATTTGGTGAAGCACTATTGTTGAAAACAGAGTAAATAAATCTGTACGAGGTACTTCTTCTATCCATAAAGCCATTATATCCTAAACTCAGTTCTATAGGGTAAGATTTTCTATCATTCTTTTTACCTAGACTTAATTTATATTCTGCAAAAGCGGAAAGATAATTTTTACCACTTACATCTAGATATTGGCGTATAAGGTTATTACCACCGTAGCTTAGCCTTATTCTATCGTAATCGTTGGGAGTTTCTGGGTTTCCAGAAAATATTTTTCTATCAGGTTGTTGATAAAGGTTATTTACCCAGCTACCACCAGCCTTTATGAGATGTCTTTTGCCTAGTTTTTGAGAGGCGATAAGTTGTATATCTGTAAATCTAGAAATGTCCTGTTGGTTCACACGAAATAGCCCTTCTCCAGAGTTTCCTTGGTCCACATATCCTATATTATCCTGTATGATATTGGTAGAGTTTTGGAGGAATATGGCATTCAACATTACATCTGTACCTTTGTTTTTATAGCCTAAGCCTAATAGTGCAGAAGATTCAGTTTCATATTCATACTCTTTTTGGTAGAGTTTATTGTTATAGGTAATATTAGAACCCGAAAATAAGAATAGATTATTATGCCCTTCTTGATATTGATATTTATTAGCTTGATTTAAGGATAAAAGTAACCCAATTCTACCAGAGCCAGCTTTAAAACGCTGAGCTGTCGTAAAGGAAAGCCCTGTATTAGGCAATGCCTTTATGTTATCCACATTCCAAGAGTCTTTGAAAGAAGAAACAGATTCTTGACCATTGAAAATATAATTAGACGGTCGGAAACCTTTAACCTCGCTAGGTAGCTGTCTATTTCTAGAGTTTAGACCTAGATAACCATTGATAGAATTTGCATTTTCATTGATTTTAAATCTATCTCTGAAAGTGGTCTGACTATTAAAACCTATACTAAATTCTACTTTTGTAAAAGGCTTATCGTAGGATAGCGTTTCTATATCGAAAGTAGCACCAGCAAAGTCGGCGTAAAGGTCGCTATTAAATGTTTTATAAATATTCAATTTCCCTACAACATCGGTTGGGAACTGCTTTAAAGCAATAATTTTTTGGAAGGGGTTGTTAGAAGGTGAACTTAATCCATTTATAAGTAAGGTGCTATATCTCTCCTCAAGTCCTCTTACAAAAAGCCCTTTACCCTCTACTGTGTTTACTCCTGTGATTTTGGTTAAACTCTGTTCCACATTAGAAATACCTTTCCTAGAGATTTCCTCAGCCCCCATGGCTTGTACCTGAACGCTAGATTTTTTAATAGATTGTAATACTGCTGTTTCAGTTTTTTTGTTAACGGTAGCTTTTAACTGAACGCCATCTATTTTCTTTTCGTTTTTGATGCTGTCTTTTTTTGATGCTTGTCCTAAGATAATTCCTGTAGAGGAACATAAGAACAAAACTGCAAGACTAAGCCTATGATACTTCATTTTTAAACTTATTAGATATTCATTTTTACTGGTGCAAAGAAATTATTTTATGGCTTAAACTAAGGTTTCGGAGATTTTAACTTTGTATTAAATAATGTTTAACGGATGATAGGAAATATTAACTTTATATTAAGAACCAGAAGCGTGTTAATTTTAAGTTAAAAAATGATTAAATTTGAGCCCCTAACTAATAAAAACTAAAAATGAAAGGCAAAAGAATACTCTTAATAGATGATGAGCCTGATATTTTGGAAATTATTTCCTACAACCTAAAGAAAGAAGGGTATGAGGTACACACTGCCAATAACGGAAACGAAGGTATAGAGAAGGCTAAAGAAATACTTCCACATCTTATTCTTCTTGATGTTATGATGCCTGATAAAGACGGTATAGAGACTTGTCAAGAGATTAGAAAAATAGCTGCATTAGAAGGGTGTCTTATTGTCTTTTTGTCTGCAAGAGGTGAAGAATTTTCGCAATTAGCAGGTTATCAAGCAGGTGCTAATGATTATATTGTAAAGCTCATTAAACCTAAAGTGCTAATTTCCAAGGTGAATGCTCTAATGAACCTCACGCAACAAGTGGAAGAAAAAAATAAAATTCTAAAAATAGGGCATCTAATTATTGATAGAGATAATTTTAAGGTAACCAAAGGTGACGAAAGTTTTATTTTACCTAAAAAAGAGTTTGATTTGCTGAATCTTTTGGCATCTAATACCGAAAAAGTATTTAAAAGAGAGGAAATTTTAGAAAAAGTATGGGGTAATGATGTAGTGGTAGGAGAACGCACAATAGATGTTCATATCCGAAGATTAAGAGAAAAATTAGGCTCTAAAAGTATCCAAACACTTAAAGGGATTGGTTATAAATTAATTATCTAGGTTAAAAATGAAGCCTAATTCGCTCAGTATTATAGCATCTTTATGCCTTACAGTGGCTATGGGGTTAGTGGTTTTTGCATTTGAATATGTAAAGACCAAAGATTGGTTCAATAATGTAGGTTTTATTGTTGTTTTATTTGTCCTATCAGTTATTTTCTTTGTTAACTACACTATTGTTAGTTTTTTATTTAGATTTTATGGTAAAGAAAAGATAAGGCAAATCTCTACTATTCTACCAGATGAAATTGCTACTGAAGATGAGAATATCAATTTTAAAGAACTAGGCGAACGAATTTCTGGACTTAGCGAAAAGGCAAGTTCAGAGATTGATATGATGAAGGAGATGGAACGCTACCGTAAAGAGTACATAGGTAACATATCGCATGAGCTCAAAACTCCATTATTTTCCATACAGAGCTATGTGGGAACTCTGATAGACGGTGGTGTGGAAGATTTAGAAATTAGAGATAAATACCTGCATCGTATAGATAAATCTTTAGATAGATTGATGAATATCGTTAAAGATTTAGATATGATTAACCGCTTTGAAAGTGGCGAAATCACTCTTGAATTTGTAAAATTTGACCTCAATGTTTTGGTAAAGGAAATCTTTGACTTTTTAGATATAGAAGCTCAAAAGAAGGGCACTCAGCTAAGCCTTAAAAGTAATGGAACTATATGGGTTTTGGCAGATAAACAGAAAATATCACAAGTTTTACTCAATTTAGTTTCTAATGCAATACATTATGCTAATAGAGAAAAAGCAGTGGTAGAAGTCATTACTTCAGTTCATAGAGATAAAGTAGTGGTAGAGGTTAAAGATAACGGTATGGGGATAAAACCAGAGATACTTCCTCGTGTTTTTGAGCGTTTCTATCGTGTGGAAAGTAGCCGAAACAGAAGAGATGGAGGCTCTGGCTTAGGCTTAGCTATTGTAAAGCATATTTTAGAAGCTCATGGGCAAAATATTGAAGCCAAAAGTGTCTATTTAAGTGGAGCGAGTTTTATTTTTACCTTAGATAAGGCTTAATGCAGAAATCATCTGTTTGTGTATTTATATAAAAATTCTTATATTAGCCCTATATCTTTAATCATAATAAATACAAATCATAATGAAAAAAAACATTTTAAGCCTATTATTTGCAACGAGCATTGGTCTGTTAGCTCTAAATTCTTGCGGAAAAGATAAACCTCTTACTAGCGAGTCTAATGAAGTTACCACTACTAAAGAAGGACAAGTATATGCCATAGATACAGCAACCAGTAAGGTAGAGTGGAAAGGTTATAAAGTGGTGAAGTCTGATAATACGAGCCACTTTGGAGATATTAAATTTGAGAGCGGAGAAGTAACAGTAAAAGACGGTAAGCTAGAGAGCGGGAAATTCGTAGCGAATATGAACACTTTAGCAAACAGAGATATTACAGATGATGCGGAGAAATCAGCTAAATTAGATGGTCATCTTAAAAATGAAGATTTTTTTGAGGTAGAAAAATTCCCAACATCATCTTTTGAAATTACTAAGGTTACAGAAACTACCGAAGGAGATTATAACACTCTTTTAGATGGCAATCTTACGATTAAAGGGATTACAAAACCAGTACAATTTAAAGCTAATGTAAAGGTAGAGGAAGGTAAAGTAAGCATTAAAACTGAGCCTACCGATATTAAGAGAGAAGATTTTGGAGTTAAATTTCAAATGCCTGTAGCAAACGGAGTTATTAAAAACGAAGTAACTGTACATGTAAGTATAGATGCTTCTCAATTGAAATAAATATTACTTTTTTAAAGGTTAAAAAAATGCCTCAGAATATTCTGAGGCTTTTTCACTTAGTTGAGTATAGCTTGCAGAAGTTCATTCACTTCATCTACATCGTTAATATGGTCTTTTCTCATCATAAGCTGGTTGCCCTCAGCCGAATGTTTTTCTTTAAGACTGGCTTTTTGAGGATTTTGACTTAGATATTGGATAATCTTTTTAAACTTTTCGGTTTGGTAAAATTTATCCTGCGGATTGCTAGGGAAATAACCTATAAAAATACCATTTTTCATCACGATTTTTTCAAAACCAATAGCTGCAGCTAGCCATTTTAACTCTACTGATTTTAGTAGGTTAATGGCTTCTTCTGGCAATGACCCAAAACGGTCTTCTAGTTCTGCCTCAAAGCGTTTTAATTCCTCTTTGTTATTTATTTCTGCAAGTTTTTGGTAGAGGCTTAGTCGCTCCTCTGTACTACTTACATAAGAGTCAGGAAGCATCAGTTCCAAATCGGTATCAATATTAACATCTTTGGAAGACTTGAACAGTTTTTTTCGGTCTGCTTCGTTTTCAAAAAGACTTTCAAACTCGGCATCATTTTGCAATTCTTCTAAGGCTTCTTGCATTATCTTTTGATAAGTTTCAAAGCCCATTTCGTTGATAAATCCGCTTTGCTCTGCACCAAGCAAATCACCAGCACCACGAATTTCAAGGTCTTTCATTGCGATTTGGAAACCACTGCCTAAATCGGAAAATTGTTCTATGGCTTCAAGTCGTTTTCTTGCATCAGAAGTTACCATATCAAAAGGTGGTGTAATAAGGTAACAAAAGGCTTTTCGGTTGCTTCGTCCCACTCGCCCACGCATTTGGTGAACATCTGCCATACCAAACCTTTGGGCATCGTTGATAAAGATAGTATTGGCGTTGGGTACATCTACACCGCTTTCTACAATCGTAGTAGAAACCAGTACATCGTACCTTCCTTCCATAAAGTCTAATATGTTTTCTTCTAACTGCTTACCGTCCATTTGTCCGTGTCCTGTAATCACTCTAGCATCGGGGACGAGGCGTTGTATCATTCCCGCAATGTCTTTTAAATTATCAATTCTGTTATTGATGAAATAAACCTGTCCATCTCTTTGTAATTCGTAGGAAATGGCATCTCTTATAATTTCTTCATCAAAACCTATGAGTTGAGTTTCTACAGGTTGTCTATTGGGTGGAGGGGTTTTAATTACAGATAAATCTCTAGCTGCCATTAGCGAAAATTGTAGCGTTCTAGGGATAGGTGTAGCGGTAAGCGTGAGAGTATCTATATTTGCTTTTAAAGTTTTAAGTTTGTCTTTTACAGAAACTCCAAACTTATGTTCTTCGTCTATAATGAGAAGTCCTAAATCTTTAAACTTGACTTTTTCGGAGGTGAGTTGGTGGGTACCGATGATGATGTCAATTTTACCTTCGGCAAGTTTCTCTAAGGTTTCTCGTTTTTGTTTTGCTGTACGAAAACGATTGAGGTACGAAATATTAACAGGGAAATCTTTAAGCCTTTCTGCAAAACTTCGGTAGTGCTGAAACGCCAAAATGGTTGTCGGTACAAGAACAGCAACTTGTTTACCATCTGTAGCAGCTTTAAAGGCTGCTCTTATAGCTACTTCGGTTTTACCAAATCCCACATCGCCACAGACGAGCCTATCCATAAAGGAATCGGCTTCCATATCTCGTTTAACATCTAGCGTTGCCTTTTCTTGGTCTGGAGTATCTTCGTAGAGAAAGCTAGCCTCTAATTCATTTTGGAGGTAAGTGTCTGGTGTATAGGCGAAGCCTTTGGCGGTTTTCCTTTTAGCGTAAAGTTTTATAAGGTCAAATGCAATTTGTTTAACCTTGGCTTTCGTTTTATTTTTGAGGTTCTTCCACGAAGGAGAACCTATTTTAGAAAGCGTGATTTCCTTACCTTCAGCACCATTATATTTAGAAATTTTATGCAGAGCGTGTATGCTTATATAGAGTAAATCTCCGTTTTTGTAAGTCAATTTAAAGCATTCTTGAGTTTTACCACCATTGTTTACCTTTACCAGTCCCATAAACTTCCCGATGCCGTGGTCAATATGGGCAATGTAGTCGCCTACTTTTAAAGACATTAAATCTTTAAGTGTGAGTTGTTCCGACTTGGCAAAAGTGTTTTTAGCTCGGTAGCGTTGGTATCTATCAAAAATTTGATGGTCGGTATAGACAAGGATTTGGTGTTGGTGGTCTATAAACCCTTGATGCAGCTCCGATTTGAAAAACTGGAAAGAAATGGCGCTTCCCAAATCTTCGAAAATACTTTTCAGTCGTTCTTTTTGTTTTTCGGAGGCAAACGAAATCCATAAATTAAAGCCTTGTTTTTGTTTCTCTTCTAGGTCTTCTATGAGGAGCTCAAAATTCTTATTAAAGCTAGGTTGTGGGCTTTGCTTGAGTTCAATAAAAGGAGCTTGAGAAAGCTGTAACGATTGTGAGGTAAAATCTACCGTTCTAAACTTTTGATAGGTTTTAAAAAATACCTCGTCTGATATAAAGAGTTCGTTAGGCTTTTGGTGTTTGATGTCCGAGTTGAGTTGGGTATATTTTTCCTCTGCTTTTGTGTAAAAATCTCTGATGTAGTTAAGTCCTAGATAGGCATTTTTAGTAACAATAAAGCTGTCTTTTGGCAGTAAATCTAGGAACGGAACTTTGGTGCCTTGCACTGCAAAATTCATATTAGAAACTAATTGCAGACTTTCTACCTTACTTATGGATAGTTGAGTTTCAATATCAAAAGTTTTGATGCTTTCTACCTCGTTGCCAAAAAAAGTGATACGATAAGGCTTATCATTGGCATAAGAGAAGACATCTACAATACCGCCTCTTACAGCAAACTCTCCCGGTTCAGAAACAAAATCGGTTAAGTGAAAATTAAACTGCTCTAGTAGTTCGCCTGTAAAATCAAAATCTAGCTGGTCGCCTACCTTAATATGGTGAGAAATGGCTTTAAAATCTTCCTTTTTAAGCACCTTTTCACAAAGGGCAGCATAATGGGCTACAATGACTTTTGGCTCTGGATTGGCATTGAGCTGATTAAGCACTTCGGTTCTTAATACCAAATTGGCATTTTGTGTTTTTTCGGTTTGGTAAGGCTCTAGGTGGGTGGCAGGGAAATAGAGTACCTTATCTTCGCCGAGTAGTTCTTCTAGTTCTGTAGTGGTGTAGTGGGCATCTTCCTTATCATCTACTATAAGGAGGATAGGTTGGTTTTGGGTGAGGAATAGTTCTGCACAGATTAAACTTGGGCTAGAACCTGCCATTCCCTTCACCGAAATGTGCTGATGATGAGGTAAAGCTTCCAAAACAGAACTTCCGAATTGATGTTTTAGGAGGAAAGGTAAAAGGCTTTCGTGGATTGGGGACAAAATCATATTACTCAATCTATAATAATAAAGATGTGCTAAAAACAAAGATAACGCTCCAGAGTTTTTCTAAAGCGTTGCCGAACGCAAAGTTAGTAAATTTTATTTACCTAGAAATGGGAAGTAGAGTTTGATTTATGTGTTTAAAATACCGTCTATGTTTAAAAAATCATTAAATTTGCACCTCTTTATGGGACAGATATTAGCCATAGATTACGGTAAAGCACGTACGGGTATAGCGGCAACAGATGATATGAAGCTCATTGCTAGTGGGCTTGCCACAGTGCCAACGGAGGAACTTTTGTCATTCTTATCCGAATATATCCGCAGTAATGTTGTAGAAGCTGTGGTTGTAGGTTACCCTGTGGATTTAAAGGGTAATGTCTCTGAAGTAGAAACTTCTATCTTAGAGTTTATAGAAAAGTTTAAAGTTCAATTTCCAGAGATAGAGGTTCACCGTTTAGATGAAAGATTTACCTCCAAGATGGCTTCTTTTTTCATCAGTCAAAGCGGGAAAAACAAAAAACAAAGACAAGAAAAAGGGCTTATAGATAAAGTAAGTGCCACCATAATTTTACAAAATTTTTTAGACCAAAAGAGATGATACTACCAATAAGAGCCTACGGCGACCCTGTACTTAGGAAGAAAGGACAAGACATTACCCCAGATTATCCTAATCTGAAGGAGCTTATCCAAAATATGTTTGAAACTATGGAAGGAGCTCACGGGATAGGGCTTGCAGCACCGCAAATAGGGTTAGATATTAGACTTTTTATTGTAGATGTGAGACCACTGGCAGAAGACGAAGACTACCTAGATATAGCTAATGAGCTTAAAGATTTCAGAAAAGTATTCATCAATGCCAAAATATTAGAGGAGACAGGGGAGGAGTGGAAGTTTAACGAAGGCTGCCTCTCTATACCAGAAGTAAGAGAAGATGTTAAAAGGAAAGACACCATCACAATAGAGTATTACGATGAGGATTTCAAAAAACACACAGAAACTTACTCCGATATTAGAGCAAGAGTTATACAACATGAGTATGACCACATAGAGGGCATTTTGTTTACCGATAAACTAAGTGTGCTCAAAAAGAAATTAGTGAAAGGGAAACTCAACAAAATATCGACAGGAGAGGTAAGCGTAAGCTACAAAATGAGATTCCCTAAATAGATTAAAATAAAGATAAAAAACGAAGATATGCTTTTAGAAAAAATTATTTCAATTTCAGGAAAACCAGGGCTTTATAAATTAGTTTCTCAACTTAGAAATGGTTTTATTGTAGAAGATATTACCACTAAGAAGAAGCTAAGTATTTCTAACTCAAGCCAAGTAAGTCTTTTGGATAACATTGCAATGTTCAGTTTTGATAGAGAAGTGCCATTGTTTGAAGTGTTTGAAAACATCGCTAAAAACGAAAATTACGAGCAAACTATCAACCACAAATCTTCAGACGAAGAGCTTAGAGCATTTATGCTAAAATCTCTACCAACCTATGATACAGAGCGAGTGTATGTGTCTGACATTAGAAAACTTGCTCAGTGGTACAATCTTTTGCAAAAAGCAGGTTACATTACGCCTGATAGCTTCATAAAAGAAGAAGTTAACGAAGAAGAAAAATAAACAATCACAAAAACTTTGCTGAATCTCTTAGCAAAGTTTTTTGTTTAATAGTATCTATTAAAATGAATAAAGTGGAGTTTTATTCAAATAGGAAGAAGGCATTTTTATTATTGATAGGGTCTTTAATTTTTGTAATACTAGGTATTGATATCTTTCTAAATGCGGAAAATATGACTAGCTATAGAGTATCTAATCCTCTATTTTTAAAGATTGTTGGGGTTGCGTCTTTTTTATTTTTTGGTTTAGGTATTTATGTTTCAATAAGACAATTACTGAAAAATAGATTGATGTTAATAATTGATGAAAATGGAATAAATATTAATCCTAAAAAAAATGAATATATAAGATGGAGTGATATTGAAGGTTTTTCCGAATTAAAAATTAATAGTGTTAAAATAATTATTATACAGATTAGTAATGCGGAGGAATATATAAGAAAAGAAAAAAACAAACTGAGAAAAAAACTTATGAAATTTAACCTTGAAAACTATGGCTCCCCATACAATATTTCTGTAGGGACTATGAATACGAATTACAATCAATTACTTGAAGTTTTAAATGAAAATCTTATAAAACATAAATACATTGTTTAAATGGTGTTTGTAAAAGGTAAATACTGTATATGATAAAGAACTTGGTAACATTTAATGATAAAATACTTTTCATGTTTGTATTTACTTTAATTTTAATATCGTTAAACGAGAATTTGAGAAGCTCATTTATACTCATCAACAGATAAATATATGACCACGAGAGAACAACAACTAAAAGCCTTTGGAGAATTGCTGGATATTATGGATACCCTAAGAGAGCAATGCCCTTGGGATAGAAAACAAACCTTGCAAAGTCTAAGACACCTCACCCTAGAGGAAGTCTATGAGCTATCCGATGCCCTTCTGAACGAAGACCTAGACGAGATTAAGAAAGAACTGGGAGATGTCCTTTTACATTTGGTATTTTATGCCAAAATAGGCTCGGAGCAGCAGCACTTTGATATAGGAGATACCCTAAAATCACTCAACGAAAAACTCATTTTCAGGCACCCTCATATCTACGGCAATACAGAGGTGAAAGACGAGGAAGAAGTGAAGCAAAATTGGGAGAAACTCAAGCTCAAAGAGGGCAATCGTTCCATTCTATCAGGCGTACCTAGAGGGCTGCCGTCTTTGGTTAAGGCGTATCGTATCCAAGACAAGGTGCGGGGCATCGGTTTTGAGTTTCCAAATGCCGAAGCGGCGTGGAGCAAGGTAGAAGAAGAGCTACAAGAGTTTCATCATACCCAAGACCCCCAGCAGAAAGAACAAGAGTTTGGCGATGTGTTGTTTTCTTTGGTTAATTATGCTCGGCTTTCGGGCATCAATCCTGATACTGCCTTAGAGCGTACCAATCACAAATTCATCAGCCGCTTTCAAACGATGGAGGCTTTAGCTTCGCAGAAAAATCTCAACCTAGACAGCCTCTCTCTGGAAGAGATGGACTGCCTTTGGGAAGAAGCTAAAAAACAAGAACGAGAATAAATGAAAAATGTTCGGTAATCATTACCTTTAATAGTTATTATAAACAAGTTTATGGGAAAACAGTTGGGGCTTATAGGGAGAAACATTTCATACTCCTTCTCTCAAAAATATTTTGAAACCAAGTTTAAGAAGTTATTTATCAAAGATATTTCCTACCATATTTTAGATTTGCCCAGTATAGAGAGCGTTACAGCATTATGGTCTAATCCAAGATTGGTGGGCTTTAATGTTACCATTCCGTACAAAGTAGAAATTATAAACTACCTAGATGAGCTTAGCGAAGAAGCCCAAGCCATAGGAGCGGTAAATACAGTAAGCATTAAAGACGGCAAGAAGATAGGCTACAATACAGATGCCTATGGTTTTGAACGAACCTTAGACCTCCATCTTAAACCTACTCATCAGAAGGCACTTGTACTAGGCGATGGTGGGGCGGCTAAAGCCGTTAAATTTGTGTTAGAGCGTAAAGGTATTCCGTATCTTGTGGTCTCTAGGCGAGGGGCAATCAAATTTGAACAACTTACCGAAGAGCATTTGTCCGAATATCAAATCATCATACAATGTACTCCCGTAGGAACTTATCCTAATGTGGAAGACTGTGTCCTATTCCCGTTTGATGGGCTTTCGGACGAACATTTGGTATTAGACCTTATCTATAATCCCGAACGAACTAAACTCATTAAAGAAGCTCAAAAAAGAGGAGCTAAAACAGCTAATGGACTGTTTATGCTAGAACAACAGGCAGAAAAAGCCTGGGAAATTTGGAATTTAGTATAAAAAACCTTTAATTTAGTGCCGATGGAAAAATTGGGGCTTAGAACCCAATTAGAATTTAATACTTTAAAAATATACTGCTATGAACAAAGAAACTCTGAACTCTAGACAAGAAGAACCAAACACACCTCAACCCAACCAAGAAATAAAGGAAAATACTGTTTTAGAACCTTCGTCTTATCAGGAGTCGGAAGTTGAAGAAGAAGACCACGATGACGACGACCACGAAGAGAACGAAAAGTTATCTTTGAAAGAGTTGGTAGATAAGCTGGAAAGGCTCATCAATCTAGAGAATGCAGGAGAGGAGATTCAGAAATTCAATGCGCTTAGAAAATCTATTTCCGAGCAAATAGACGAAATAACAGAAAACAAAAAACAGGAGTTCGAAGCAGCAGATAACGACCCTTCGGAGGTTTTCAGCTACGAACACCCTTTACAAGCAAAGTTTTCTGCACTCGTCAATATTTTTAAAGAAAAGAGAGACCTCTTTATTCAAAAGCAAGAGGAAGAACACCAAAAAAATCTAGAGGTAAGGCTAGAAATTGTAGAAAAACTTAAAAATCTTTACACTAATACAGAACCAGGGACAGACCTATTCAGAGCCATAAGGGAAATAAAAGAGGCGTGGGCTAATGCGGGTAAAGTAGCAAAGTCGGAGTTCAAAAATCTGAACAATAACTACTATCATCACCTCAATGGGTTCTACCAAATGCTAGACCTCAACAAAGAATACCGTGAGCAAGAGTATGCCCATAATTTGGAAAAGAGACAGCACATCATCGCTCGTGCTAAGGAGCTATTGGTAGAGCCACTGATACAAAAAGCACTTAACGAATTGCAGTATCTCCACAAACTTTGGAGAGAGGAGGCAGAGCCTGTGGCAGAAGAGTTTAGGGACAGCACTTGGGAGGAGTTTAAGGAACTTTCTAACCAAATACACGATAGAAAAACTGAACTCTTCGCAGCGAGAGAAGCGGAACAAAAAGAAAATCTAGAGAAGAAAAACACCATTATTGCTCAAATAAAAGCCTTAGGAGCACCAGAAAAACCTAACCATAATTATTGGCAGAAATCCATTAAGAAAATGGAAGAGCTAAGAGAAGAATTTATAAAGTTAGGTAGCGTTCCTAGAAAGCTTTCTACCCAAAATTGGACTGATTTTAAGCAAAGCGTAAGAGCCTTTAATTCGGCTAAAAACGAGTTTTATAAAGGTCTTAAACAAGCTCAAATAAACAACTTAGAAGAAAAATATAAGTTGATAAAAGTGGCTCAAGATAACAAAAACTCCGAAGATTGGGAGACTATGGTGCCGCTATTCAAGAAACTTCAGAAAGATTGGCAAACGATAGGACACGTGCCTAGAAGTCAGGCAAATAAAGTATGGGACGCGTTCCGTGAAGCGTGCAACTTTTTCTTTGACCAATACAGAACCAAAAGCGAAGCGGCTGGAGACGATTGGAACGAAAACTTTAAGCAGAAGAAAGGTCTCCTAGAAGAACTTAAAAAAATAGAGAAAGGAGAGAACTCTCTAGAAGTAATAGAGGAAATTAAAAATAAATGGAATGCCGTAGGCAAAGTGCCTAAGGATAAGTTGGGCATCAATTCGGAGTTTAATAAAACTCTAAAGCAAAAGCTGAAACTTAATAACCTTAATGAGTTTGATATTAAGGAGGAAGGCTTATCCGAATCTCAAATTACTGATAGAGCTCGTAAACTTAAAAACCAAATTATCGACCTTGAGGCTGAAGTGGTTAAGCTGGAAAACAATCTTTCTTTCTTTAACAATCCAACGAGAGAGAATCCGTTGTTAAAAGATACTTTTGAGAAAATTGACGATAAGAGAGCTCAATTGGAGAGCCTTAGGATTACATTACATCAAATGATTTCGGGAGAATAATAAAAGGTTAAACGAAAATAGAAACGAAAACTTTGTTGGGATTAGATTGATTTCAGCAAAGTTTTTTAGTTAATATCAATAATATAGTTCTGTATGTCTTACGAAAAATATATGAGTAGATGTATTGCCTTGGCAGAGAAGGCTAGAGGTAATACTTACCCTAACCCTTTGGTAGGAGCGGTAATTGTACACAATGGCATCATGATAGGGGAAGGCTATCATCACAAGGCAGGAGAGCCTCATGCAGAAATTAATGCTATCAATTCGGTGGAGAACAAAGGGCTTTTAAAAGAATCAACGATTTATGTTTCATTAGAGCCTTGTTCCCATTTTGGGAGAACACCACCTTGTGCTGCTAAAATCACAGAAATTGGTTTCAAAAAAGTGGTTATAGGCTCCGCTGATTCTAATGAAAAAGTGAGTGGCAAAGGAAAAAAAATGATAGAAGAGGCAGGAATAGAAGTGGTTGATAAAGTGTTGGAGGAACAATGCCGATGGCTTAACAGAAGGTTTTTTACTTTCCATGAGAAAAAAAGACCATACATTATCCTGAAATGGGCAGAGTCTAACGATGGTTTTATAGACCGAAATTTCGCTCCAACGCCTATATCTAACACTTTGGCATCTCAATATGTGCATAAGATGAGAGCCGAAGAACACGCTATTTTGGTTGGGACACAAACGGCACTTAATGATAACCCAACTTTAGATGTAAGGCATCTTGACGGTAGAAATCCTGTCAGAGTTTTAATAGATTTAGAGCTTAAAGTGCCTCGAAGTTTTAATATTTTCAATACTAATGCTCCTACCATTATTTTTAACCTTCATAAAAACTGTGAGCAAGACCATTTGAAATGGATAAAAATTGATAAAGAAAATTTTCTAGAAGAACTGATGTGTCATTTGTATGAACAGCAGATACAATCTATCATTATAGAAGGCGGAAGCAAGATGTTAAATACCTTTATTGAAGCTCAACTTTGGGATGAGGCGGTGGTAATTAAAGCTCCTAATTTAACTTTGAACAATGGGACTAAAGCTCCTATATTCAATGAAAAACCTTACCGACAAAAACAGATGAGAGATAATGTTTTAAATTTTTATAAAAAATAATTTTTATGCTTTATCTGTTACTTTCCGTAGGCGTTATTTTCTCTAGTTTGCTAGGGGTAGGAATGCTATTTGAAAAACTATTAGGAAAGTTGTGGGAAGAAAAACTATCCTCTGCTTTTTTTGCAGGGTGTATGGGATTGAGTTTGGTATGGGCGGTTTTAGCATTTGCAGTGCCTATCAATAGAGTAGTAGAAGTCTCTAGCTTGGTTTTAGGACTAAATGCCTTTGTTTATTTTAAAATATATCGCGTTTTAGGAACTTTTATTACTAGAAACTATTTGATTTTTGCTCCGTTGCTTTTTATTGTGTTGCTTTTTGGGAGTGGGTATCCGTTTATTTTAGACCACTTTGGTTACTATGTGCCTAGTATTAAATGGATTGCAGAGATAGGTCTAGTAAAAGGTATTGGGAATTTAGATTTAATATTAGGACAAATGTCTCTTTGGCATATTTTACAGGCAGGGTTTTCTAATACTTCTGATGTTTTTCTGCGATTGAATGTAGTATTACTTTTAGGATATATCATTTACATTATAGAGAAAAAGGTGTGGGTTCATTTTATCTTTTTGCCTATTTTGTTATTGTTTTTACAATCGCCAAGTACAGATTTACCAGTTATTGTAGGCTCTTTAATAATCTTGAATGAAGTTTTGAATAAAAACCATAATGTGTCAGCACTATTTGGGTTTTCGGTTTGGATTTTCAGCATAAAACCTACCATAATATGGCTCCCGTTGATGGTCTTTTTATATGCTTTTTTGATAAGGAAATTCACTTATAAGTTGATAATAGTAGGCGTAGGTGTGGTGTCTGTTTTTGTGATTAAAAATTGGTACTGCTTTGGGTTTCCTATTTTTCCCGTACAAGTTTTGGATTTAGGCTTGAGTTGGAAACCTAATGAATTTTTACTTAAAAATTCAGCCGAAACAGCTATTCTTAAAACTTACGATTTTCAGTATTCTTACGAAGAAATAAAACAATTTTCGGTTTGGGAAAGTGTTAAAAATTGGATATTCCTGAAAGGCATAAAAGGAGTTATCAACCTATCTTTTGTTTTGAGCTTGTTGGCATTACTATTATTTGCTATTAAAAGTAAAAGCCGTTTGATTTGGCTGATTGTAATATCAATTTTTCTTAAAAGCGTTTTGGTGTTGCTATTTTCAGCACAATACCGATTTTTCTTGGAAGTATTTTTTGTGGTTGCTCTTTTGGTTTTTAGGAATTGGTTTTCCGCTAAGAGAGTCGCTTTTGTGAGTGTTATAGGTACTTTGGGTATGTCTGTGTTTTTATTTACTCCGTCTTTAATTGTGAAATATGTTCCTAGTTTTAGGTTGGGTGGATTTATTAAAAATATAGAACTTTCTCAAGTTGTAAAACCAGCGACTTACAAATATCAACGGTATAAAACTTTTACAATAGGTAATTTGACTTTTAATGTAGTGGACAACTATCCTTTTAGTTTTGATACGCCGCTTCCAGCTATTTCTCCTAGTTTCTTGGAGCTTTATTTAGAAGCAGGGATTTTTCCTCAAAAAATAGGTTCGAACTTAAAAGAAGGTTTTATTTGGAAAAAACTATCTAACGAAGATAAAGAGCAATTAAAACAGATTGTTAATACATTTTATATAAATGAAAAAAGATAGAGAAATTATCCCTATCTTTTTATTTTTATTTGGGTTCTAGAATGCAAAATGGAATAATGCATTCCTCCAAAGAAATGCCACCGTGCTGGTAGGTTTCTTTATAATAATTAACAAAGTGATTGTAGTTTTTTGGATATGCTAGAAAGGTATTATTCTTAGCAAATACATACTTACTACTTAGATTACCTTTGGGTAGGAATAGCTTTTCGGGCTGGCTAATAGCCCACACATCAGAATCTTCATAAGAAAGGCTTTTCCCTGTTTTGTAGCGGATATTGGTGGAGGTTTCTCGGTCGCCTACAACTTTGCTTGGCTTTTTAACATAGATGGTGCCGTGGTCTGTAGTGATGATGAGTTTAAAACCAGACTCTGCGGCTTGTTTAATCAATCTCATAATAGGGGCGTTTTCAAACCAATTTAAGGTAAGAGAACGGAAAGTTTTATCATCTCTAATCAACTGATTAACGATAGAATTATCCGTTTTGGCGTGGGATAAAATATCTATAAAATTATAGACGACTACTACCAAATCTTTATTTTGATGCTGATGAAAATCTTCTAAAACCTTTTGTTCAAAATCAGAGTTTAAGACTTTAATGTACTTCATTGTTTTAGAAGATAATCCTAGACGCTTCATTTGGTCTTTTAAGAAATCTTGTTCGGCTTCATTTTTATTGCCTTCTTCGTTGTCGTTCAGCCATTGGTCAGGAAATCTTTTTTCTATTTCGGAAGGCATCAATCCAGCAAAAAAGGCATTTCTTGCATACTGGGTAGCTGTAGGTAAGATGCTGTAATATGAGGTTTCTAGAGTTTTGTTATAGAATTTAAGAAACAATGGTTCAATGACTTTCCATTGGTCGTACCTTAGATTATCTATCATAAGTAGCAGAACTTTGTCATCCTGCATTTCTGGTTTTACCTTTTCTTTAAAAAGCGTATGGCTCATAAGAGGTTTCTCATTTGAATTGAGCCAATTTTCGTAGTTTCTTTCTATAAACTTGGCAAACTGTATGTTGGCTTCCTCTTTTTGAGATTGTAGCAAGTCGGCAAATTCGTTATCAAACACCTTATCAAATTTAATTTCCCAACCCAATATTTTTTTGTAATAATTACTCCAATCTTCATAAGTGTTAAGATAACTTAACTCCATACTTATGTTTCTGAACTCTTGCTGATATTCTTGCTTGGTTTGTTGTTCTACAAGGTCGTCGCTTTGTAGATTTTTTTTCAAAGAGAGCAGAACTTGGTTAGGATTTACAGGTTTTAAGATATAATCGGCAATTTGCGAACCTATGGCTTGCTCCATAATGTGTTCTTCTTCGCTTTTAGTTACCATTACAATTTTCATTGCTGAATTTTTTTCCTTTAGTAACGGTATGGCATCTAGCCCAGAAATACCAGGCATATTTTCGTCCAAAAGCACTAATGAAAAACTTTCTTCATCTAATATTTCTAAGGCTTCATTAACATTATTGATGGGCGTTACCTGATAACCTTTGTTTTCTAAGAATACGATATGAGGTTTTAATAAATCTACCTCGTCATCTATCCATAATATTTTTTTAGCCATAACTAATTCTTTATTTAATTAAGTGTGCTTGTAACACTCTTCTTTAGTTTTCCAAAGATATAGCTAAACTCACTAATATCTAGCCAAAGCATTTATAAAAAAAGTTAAATTTGAGTTAAATAAAAAAGCAGGTTTTTAGCCTGCTTTTCGTTAATCTTCTAAGACTCCGAATTTGTTGTTTTTAAAGTCATCAAAAGCCTGAATAATCTCTGCTCTAGTGTTCATTACAAACGGACCATGAGCGGCTATAGGCTCGTTAAGTGGTTCTCCACTAAGGATAAGCACAACAGCATCATCTAGGGCTTCTATGTTGAAATCTTCGCCACTATTTTCAAACAAAACTAAGTGGTCTGTAGGAGCTTCTTCCTCTTCGTTTACAATAATGTTGCCCTCTATAACCAAAGCAACGGTGTTAAAATGAGCAGGGAAACTAAATGAAGCTCTAGCACCTTTTTTTAGTCTTGCATTCATCATATGTATTGGGCTGAAGGTACTTGCGATACCTTTGTTACCATTGTACTCTCCTGCAATTACTTCTACCCAACTATTTTCGCCGACAGAGACTTTAGGAAACTCTGTATGTTGTATAGATTGGTATTTTGGAGGACTCATTTTATATTTGGCAGGAAGGTTTACCCACAGTTGCACCATTTGGAAAATGCCACCTTTTTTACTCCATTCAGTTTCGTGATATTCTTTATGGAGTACACCGCTACCAGCCGTCATCCACTGTACATCGCCTTCTTGTATAATGCCACCGCCACCTGCACTATCGTGATGCTCTACTTTACCTTGATAAGCTATGGTTACGGTTTCAAAACCACGATGAGGGTGTACGCCTACGCCTCTAGGGGTTTGGGAAGGTTCAAAATAAAACTTAGAATTGTAATCCATCATAATGAAAGGATCCATTCTTTTCATATCTAATCTAAATCCGCTAGGAATAAAATTATGTACTCTAAAACCATCTCCTACAAAATGTGCAGGTCTAGGAGCGACGATAAGCTCTATTTTTTTAGTATTCATTTTGAATGTTTTTTATTTAAACAAAGATACCTTAAACCTTTACCTTAAAGCATTGATCTAGGATAATAAAAAAGCACTAAAAAAATATATTAAAATATTTTTGTAACATTTTTGTAATTTGGATACTTACTCTACATAAAAGCTAATGATGTCTCTGGAAACAGAATTTTTACAACAAATAGAGAAGCATAAAGGGGTTATTTTTAAAATATCCAAAATGTATATGGATAATAAAAACGACCAAGAAGATTTGTTTCAAGAGATTATCTATCAAGCGTGGAAATCGTATCCGTCTTTTTAAGGCAAGAGTTTATTTTCTACTTGGCTTTATCGGGTAGCTCTTAATACTTCTATTGTTTTTCTAAGAAGTGATAAGAAAAAAATAAATACTTCTGATATAGAGCTAAGTACGATAAATAAGAGGGTGGAAAATAATGATGTTGAACAACAGCAATTGGAACTTATGTATAAAGCAATACAACAGCTAGGTGCAATAGATAAAGCGCTTATATTCTATTATTTAGAAAATTATTCTGGCAAAGAGATAGCAGCTCAAATGGGAATAACAGAGGTGAATGTAAGAGTGAAACTAAATAGAGCTAAACAAAAATTGAAAACTTTGATTAACGAACTTAGAACTCAACAATAAAAAAATCAAATATTATGGAACTTGATAATATAAAAGATTTATGGCATAGAGAGAAGGTATCAGACCTTCCTAATATTTCTTTGGAACAGCAAAAGGCGGTAAAAACACCTTTGGAAAAAATACGAGCGAATATGAAGATGGAGTTTTGGACTACACTTCTTTTGATGATTCTTATAGTTCCGCTTTATTATTCTCAAATAAAAAATGCACAACAAGGGAGTTTGTTTTTGTTGTTATATCTTATTTCAATACTTATAATTGTTTATTATTTTGTTAAGTTTTATTCGTTGTATAAAACTATTAGTACTCAAAATTTCCAAACCTATCACAATTTGCTTAATCTTAGGTACGAGTTGGTGCTTAATACGGAGCTTTATAAATCTTACTATATTTCGTTTGTTCCTATATTATTTTCTGTATTTCTTTTATTTTTGGATTTGAATAGTTGGAATGGAGTGATGTTTGTTGTTGTGAGTTTGTTTATGACTTCCATTATTATGTATGTTATGGGAAAAGTTTGGTTGAGAGACGTTTATGGTAATTATGTTGTTGAAATTACAGATTTGGTGAGTGAGCTGAGTGATGAATCTAATGATTTTAAATTCAATAGAAATTCATTAAGTCATCAAGGGAAATATCAAATATTTCAAAAAACAAAACACTTCTTTGGAAAAATCTTTGGAAAATACGCTACTCTTGCCAACTGGATTTTTTGGTTTTTTATATTGATTGCCATAAGTGGCATCATAGGATATATGATAGGGTATTTTAGTATTTTATTGGGTAAAATATAAAAAATCAACTACAAACTTTTAATTAAATCAATATTGATTTCGGCTGAGATTTTTCCAGCTTCGGTAACAAATGTATCAAAAGAAACCGTAGTGTCTTCTCCCGCAATATCCGAAATGGCTCTTAGAACAATAAAAGGGGTTTTCATTTGGTGGCATACTTGTGCGATAGAAGCCGCTTCCATCTCCACGGCTTTGGCGGTACGGAAGTTGTCTTTAAGCCATTGGAATTTTTCAGGACAGTTGATAAATGCATCACCACTAATTACTAAACCTTTATTAGCGTTGATGCCGTGTTTTTTAATAACAGCCTCAGCTTTTTCTACATAAAAGGAATCGGGTATGAAAGCTGGAGGCATTTTAGATTGTTGTCCGAGTTCGTAACCAAAAGCCGTTAAATCCACATCGTGGTGGCGTACTTCTGTAGCGAGGATAATATCTTTTACTTGAACCTCTTTTAGTCCACCTGCCGTTCCTGTATTGATGATTAAATCAGGAGCAAAATGATTGATAAGTAAACAAGTCCCTATAGCCGAACTTACCTTGCCAACACCAGAAAGTAAAACAATAACTTCGTGGTTGGCAATAGTCCCAATGTGAAATTGAAATGAGTGAATTTCCTTTTTGATAGGATTTTCTAAAGCATCACACAAATGCTTTATTTCAACTTCCATGGCTCCAATAACGGCTATTTTCATAGGTTTTATTTTAAATAATTAAACCACAAAATTACGAAAACTCACTGTAAATATCATTGGATTTATGGTAGTTTTGTAGGAACTTCTTCGTTTTGTTGGTTTTTAACCTTAAGTTTAATTTCGTAGCCTTTTGGATAAAAAATGATAATAGGAGTATTACTTGTATAGTTGATAGTTTTGCTTTCTCCAACCACAAATTTGTTAGTAAGCGTCATATCAGGGCAAGCCATCATGGTTGAACGCATATTACCATCAGTATCGTAGAAATAGTAAGAAATGTTTGTTTCTTGGTCTTTTTTCTCTTCAATATTTCCTAGTAATCCATACGAATTACAATCTACTTTGTGCCATTTGCCTGGAGTCATTTCTAGAAATAACTCTTTTTCATTAGATTTTTTCGGAAGGGTTATGCTGAGATGTTCATAGCCCTCCATTTTTTTTGTGAGTGTGCTTATGTTTTTAGGTTCGTTCATATTATTTTGCTTTTGTGAGTTGCAACCTACTAGTAATCCAATGGAAATTACTCCTGTTAGCATCGCTTTAAAAACCATGACTTTAATTTTTATTTCTTATGCTACGAAGTTACAAAAAAACGAATATCAAACTAAAATCGAAGTTTATTTTTATTTAATTGAGACCAGAGCAATTAAATATGAAACATAATATTTATAAATCTTTTTTTCTGAATTTAAGTAAACTTGATAAGAAAGGAAATATAATCCAAATCAGAAGAATAAGAACAGAAATATACACTCCACCACCTGAACCAAAAATTGATTTAAAAATTGCTCCTGAATAGCCTAGCATTCCAGAGATATCAAGCTGTAGTTGTACAAAAATACGGGTAAGCCCTATAGGACTAAGTGAGGCTAATACAACTATTAGTTTTTCTATAGGGTAATCTGAAAATTGAAACATCAAGATAAGTAACAAACTGTCATAGATGATATTAAAAAATACCCAAATGAATAGAGCTATTCCTATTCCTTTTGTTTTGTCATTAGTAGAAATAGAACTATACGTGGCTAATGAGGTAAAGCTTATGCAGAGTAACATACCACCTAGTAAGACACATAATCCGTAAGTAAGTGTAGAATACAGAATAATGGGAATGCCACAGCCAGCTAAAAACACTAATAGTTGAGATAGCGATAACCCTAAAAAAGTTCCCGTCCATATTACATCTCGTTTAATAGGCTGAGTAGAAAGAAGTTCTATGAATTGTGTACTGTTGTATATGTAGATTACTGAAAATACAATACTAAATAGTGGAACTACAAAAAGTACAATATTTAGTAGATTGAGATTAGCCTTTATCTGATTGCTTTCTAATCCTAGAATGGCCCATGATATAATAAATAACATGAGCGTATACACAGCAATAACTTTGCTCTTTAAAATATCAGTTAGTATGAACTTTGCGATTTTATACATCTTGTACTTGTCTTAGTATCGTTGTTATGGCTTTTGATAGGCTATCCTCTTGTGTACTTTGCTTTATGTCCTCTACATTTTTATGAAATATCACTTTCCCTTCTGATAAAAATATGACTTCATCTACAATTTGCTCTAAATCACTGAGTAAGTGTGACGTAATGATAATTAGCTTTCCTTTTTTTTGTTCTTTTATGATTTTATGTTTAAGGATTTCAGCAGCAATAGGGTCAAGTCCCGCAGTAGGTTCATCTAAAATGATTATTGAAGGGTTAAACATAAAAGCTATTATGGCACTGACTTTCTGGATTGTACCTCCAGAAAGATTGCCCATTCTTTTATTCTCTATTTTTGTTATATCATAGGCATCTATAAGCTCTATATCTAGTTTTTTAGTTTGTGAACGATTATTTAAAATTATATCTAGAGTTTCCCTTATAGTCATATTCTCAGGGTATTTCCCTATCTGAGGCATGTAGCCAATAATTTCACGGTAATGATAGCTTTCTGAAACATCATTCCCATTAACCAATATTTGTCCAGACTCAACAGTATTTAATTCTAAAATGCTCTTAATTAGAGTGGTTTTTCCACAGCCGTTTGGACCAATAAGAGCAATAGCTCTCCCAGTTTTACATGAAAGATTAATATTGTTGAGAGCTTTAAATTTGCCGAAAGTCTTGGTAAGGTTTTTTATTTCTATCATTTAGTTATTTACTCATTAAGTATTGTTTCGTTTTATCAAAGGAGTTTCGTCTACAAAACTATCAGGTGTAAGACTTGGCATGAGTTTTTCGGAACGATTCATCAGTTCCACAAAAAAAGTTCCGAAAAGAATCATTATCATAGGGTTTTGTTCTGATATTACTGCGTAAAGACTTAGAGGGTAAAAAGGTATATCGCCTACACCATCTTTATCTATATCATAGCCCTCATACTTATCCCAATAGTTGTTTTTAAAGGTGTTAAGAAAAATGCTGCCACTGGTACTTACATCAAAAATATTTGCTATAAAATTATTATTAAATAGTTTATTTTCAATACAATTAGCGTTTATTCTTAGTCCCCAACCGTTGTCTTTAAATTCGTTGTAGTAAAAATCAATTTTGGAGGAGCCATCCATAAAAACACCTACGGAATTATTCTGAAAAGTATTGTGTTTTATTTTACTAAATGATAAATCTTTCAGTAAAAGTCCGTAGACATTTTCACCCTTATTATTCAAAAATTTATTGTAGCTCATTTCTACATTCCTACTATACATTACAGCAACCCCAGCTTCATTTTGTCTAAAAACATTAGCAGTATAAACATTGTTGTGTGAGAACATAAAATGCAGTCCGTAGCGTTTGTTTTTTAAGGATAAGTTTTTAAAAATGAAGCTGTTGTTTGTTTTTTCTAGGTAAATACCATCTTTATGTCCAGAGATGAAATTTCGTTTAATCCAAATTTCATTACTAGACCATACATGAATTCCATCTCCGATTGATTCCTGAGAAATCCCTCTATTAGTGGTAATTTTATTGTTTTCAATCAAACATCTTTCGCCTCTTTGAACCGTAATTCCAAAATAATTATTTTGAAAAATATTATTTCTGATAACAGAAAAACGACTGTCATATAACCTTACCGCTCCAATATTTCTGACTTCATCAGCTCCAGAATTTATGATTTTAAAGCCTTGAAGAGTGATGTAATCTGACCGAAAAGATACTATTTCATGTCTAAACTCACCGTCCAATACAGGGTAATTGATGCCAATTAAGGTGATTGACTTATCTAAATTTAGATTACCTTCTTTGTAATGTCCAAAATAAACCATGAGCGTGTCTCCATTATTAGCTTTTTGGAGAGCTGATTTTATGGTGCTAAACCTCTTTCCTTCTCCTACAAAATAGGTTTTAGCAAAGGATAGTAGGGTAGTTGTAAGACAAAAAAGAATTAGTAATCGTTTTAAAAACATCATTCTGAATTTAATCAAGGCTTTTTTTGGAAGATGTTTTTTTAATTAATTACAGAAGCTTGTAATCTATGGGCTTCTTTAATAGCTTCATTCTTATTTTTAAATGTGGCTATATTACCACTCATAGGGCTTTTTACTTGTCCCCCTGTAATTTTGAATGCCTTTTCTAAAGGGAATAATTCTGAGGTTAAAAAATCGGAAACAAATAGTTTGGCGTTACCTATTTTTTGTGAATTTTCTCTTGTGTAGGCTTCCATACATACCAAATCATCAAACTTGTATATCCTGCCTTTTTCAGTAATAAGTTCGGTGGCATATCGGGAATCTTGAATTGTCATTTTACAGTGTGAACATTGGTCTTTACCTAGTTCTATGGCTTCTACATTTTTGTTGTTACATGAAAAAGAAGTGAATGTGATAAAAGCTAATAATAAAGTTAAAATATAATGTTTCATAAGATTTAATTTTTAGTGTTTTTAAATTCAAAAAAAGAAAGTATAAGTGCAACTAATGCTACTGTTATCATTATCCAGCCTCCTGTATAAGGGTAGGAGTATGCACCAAAATTTAGGAGTTGCTTATAGCCTAAGAGAGGAGGTTGGTAGGTCATACCAGGAACTACAATGGCTGCATCTGGTTTAAGGTTATGCCCATAATCATATTCCCATAAATAAAAATCTACCATAAAGGCGATACCAAACAGTGTGAATAATATGCAGAACGAGTATAGTCCTATAATCTTTCTAAACCAAGCCACTGCAAAAGCAAAAACTGCAAAAAATACTAAAATATAGGGTAGTACTTTAAACTCCCAAAAATCCTCTTGATGGATTTCTTTCATTCCGATATAATGATTTAACCCATTAATGATTTGGTAATCGCCAGAAATTTTGTTGGCATGGAGGTACATTTCTAGACCTTCAGGATACTGTGGGGCTTCTAAGTAAATTACCCAAATAGGGACAAAAATACTTACTATGAGAGCTACAGCACATAAAATAAGCAGCCGAACAGAAAGTGCTGATAGTTTATTGTTTTTCATTGCAGCTTATTGTCTTCTATTATTATTTTTATTTGTAAAGGGCGGTAGATGTCCGCCCTTTCTTTTTTTATTTAGTTTCAGCTTTTTTTACTGGACCTTGGGCGTTGTCTGCTTTATTGTTAAGGCTAAACAACAGAGGTGTTGAACTTCCTGCTGGTGAAACTCTTACATAGCCTTGCATTTCTTGGTGTAGAGCAGAGCAGAAGTCAGTACAGTACATAGGGAACATTCCTGCCTTTTTTGGAATCCACTTAAGTGTGCAAGTTTCTCCAGGCATAATGAGGAGTTCTGCATTTTCTGCACCCTTAATCGCAAATCCATGAGGAACATCCCAGTCTTGTTCCAAATTGGTTACATGGAAATAAACTTCATCACCAACTTTAATACCCTCAATATTATCAGGAGCAAAATGAGAACGGATGGAGGTCATGTAAACATGAACTTTATTACCATCTCTAACTACTCTAGATTCACCTTCACCTTTGGTTACATAAGGGTGTTTGTTTTTAGAAATATCATAGAATTTTACTTGCTTATCTGCGATGAGTTTTGCAGGAAGAGCTTGTGCGTAATGAGGCTCTCCAAATGTAGGGAAGTCTAGTAAAAGTTTCATCTTATCACCACTAATGTCATATAACTGTGCAGACTGAGCTAGTTCTGGACCTGTAGGTAAAAATCTATCTTTGGTAATTTTGTTATAAGCCACCAAATATTTACCGAAAGGCTTCTTAGAGTCTCCCCCTGGAATCATTAAATGTCCTACAGAATAGAATGTAGGTTGACGATCTAAAACTTTGAGAGTTTTGATATCCCATTTTACAACCTCCGAAGAAACAAAGAATGAAGTATAAGCATAACCTTTATCATCAAATTCTGTATGAAGAGGACCTAAACCAGGTTTTTGAACTTCTCCGTGTAGGGTAGATTCGTATTTTAGAATAGGAATGCCGTCATATTCTCCAGCAAACTCTTTGTTTTTGATAGCATTCAGCATTTTACTGAAGCTATGTACAGGAATCAGAGCTGCTAATTTACCCGAACCTACAATATACTCACCTGTAGGGTCTATATCACACCCATGTGGTGATTTAGGTGTTGGCATAAAGTAGCATAAATCTTTAAGTTCTTTAGCTGATAGCACCGTTACTTCTTGTTCCATTGTAGAACTACCTGTATGGGTTTCCTCATTCCATTTATTGTGTGCGTATTGGGTTTTTACCTTTCTCCCTTTACCTGCTTTCACATATTCTTCTGCTTTTTTCCAGTCTAAAGCCATGATGAAATCTTTGTCAAATTGAGAAGCATTAACTTCTAATAGGCTATTAGCCTGCTCTGAATTATAACAAGAGAAGAAGAACCAGCCATGAGATTTACCTTTGCCTGCATGAGATAAGTCGAAATTGACACCAGGAGCTTCTATTTGAAAAGCCAGTTTCATTTCTCCTGTTGTTTTATCTACTTTTACAAAGGAAATTACGCCTTTAAAATTTTCTTTAAAACTATTAATGGGTACATCACCATTAGCATCATCAGTAGGTACAGAAAAACGAGTTCCAGCTACTACATACTCTGTATTTTCTGTAATAAAAGGAGATGAATGATTTCCTGCGGAGTTTGGTAGCTCTAAAACTTCCACTGTTTTAAAGCTAGAAAGGTCTACTCTTGCGATGCGAGGTGTGTTATTAGCGTTAGCAAAAATCCAACGTCCATCAACTTCTCCATTGGTTTGTGAAAGTTCAAGGTGATGCTGGTCATCCCAAGGAATAAAACCATGTGAAGTTTCTAACATGGGCTTAGTTTCTTCACTATAACCATAGCCATTTTCGGGATTTACGGAGAATATAGGAACTACTTTTAGTAATCTCCCGCTAGGTAAACCATAGACTCCCATTTGTCCGTTAAAACCACCGCTGACAAAATTATAAAATTCGTCATGTTTACCCGGTGCCACATATACTTTTTCTGCTGCATCACCAGCTACAGCATTTTCTGTCCCTTTGGGTTTACAACTTTCTAGGGCGTAGATGCTCCCTAGAAATAGTGCCGAATAGCCTAATATTTTATTTATCTTCATAATTGTAATGTTTTATTTTGCACCATCAATTTGTCTCATATATTCCAATATATTTCTCGCATCTTGATCGCTTAAACTTTGGTTAGGCATTCTTACCATACACTGTTCTAGTTGTTTTTGTAGTTCAGGGTCTTTGTCAATCATTGGGTCTGGATTAGTAATAAAATTCATAATCCAAGGAGCGGTGCGGCGTTGGGTTACACCTTTCCAGCCTGGTCCTACTAATTTCTCATCACTTGGTTTATGACAAGAAATACACTTGACTTCCGCAAGTTTTTCACCTTCGGAAGCCATGGTTGCATCAAATTTGGTTACATCTACATTACTAGTATTAAATTTGCCTAGCCCTACTTGAGGGTCATAGCTTCCTTCTGTAGAAGGTGTTTCGTTACTTTGAGTTGTTTCTGTAGAGGTTACAGATACACTATCTTCAGGCTTATTGTTTCCGCCGCATGATAAAGCGGACAAAACTGCCCCACTCATTAAAAATAATTTAAGCTTTTTCATTTTACAAATAGGTATTAATGTTTCTCTGACAAAGGTACCTTTATAGTAGGGCTGTAGCTTATGATTCGAATCATAAAATATTGGGTTTAATTTATTGACATTTGTATGATAATTTTATAAAAATCTTTTTATTATGAAAAAAATATTGGTTTATACACTAGGTATTATGACTATCATTGGGTGTAATCAAAAAGATGAGCAGAAAGAAAATAGTCTAGCTAAAGAAAGTAATATTATGCTTGAGGAACCAGCTCCTAAAGAAAATACAAATTTACCCAACAAAGACGAAGGATTGGTACTTATAGAAGGAGCGGATTGTTTAGGATGTCATAAAGTGGACACCAAATTGGTAGGGCCTTCCTATCAGGATATAGCAAATAAATACACTGATGCTGATGTGGATATGCTAGCTAAAAAAATAATAGAGGGAGGAACAGGAAATTGGGGAGAAATACCAATGACTCCACACTCTGGTATGAGTGAGGAAAATGCAAAAAAAATGGTAAAATATATTCTAAGTTTAAAACCATAATTTTATGAAACTAATTCATTTGTGTTCTGTTTGTTTGGGGATGGGGTTGTTGGTAGCCTGTGGTAAGAAAGAAAATGCCACACCATCTCCAAATCTTACAGAAGAACAAAGTCTTTTGCAACCTAAAAAGATTTATAAAGGTACTGATGGTACTACTATTACAATTGTTTATTTTGCAAAAGGTGCTGAGGTAGCAGTAAATTTAGAAAAAGATGGTGTAAAATATGAACTTAATGCCAAAGGAACTAATCACGATGGTAATCCTATTTTTGTAGGAGATCATCTCTCATGGGAGATTTTTCAAGATGGACATTCGGGAAAGTTGACCCATGAGGGAGAAAATTTTATTGTTTATAAGGAGGAATAAATTTCCTCTTTATTTTTTTTCTTCAATCCAATAAAAATAAGTGTGATGGCTAATACGATAGCAACAGAAATCCACCATAACATTATAGGAGACCAGCGCCAATATATACCAACTAAAGATAATAATCCAATTTGGGCGAGTATCAATTCGTTTAATAAAACAAAAACTAAATACAGAATCAATCCTATTTTAGTGGTTTTAGATTGATGAAAACCATATCTCGTTATGATTTGAAGTAACAAGAAACTGCTAATGCAAGCCAATAGTATCAAATGTAGATAGGCAATAACTATTGCTCTGAAACCAAAAACCCATTGGCTTATTTCTGGAATAGCTGAAAGTTGTTGTAATATTACTTTAAAAAAATAAGATATAATAACGATACTAAAAGTTATTTTTTCTAATGAGGTATATTTCTTTAGAGAAATTTTGAGGTACTTTTTTATTAGGCATGCTAATCCATATATTGCTAAGAGTTGAATGATATTCCCAAGTAGTGATATTCCTAAAAGCCACTTAGAGTTATCTATCCAAGTGATAGATAAGGCATAAGAACATAATGTAGATAAAGCAAACGCTCCAAAAATAAGCGAGTGTTTATCGGAGTCTTTTTGTTGTAGAGGTAAGGTGCTGAGTATAATACCTATGCACGAGAGTACAAAAAAACCATTGTACTGAAAATGAAGATAGAATAGAGTAGAAGCCCAATATAAAGATTGGTGGATAATCCCAAACGCTTTCATATAAGCTAAACTGAAAACTCCAAGAGAGGAAAAGCTAGCAAAAAATAAACCTCCTAAAAACCAAATTTTAGAAAAATGTTGTATTTGTGTATAATCCTTTATCCATAAAGATAGCATTCCGAAACTCAGAAATAGAGCTATTGCAGACCAAAATATAGATCCCCAATAGTAGCCTCCGTACAGAAAAGAAAATAGCATACCATATGATGCTACAAAATTTAGGATAATAATGATTTTGTATTTATACAACCTCTTAGCTGGTAATATTTCTTTTGCGGAGTGTACCATAAGTAGGTATATTATTGAACTTACCCAACCATAAAACGCAAAATGTGAGTGTGCTTCCTGAAGATGCTTTTGATTTAAAAAAGATAAGGACCAAACAATTTTATATCTCATTATGGCACCTAAAACCGCTACTAAAATAAAATTGAAAAGTCCAAATTTTATTAACAATCTATCCGATATTTTATTCATAAGAAGTCTGTTTTTTAATTTTAAGATTAGTAGTAAACCTTGCCTCTCAATATTTTTAATAGCCCTTTTTTTTCCATTTTTTTAATGGTTCTTATTACCGTTTCTACTGTTAGTCCTAGCATTTGTGCCATTTCGTTTCTGGTTAATTTTATGAGTGTCTCTTCTTTTTTATCTTTTTTATAGCTGTTCAAAAGGTTCAATATTTTTTCTTCAGGATTTTGGAACATAATGTTTTTCAGAGTATCGCTTTTACCTAGTGCTTTAGCAGCAATAGCTTTCATAAAGGCGATATTCCATTCAGGGTGAGAAGAGAGAAATTCCATAAAATTAGCTCTTTTAATTTTGATAATTAGAGCCTCTTTGGAAGTTACTTTTACTGTTCCAGGGAAGGGTTTTTCTAATAATGTGGCAGGTTCTCCAAAAAAGGTATGCTCTTTTACCTTGTGTTGTAAAAACTCTTTTCCGTCTTCAGTAAAATGATACACACATAAATCCCCTTGTTTTAGATAATAGAAAAAACGAGATATTACCCCTTCCTCAACTATGATATCATCTTTATAATGTCGTTTTTTAACGGCATTTGTTTTTTCTATAAAATGGCTATCCACTTCTAGGCTCATGGCTTTATATTTTTACGGATTAGATTATGTTTACAACCTATTTATTTAGGTGTGTGATTATGATTAAAAAGATTGTGATTTTATTTTCAAATTAAGGAAGCGTATTTTTAGGCACGCTTCCCATTAGTATAGAGTGTGTTGTAAGGAGATATAATTAATTTGAAAGTTCGTTTTCCAGCTTTATTGTCTTAGGAAATAGTATGTTGTTTTCTATATGAATATGGCGATGCAAATCATTCTCAAATTCCTCAAGCATAGCATAGGTAACTTTGTATGTGTTACAAGCGTCTGCAGGAGGTGTGTAATCGGATGTTAATGCAGCAATCTTTCTGAAACGCTCACCTTCTGTATCGTGTTCGTGCTTCATCATACTAACGGGGTTCTCCACAGTTCCAAAAGGAGCTACTGTAAAAGGTTGTCCTGATATTTTGGTGTTTACCATAGCTCTTATGAAAGGGAAAAGAACGAGCTCTTCTTTTTTTAAATGAGCGGATAAATCTTGTGCAGATTCATCAAACAAAGTTTTCACTTCAAGAAGCTCTGGGTGTCTTTGTCCGTGGACTTTACAAAGCTTTTCTAAAAAGGCTTGTAGGATAGGGATTTTTTCTTCCACATAGCGATGGTGGGTTTTCTCTACATAGTCTGCCAAAAGGTCTAGAGGGAAAGATTTGAAATCTATCTCAGAAACCTCTGCAGAAGGTATTTGTTCCAACTCATCGTAAATCTTTTGTGGGTTTATATTTTTGCTCTCGCAAGCTTCGGCAATAGTGCGACCTCCTTTGCAACAAAAGTCTATTTTATGTTTTTTGAATACAGCAGCTGTTCTGAAATCATCTGCGACTATTTTACCGATTAGTTTAGTTTGTAAGTTCATAAGATTTATTTTTTATTAAAAATTTATTTGTAGTTTAATTTTTTCGTTTAGTCTTTATTTCGGATAATTTTATCGTTTTTTAAATCAAATTTTTTTAAATTTCCAATAATTTTGATTTTTTACTTTTCACATCTATTGCCATTTCAAAAAGTGTGGTTGTATCTAGCATTTTGCAAAGCTCATTTCTTACATTTATATATTTAAAATGGAGCGGACAAGGGTTACTTTCATCACACGAAGAAAATCCCAAACCACACGCAGAAAGTATGGAGTGACCATCTATTGCAACTACAATATCCTTTATTTTAATCCTCTTAGCCCTTTGTTCTTCAATTTCAAAACCACCATATGGTCCTTTTACAGAATTAACGATGTTGTGTTTGGTAAGAGCACTTAGTATCTTTGCGGTAAAGGCTTCGGGTGTACCTACCTTTTTAGCTACATCTACTACTTTTACCTTGCGATTTTGCATAGATTCTATAGTGATGTAAGCACAAGCTCTTATTCCGTATTCACAAGCTTTAGAGAACATTAGGATTAAATTTTGTGCAAATGTAATAAATAAATCTATTTAAGACAAATTTATCTTAAATAAGTTTTTTTGAAACTCAACGGTTATTATAAAATCTATTTTAATCCTATGAGAAGTTTGCTTTTTGTGTGCCAAATATTTATTCTTATTTTTGTGTTCATTTTTATTAAGCCAAAAGCCTTTGTCATCAACTATTTTTGAATATAAAACCATTAGTAAGTCTGTAGAAAATATCCTTTTGAAAGAAAAAGGAAGTAAATTCTTGGGGTACGCCTATCCTGTAAATAATGAGGAGGAACTGAAAGTGTGTTTGGATAAAATAAAAAATGAACACCCTAAGGCGACGCACCATTGTTATGCCTTTAGGTTAGGACTTAATGGAGAAAATTATAGGGCGAATGATGACGGAGAGCCTTCTGGTAGTGCAGGTTTGCCTATTTATAACCAACTTTTAGCTAATGAGCTTACCCAAATTCTGCTGATTGTGGTAAGATATTATGGTGGAACTAAATTGGGTGTAGGTGGTCTAGTGAAAACTTACAAAGAGTCTGCTAAGATAACGCTAGACGAAGCAGAGATTGTTATCAAAGAGCTTGAAACGCAAATAAGAATAGAATTTCCTTTCAATCTTCAAAATGTAATTTTTACCTTATTAAATAAAAACGAGGCTCAGATAAAAGAATTTAATGCTGATGAAAATTGTAGTATCATTGCTTCGATAAAAAAGGCAAAGGAATCTTCTTTGGTAGAACAATTTTCTGAAATTCATCAAGCTAAAATAAAAATATTGGATTGATTAGTCATAAGTATAGCATAAACTTTGCAGGCTATAAATCCGATTAATTATAATAAATATAATATGAAATTATACATTATCAGCGGATTGGGAGCCGATTTTAAAATTTTGGAAAATATTAAGTTTCCAGATACCGTAGAGCCTATTTTTATTCCGTGGCTTATTCCTGAAAATAATGAGAGTTTTGAGCATTATGTCCGTAGAATGGCAGAGAAGATTGATTTTTCTGAACCATTTGCACTTTTGGGATATTCGTTTGGAGGCTTTATAGTACAAGAAATCAACAAAAAAATAAAGCCTGCGGAAAAGGTGGTATTGTTAGCCTCCATAAAATCGGATGCTGAAATGCCAAAAGTGGGTTATTTTTTCAAGAAAATGAAATTATTGAAGTTTCTTCCTATTTCCTTTTTCTCAGAAAAATCGGTATTTGTGTATAGTTTTATAAGGAAATTTATAGAAGCCGATAGCCCGAGGGTTGACAAATATTTTAGAGTGAGAGACCCATATTATCTCAAATGGAGTTTGGACAAGATAGTGAATTGGGAGTTTGAAAAAACAGAAAATATTATCCAAATTATGGGGGATAAAGATATAGCATTTCCAATACAAAATTCTCAGCCAGACTATATTATAAAGAATGCAACGCACCTTTTTCCAGCTACCAAAGCGAAGGAAGTATCGGAAATTTTAAGAAAAATTTTTTAAGCCTATCTTAATATTTTATCTTTGCCGTTTAATTTATAATGCCGATGCAATCAATAAGTGTTTTTGAAATAATTAAGGTAGGGATAGGTCCTTCTAGTTCCCACACGATGGGACCGTGGAACGCAGCAGAATTGTTCTTGGATTTGATAAGAAGACATCGCTCCATACAAGAAGTAGAAGAGGTGTTTGTAGAATTTTTCGGTTCTTTAGCTAAAACAGGGATAGGACACGGAACTGATATCGCTGGTATGCTAGGGCTTTGCGGAGAAAATTTTAAAACAATAGATACTACCAAGATAGACGAAAAAATAGATACTATTAAAACTTCTCAAAAATTGAACTTAGGAGGAGAGAAAGAATTACCTTTTGTATATGGTAAACATCTCGTTCTTAATATGAAAGAGAATTTGGACTTTCACCCTAACGGAATGATTTTTAGAGCTATTTTTAATGATGGGGAAGAAGTGAGTCAAGATTATTACTCTGTGGGTGGTGGTTTCGTGGCAACCAAAGAAGAGAATACTTTAGAGCAAAGCTGTATCAGAACGCTGTATCCTTGCCATAAAGCGAAAGATATTATCCATTATTGTGAAAAACTGAATTTGAAAAGAATTTCGGATTTAGTTAAAATCAATGAAGAGGCGTGGCGTACTCAAGAAGAAACAGTAGCAGAAGCCTTGTATATATGGCAACAGATTAAAGAATGTGTTTATAAAGGCGTTAATAAGGAAGGTGTTCTTCCAGGTGGACTTAATGTTTCCCGAAGAGCAGCTAAACTCAACCAGAAACTTTTAGGCGAGAACGCTCAATATCATAATATAGATGAATGGTTTAATCTCGTGGTAAATTCTGAGAGGAGTTTTAATACCATCAATAAATGGGTATCTTGCTTTGCTTTGGCGGTAAATGAAGAGAATGCTAGCTTTGGAAGAATTATCACAGCACCTACCAATGGAGCGAGTGGCGTTATTCCTGCGGTACTTATGTATGCACAAACTTTCACGGAGTTCAATTCGGAGGAAGATGTGATTCGTTTCTTGTTGGTGGCAGGTGAGGTAGGGACTTTGTTTAAGAAAAATGCCACCATTTCGGCAGCGGCAGGTGGTTGTCAGGCAGAGATAGGCGTGTCGTCTGCGATGGCGGCGGCAGGTCTTGCGGAAATATCAGGTGGAACGCCAGAACAAGTGCTGATGGCAGCGGAGATTGCTATGGAACATCACTTAGGTTTAACTTGCGACCCTATTAAAGGTTTGGTTCAAATTCCGTGTATTGAAAGAAACTCTATGGGAGCGATGAAGGCGATTACAGCGGCAAATCTTGCTTTGGAGAGCGACCCTAAGGTTGCGAAGGTAAGCCTAGACGATGTTATAAAATCTATGTGGGAAACGGCTCAAGATATGAATGCTAAATATAAAGAAACTTCGGAAGGTGGTCTTGCTATTGCAGTAAATGTGGCGGAATGCTAATAAAAAATACCTTTTGAAATTAGAATGAAACTCTAGCTTTTAGCTAGAGTTTTTTTGTGGATTGAAAAATTTTTAATAAAAAACACTACTTTGTATTGCATAATAGTAAATTTATTTTATATCTTTGTACTGTTGAAATAGTTTAATAGAATAAAAAACTAAACCTATGAATATAGAAAATGCTAAAGCTCAAATGAAAAAGGGTATTCTAGAGTTTTGTATTTTAGACCTTCTTAGTAAAAAGGAAATGTATGTTTCCGATTTGATGGGAGTGCTAAAAGACGGAGACTTTGATGTGGTAGAAGGAACGCTCTATCCACTACTTACCCGACTTAAAAACGGAGAGTTTCTCTCTTACCGATGGGAAGAATCTACGGGAGGACCTCCTAGAAAATATTATCAAATTACGGATAAGGGCAAAGTTTTCTTAGAAGAGTTAAGAACTACTTGGCAAGAACTCACACAAGCTGTAAACAAAATCACTCAAAAACAATAACCTCTAAAAACTAAACAAATGAACAAAACATTATCAATAGGACTGGCTGGTTTTTCTTTTATGATAGAAGAACACGCTTATATCAAACTAAGTGATTACTTAAAGGCGCTTAGAAACTCCCTAGATGCAGAGGAGGCTGATGAAATTATGTATGATATAGAAATTAGGATTGTAGAAATATTTAAAGAGAGTCTAGGTAGGAGAGAAGTGGTAAACGATGCTGATGTAGAGAAAGTAATTGCTCAAATAGGAAGACCAGAACAAATAGAAGAACAAGAAGAAGATTATCATAATACTCAAAAGGCAACTCAACAAAGAACAAAGGTGTCAGAAAGACAACTTTTCAGAGACCCAGAAAGAAAAAAAATAGCAGGAGTATGTGCAGGTATGGCATCTTACTTCGGAATGGATATGACGGCTATGAGACTTATTTGGTTGGCATTATTTCTAATTTTAATTCCATTGCCAGGGTCTCCAATGCTTATGGTATTAGTCTATGTGGTTTTTTGGATTATTCTTCCCAAAGCAACTACAGCAGCAGATTTTCTGAAGATGAGAGGGGAGCCACTTAACTTTGATAACTTGAAAAATGAATCTAGCAAAATAGTAAAATTTGCTAACGATTCTACCCAACGCATCAATGAGGTGTATCAGGATACTAGACCAGTCATCAATGAAGCGGGGAATAGTATTCTAAATGCGTTAAGGTATGTAATTGGCGGTTTTCTAGGACTGCTAGGCTTGGTATTTTTAGCAGGAGCATTTATGGTTTTTGGAGTTAGTGTTACAGGTTCAGGGCTTACTTTGCCAGGGTTTATAGGGTTTTATATAGATGATACTAATATAAAATTTGCAGGACTTTCTTTAGCTTTTGTTACGATGCTTATACCTGCACTGATATTTATCTTTTTATCTATCAAGTTATTTTCTCCTAAAACTAGATTGAAGTATGTGGGATATATTATAGGAGCGTTATGTTTTGTTTGGCTAGTACTATTAGGAATTACAGGGTTCTCCGCAGTGAATTATCAAAGCGATTTTAGAGGTTCTAACGAGGAAACAGATAATATAGCCATCAATACCACTTCTGATAGCTTGTGGGTAGGAACTAATAAAGTAAACATACCACCACAGTTCAAATCATACTGGAACAGTGTGTACTCTGATAGCAAAACTGTTTTTGAAGAAGACGGATATCCGTACATTGAAATTGTGAGAAAAGATACTGTAAAAACACCTTATCTTGTGGTTAAGAAAAGAGCATCGGGATATAACTTACCATTGAGAGCGAATATTCCAGTAAAAGTGGAAGGTAATAAAATATTCATACCTAACTACTTTAGCTATCCGTACCAAGATAGAATGAGAAATTACAGCATAGATTACGAATTGGTAGTTCCTAGAACGATGAAAGTATTGGGAATGGAAAACTCAAAAGTTAACCTTAGCGAAGATGACGAGGATAAAGGTAATCAATCTAATAATTCTCACAGTTCAAACAGCAAAGTGTTTAATCAAGCCTCATTCTCTTTCAGTTCTGGCGGTAATAACATTAGCTTTAATACTGCAGATGGCGATTCTATCACTGTTAATGGTAAGAAATACGATGAGAAAGAAGCCGAAAAAGTGATTGAAGGTCTTAACCTAGACAGTGATGATATTAGCGATATTATCATCAGTATAAAAAACAGAAAATAAGTTTTGAAGTTGATAATAAAAACTTATTTTTGCTAAAAATAATCACCATTAAAAACAAGATATTATGATACAGTTAGTCTTAGAACTCATCACTAAGTTTATAGATTTCGTTTTCGGGATATTCTTTTAAAATAAATTTAGTATAAAATAATTACCTTTGCAGATAGCCTAAAGTTTTTGGGCTATCTGTTTTGTTTAAAAATTAAAATACTATGAAAAAAATACTAGCGAAAACCATTCTTAAAATCGTAGGTTGGAAGGTGGTTTTAGACGGAGATGTTAATAATCTAGACCGCTGTATCCTTGTGGTAGCTCCGCATACGCACAATTCGGAGTATATGTTGGGTAACCTAGCGTATTGGTCTTTAGGGAAGCCTCTTAAGGTAATTATTAAAGATGCCCATACTAAAGCGTGGTACGGGGGCTTGATAAAGGCAATAGGCGGTATTGGCATAGACCGTAGCCAAAGGAACGATTTAGTAAACTTTGTTGCAAAACAGTTTGAAAAAGAAGATTTTTCGTTAGTGATTACTCCAGAGGGTACTAGAAGCTATGTAGAGAAATGGAGAAAAGGCTTTTATCATATGGCTTTGGCAGCTAAAGTACCTATTGTAATGGCATCGGGGGATTTTAAAACTAAAACCATTTATCTAGGTAGGAAGATAAGTCTAGAAGAAGTACAGACAAAACCTTACGAAGAAATACTTAAAATGATTGGCGATTATTTCGTAGAGCGAAACATTGTACCTAAAGTACCAGAAAACTGGAATCCTAACATTCAATAATCATTTCTAGAACGATGGAAGAAGCAAAGAAAAAAGAGATATTAGAGTTTCTTAATAATTGGGGCGAGATGCATATGGGTAAGTTGCTAGACATCGTGTTTACCGATGTTACCGAAGACACCCTTACTGCCACGATGCCTGTAACCGAAAGGGTGCATCAGCCGTTTGGGATTTTGCACGGTGGAGCAAGTTGTGTATTAGCAGAGACGCTAGGTTCTTGTCTGTCTGGCATCAATGTGGACGCATCAAAGTTTTATGCGGTGGGGACTAACATCAATTCTAACCACCTTAGAAGTAAAAAAGACGGAATGCTCACTGGTGTTGCCAGATTTATTAGAAAAGGCAGAACGGTACACGTTTCTGAAATAGAAATCAGAGATGAGAAAGGAGTGCTTATCAACCATACTACAATGACTAATAATATTATAGCGAAATAGATGCAGAGAGATTCTGTTTTTTATAGACTACCAAATACACAAACCATTTATACCTTATCCGAAGTTTCTGCTGGAGCGGAAGATGAGGTTTCTTTTTTTGATTTTGATGGTCATCAACGATATTCGTTTAAAGGAACCACTAAAGAAATTTCTGCCGAGGAGTTACAATCTTTAGACTACTCTTCTACCGAATTAAAGGCTTTATCTGATTTAGCCGAAGCTGATGAGGGCGAAAATATTTACTTAGAAAAGATAGCCCAGGTGGTGGCGTTTATCAAGACACACCGTTTACCCAAGTTGGTAATTTCTAGACGAAAAATACTAGATTTTAACGGTAGAGAAGCATCGCTTACTGCTACTTTTTTAGCCTTATGCAAAGCCTATCCTTCGGCATTAGTTTATTTATTTGTTCGTGATGGCAAGTGTTGGGTGGGGGCTACGCCCGAAACTTTAGGCGAGTATGACTTTAATAGTCATCAGTTCAAAACGATGAGTTTGGCGGGAACGCTACCACTCCACGAAGAATGGACAGATAAAGAACTAGAGGAACAAAAACCCGTAACGGATTACATTAAAACCACACTTTCCAAATACTCAGATAGGGTAGAGGTATCCGAAACTTATACCGTGCTAAGTGGTTCTATAAAGCACCTTAGAAACGATTTTGTTTTAGAAGTTACGGCAGACCAAGTGCCGTATATTATAGAAAACTTACACCCTACGCCAGCTGTTTGTGGTATTCCAAAAGAGTTTTGCAAGGAAAGTATCAAGTCGTTTGAAAATCATTCTAGAGAGCTTTATTCTGGATATATTAAAATAACCCACCGTAAAGGCGTGTTTTATTTTGTAAATCTTAGATGTGCAGAGGTGTATCAAAACAAGGCTTTAGTGTATGTGGGCGGTGGTATAAACGCTAAAAGTCAGCCTCAAAAAGAATGGCGAGAAACAGAGCTAAAAGCTTTGGTAATAGAAAATCATTTGGTGCTAAAATAAAAGTCTTACGAGATGCAATTTAGTCAGCGTGTTAATAATCTTTTTGAACCAGAACTTATAGAGGAAATTTCTTCCGTAGGAAAACTAAAACTAGCCGAAGAAGGCGAGGTAATCATCAATGTAGAGCAGCCTATTGTCTATATGCCTATTGTGATGAGCGGAACGCTAAAAGTTTCTATGATAGATGATAATGGTAAAGAGTTGCTGATGTATTATCTTAACGCTGAAGACGGTTGTGCTATGACTTTTACCTGCTGTATGCAGGAGAAGAAAAGCGAGATTATTGCGGTTGCAGAAGAGCCTTCAGAACTTTGGATGATACCTATGGAGTATATGGATAAATGGATGATGAAATACCCTACTTGGAAATCCTTTGTTATGATGACCATGCAAGACCGATTTATGAAGATCATTAAGGCATTGGATATGGTGGTTTTTAATAGTTTAGATACAAGGCTACTTAATTATCTTAAAGAAAAATCTAAAACTATGGGTAAAACGGTATTGAATGTTTCTCATGAGCAGATAGCTAACGATTTAGCAAGTTCTAGAGTGGTAATAAGCAGAATGCTCAAAAAATTAGAAAATGAAGGTAAGGTATTGTTGTACAGAAATCAAATAAAATTACTTGGTGAGTGGTAATTTATCATTATCAGTTTAGCTCTTTTTGATAAAGGAAATCTAGACTATTATATGTTAAAGAAATATCTCTATATTTGTACTTATGATTTTACGGGGAGATAATTTAATTAAAGAATACGGACCTAAGAAGGTCGTAAAAGGCGTGTCCATAGAGGTAAAACAAGGCGAAATAGTAGGGCTTTTAGGACCTAATGGAGCAGGTAAAACCACTACCTTCTATATGATTGTAGGTTTGGTAAAACCAACGCAGGGTAACATCTTTCTAGACCAGCAAAACATTACAAAAGATGCTATGTACCGTAGAGCCCAAAAAGGGATAGGTTATTTGGCACAAGAAGCTTCTGTGTTTAGAAAGCTCTCCGTAGAAGACAATATTATGGGGGTGTTACAACTTACCAAACTTTCTAAAAAAGAGCAACGCCTAAAGTGTGATGCACTGATTGAGGAGTTTTCATTGGAGCATGTGAGAAAGAACAGGGGCGACCTGTTGTCGGGTGGAGAAAGAAGGCGTACCGAAATTGCAAGGTGCTTAGCTACCAGTCCTAACTTTATTTTACTAGATGAGCCTTTTGCAGGGGTAGACCCTATTGCCGTGGAAGATATACAAAAAATTGTGAGGTCTTTGGTGGAGAAAAATATCGGTATCCTTATTACCGACCATAATGTGCAACAGACTTTAGCCATTACCAATAAAACTTATATTATGTTTGAAGGGAAAATCTTAAAGGAAGGCTTGCCAGAAGATTTAGCCAACGACCCAGAGGTAAGACAAGTCTATCTCGGAGAAAACTTTAGATTTGAAAAGATTTAACATTGATATTTGCTGAATGAAAATTTACACAAAAACAGGCGATAGTGGAGCTACCTCTCTCTATGGAGGTACAAGAGTTTCTAAAGCTCATCTTAGAGTGGAGGCTTACGGTACCATAGACGAGCTTAATTCGTGTCTAGGTGTAGCAAAATCTTATATTCAAGAGGCAGAAGTTTTAAAGCAACTTAAAGTCATTCAGTTTGATTTATTTACACTTGGTTCAGAGTCTGCAACGCCTGTGGATAAACTTTTCTTAGCTAATGGTAAATCTAGACTTCCGTTAGTTATAGGTCAAAACGAAATAGAGGCTTTGGAGCGGTGGATAGACGCCTTTGATGAACAGCTAGAGCCGTTACAATTCTTTATTTTACCGGGAGGAGGCAAGGCTTCGGCACATCTGCATATAGCAAGAACGGTTTGTAGAAGAGCAGAACGCTATTTAGTCGCTTTAAGTGAGCAGGAAGAAGTAAGAGCAGAACTTATAAAATACCTCAATCGTTTGTCTGATTATCTGTTTGTATTAGCGAGATACATTTCTCATTTACACCACGAACCAGAAGAGTATTGGAATCCTAACGATAGACCATAGAATAACAATGGCTAAAGAACCCCAAAAAGCAGTTTTATACATCAATGGCGAACCTCCCAAACAGTTGCCGCCTTATTCGGAAGGGGATATTTGGGCGTGTACCGATGGAGCTTGGAGTTATCTCAAACAAAAAGGCGTTACGGCGGAGCAGTTGGCTTTTATTTCAGGAGATTTTGACTCTGTGGTTTCTTTAGAAGACCTTCCAAGTGAGAAGGTAATTTCTACGCCCAATCAGGATTTTACAGATTTTTATAAAGCCTTAGACCTTCTTAAACAGAAAGGAATTACTAAAGTAGATGTTTACGGAGCGAGTGGCAAAGAGCAAGACCATTTTTTAGGTAATTTAACCGTAGCCTATCAGTTTAAGGAAGAGATAGATATTACTTTCTACGATGATATGGCAACTTATTTTTTTATTCCTCAACAGATGGAACTAAAGGAAGTGAAAGGCAAAACTGTTTCTTTGTATCCTTTCCCAGAGGCTAAATCTATTGTTACCAAAGGGCTTAGGTGGAGTCTTAATAAAGAGGATTTATCTATCACCAGTAGGATAGGCACTAGAAACATAGCCGATGAAGATACCATTTCTATAAGCTATACTCATGGGAGTTTGCTTGTCTTTTTAAGTAAAAGAAGAGAACTCAACCCATAAAATCTTATGCTAAAACTTGCATACTTGCTTAAAAGGTTATAAGTTTGCTTCATATTTATGCGATACACTATCAGCGACATACAAAAAAATAAAAAAAACTTACACAAAAATTTGGTAGTTCCAAATAATTGTGTAAACACACACACACACACACACACACACACACAGATAATTACCTGCGTATACGTCGTATTATCTAGAAAATTCTTTAGACTTTTATCGTTAAAACAAAATATCGTTCCTCCAACTTTTGTTGGGGGTTTTTGGCGTTTATCCTATTCTAAATTTAGCTTTCATAAATATAGGCTAAAAGCACCATTGTTTTGTCTAATAACATGGTCGTTCTTGTTAGGTGCTTTTAGTGTTCAGAGAGGAAGTTCTCGCTTTCTTTCTGTTTTAGCCTTTCCTCTCGTTTTGTGTGTGTTTAGAGAGGGAAGGCGTTTTTTTAGGTTAGAGGTTAGATTTCAGAGTTTAGAATTTAGTGTAGCCTCATCAATCCATAAGTCTAATATCCAACCTCTAAAATCTAATATCCAATATCTAACATCTATAAACTTTAAATATCAACAATTTTAAAATTAAATATTATGACAACAAAAACGACAAAATTGAGTGTGTTCGCCTTTTTAGGTTTAGGACTAGTAGTTTACGGTCAAGACTACAGCGGTAAGGTAGGGATTAATTATGATAAACCTAGTGCTACTTTAGAAATTAAAGGTAAATCTGCTAACACAGCTACAACTTTAGAGGGACTTATTATTCCTAATGTGAGTAAAAATAAGGCTTATCTAATGACTACTAATGCAGATATGTCTCTTAAAGAATCTACACTTATTTATGTAAATGATATTTCAGACTATACAGGTTCTGATGCTAAAGTGGCAGACATTACAGAAAAGGGCTACTACTACTGGAACGGCACAAAGTGGGTTAAAAATGGAGGAGGTGCTTCTGTAGGAGCTATTAACGGTCTTACTTTAGCTTCTGGTAATGTTAAGCTAGGAGGTACACTTACGGAAGCGACGACTATTGACCAAAACAACAATGCTTTGACTTTTACTACAGGAACCACAGGAAAGCTGAATGTAAACGGTAATCTTTACTTACAGAATAGAGTATATGTAGTGCCAAACAAAAATGCGAATAATACAGGTAATGGTTTAGCTAACACATCTGTAGCAGGAGCAAATCTTAGAAATTATGATGGAACAGGAGTGCCTGATTATAATGATAATGATTATATGATTGTCTTAACAAATATAGGTGTGGATACTAAGTTAGCATTACCAAGTGCAAAAGAAAATCCAGGTAGAATTATTTATCTCATCAATGGTACAACACAAGGGTTAGGGTTTTCAGGAACAGGAACGGGGGTAGAGGATACGCTTCCTTTTAATTTTGGGACACTAGCCACGCGTTCAGGAGTTGCTTTTGTAAGTACAGGTAAAACATGGTATCCTATCGGAAGATAATTTCCAAATTTAAAATCATAACTAATTTAAAATCATATTACAATGAAATTAAAATATATATCTGTTATATGTTTCTTGGCTGGAGTTACAGCTTATGGTCAAGTAAAAGTAAACCAAACAATATCTATTGAGGGTAAATCTAATGCTTTTCTAGATGCATCAGAAAATACGGAGAGTAAACCTAATAGTATAGGGAGAGGATTGTTATTTCCACAGACTGACCTTTCTACTTTTAAACTAGATATTAATGCTGCTGATGGGGTTAATTATCCTACTTATTTTGATGGCATGATAGTGTATAATACTAAAGAGGGAGGCTCTACTACGGATACCAATATCCAAACTACCGATAATCTACAAAAAGGGTTCTACTATTTCTCTAATCCTACAGGCAAAACCAATGGTAATATTACTAACGGTAAATGGGTAAAATTAAGCGATACCCAAGCTAACGACCAGCTTTGGGCTCAGAGAGATAATAATGGGGTTACAGAAACTTATCTAAAACCAGCTGACGCTAAGGAGGATTTGATATCTTATAAAAGCAATAGGAGGTTTAGCATAAACTTTGGTAGGGTTGCTGATGGTGAGTTTGCTCATCAATATCTTAACGGAAACCAAGGGTTTTCATCAAATGAAGTGCCTTTTTCCACAACGGTATCTTCAGATGTGCTGCCTGCAGCCAGTACGCTTGGTGGAGGTAATTCTTTTTTCTTTCATGTAAACAATTCTCTATTGAAGGAGGCTCATGTAGGTGCAAATCCAAACAGAACCTATTTTGCAAATGAAACTAAAATGTTAGCCAAAGATGTTACTTCTAATATAAATGGATTATATGGAGTAAACTCTTCAGTAGATTTTTTCTCTAATACTTCTGCCTCTTCAGTGATTGGAGTTTCAGGAATTACTTCTGTAGGAAGCCAAAATGGTAATTATACTTCTACAAAAGCAGTTAATAATGTAGGGGGGAATTTTACTGCTAGAAATTATGGAACAGTAACTAACGCCTATGGTATAAGAGCTTATGTGAATAACTCGGGAAACATTGACAATGTGACAGGGATACAATCTTCAGTTGGGACTCAGAGTCCAACTACAGGTACTACTACTATTCCTTCTCATAAAGTAAAGACTATTAAAGGTTTTGATAATATACTTGCAGTAGATGAAAATGGAGTGGTAGAAACAGAATCTATAGGAATTAGAAATAGAAACTATATGAATGCTAATAGTACAACACCTGTTCATGTTGGTATTAAAAATTATAGTGTGTTAGCTGAAAATACTATTGTAACGAAGTTAATAGGGGAACAAATGTCATTCTATGTTAATGGAAGTAATGCTAATATTACAGAGCAATACGGCCTTCTGATAGATAATGTTAACAAAGGAACAGATAAGAATTATGCTATATATACCAATGAGGGAAAAGTTAGATTTGGGGATAATGTAGGTATAGGTGTAGATGCTCCAACCGAGAAACTAGAAGTGGCAGGTAGGGTAAAAGCAGCCTCTTTTGCAGGAACTAACGGAGCTACGCTCTTCCCAGACTATGTGTTCCAAAAGTATTATACAGGTACTTCTAGCATTAAAGCAGATTATAGCTTTAAAACCCTAAGCCAAGTAGAAGACTTTGTAAAGACCAATGGGCATTTGCCAGGGTATCAGTCTGCAGCAGAAATCAAAAAGCAAGGCTATATAGACCTTATGGCAACTCAATTGACGAATGTAGAAAAGATAGAAGAACTCTATCTGCATAGCATAGAGCAGGAAAAGAAAATAGAAGCTCAACAAAAACAGATAGAAGAACTAAAATCTCTTGTTCAGCAACTATTAAACAAATAGTAATCATCTTTAAAAAAATAAAGTATTATGCCAGTAAAATTCACAGTGATACAAAAAGGCAATCCTAGTAAGCCCGAAGAACCTAAGAAGTATTATGCTTCGGCTAAAGCTAGTGGAGAGGTTACTTTCCGAAGTTTAAGTAAAGAGATTGCACAGGGCAGTACCACCGTAAGTGATACCGATGTACTTGCGGTACTTAACGACCTCACTAAGGTATTGTCTAAACATCTGTCAGATGGTAAAATTGTTCGTTTTGGAGATTTTGGCTCGTTCCAAATTTCTATTTCTTCCGAGGGAGCAGAAACCGAAGATAAGGTAACTGCAGCTAAGATAAAGAGCAATAAAATCCTCTTTCGCCCAGGTATAGAGCTTAGAGAAATGCTGGCGGTAGTCAAATATGAGAAGGCTGCCAAAGGAGAGTAAAATCGTCTAAACGAATGGAGCAAATCGTCTAAAGGTTTTTATAAAATCGTTTAGACGATTTTTTTATAAGGTCTATATCGTTTTTTAGAGCGGGACTGCATTGCTTTTTGGGGAAACTTTTTTACAATAGGTGCTTTTATATCCATTCTTTTTTTGCATTTTTGCACTTAGTTTTAGTAAAATCCAAGACTTAATAATAGAATGAAAATTAAATATTCGGAACTAATAGACCAAACGCTTTATTTTCCACAAGAAGAGTTTAGTTATGAGAATGAAAGTCTTCATTTTCATGGGATTAACCTAATGGAAGTGGTAGAGAAGTTTGGGACACCTCTAAAGATAAGTTACCTACCAAAGATTTCTCAAAATATCCAAAGGGCAAAAAAATGGTTTTCGGAAGCCATTGCTAAAAACGAGTATCGCAATACATATCGCTATTGTTATTGCACTAAATCTAGCCATTTTTCTTTTGTGCTAGAGGAAGCTCTTAAAAACGATATTAGTATGGAGACTTCGTCTGCGTTTGATATGGACATTGTACGAAAACTCTATGATAAAGGTAAGGTAACCAAAGATATAGAAGTGATTTGTAATGGTTTTAAAACCGATGATTATTTGGAGAAAATATCAGATTTAATCAATGAAGGTTTTGAGAACATTACACCTATCCTAGATAATTACAGAGAGCTGGATAAACTTACAGAAAGTATAGACACTACATTTAATATCGGGATTAGAATTGCTTCCGAAGAAGAACCAAAGTTTGAATTTTATACCTCTAGGTTAGGGATAGGTTATAAGGATATTATCCCATATTACAGTCAGAAAATAGCGGAACACCCTAATGCAAGGCTGAAAATGTTGCACTTTTTCATCAATACGGGGATTAAAGACACCGCTTACTACTGGAACGAACTCTTTAAGTGCTTACGAGTGTACGCAAGGCTTAAGAAAATTGCACCAGAGGTAGATTCGCTTAACATAGGTGGTGGGTTTCCTATTAAAACCTCGCTCAACTTCGATTACGATTATGAGTATATGGTGAATGAGATTGTTTCTCAAATTAAAAAATTCTGTGAAGAGGAAGGGGTAGAAGAGCCTAATATCTATACCGAATTTGGGTCTTTTACTGTGGGCGAAAGTGGTGCTAATCTGTACCAAATTATCAGTCAGAAAAGACAAAACGACCGAGAGAAATGGGACATGATAGACAGTAGTTTTATGACGACTCTGCCAGATACTTGGGCTATTTCTAGACACTTTATTATGTTGCCACTCAACCGTTGGGAGGACAGTTATGAAAGGGTATTTTTAGGAGGTCTTACTTGTGATTCTGATGACTACTACAACTCCGAACAGCATACTAATGCCATCTATCTCCCTGTATTTAGCGATACCAAGCCTCTTTATATAGGGTTTTTCAATACGGGGGCTTATCAGGAGAGTATTAGTGGCTACGGAGGGGCACACCACTGTTTAATTCCTCAACCAAGACATATTTTAATTACTAAAGATGAAGAAGGAAACTTTGTTTACGAGCTATTTAGAGAAAAACAAAGTCCAGAAGATGTACTTAAGCTGGTAGGCTATTAAGAAATAATAACACAAAATTATATTAAATGAAAACATACGCAGGTATTCCAGAGGAAAATGCAAGTTTAGAAAACTCAAAAGTAATGTTAGTTACCGTTCCTTATGATGGGACATCTACTTGGGGTAAAGGAGCCGATAAAGGTCCAGAACTATTTTTAGATGCTTCCGAAAATATGGAGCTTTACGATATTGAGACAGGTACAGAACCTTATTTAGAAGGGGTATATTTAGCAGGTGAGGTAACGGAAGATAGCTCTCCAGAAGCTATGACGGAGGCGGTGTACCAAAAAACAAAAGAACTCCTAAAACACGAAGATAAATTATTTACTCTCTTTGGTGGGGAACATTCGGTATCTATTGGCTCTATTCGTGCGGTAGGAGAGAAGTATGAAAATCTTACTGTATTACAACTAGACGCTCATACAGACCTTCGCCCAGAGTTTCATGGGTCTACATCTAACCACGCTTGTGCGGTGTTTGAAGCTAGTCAGAAGCATAATCTAGTACAAGTGGGTATCCGTTCTATGGACGCAGAAGAGATGCAGTATGTACCAAAAGGACAGTGTTTTTGGGCTCACGAGATTGCTCAAAATCCTAATTGGATAGATGAGGTATTAGAAAAGGTGTCAGGAAATGTTTACATCACGATAGATTTAGATGCGTTTGATCCTTCTATTGCTCCATCTACAGGGACGCCAGAACCGGGAGGTTTAGCTTGGTATCCTACTTTAGAGCTTCTAAAAAAGGTGTTTGAAAAATGCAATGTAGTGGCCTTTGATATTGTAGAACTCATGGACTCTCCAATGGCGAAACCTACGGCATTTTTAGCAGCAAAGCTATATTATAAGATGTTGGCTTATTATCATTTGGCTAACAAGAAATAAAACCTATTTTAGCTAATAACAAAGAGGTTATCTTTTGAATTTAAGATAGCCGATTTGTTTTGTTAAACTTAATTTTAATAAATACTTTGTAAGGCAGATCTAAGAACTACTGATATTAAAAACAGAATATAATGAAATTAGAAATAGGAGAATCATTAATTTTAAGCTACCTGAAGCATGTTAAAAAATGTGTTTTTTATCAGACAAATTGGAAAAGTTCAAATAAATGGGAAGTGTTTAATGACGAAAAAGTTCAAAATATTTATGACAGAGTTAAAGAAGATTCAAATTTTAATGTTTTTAAAAAATCACAATTAAGGCAGTTACTCAAACAAGCAGAAGTTGATGTGATTGGTATGGATTCAAGTAACACTGTTTATGCAATAGATATTGCTTTTCACGAAGCAGGCTTAAATTATGGAAGTAAAGAAGAAACAAAAGATAGAGTTTTAAAGAAACTTTTACGTTCCTATTTATCATTACTATCGTATTTTCCTGATAAAAACTACGAACTAGTTTTTGTCAGTCCTAAAGTTAATAGTGATACAGAAAAAAATATTCGTTCTTATTTTTCTGAATTAGAAAAAAACTTTTCAAGTGAAAATGTAAAATTCAAATACATTTCAAACGAGTCATTTAGAGACGAGATAATAATTCCTACAATTAAATATGCAAGTGGGAATTCAGATACGAATGAACTGTTTTTAAGAACTATAAAGTTATTAAGTTTATTTGATATGTATTCTATTAAAAAACAAAATATGTTAGAATTTGGACAACAGGGTTTAAAATTTGATAACAATAATTTTGTTTCAACTGATTTTACTATAGAGTTTATTCCGAAAGACGAAAAATTATTTAAACAGAAATTAATTCGGATAAAAAAAGCAAATAGGACTTGGTTTTATTCAGATGGAAAAATTGTTAACGATACTTGGGATGCTAGTAATTTTACAGATGAATCAAACTTGCGAGGGAATATTAGCAGCAATAACAAAGTTAGAAATAGAGATAAGATAGGTTTGATAAAATTGAAACTAGAGATAATTGAATAAAAGGGTGACTATATAACAAGTTATCTGTGAAATGGAGACTAAAGTGCTAAAAGTGGAGTGCTTGCCAATTTGAAATTTTGGTTTCTAAAACAATCACTTTATAGATGTCTTTTCAAAATATGAAAATAATAGGAGAAATTTTAACGGTTTTAGTGGCGGTAGAGCATCTTTACATTTTGTGGATGGAGATGTTTGCATGGGAAACAGCAGGTAAAAGAGTTTTTGGTAAAAGCCTACCGAAAGAATTATTTACACCCACTAAAGGTTTAGCAGCCAATCAAGGATTATATAATGGTTTTTTAGTCGCAGGTTTGGTGTGGTCTTTTTTGATAGAGAACCCAGAATGGAGTTTTAATGTGAGGGCTTTCTTTCTTGGGTGTGTTATTGTAGCGGGGATTTACGGAGGGCTTACGGCTAGTAAGAAAATCATTCTATTACAAGCTGTACCTGCTATGTTGGCGTTGTTGTTTTGTCTGTTGGCTAGATAAAAATTATGGATATAGAAATTATAAGAGCCTATTGTCTAGAGAAGAAAGGTGTTACCGAAAGTTTTCCTTTTAATGATGAAACTTTGGTATTTAAGGTTTCAGGTAAAGTCTTTTTGTTACTTTCTTTAGATAGAGTTCCATTAGCATTTAATGTAAAGACCAATCCCGAATGGAGCGAAGGGTTGAGAGAAAAATATCCTCAAATATACGGGGCTTACCATATGAACAAAAAACACTGGAACACCGTGGTGGTGGAAGGTTTACCAAAATCATTATTATTGGAGTTGTTAGACCACTCTTACGACTTGGTTTTTAGCAAACTCACCAAAAAACAAAAAGAAGAAGTATTGAGTTTATAGATTTTAGAACTCAAAACTTTCGGTTAGAGCTTTATCTTCGTCAAGTTTTTTGATAAGAGCTTCTAATCCATCAAATTTAATTTCTTCATGTAGAAAATCTCTAAATTTGATGGTGATGTCTTGGTCGTAAATATCTTTATTAAAGTCTATAATATACACTTCAACAGATAATTCCGTGCCTGATACTGTGGGATTAGTACCTACGCTTAGCATTCCTTTATAGAATAGATTATCTATCCAAACTTCTACAATATAAGCTCCTTTTTTGGGTAATAATTTAATATTATCAATACTGATATTAGCGGTAGGATAGCCAATGGTTCTTCCTATTTTTTTACCATGTATCACCTTGCCTCTTAGTGGGTAATGGTAACCAAGCATATCATTAGCACTTTTAAAATCACCACTGGCAATTGCATTTCTAATTTTAGTAGAGCTGATGTTTTGGTTTTCTAGCTGTATGGCATCTAATTGCTGAACTTCAAAATCAAACTCGGTTGCCATTTTTTGGAGCAGATTGAAATCTCCTTTTTTATCCTTTCCAAAACGGTGGTCATAACCTATAATAAGATGTTTTACGTTAAGTTTATCTACTAATATTTTCTTTACAAAATCATCTGCTGAGAGGTTTCTAAAATCTTCGTCAAAGTTTTGCAAAAAAAGAAAATCCACACCCAAATTCTCTATTAAAGAGGTCTTTTCGGTTAAAGTATTTAGAAGTTTTAAATTTTCATTAGGATTAAATATAGTTCTAGGATGTGGCCAAAAAGTCAGTAGTCCAGAACTGAGTTTTTTCTCGTCTGATATTTTCTTTAAATTTTTGATAATGCTTTGATGTCCAAGATGAACACCATCAAACATTCCTATTGAAAGAGCAGTGGGAGAGGTGTTTTTATAATCAGATATGGAGCTTATAACTTTCATAAAATAGGTTTATTGGAATTATTTTAGAACAATAAAATCTTTCCAAATACTTGTTTTGCAAATATGATAAAAATCTTTTTTTTAAGCAATTGGAAATTTGTTAATAATCATTATATTTGCACACAAGAAAAAAATTAGCAATGGCAAACCAAATTAAAGGAAAAATTTCTCAGATTATTGGTCCAGTAATAGATGTCGTTTTTAGCGAAGTAGAAGAGCTTCCAAAGATCTATGATGCACTGGAAATTACTAAAAAAAATGGTGAAAAGCTTGTGCTTGAAGTAGAGCAACATATTGGTGAGGATACAGTAAGATGTATCGCTATGGACGCTACAGATGGTCTTCAAAGAGGGCAGGAAGTAGTAGGACAAGGTCGCCAAATTACAATGCCTATAGGTGATGAAGTTAACGGAAGATTATTTAATGTAGTGGGTGATGCTATCGATGGATTACAGGATTTATCTAAAGAAGGCGGTTTGCCAATCCACAGAGAAGCACCTAAGTTTGACCAACTTTCTACTTCAGCAGAAGTACTTTATACAGGTATTAAAGTAATTGACCTTATTGAGCCTTATGCAAAAGGAGGTAAAATTGGTTTATTTGGAGGTGCGGGAGTAGGTAAAACAGTACTTATTCAAGAGCTTATCAATAACATTGCAAAAGGGCACGGTGGTCTATCTGTGTTTGCAGGAGTAGGTGAAAGAACCCGTGAGGGTAACGACCTTCTTAGAGAGATGTTAGAGTCTGGTATTATTAAATACGGGGACGACTTTATGCACTCTATGGAAGAAGGAGGTTGGGATCTTTCTAAGGTAGATACTGAGTTAATGAAGGAGTCTAAAGCTGCTTTCGTTTTCGGACAGATGAATGAGCCACCAGGTGCGAGAGCAAGAGTGGCACTCTCTGGTCTTACTTTAGCAGAGTACTACCGTGATGGTGGAGAAACAGGACAAGGTAGAGATGTATTGTTCTTCGTGGATAACATTTTCCGTTTTACACAGGCAGGTTCAGAGGTGTCTGCACTTCTTGGGCGTATGCCTTCTGCGGTAGGTTATCAGCCAACATTAGCATCTGAGATGGGTGCAATGCAGGAGAGAATTACTTCTACTAAAAATGGTTCTATTACTTCAGTACAGGCGGTATATGTTCCTGCGGACGACTTAACCGACCCAGCTCCAGCAACTACCTTCGCTCACTTAGATGCGACTACGGTACTTTCTAGAAAAATTGCATCTTTAGGTATTTATCCAGCGGTAGATCCATTAGATTCAACTTCTAGAATATTAGCTCCAGAGATTATTGGAGAGGAGCATTACAACTGTGCTCAGAGAGTAAAAGAAATTTTACAAAGATATAAAGCATTACAAGATATTATCGCTATCCTTGGTATGGAAGAACTTTCTGAAGAGGATAAATTGGTGGTTTATCGTGCAAGAAAGGTACAGAGATTCTTATCTCAGCCATTCCACGTAGCGGAACAATTTACAGGTATTCCTGGAGCATTGGTAGATATTAAAGATACTATCAAAGGATTTAATATGATTATTGATGGTGAACTAGACCATTTACCAGAAGCAGCATTTAACCTTAAAGGTACTATAGAGGAAGCTATAGAGGCTGGAGAGAAAATGTTAGCAGAAAATAAATAATTCAGATTTTAAGTGTTGAGTTTTAGAGGTTATTCTAGAACTCAACATTTAAAATTTTAAACTGTCATTTAAGATGAATATAAAAATATTAACACCAGAATATGTAGCTTTTGAGGGAGAGGTAGAGTCTGTGCTACTTCCAGGGAAGAACGGGGAGTTTCATATTATGAAAAATCACGCAGCTATTGTATCGTCTTTAGTTGGGGGAAAAGTAAAACTTTACCTTGATAAAGTATCGGCAGACTATGCGAAGTATTTTTCTAAAGAAGATGGTAAAGACTCTGTTTATTCGCTTCCGATAAAGAGTGGCGTTATAGAATTTAGTAACGATAAAGGGATTATCCTTTGCGAATAAGAAAGTTAGTTTGTTATTGATTTAATGATACAAAAAAGGCTATTTCAGAGATGAGATAGCCTTTTTTATGATATTTGTTTTATTCTTCTTAGAAAATCTCTCTTCCAGAGAAGTGGAATGCTGATTCTATCTGTGCATTTTCGTCAGAGTCAGAACCGTGTACTGCATTTTCTCCTACGCTTCTAGCGAACATCTTTCTTATAGTTCCTTCAGCCGCTTCAGCAGGGTTTGTAGCACCAATTAGTTTTCTGAAATCTTCAACCGCATTTTCTTTTTCTAAAACAGCAGCTACAATAGGTCCTGAAGACATAAACTCTACTAACTCTCCGTAGAAAGGTCTTTCAGCATGAACTTCATAAAACTTCTTAGCATCAGCTACTGTAAGTTGAGTAAGTTTCATTGCCTTAATTTTAAATCCAGCTTCAGCTATTTTCCCTAGTATAGCTCCTATGTGTCCATCTGCTACTGCATCTGGTTTAATCATTGTAAAAGTAATGTTTCCTGACATTTTATTTTAATTTTAACCCTACAAAAATACGAACTTATTTCTAGTTTTAAAACTTTTTTTGGCACAACTTTTGATATAATGATAACGATTCTCATGTTTAATTTGAGTTTTCATGGTTATTAGTTTTTACCCTGATGCTTTCTAAAGTGTCAGGGTTTTTTATTTCAATTTAAAGAGATGAACTTGAGAATTTGTGTCCTTTTTTTAGTTATCATAAAAAAGAGAAGACTAACAGAATAGTCTTCTCTTTCTTATAACTTATATTTAGATGTTATTATAAAGTATCTACAAATCCTTTCTCTACTTTATATCTCCACCCAAATGGGTCTTCACTTGTATTAGTTTGAATGCTTACTAATTGGTTTTTAAGCTTTATAGCAAAACTTTCTTCTTCGCTTAGTTGAGGTAGCACCATTTTGTCATCTTTGTACCCTAACGCTTGGAATACACTTAAAACTACTGCTGTCCCAACACCCCAAACTTCTTTTAAGGTACCTTCTTTGTGTGCCTCAATTACTTTCTTTACGCTAACAGGTTCTATCTTTACCTCTATATTATTATGTTTGGCTAGTTGTATAAAGCTATCTCTAGTTATACCGTCTAATATTTTATCAGATGTAGGAGGTGTGTAAATAGTATCTCCTATTCTTACAAATACATTCATAGTGCCACTTTCTTCAAAATACTCGTGAGAAGCGTCATCTGTCCAAATAATCTGCTCATAACCTTCCTCATTAGCTAATTTAGTTGGATAGAAAGAAGCAGCATAGTTTCCAGCTGCCTTAGCTGAACCAACTCCACCACTAGCAGCACGAGAGTAATAGTCTGCTATTTTTACAGAAACAGGTTCTGTATAGTAAGATTTTGCTGGTGCTGCCACTATAGCAAACATATATTTGTCGGCTATTCTTGCTTTAAGAGCTTCTTCTGTAGCAAATAATAAAGGACGAATATACAAAGAGGAGTTTTCTCCGTAAGGAATCCAATCTCTATCAATATCCATGAGTGCTTTTAATCCATTCATGAAAACTTCTTCAGGGAGTTCAGGTATTGCCAGTCTTTTTGCAGACTTGTTAATTCTTGCAAAGTTTTTCTCTGGACGGAATAAGTAAACTTCACCATCTTTATCCTTATAGGCTTTCATACCTTCAAAACAAGCCTGTCCATAGTTAACACCCATCATGGCAGGAGTAAATGGTAGCGGTCCGTAAGGCATAAGTTTAGGTTCTCCCCACTTTCCGTTTTCGTATTCACATATTACCATGTGGTCTATAAAGGTATTCCCGAAAGAAAAATTTTCAGGATTAAAACTACTGATTCTAGGATTTTCTGATTTTTGAATTATCATTTTTGAAAAATTTACTCGTTGTTTACAAAGATAATATAATTTTTGGAATATTCAATTTTTGGTTTATTTTTGAAAAAAAATAGAATGAAAAGAGAGGTTAAATTAACGGCAGATGGTTCTAAAACATTGTTTATAAATGACTTAAATGAGGGGTATCATTCTCATCATGGAGCTCTTCAAGAAGCAAGGCATGTATTTATTAAAAATGGTTTAGATAGGGTTAATGATTTGGAAATAAATATATTAGAGCTTGGTTTTGGGACAGGGCTGAATGCTTTAGTAAGTATGGAAAAAATAAGGGCTTCTAATGATATAAAGAAAATAAATTATTTTACTCTAGAGAAGTATCCTGTGAGTTTAAAAGAAATTAAGGAACTATCTTTTCATAATTTATTTAATCTTCCTGATATAGATGTTATCAATACAACTTTACACGAATGTGAATGGGAGCAACCTTGCGAGATATTGCCTAATTTTAATATCACAAAAATTAATACAGATTTTTATGAATTAAAAAACATTGAGTTGCCAAAGATAGATTTGGTATACTTCGATTGTTTTGGAGCTAGAGTTCAGCCAGATTTGTGGGAGCTACCTCTTATGGAAATGGTGGCAGAGAAAATGAAAGTAGGAGGTTTGTTAACTACATACTCTTCTAAAGGGAGTTTTCAAAGGGTGTTAAAATCGCTTAACTTTAAAGTGGAAAAATTAGAAGGTCCTAAAGGGAAAAGAGAAATGATAAACGCATGGAAAATGTAGTTCTACTGAAGCTATAAATTTTCTGATGTTTTGTATTTTCTGAAAAAGTTGTATATTTGCAACGGCAAGTCCTAAACAACCAGCTCCTGAAAATCCTCCAGGGTGGGAACGCAGCAAAGGTAATCGGTTGTAGCGGTGTGATTTAGGTAGCTTGCCATTTTTTATTCAGTCAAGTTACCATTTAATTTCCTCCTTATTTTTTGATAGAAGATAGCTGTTTATCTTAGAGAAAGGTCTACTACCTAAAAAACCTCTGTGAGCGGATAGAGGAGAAGGGTGGGCAGTTTTTATAATGTAATGCCTGTGTGCGTCTATAAACTGAGCTTTTTTTTGTGCAAAAGAACCCCAAAGCACAAAAACAACATTTTCTTTCTTGTTTGATATTTCCTTGATGATAAAATCTGTAAAGGTTTCCCAGCCTAAATCTTTATGAGAGTTCGCTTCGTGAGCTTTTACGGTAAGAGTAGCGTTTAGTAGAAGTACGCCTTGCTTTGCCCAAGAGTCTAGCTCGTTGCTGGCTTTGATTATACCTAAATCATCTTGTAATTCTTTAAAAATATTTCTTAGAGATGGTGGTGCAGGCACTTGGTCTGATACTGAAAAACATAATCCGTTAGCTTGAAAATCATTATGATAAGGGTCTTGCCCTAAAATTACGACTTTCACTTCTTCAAAAGGAGTAAGTTCAATCGCTCTAAATATTTGTTCTTTGGGAGGAAAGCATTTATACTGATGATATTCCTGTTTTACTTTTTGCCATAAATTTTTAAAATAAGAGGAATTTTTTATAGGTGCTAATACTTCAGTCCAAGTCATATTCTATTTTTTAGGAAACTATTTTTGAAAGTAAAATGCCAGTGGCAATAGCAACATTTAGAGAAGTGTTCTTTCCATACATATTGATGTGTAGATGATTGGTACACTTTTCTAGAGCTTTTTCGGAAACCCCATTTTTTTCGTTACCACATACAACAACACAAGGGAAATGATATTCAAAAGATGTGTAATCTACACTTTTACTTGTTTTTTCTAATGCGTAAAAGTGAGTGTTTTTTTCAAAGTGATTTACAGCCTCTTCCCAACTATTTACAAAAATGATATTGAGATTATTTTCGGTACTTCTTGTGGTTCGTTTTATTCTAGGGGAAAGTTGGTGGAAGTTATCAGAAAGTATCACGACTTTTTGCACTCCCATAGCTTCGGCTGTTCTAAGGATAAGCCCTATATTTTCTGGAGATTGTAGATGTTCCAAAATAAGGCTTATCTCTTTGTGGTGTTTTGGATTGATAATTTCGTGGTGCTCTAGTTGCATTAAACGCCGAAAGTATTACTGAGTTAAATCTAATCCACCAAAATTACCACTACTCATCATAAGAAAAGCTCCTTGGGTTTTATCCAAACTTTGCCAATATTGGTGCAATTCTTCCGCACTGGTAAACACTTTTAGATTAGTATTTTTAAATTTCTCCTTGATAAGTTCTGGAGAAATAGAGTCCATTCTTTTTATTTTTAGAGCTTCCTCCGAGTAGAAAACTACCGCTTGGTCTAGTAAATCTAAACTATGAGCATATTGCTCTAAAAACTCTGGATTTAGAGAAGAGTAAGTGTGAAGTTCTAAGAAACCATATTTAGTGGTGTTAGAAAATTGCTCCGAAAACGCTTTCGTAGTCGCTTTTACCTTGCTAGGAGCGTGGGCAAAATCTTTGTAAAGAATGCCATTATCGTTTCTTTCAACTTTTTCTAATCTTTTAGATGCACCTTTAAAACTCATAATAGCTTCATAAAAATCTTCTTCCATAATACCTAGCTGTTGGCAAATATGCCTAGCACCTTCCATATTCAGTAAATTATGAGCACCAAAAACAGACAACGGAATTTCTCCCATTTCGGTTTCTAGATAAACTTTTTGGTCTGTAATTTTATATTTTGGAGTTTTGTAAGGGATTTTTCTGAAGTAATTTTCGGCAGCTTCTACTACTTTTACTACCTCTTCGTCTTCTTCATTGTACACCAATACGCCACCAGGAGTAATACTTGCTACAAATTTTCTAAATTGTTCTATGTAATCATCAAAAGTTTTAAATACATTGATGTGGTCCCACGCAATCCCAGAAATAAGAGCGATGTTAGGTTGGTACAAAAGAAACTTTGACCTTAAATCTATAGGTGAGGATAAATATTCATCTCCTTCCAGAATCATAAAGTCGTTAGTTTCTGTGGTTTTTACCATACAATCAAAGCCTTCTAGTTGTGCTCCCACCATATAATCTACCTCTTTTTGATGAAAATTGAGGACATGAAGAATCATAGAGGTAATGGTAGTTTTACCGTGTGAGCCACCGATTACGATACGAGTTTTATCTTTGCTTTGCTCGTACAAAAACTCTGGGTAAGAAAATATTTTAAGACCAAGTTCTTTAGCTTTGGCTAGTTCGGGATTATCAGCATGGGCGTGCATACCTAGTATTACAGCATCTATATCTGATGTTATTTTTTCTGGAAACCAACCAAGACTTTCAGGGAGTAATCCTTTTTTTTCTAATCTTGATTTTGAAGGTTCAAAAATGGCGTCGTCTGAACCTGTTACTACATAACCTTTATCTTTAAGAGCGATGGCTAGGTTGTGCATAGCACTTCCGCCTATAGCAATGAAATGTGTTCTCAATGTTAAAAAATTTATACCTACAAAAGTAAGAATTTTATATTGTTTTTAGTGCTATTTAATAGGCTAGATATTTAATAAGTGAATGATAAAAAAGAGGCTACCTTAAAAAGATAGCCCTATGAATTATTATTTTTTCTGAGGAGGATAGTTCTTTAAAATTCCTTCTACAATTTGAGGTATTTGTTTTTGCTTAGACTTAGGAGTGTCTACATTGATGCCGCTTCCGATACCTTGCCAAACCAATTTGTTAGTCTTAGCATCTACAATATCTATTACTAAAGTACCTGTGTTATAGTTAGATATCCAAGTGCGGTTCATACCCCAACCCCAGCCCCAAGGACCTCCCCAGCCCCACATACCATAAGGGTTGGTACTTTGTATATCTTCTACCTTTTTATGAGAAGCTTTTACATTGACTATTAAATCTGGGTTTTGATTAGTACTAAGACCTTTAGCGTTGAATTGCTTTGCAATTTCATTAAGCACTCTGTCCTTGTCCAAATCATTTATTTTTAAATCATCAGTTCGGAACATATAAGTTTTATACTGATTAAACTGAGCGGTTTCTGCATAGTCAGTTCTGATGTTAAAAGGGCTACAAGAAGTAATGCTTAGTGTAGCGGCTACTAGGATTAAAAAAACATATTTTTTCATTTTGCTATTGTTTTAAAGGTTTTTTACTCTTGATAAATGTGTCAGTTTTCTTGTCATATCCATATGGGCAATGTTTACAGCCACTTTTGCAACAGTAACCTCTTTTAAGATGGTATTTTTCCGTAAACACCTTATAACCTTGTTCGTTATAATAGAAATCTTCATTTTCATTACTGTTGTGTGATGACATAAGTTAGAATTTATATCTTTGCTATACTAATTTTATCCTAATGATAATAGTGTGCCAAAAATTGCTTAAAAATACAAAAATTACAGGAATTGCTATTTTTCCATTCATTTTTTTACGCAAAAAGGCAGATAAAACTAATAAAAAGTTGGTTAATCACGAAAAAATACACTTAAGACAACAGCTGGAGTTAGGACTTGTTTTCTTCTATTTATGGTATGTATTAGAATTTTATTATAGATTATATCAATACAAAAATCCTCATTTAGCCTACATCAATATTTGTTTTGAAAGAGAGGCTTATGCTAATGAATCTAATTTACATTATCTTAAAGAGAGGAGTTTTTGGGCATTTTTAAAATACAAATAATGAATAAAGTTGAAATTCCAATAATAAAAATTCCTCATTCTAATAAACAAATTGAGCTCTATATTAAGAGAGAGGATTTGGTGCACCGAGAAATATCAGGTAATAAATACTGGAAACTACTTTATAACATAGAGAATTACAGGAAAAAACAGGTCGAAAATCCACTGATTATTACTTTTGGTGGTGCTTTTTCTAACCATATTGCTGCAACGGCAGCTTTGGGGAGAGAGTTAGAAGTCCTAACTTTAGGTATTATAAGAGGAGAAGAGCTGGTCTATAAGTGGGAAGAAAATCCTACATTAGTAAAGGCTAACGAAGACGGAATGACTTTCGATTTTGTAACTAGAGAATCATATAGAGATAAAAATCACCTTACAGAAATTTATCAGGAGCTTTTTCCTAACGCACTTATCATTCCAGAGGGAGGGAGTAATGTTTTAGCGGTGGAGGGCGTTCAATTTATGTTGAATGAAAAAACAGTGGAGTTTGATTACTTATGTGCGGCGGTAGGCACTGGTGGGACAATAGCTGGACTTTCTAAATTTGCTGAAAAACATCAGGAAGTTTTAGGCTTTAAGGCTGTGAAAGATGATTCTTTAGACAGTAAAATTTTAGAATGGAGCGGAAGAAATAATTTTCAACTACTGGAGACAGGTCAAGGTGGTTATGGTAAAATAACAGACGAAGTAGTGGCTTTTATCAATAAATTTTATCATAGTTATAATATTTTGTTGGAACCTATCTATACAGGCAAGATGATGAAGTGTTTATGGGAGCTGATAGATGAGGGCTTTTTTATTGAAGGTAGTAAAATTTTAGCCTTTCATACAGGTGGTTTGCAAGGTATAAAAGGAGCTAATGAATTCCTGAAAAACCAAGGCAGACCCATTATTGTTGAGGGAGATGGGATATAGGTGAGAGAGGCTTCCGTTTACAAATAAAAAGATTATTGTATCTTTGTTGAGTGGCAAACTGGATTGGTTTGCTGCTTTATTTTTAATAAAAACATAATTTATAAGATATTATGAAAAAATTTTTGATAGCTTCGGCGGTTTTAGTTGTTTCACAATTTAAGGCTCAGACATGGGCAACAGATGACCAATATATCCAGCGTTTTGCAGGATATGCCGTAGAAGAAATGGAAAAATATAAAATCCCAGCAAGTATTACTTTGGCACAAGGGATATTAGAAACAGGAGGTGGGCAATCTCGCTTAGCACAAGAAGGTAACAATCACTTTGGAATTAAATGTAAGGAAGACTGGACGGGCAAAACCATGAGGCATACCGATGATGCTCCTAACGAATGTTTCCGTGTGTATAACGACCCAAAGGAGTCTTACGAAGACCATTCTAAGTTTTTAGCTTATCGTAAATACTATACTAATCTATTTAAACTTGACCCAAAGGATTATAAAGCTTGGGCTCATGGGCTTAAAAAAGCGGGGTATGCTACCAATCCTAGATATGCTTATATTTTGATAAGCAAAATAGAAAAGTATAAATTATACGAGTTTGATAATATTTCGTCTAAGGAAGTTCCTTTTACATTATTGAAACTTTATCCAGAGTTGAATGATGATAAAGAGTTTATGGCGAAAATAAACTCACAAAAAGAGGTTAAAAAGAAGGAAAGTGTAACGGTGCATGTTCCTTATCAGCAAACTTCTTATGCAGAGCAACAGAAAACAGCAGATCAACTAAGAAAAGAAAAATTAGCATTGTTGGAAGGCATAACAGTAAAATCTCATCCTAATGGAGGATTGAAGTATGTAGTGATTCCAGCAGATACTGATGTGGCTTACATTGCTAAAAAGTTTGACATGAGAGAGGGGAGATTGTTAAAGTGGAATGATTTAAGTGAGAATAAACTAAAAGCAAATGATGTTTTGTTTTTAGAACCAAAATCTTCTACAGGAAGTATAGAAACATACAAGGCTGAAAAGGGAGATACAATGCATAAAATTTCTCAAAAGTTTGGTATCAAACTGAGAAAACTTTATTCCAAAAATAGAATGGAGTATGGAGAACAGCCTAAGCAAGGGCAAATTATTTATTTGCAAAAGAAAGCTCCACGCAGATAATATTTAATAATTCGGAAAAATAAAATTAAGATGTTATATCAAAGAAGTAGTGCCTTGTTTCAAGAGGCTAAAAACTATATTCCAGGTGGTGTAAACTCTCCTGTAAGAGCGTTTAAATCGGTGGGCGGAACACCTGTATTTATGAAGTCTGCTAAAGGAGCTTACCTTACAGACGCAGACGATAAAACTTATATAGATTATATCAATTCGTGGGGGCCGGCTATATTAGGGCATACTCACCCCGAAGTGCTGGAGGCTGTAAAGTTACAAGCTGAAAAAGGCTTTTCCTTTGGAACGCCTACTGAGTTAGAAACCGAAATTGCTAAATTCATTACAGAAAATGTACCTAATATAGACCAAATAAGAATGGTATCGTCTGGTACAGAGGCTTGTATGAGTGCTATTCGTTTGGCTAGAGGTTACACAGGGAGAGATAAAATCATTAAGTTTGAGGGGTGTTATCATGGGCATTCAGACTCGTTTCTGATAAAAGCAGGGAGTGGTGCGGCAACTTTTGGAAACCCTAACTCTCCAGGAGTTACGCAAGGTACGGCTAAAGACACTTTATTGGCAAGATATAACGATTGGGAACAAATTCAAGATTTATTCCGTCATAACGAAGGGCAAATTGCGGCGGTTATCATAGAGCCAGTGGCTGGTAATATGGGTTGTGTACTTCCTGAAAATAACTTTTTGCAAAATCTAAGACAAATCTGCGACCTTAACGGAACTCTTTTAATTTTTGACGAAGTGATGACGGGCTTTCGTTTAGGATTTGGTGGAGCTCAAGAGGTCTATGGAGTGAAGGCAGACTTGGTAACTTATGGTAAAGTTATCGGTGGAGGTATGCCTGTGGGTGCCTTTGCTGGGCGTCGTGAAATTATGGAATGTCTAGCTCCTAAGGGTGCTGTTTATCAGGCAGGAACGCTTAGTGGTAATCCTATTGCGATGAGAGCGGGACTGACGACATTGCAACTTATTAAAAATGATAAGAATTTCTATCAAAACCTTGATAAGACCACAGAAAAATTAGATTTTGAAATTGCTAAAATCCTTAACGAAAAAGGGATTGAACACCGTATCAATAGAAAAGGCTCTATGATGTCTGTGTTTTTCCATACTAATAGAGTGGCTAACTTTGATGAGGCACAACAAGCCAATCATTCGTTATTTAATACCTTTTTCCATCACTTGTTAGAGAGAGGTGTTTATCTTCCACCTAGTGGGTACGAAACTTGGTTTATTTCTTCTGAAATAAAAGATAACGAGATAGATAAAACTTTAGAAGCAATAAGAAGTTTTCAGTACTAAATATCTAAAATCACTCCAGAACATTGGGGTGATTTTTTATTTTTGATTAAATGTTAAATAGAATAGTTAGTTTTTTTATCTTTGGGACGATTTGTAATAATTAATAATTATTATGGTATGAAAAAAATAGTGATACTAGCATTAGGTTTATTTTTGTCTGTTAATGCCTATAAAGGACAAGAAATTACACTAGATAAAATCTATTCGGGCTATTATAGAGGTAAAGGTATAGTGGGGATTTCTCCATTAAAAACAGATGATTATTACGCCGTAATAGAACCAACAGGAGTTGCAAAGTACTCTTATAAAACTTTACAAAAAGAAGGTTATGTAGTAGAGGGAAGATATGAAGATTATCAACTTTCTAACGACGGTCAAAAGATTTTGTTACAAAAAGCTAGTGAGCCTATTTACAGACATTCTTTTTTAGGTATTTTTGAAATTAAAGACTTATCAAACGGAAAAATCATTTCTTTATTTGAAGGCAAACCTGTTCAGGAGCCTACATTCTCGCCTGATGGTAGTAAAGTGGCTTTTATTTCAGAAAATAATTTGTATTACCAAGACTTAGCATCGGGGCAGGTGGTTCAAATTACAACGGACGGTAAGAAAAATGAAATTTTGAACGGATTGGCAGATTGGGTTTATGAAGAGGAATTTGGTCACGCCAAACAGTATGTATGGAATAGTGGCGGTGATGCCATTGTTTTTGTAAGGTCTGATGAAACGGCTGTTCCTGAAATGAATATGCCTATCTACGGAAACAATCTATACCCACAAGATTTTAAATTCAAATATCCAAAAGCGGGCGAAAAAAACTCGGAAGTTAGTTTACATTATTATCAATTAGCTACAAAGAAGATAACTAAGGTAGATTTAGGTGCTTTTGAAAACTACTATATTCCACAGTTATTTGTGTCTAAGGCGTCTGATGAGGTTTTGGTGGCTACGGCTAACAGGCATCAGAATAAGTTAGATATACTAAAGCTAAAAACCTCTAACGGAAAAATAGAAAAACTATTTACAGAAACCGATAAGGCATGGATAGAAACCGATAATTTAACTTTAGAATTTCTTTCTGATGGAGGTATGTTATGGGCTTCGGAGAGAGATGGTTATCGTCATTTATATTGGTATGATGCCAAAGGCAAACTAAAAAAACAAGTTACAAAAGGAAATTGGGAAATTACAGATTATTACGGTTTTGATGCTAAAAATCAAGAGGTTTTTGTGCAAACTACTCAGAATGGAAGCATCAACAAAGTGGTATCTAAAATCAATATCAATACAGGTAAATCTCAAATTATTTCGGATTTAGAAGGTAACAATACGGCTTCTTTTAGTCCTAATTTTAATTATTTTATCAATACAACCTCTTCGGCTAAAACACCACACAAATATGTGTTGAGAGATAGAAATGGAAAGAGCTTGAAAGAAATACAAAACAATAGTGAACTTTTAACTAAGTTGAAAACGGATAATTGGGTAGAAAAGGAATTTTTTACCATACCTAATAATGCAGGAGACCAAATGAATGTGTGGATTATGAAGCCTAAAAACTTTGACCCTAATAAAAAGTATCCTTTGTTTATGTTTCAGTATTCAGGACCAGGGTCTCAGCAGGTAAGTAATTCTTGGGATTCCAGTAATGGTTTATGGTTTAATCATCTAGTTCAGAAAGGCTATGTTGTAGCCTGTGTAGACGGTAGAGGTACAGGTTATAAAGGTGCAAATTATAAAAAATCAACTTATCTTAATTTAGGTAAATATGAAATAGAAGACCAAATAACTGCTGCGAAATGGTTTGGGGAACAGTCTTATATAGATGCTAGCAGAATTGGTATTTTTGGATGGAGCTTTGGAGGTTACATGGCTAGTTTAGCGATGACTAAAGGGGCTGATGTCTTTAAAATGGGGATTGCAGTAGCACCAGTAACCAATTGGCGTTTTTATGATACGGTTTATACAGAAAGATTTTTGAGAACCCCACAAGAAAATGCAAAAGGTTATGATGAAAATTCTCCTACGGAATATGCTCATTTATTAAAAGGTAAGTTCTTGATGATACACGGTACGGCAGATGATAATGTGCATTTTCAGAATGCAGCAGTATTTTCCGAGGCACTTATTCAGAATAAAAAGCAGTTTGAGTTTATGACCTATCCAGATAAAAATCATAGTATATATGGAGGAAATACTCGCTCTCAACTTTATGAAAAGATGACACAATTTATATTGAACAATCTTTAAAATGTTCAATATAATAGCTAGCAAAAGAGCTACTTTTTAAAGTAGCTCTTTTTTGTTATTTGGAAATAAAAAATGCTATTGATAAACTCAATAGCATTTTACCGTACCCAGAGCCGGGATCGAACCGGCACGCCTTTCGGCATTGGTGTTTGAGACCAATGCGTCTACCAATTCCGCCATCTGGGCATGTGTTGAATTAGAGACTGCAAATATAGACTTTTTTTAGATTATACAAAAATATTTTTTAGCATTTTACCAAAAAACTTCCAATCCATCATAAGCAGGTTTTATGTGAGGAGGTAATAGGCTTTCTATTTCATAGTGAAACCCTAATCTATGGCTAATATGTGTGAGGTAAGTAGTTTTAGGTTTTAATATTTCTACAAGTTCTAAAACTTGTGGAAGTATAAAATGGGAAGCATGTAGTTCTTCTGCTCTTAGGCAGTTGATGATTAAAATATCTAAATTTTTTAATTTCTCAAGTTGGTCTTCACTAATGGAACTCGCATCGGTAATATAGGCTAGATTTCCTATTTTATAACCAAGTATGGGGAGTTTTCCGTGGAGTACTTCTATAGGTTCTACTAAAATTTCTAGTAGTTCAAATGGTTGGTTTGTAATTTTATATAAGTCAAAACTAGGTGCTCCAGGATATTTTTCCGTAGCGAAGGCGTAAGGGAACCTTTGTATGATTTCGTTTGAAACTCTTTCTAAACAGTAGATAGGTATATTTTTATTAGTATTGAAAATAATGGGACGAAGGTCGTCCAACCCAATAATATGGTCATTATGTTCGTGCGTTACTAAGAGGGCATCTATGTGAGATTCTCCGAAGGAAAGCATCTGTTGTCTAAAATCGGGTCCGCAATCTATTAAAATTTTTTTATTGTCATTAGTCGTAATTATAGCGGAAGACCTAAGTCTTTTATCTTTAGGATTTTGAGAGAGGCAAACAGGGTGGTTAGATCCTATAACAGGTATGCCTTGCGAAGTGCCTGTGCCTAAAAATTTCAGCTTCATTTTTGAGTTTAAAATCATTTTGGTAAATTTACAAAAAATATAAATATTGCGTATGTCGGGAATCAAAGCGGTTTTAACCCCTAAACAAAAAGCATTAGCAGTTAATCTAGACCCTTCAATATATGGTACATTTGCGGAGATTGGAGCGGGGCAGGAGACGGTGCGTCATTTCTTTAGAGCAGGAGGAGCTTCTGGTACTATTGCCAAAGCGATGTCTGCCTATGATAAGGAGTACAGTAATGCTATCTACGGACAAGAGGTTAAGAATAGATTTGTTACTCAAAATAGATTAAAAAAAATGCTCAGGCATGAGGTTAGCCTTATAGAAGAGCGACTAGATAATACTGAAACTCCAGATAGAAAGTTTTTTTCATATGCTAATACTGTAACCACAATAAACTACCATAAAACCTTTAAAGGTCATGGTTGGGTAGGATTGATGTTCCAGCACGAGGCAGATGCGGAGTACAGCGAAATTATTTTACATATCAGATTTAAAGAAAATGATGCGACGCTTCAGCAGGAAACTTTAGGGAATTTGGGTGTTAATCTCATTTTTGGGGCTTTTAACTATGCTGATAATCCTAGACAGTTGATTAACAGTCTTTACGATGATATTTCTATTGATAAGATAGAGATAGATATGATTGATTTCCAAGGACCTGCATTTGAGTATGTTGATAACCGATTGATGAGTTTACAGCTTGTCAAAAAAGGTATGACTGAAGCGGTACTATTTAATTCCGAAGGCAAGAATATGCTTCCTGCAGATATTCTTTACAAAAAAGATGTTTTTGCGGTTAGAGGTAGTTTTAGACCTGTAACATTGGTAAATATAGATATGTTTGAAAATGGGCTAGACCTCTTTTTAAAAGATACTAAAGGAAAGCCTGAGGATACTGTAATTATTTTTGAAATTACAACGGCTAACTTGAGAGCAACGGGTAAAATAGATGAGAGAGATTTCTTAGATAGGGTAGATGTGTTGGCAAAGTTAGGTTATACTGTAATGGTGTCTAACTTTTCTGAATATTATCGTTTGGTAGAATATTTTTACAGTTACAATATTCGCTATTTGGGTGTAGCAATGGGAGTTAATAATTTGCTGATGGTCTTTGATGAAGATTATTACAAAAATTTACCAGGCGGAATATTGGAAGCGTTTGGTAAATTCTTTAGAAAAGATATGAGGGTTTATTTGTATCCATACAAAGACCCAGAAACTCACGAGGTATTAGATTCTGATAATTTAAAAGTGAATGAAAATCTTAAAGAATTGTACAAATACTTCAAGCATAATAATAGAATAGTTGATATTGAGACATATAATCCTGAATATTCCGAAATCTATTCTCGTGAAATTTTGTCTAAAATAGCAAGTTGTGAAACAGGTTGGGAATGCCAACTTCCAGAAGGTGTAGCGGATATGATTAAAGAGAGAGGAATGTTTGGTTATAAAGAAGCAATAGCCTTGAAGGAATTTTAAAACAAACTAGGTATGGAGCATTTAAAAATAAAATTATCAGAGGTTATTTCTGATAATCATCTTACTAGAGATGAAAAACTCAAAACAATTTGTGAAGTTTTAGACCAAGAGAAAAGTTACTTTAATTGGACAGGGTTTTATTTTAAAAACGGAAATAAAGAAGAACTTATATTAGGACCTTATGTAGGAGCACCTACGGATCATACGGTTATTCCTTTCGGTAGGGGGATTTGCGGACAAGTAGCTGTATCTAATAAAACGTTTGAAGTACCAGATGTTATGGCTGAAGATAACTATTTATCTTGCTCTATAGATACTAAAGCAGAATTGGTAGTTCCTATCATAAAAAATGGAGATAATATAGGTCAAATAGATATAGATTCTCACACAATAAATCCTTTTACGAAGGAAGATGTAGAGCTTTTGGAATGGCTTTGTGATAAAGTAGCAACCATATTGTAAAAGTACTTTTATACCTCCATTTTGATAAATGGAAAGTGGTTGTCTAAATCTCTAAAATAGCGTTTGTGTATATAAAAAAAAAGCATTAGCTTTGCACCTTGAAATTTTAACTATATAATTATTAACATTATGAATCATTACGAAACTGTTTTCATTTTAACTCCCGTTCTGTCTGACGCTCAGGTGGAGGAAGCAGTGAAAAAATTTGAGGATCTTTTAAAAGATCAAAATTGCGAAATCGTAGCCAAAGAAAATTGGGGACTAAAAAAGTTAGCTTACCCTATTCAATTGAAAAAGAATGGTTTCTATACTTTGATAGAATTCAAAGGTGAAGGAACTATCGTGGCAGATTTAGAACTTGCTTTCAAAAGAGACGAGAGAGTTATCCGTTACTTAACTACAAAGTTAGACAAGCACGCTGTAGAGTATGCTGAAAAGAGAAGAGCAAAACTAAAATCTAAAAAAGCTTAATTTTTAACCCCTAAAAAAAGAAACTATGGCAATAGATGAAATGGCACAACAAGCCGCACAAGGTGGGGAGTCTGAAGTAAAATTCCTTACACCACTAGATATCAATACTAAATCTGAAAAAAAATACTGTAGATTTAAAAAATACGGTATCAAATATGTAGATTATAAAGATGCAGATTTCCTTCTTCAGTTCGTTAATGAGCAAGGTAAAATTTTACCAAGAAGATATACGGGAACTTCTTTAAAATATCAGAGAAAAGTATCTGCTGCTATTAAAAGAGCAAGACATTTGGCACTTATGCCGTATGTAGCAGACTTATTGAAGTAATTATATAAGTTGCTGAATTAGTTAAATTAAAAAATTCTAACTGTTTTAGGATATTTGGAAAGTCAACTATTGAGTTTGGATTCTAAACTTCTAAAACCTAAACAAGACAACAACAAACAATGGAAATTATTCTTAAAAAAGATGTAGAAAACTTAGGATTAGAGTTTGATACAGTAGATGTAAAGCCAGGATACGCTAGAAACTTCTTAATCCCTCAAGGATATGCAGTTTTAGCGACACCTAAAAATAGAGCGGTTTTAGCTGAAGTATTAGAAGCTAGAAAAGAAGAAGAAGCTAAATTAGTAGCTGCTGCTAACAAAATTGTAGAGCAACTTAAGAAGACTACTGTTTCTATCGTTGCTAAGGTAGGTTCTGGTGATAAATTATTCGGTTCTATCAACAATGCTAACTTAGCTGAAGAATTAGCGAAAGCAGGTGTTGAGGTAGATAAAAAATACATCAAAATCCCTGGAAATACTATTAAGAGATTAGGTAAATTTACTGCTAAAGTAAGACTTCACAGAGAAGTAGAGCACGATTATGAGTTTGAAGTAGTATCTGATGCTCCTGTAGTAGAAGCGCCTAAGGCTAAAGAAACTAAAACTGAAGAGGCTTAATTAATAAAGTTTTTTTCATAATAGAAGAACGGTTGTATCATTTTGGATACAACCGTTTTTGGTATCATTATAATAATCAAATATAAAACTTACTTAAATTCATTTATAATGTTGTAACAAGTATGAAGAGCAATTTAAGAAAAATAACCTATCATTATCTAAACCCTGCCTTTTGTAAATACAATGTTAGCTGCTGCCACAATTCTTGACCATTGTTATTTAAAAATACTGCAAAAATTGACAATAATAGTGCTACCGAAATTCCCCAATTACAGTATTGTAAAATACCCAATCTACTTTGTTGACTTGATAATTCTTTTTCAGTTTTATTAAACGACCTTATAATAAGTTTTTTTAAATTATCAAGTTCACGTTCATCTTCTAGTTGATTTGCTTTTGAACGTTTATAAACGCTTTTATAGTTGGTTAAGTTATCTTCAATAATTTCAATTGCATTTATCTGATTATTTATAAAAATAGAAATTATATAGGAAAACAAAAATGCTGAAATAACAATGATGCAGTTTTTTAAAGCAAATGGATTTGTATAATCAATCTGAGATGCACCGAGTATAAACGCAGCAGGAATAGCTATTAGCTTAGATTGTGAATCATTAATTATTGCTCTAATGTTTTTAGAATAGTCAAGAACAGAATTGTCTAATTCTAGTTTAATCTTATTGAATGAAAAATTTGATAAATAATATTCAAAACTTGTACCGCATTTTTCATAAAATTCTTCAAAATACAAAATAAGTTCATTAAATCTTTCCTTTTTGGTTTTATTACTTAAGAAGACACTATCCCGTAAAGTGTGTAAGTTAAAATTACCGAGGGTTTAACTTTTTTAAAGTTGAACCCTTTGTTCAAAAATAGTTAAAAATTGATTTAAAATCAAGCCCCAATTATGAATAGGTTTCGACCATTTCTTAGTAGCTTCTCTTAAAGCCAAGAAAGTTGATTTCATAACCGCCTCATCTG